>NZ_JBDJNU010000013.1:0-78579 GCF_039674585.1 Stenotrophomonas lacuserhaii | reverse complement strand
TTATATCTTGTTGTCGGGGTGTGGTTTGCGCGGCCCGGTGGCGGGCCGGCGGGGTTTTCGCGGTTTTTGGGACCGCGGCCCCCACTACCGGGGCTCACCGGATGGCGGCCTCGATGGTGGCGATGTCGATCTTGTGCATGGTCATCATGGCGTCGAAGGCACGCTTGGCCAGCGCCTTGTCCGTGCTGGTCACCGATTCGAGCAGGATGCGCGGGGTGATCTGCCAGGAAACACCCCAGCGGTCCTTGCACCAGCCGCACGCGCTTTCCTGGCCGCCGTTGCCGACGATGGCATTCCACAGCCGGTCGGTCTCGGCCTGGTCTTCGGTGGCAACCTGCAGCGAGAACGCTTCGGTCTGGCGGAAGGCGGGGCCACCATTGAGGCCGACGCAGGGCAACCCGCAGACGGTGAACTCCACGGTCAGCACGTCGCCCTGGCGGCCTGAGGGAAAGTCGCCGGGCGCATGGTGCACGGCGATCACCGCGCTGTCCGGGAAGGTCTGTGCGTAGAAGGTGGCCGCGTCCAGCGCGCCGTTGTCGTACCAGATGCAGACCGTGTTCTTGTGGACCATGGTGGTGCTCCCGAAGGGACGAGCGTGCAGCGATAGCACGGCCGACGTTAATCCCGGATCGTGCTCGACCGGGGCGCCGGCAGGCTACCCTGTCGGCAACGCGGACACGGACGAAACGCAGGTGAAGATTCTCATCCTCGGGGGCTACGGTGTGTTCGGCGGGCGGCTGGCACGGCTGCTGGCCGACCTTCCCGCACTGGAACTGCTCATAGGGGGGCGCAACCTGGCCGTGGCGACGGCGTTCTGCAATGCGTTCATCGGCGAGGCCCGGGTGCGGCCGCTGCAGCTGGATCGGCGCGCGCTGACGCCCATCCTGCAGCAGGAGCACCCTGACCTGGTGGTCGATGCTTCCGGGCCTTTCCAGGCGTATGGCGCGGACGGTTACGCTGCCATCGAGGCCTGCATCGGGGCGGGCATCGACTATCTGGACTTCGCCGATGCAGCGGATTTCGTCGCCGGCGTCGGGCGCTACGATGCGCAGGCCAGGGCGGCCGGGGTGTTCGTGCTGTCCGGCGTCAGCAGTTTCCCGGTGCTGACCGCCGCCGTGCTGCGGCAGATGGCCCGGCACATGGACATCACCCGCGTGGAAGCCGGCATTGCGCCCTCGCCCTACGCCGGCATCGGTCTGAACGTCATGCGCGCGGTGGTGGGCTATGCCGGCGCGCCGGTGAAGCTGCGTCGCAACGGACGCGATGCACACGGCATCGCCCTGGCCGAGAGCCGGCGGTTCACCGTGGCGGTGCCGGGCAGGGTGCCGCTGCGCAACCTGCGCTATTCGCTGGTGGACGTGCCGGACCTGCAGGTGCTGCCGCCCGAACACCCCGCCATGACCGATATCTGGATCGGCGCCGGACCGGTGCCCGAAGTGCTGCACCGGATGCTCAACCTGCTGGCCACCGCGCGTCACCACCTGCGCCTGCCTTCGCTGCAGCCGCTGTCTCCGCTGTTCCATCGGGTGTTGAACCGGATGAAGTCCGGCGAGCACCGTGGCGGCATGATCGTGCGCGCCACGGGACGGCGCGCGGGCGTGTCCGTCGTGCAGAGCTGGCACCTGTTGGCCGAGGGCGATGACGGTCCGTACATCCCGTCGATGGCCATCGAGGCGATCATCCGCAAGCTGCTGCAGGGGCAGCGCCCAGCGGCGGGTGCACGGGCGGCCACGCATGCGCTGGAGCTGGCGGACTATGAGCAGCTGTTTGAAGGCCGCAGCATCCACACCGGCTTCCGCTGGGAGGTGCCCAGCGCCAGCCTTTACCAGCGCGTGCTGGGCAGCGCGTATGCCACGCTGCCGGCAAGCGTGCAGGCGCTGCACGCGCCTTCGGCGGCGAAACGCTGGCACGGCACCGCGCGCGTGGAGCGGGGCAGCGGGACGCTGTCGCGGTTGTTGGCAGCGGTGTTCGGCTTTCCCTCGGCGGGCGAGCAGGTGCCGGTGATCGTGGCGTTTTCCGAAGAGGCTGGTGGCGAGCGCTGGACACGCCGCTTCGCCGACAGGACGTTCTCTTCGCTGCAGACCGCGGGCGTGGGCCGCAACGAGGCCCTGCTGGTCGAGCGCTTCGGGGTGATCGAGGTCGCGCTGGCAGTGGTGGTGGACGGCGGCCGCCTGCAGTTGCTGCCGCGGCGCTGGTCGGTGTGGGGGGTGCCGTTGCCGCGCTGGCTGTTGCCAGGTGGCAACAGCGTCGAAGCGGACGTGGACGGGACGTTCGCCTTCGACGTGGAAATCGCCGCGCCGCTGGTAGGGCGGATTGTCGCCTATCGCGGCACCCTGTCGCCCGAGCACGTGTGATCCGGAGGTCGTGATCGGCCGGAATTCCGCGTCCGTCTGTCGCGGGCGCGTGACGGGACCGGGTTGATTGCGAAACCATGCGACCGTTTCGGCCCAGATCCAGCGGCGCGTCGCGTTCTTCGTAGGCCTGCGGTTCAGCTGCTTGTTCAACTTGCGTTGCAGATCTGCGGTGGACCGCGGCCTGCTTCCCCTTGGACAAGGAGTTTGCATGAGCAGCATCAAGCGGCCCGCATCATTGAAGCGGACCAGCATCGTCGTGGCCCTGATGTCGATCATCGGCGCGGCCTCCGCACAGAGCACCACCGGCTCACTTTACGGCAGCGCACCGGGCGCTGCGGGCGCCTCGATCATCGTGGAGAGCGACAGCGGCCTGAAGCGCACTGTGGAGGTGAATGCCAACGGCCGTTACACACTCGGTTCACTGCCGGTCGGCAGGTACACGGTGACCCTGCAGCGCGATGGCAAAGTGGTGCAGCAGCGCGACAACGTGCAGCTGAAGGTCGGCGCCGGCACCGATGTCTCCTTCACCGAAGCGGCGGCCACCACGCTGGAAACCGTGACCGTGACGGCGGCCCAGCTGCCGAAGATCGATGTCACCAACACCGTCTCGCGCTCGGTGATCACCTCCGAACAGCTGGACGTGCTGCCGCTGGGCCGCAGTGCCGAAGCGATCGCGCTGCTGGCGCCGGGCGTGGTCGCCGGCAGTGGGGAGTTCCTCAATGGTTCGCGTTCTTCGCTGTCCTTCGGCGGCGCCAGCGTTACCGAGAACGCGTATTACCTCAACGGCTTCAATGCCACCAATCCGCTCAACAACATCGGCGGGGTGAGCCTGCCCTACGGTTCGATCGACCAGCAGGAAACCTTCACCGGCGGCTACGGTGCCAGTTATGGACGCTCCACCGGCGGGGTGATCAACCAGCTTGGCAAGCGTGGTACCAACCAGTGGCATTTCGGTGTCCAAGCCATCTGGCAGCCGGGTTCGCTGGCCGAATCGCCACGTGATATCCGCTACCCCGACGCGGCGCTGTCGCCCGGCTATGAGCTCCAGGATCCGACCCTGCCCGGTTCGCTGTACCGCTCGCGGCGTGGCGACACCACCGACCGCAACACCTACAGCGGCTATGTCAGCGGCCCGCTGATCGAAGACCGCCTGTTCGTGCACGTGGCTGGCGAAGTCGACAAGTCCAGCGGCGTGCTGACCAACAGCATCGAATCGGCACAGCAGGTGAAGCGCCATTACACCGTCAATGCGCCGAAGTTCTACGGCAAGATCGACTGGAACATCAACGACAGCAACACGCTGGAGTACACCCGCATCCAGAACACGGATCGCTACGACGCCTACCACCGCAGCTACGACTACGCGACCCGCAGCGAGGGCGAACGCACCGGCACCTTCGCCAACACCACCAAGCTGAAAGACAACTTCGACATCTTCAAGTTCACCAGCTATCTCAGCGACGACCTGACGCTGAGTGCGCTGTGGGGCCGCAGCAGGCAGCGCAACCTGGACGCGAACCCGCTGGATTCGTCCAACCCGTTCATCAGCGGAGCGAACAACCAGGATCCGTTGATCACCGGCGGCACGCCGATCCGCAACGACCAGGTTGCGATCAATGACAAGGCATCCAATGCGGGCAGCAGTACGCGTGGCCTGCGCGTGGACCTGCAGTACCGCATCGGTGACCATGAACTTACCGCCGGCATCGACAACATGACGTTCAACGCCAGCAACGAAGGCCAGGCCATGACCGGTCCCGGCCATGCCTGGATCTATTCGCGCATCGCCCCGGGCTCCTCGCCTGCCCCGGGCTTTGGCATCACCCCGCCCGGTGGTGACGGCTACTTCGTGCAGAAGTACATTTTCTCCACCACCACCAGCATGTCGCTGCAGCAGAAAGCGTATTACCTGGAAGACCGCTGGCAGGTGACGCCGGACTGGCTGCTGACCCTGGGCCTGCGCAATGACAAATTCACCAACTACAACAGCGCCGGTGTCGCCTATGTGGAAAGTGGTGACCAGTGGGCCCCGCGGCTGGGCGCGGCGTGGGATGTGTTCGGCGATTCCTCGTTGAAGGTGTTCGCCAACCTGGGACGCTATTACCTGGCGCTGCCCAACAGCGTGGCCATCCGCGGTGCATCGGCGTCGACGTATACCCGCGAATACTTCACCTACAGCGGCATCGATGCCAACGGCAACCCGACCGGCCTGACCGCGCTGGGACCGGGCCCGGTGTCTTCCAACAACGAGTACGGGCAGACGCCGGACCCGCGCGGCGTGGCGCCGTCCGACCTGAAGTCGCAGTTCCAGGACGAGCTGATCCTCGGCTTCGAAAAGACCTTGGGCGAATCCTGGAACAGCGGCGCCAAGGCGACCTACCGCCGCCTGCAGACCGCGATCGACGACACCTGCGATGCCGGCCGCATCAGTGACAAGCTGGACGCGATGGGGGTGGATTCCAGCGCCTTGGATATCCCCGGCTGTGTGATCTTCAACCCGGGCAAGCGCAACACCTTCCTGGTGAAGAAGCGCGACGGCTCGGGCTATGTCCCGGTGAGCATGAGCGGTGCCGATTGGGGGCTGGGGGGTCAGAAGGCCAAGCGTGACTACGTGGCGGTGGACCTGTTCGTCGAGCACCCGATGCGCAACAACTGGTACGGCCGCGTGGACTACACCTGGTCGCGCAACTTCGGCAACACCGAGGGCCAGGTGAAGTCGGACCTGGGCCAGAAGGATGTGTCCAAGACCCAGGATTGGGATTCGTCGTATCTGATGGAGTATGCCGGCGGCTACCTGGCCAACGACCGCCGCCACCAGCTGAAGGGCTACGGCGCCTACCAGTTTACCGAGGAATGGACGGGCTCGGCCACGCTGCGGGTGATGTCCGGTGCGCCGAAGACCTGCCTGGGTTTCTACGGCGCGGACGAGAGTGACCCGATCGGTTACGGATCGTCGTACCACTACTGCAACGGCAGCCCGTCGCGTCCTGGCGATGCCGGTCGCCAGCCGTGGACTGCCCGCGTCGATCTCGGCGTGATGTATCGCCCCGGGTTCGCGCTGAAGCGGCTCGCGTTCGGGCTGGATGTGTTCAACGTGTTCAACCAGCGCCGCCCGCTGCAGTCCGAAGCCCAGTACGAGGAGGGCCCGTACACCGTGTCCAACACCTACGGCATCGGCACCTACTTCACCGCGCCGCGCTCGGCCCGGCTGACCGCTTCGTACGATTTCTGACAATCAAACGTTGCATCAGCCATGGAAAAGGGCGCCCCTGCGGGCGCCCTTCTTGCTGCTGCCGAAGCAGTCGACTCAACGCCAGACGCGGATCTGGTCGGCGTCGGTACGCTGCATCGGCTGGCCCGGCTTGCAGGTGAAGCTAGCACCGAAGGCCGGCAGGTTGGCCAGCGGCCCATTGGTACGCCACTTGCCCGGTGCTTCGATGTCCATGCTGGCACGTGCCGCCGCCTCGTTGGGCGACAGCTGCTGCGGCCACAGCGCGGCCCAGGCGGTGAAGAAGCCCTGCTGGTCGGCCGGCTTGGCGTTGGCTTCCACCGCGCGGTAGGCCTCCCAGGCGAGTTCCAGCCCAGCCAGGTCGGCCAGGTTGTTGTCCGCGGTGAGCGCGCCGTTGACCTTGGCACCCTTCACGCCCGGGAAATCGTAGGCGCTGTATTGGGTGGCCATGCGCGTGCCGAGGAGGGTCCAGGCGGTCTTGTCGGCCGGGGTCCACCAGCTGCGCAGTTCGCCACGTGCGTCGATCAGCGCGCCCTTGGCATCGATCGCACGGGTCAGCTCATGGCCGACCAGTGCGCCGTAGCTGCCGAACTTGTTGGCCGCGTTGGACTGGGCGTTGAAGATCGGGCCCTGCAGGGCGGCGGCGGTGACGATCAGGCGGTTCTGCGCCAGGTCATACGCCAGCGACGGCTGCTGCGGCAGCACGTCCCAGCGACGGTCTGCGTTGCCGCGGCCGATGCGCTTCATTTCTTCGCGGTGGCGCCAGGTCGAAGCGATCAGCATGTTGCCGCCGAAGCTGCCACGACCCATCGGCTGCACGCTGTAATCCAGATCGCGCAGCGGGGTGCCGATCTCGATCTTCAGCGCCCCCAGCTTGGCTTCCGCTTCGGCCTTGGCCTCCGCGCTCAGCCAGGTGCTGCGCTTGACTGCTTCGATCTGCATTTCGCGCAGCTTGTCGATGATCCACGCGGCCTGGCGGCGGTCTTCGGCGCTCAGGTGCCTGGCGGCGTACTCGCGGCCCAGCATCGGGCCGGCGGCGACGTTGATCGCATCCAGTACCTGCTCCCAGCGCGGGGCGGGCAGGGTCTGCGCGCGCAGCACGCGGCCACGGAATTCGAACTCGGCGTCACGGTAGGCCTTGGACAGGTACGGGGCCATCGCATCGCCCACGCGCCAGCGCAGGTAGGCCTTCCACTGGTCCGGCTTGATCCGGGTGACCATGCCGTCCAGCGCCTGGAACAGCGCGGCGTCGGACAGCGACACCAGGTCGTCGTTGACGCCCTGCACCTTCAGGAACGCGTCCAGCTGCAGGTTCTTGTAGCGGCCGTTGAGGTCGCGGGTGGAGATCGGCGCGTAGTTGCGGAACGGGTTGTTGAGGTCGGCCAGCGACTGCGCGTTGCGCGCCAGCTCGGTTTCCAGCGCGATCACCGAGGCCACTTCGGCATCCAGCTTGGCTGCAGGGGTGCCGGTCAGTGCCAGGATCTGCTTGACGTAGGCGCGGTAGCGGCCCATCACCGCGACGGTGTCGGCGTCGCTGCGGGTGTAGAAGGCCGGGTCCGGCAGGCCCATGCCGCCCTGCATGAAGTAGCCGATGTGACGGTCCAGCGCCTTCAGGTCAACGTCCGGGCTGAAGTTGAACGCCACCGGGATACCGACCTGGTGCAGGGCGGCGATCGAAGCGGGGACATCCTTGGCGCGCTTGATCGCATTGATGCGGGTCAGCAGCGGGGCGATCGGGTTGGAGCCATCGGCTTCCACCGCCGCTTCATCCAGGCCGCTGGCCCAGAAGTCGCCGAGCAGCTTCTGCACGTTGCCCTGCGGGCTGGCCATCGCGCCGTCCAGCAGCTCGCGCTGCTGCAGGCGGCTGCGTTCGACCAACTGGCCCAGCGCGGTGGTGGCGCCGGTCTGCGGAACCGGGTTGGCCTTCAGCCAGGCGGCATTGGTCGCGTCGTGGAAATCTGTGCACTGGGCGCTGACGGCCGGCGCACGTGCGGCCCTCTTCTTGGCGGCGAGCGCATCGTGGACGGGGACCAGCATGGCCAGGCTGACGCCCAGGGAGATGGCAAGCGGACGAAGATTGGGCATGTAGAGCAAATCCATGATGGATTAAGGGCGGGCGAACTATAGCAAGCCAGACATGTGCACGGCATGCACGCCAGCGCCGGTCACCCCGCGGCCGGCATCGCCAACGAAAAGGCCCGGGTTTCCCCGGGCCTCGCTTTCAATGCGGCGTCAGCCGTGACTTACCAGATCACGACCTTGGCATCGCCAGCGCGCGACATCGGCGAACCGGCCTTGCACTGGAACGCGGCGGCGAAGGTCGGCAGGTTCGACGGCGCGCCCATCGCGCGGAACTGCGCCGGTGCGTGCGGATCGGTAGCCAGGCGGACCTTGGCGTTCTCCGGGGTGTACTTGGTGCGCCACACGGTGGCCCAGTTGAAGAAGAAGCGCTGGTCGCGGGTGAAGCCATCGACCTTCGGATCTTCCTTGCCGGCCGATGCCTTCTGCAGCGCGTCGTAGGCGGTTGCGAGGCCGCCCAGGTCGGCGATGTTCTCGCCCAGGGTCAGGCTGCCATCGACGGCCTGGCCATCCACCTTGTACTCGTTGAACTGCTTGACCAGCTTGCCGGTCAGGCCGGAGAAGTTCTTGCTGTCCGCTTCGGTCCACCAGTTCTCGAAGTTGCCGGTCGGTCCGAAACGGCTGCCCTGGTCGTCGTAACCATGGGTCATTTCGTGGCCGATCACCGCACCGATGCCGCCGTAGTTCAGCGCGTCATCGGCGTTGGGATCGAAGAACGGCGGCTGCAGGATGGCGGCCGGGAACACGATCTCGTTCTGCAGCGGGTTGTAGTAGGCGTTGACGGTCTGCGGGGTCATGCCCCACTCGGTCTTGTCCACCGGCTGGCCGACCTTGGCCAGGTTGAACTTGTAGTTGAAGGCGTTGGCGGCGCGGACGTTGCCGAGGAAGCTGTCACGGCCGGTGTCCAGGCCGGACCAGTCGCGCCACTTGTCCGGGTAGCCGATCTTCGGGGTGAAGGTTTCCCATTTGGCGATCGCCTTGGCCTTGGTCTCATCGCTCATCCACGCCAGGCCCTGGATGCGTTCCTTGAGCGAATCGGCCAGGTTCTTCACCAGCGTTTCCATCTTTGCCTTGGCTTCCGGCGAGAAGGCGACCTTGACGTACAGCTGGCCGAACGCTTCGCCGGCACCGTTTTCGATGGTGCCCAGCACGCGCTTCCAGCGCGGCTTCTGTTCCTTCTGGCCGTTGAGGGTCTTGCCGTAGAAGGCGTAGTTCTCATTGGCGAAGGCATCGCTCAGGTACGGCGATGCGCTGTCCACGGTGTGGAAGCGCAGGTAGGCGCGCCACACGGCCGGATCGGTATCACCCAGCGCCTTGCTGACCTCTTCATGGAAAGCGGGGATGGCCAGCGAGAACTTCTCCGGCGCGGCCACGCCCTGGCTCTTGAAGAACTCGGTCCAGCTGAAGTTAGGGGTCAGCGCATCGGCTTCGGCCAGGCTGACCGGGTGGTAGTACAGCGAGACGTCGCGCGACAGTTCGACGCTGGACTTGGAGGCCTTGGCCAGGCGGGTTTCGAACTTGATGACTTCCGCTGCCTGGGTGGCGGCATCGGCGGCCGGCACGCCGGCCAGCTCCAGCACCTTGGCCACGTGGGCCTGGTAGGCCTGCAGCTTGTCGGCCTTGGCCGCGTCGGTATAGAAGGTCTTGTCCGGCAGGCCCAGGCCGCCCTGGCTGGCGTAGGCCATGTTCACGGCGGAGTTCTTGAAGTCCGCTTCGGCACCGAAGCCGAACAGCACGTTCTCGCCCTTGGCGGCGGTGTCACGCAGGTAGGCGGCGATGGCGGCCTTGTCGGACAGCGCGTCGATGGCGGTCAGGTCGGCCTTCAGCGGCTCGATGCCCTGGGCGTTGATCTTCGCTTCGTCCATGCCGGTGGCCCACAGGTCACCGACCACCTTTTCGATGTGGTTCGGGTTCTTGACCTGCGCGACCTGCTCGGCCAGCTGGTGCTGGGCGGCGACCGAACGCTCGTCGAGGATGGTGAACGCGCCCCAGCTGGTGCGGTCGGCCGGGATCTCATTGGCGGCCAGCCACTTGCTGTTGACGTAGTCGCCGAAGGCGGTGCACGCGTCCAGCGTGGTGTCCAGGTCGCTGGGCTGGAAGGCGTTGTACGCCGGCAGCTTGGCCTGGTCCAGGGTGTAGGTGTGGGCTTCGGTGGCGGCGGCCGGGGTGGAGGCGGCGCCTTCCTTGGCCGGGGTTTCGCTCTTGCCGCAGCCGACCAGCGCGGCCGAAACGGCCAGGGTCAGCAGGACGATCTTGGGAGTACGGGTCACTTTTGTATGGCCTCCAGGCCGCGTGATGTCTGGGAAGGTTCCCAGAGGGCTGTAGGCCGGACGATACGCCTCCGGCCCAGCCTGCAAGGGTGTCGAAGGTCATGTCGCGGCGCAAGAGGCTTCGCCGGACAGGCTCGGCACAATGGAAAACGGGCCCGGCGTCAGCCGGGCCCATTTCAGCACCGCGCCTTACGGAGCGCCGAACTCGTACTTGGCCTGCATGTAGATCGCACGGCCGTAGGCATTGTAGAGATAGTTGTTGTACGGCTGGCCGCTGGTGCCGGCGAAACTGTACCGCTGGTTGTCGGGCATCTTGTTGAACACGTTGTTGACCATCAGCGACAGCGTCAGGTTTTCCAGCGCGCGATAGTTCACGCTCAGGTTGTAGGTGGTGTACGAACCCCACTTGCCGGCCTTGTAACCGGAGGAGTGCACGTAGTCGTACCCGTTGCCCAGGTACGCCATGTAGTTCGGCGTCCTGCCGATGTAGTTGGCATACAGCGTCGTGGTCCAGTTGCCCTTGGCCCAGCCTACCGAGCCATCGGCGCGGACCTTGGCATAGGAGTCGTAGACCCACATGGCGTACGGGTCACGCAGCAGGTCCAGGTACTCATCTCCCGGCTGGGGCTGCAGTTCGCGTTCCAGCATGTTGGTGTAGTTGCCGGCGAACTGCAGCGAGCCGAAGCGTCCCAGGTCCTGGACGTACTTGAAGCTGGCCGTCAGTGCCTGAAGGTTCTGCCTGGCCACGTTCAACTTTGGCGTGTAGATCTCATCCAGCACGCCTGATGCATCGCGGGTGATCCAGTCGGCCACGTTCTGGCAGCTGGCCGACGTGTTGTTGGCCTGGCCGCCGCGGCAGTAGTACTCGGCGAGCAGCAGCTGGTCCGAACTGAGCGTGTTGACCTCGTTCTCGATCTTCCAGTTGTAGTAATCCACCGAGAAGGACAGGTTGTTGAGCGGGGCCCAGACCACGCCGGCATTCCACACATCGGCAGTGATCGGTTCCAGGTCCGGGTTGCCGGACTGCACGCCGAACACCGACACGCTGTCGTAGGGGCAGCCGGTGGTTTCGGACGGGTCGTATCCCAGTTGGCCGCAACGGTAGAAATCGGTGGAGCCGTTGGCGTAGTAGCCGCTGCGGCCCTGGAAGGCATCGGCCAGGGTGGGCGCGCGGAAGGCCGTGCCGTACTTGCCGCGGAACAGCAGGCTGTCGATCGGACGGAACTCCACGCCGATGCTGTAAGTAGCCTTGTCGACGGTGCTGTCCTGGATCTTGAACGCGTCATAGCGGCCCGATCCGGTGACGGTCAGCGAATCCAGCAGGGGCAGGCGCAGTTCACTGGTGAGCGCATAGTTGCTGCGATGGCCGGCGCCGGAAACCGCCGTGGTGCCCCATACGCTGCCATCCATCAGGCCCGGGTCGGGGGTGTAATCCCAGCCCTCGCTGCCGGCCTCGGCCACCACGGCGAAGCCGGCATCGCCACCCGGCAGCGAGAACAGCGAGGCGTTGGTCAGCTGTACCCGGCCGAGGTTCTGCCAGGTCCGGCTTTCACTGTAGGCGTAGCCGGTGAAGCTCTGGAAATCGCCCGCCGGCAGCGGCGCGTAGAACGCTTCCCAGTTGGGGCTGTAGATGCTGTAACCGGCGGACGTGGTGCCCAGCTCCGGGCCAAGCACGCGGCCTTCGAAGTAGCTGTCGATCGGGTCGGCCCAGCGCACGAAGCTGCGTTCGGTGAGCTTGTACTCGCCGCGGCTGAAGCTGGCGCTGTAGTCCCAGTCGCCCGCACTGCCGCGTCCACCGAGGGTGACCTGGTAGGCCTTGTTGCGATCAGTGTTGAGGATGTCCTTGTAGCCGTTCGGGCCGATGTCTTCCGGTGCGAACACGCGCTGCAGGTTGAGGTACTGGCCGCTGTCCTGGTCATAGAAGCGGCCCCAGCCGGAGGAGGTGCCCCACCAGGTGAAGTTCGAGCCGGTGGCGTACTTCACTTCTTCCAGATTGACCAGCGCATCACCGAACAGCTGGAAGTTGTCGTTCACATCGAAGGTGAATGAACTGTAGACCTGGCTGCTTTCCTTGCCGTTCTTGATCGTCTTGAAACCGGTGCCGTACACCGAACCACAGGCCTGGCCGGTCGGGCGCGTGCCGAGCACGGTGGTGCCGCCGAACTGCCCGGCGACGTTGGCGCACAGGTTCGGATCCATCATCGCGTAGCGGTTGCTGTTGGCCGGCTGCAGCACCAGGAAATCATTGGACACGTACTGCGGGCTGTAGCCGTCCGGGTTGTTGACCTTGGTCAGGTCACGCTGGTAGCCCCAGATCGGGTTGGTCTTTTCGTACTGTGCGTTGACCAGCACGTTGAGCCGGTCATCCAGCGCGTTGAAGCCCTGGGCGACGCTGAAGCGGATATTGCTGCCACCGCCTTCGCTGTAGGCACCGCCGCGCACGCTCAGCGAGCCGCCCTCCAGGCGTTCCTTCAGGATGATGTTGACCACGCCGGCGATCGCGTCCGAGCCGTACAGTGAGGACTGGCCGCCCGGCAGGATCTCGATCCGCTCGACGATGTCGATGGGGATGCCGCTGATGTTGTTGAACGAGTCGCTGCCGTTGTACAGCGCCGGGTAGGACAGCATCGGCCGGCCGTTGATCAGGTACTTGGTGTAGCCCGGGCTGAGGCCGAACATGCCTGCCGCTTCGGCGCCTTGAGTGAATGAGGCCGAGGTCTGGCCGCCTTGCAGGCCACCCGTGGAAAGGGAGGACTGCTGCAGGACATCGGCCACGCTGGTGAAACCGCGGGTCTGGATGTCTTCAGCGGTAACGGTGAGCACCGGCGTGTGGGTTTCGATGTCCGTCTGCGGGATCAGCGAGCCGGTAACGGTGACGCGGTCCAGGCTGGTGGTGGCGGCGTCCTGGGCGATGGCGGGCGTGGCGGCGGCGACCAGGCTGCTGAACAGTGCGAATGCGAGGGGGTGCGGCAGGAGCGTGCGACGCTGAGGCATGTGGGGGGTCCCGAGCTGTGGCTGAAGGAGTGGCGCTGTCATCCTTGACGCTTCACGGTCGGTTCAGTCCCAAACCGATGTCATCGAAACGTAACACGGCATTAACAGCATTTTCGAAACCCACACCGCCAGTGCGTGCGCAGGGTCCGCGATGTCCTCGCGCATGCCTTGTGCTGCAAGGGCTGTCGGCTTTACTGAAAATATTTCATATGCCTTGGATGAGCCGGCGCTGAATTTTTCTGTTATGGCGATTACGTCATTGATCAGCGCACGGCCCTGCGCCGGTCTTCCAGCGTGGGGCGCGCCGGCTTGTATCATGGCCGCCGACCGTCTTTAAGATTCCGGAGCACCGCAGTGAACAACCCGCAACGCCGCCCCCACGCCAGCCAGGTCCAGAAAGGACTGAGCCCGCATGCGCGCATCCGCAACGTCGTCGCGGTGGGCTCTGGCAAGGGCGGGGTCGGCAAGAGCACCACGTCGGTGAACCTGGCGGTGGCCCTGCAGCAGCTGGGCGTGCGCGTGGGGCTGCTGGATGCGGACATCTACGGCCCGTCGGTGCCGGCGATGATGGGTCTGTCCGGCCGCCCGGAAAGCCCGGACAACAAGAGCATCGAGCCGCCGCGCGCGTTCGGCGTGGACACCATGTCGATCGGCTACCTGATCGAGGACGAGACGCCGATGATCTGGCGCGGCCCGATGGCGACCTCGGCGATGACCCAGTTCTTCAACGACACCCTGTGGGACGACCTGGACGTGCTGCTGATCGACCTGCCGCCGGGCACCGGTGACATCCAGCTGACCCTGACCCAGAAGATTCCGCTGGCCGGCGCGGTGATCGTCACCACCCCGCAGGACATCGCCACCCTGGACGCGCGCAAGGCGCTGAAGATGTTCGAGAAGGTGGAAGTGCCGGTGCTGGGCATCGTGGAAAACATGGCCGTGCACACGTGCAGCAACTGCGGTCACGTGGAGCATCTGTTCGGCCACGGTGGCGGGGAAAAGATGGCCGCCCAGTACGGCGTGCCGCTGCTGGGATCGCTGCCGCTGCAGATCGACATCCGCGAGCAGGGCGACGCCGGTACCCCGATCACCGCCGCGCAGCCGGAGTCGACTGCGGCACAGGCCTACCGCCAGGCCGCCAGCCGTCTGCTGGAAGAACTGGCCAAGCGCCCGCGCGCGTCAATCCCGATCCTGTCCTCGCTGCTCTGAGCCGGTAGGCCCTGTAGAATCAGCCCCCGGGCGCGCGCCCGTCCCTCCCAGCCAGGACTTAGCATGAGCATCAAGAGTGACCGTTGGATCCGCCGCATGTCCGAACAGCACGGCATGATCGAGCCGTTCGAAGCCGGGCAGGTGAAGCAGGCCAACGGCGAGCGCATCGTCAGCTATGGCACGTCCAGCTATGGCTACGACGTGCGCTGCTCGCGCGAGTTCAAGGTGTTCACCAACATCAATTCCACCATCGTGGACCCCAAGCACTTCGATCCGAAGAGCTTCGTCGACGTGGTGGCCGATGAGTGCATCATCCCGCCGAACAGCTTCGCGCTGGCGCGCACGGTGGAGTTCTTCCGCATCCCGCGCGACACGCTGGTGGTGTGCCTGGGCAAGAGCACCTACGCGCGCTGCGGCATCATCGTCAACGTGACCCCGCTGGAACCGGAGTGGGAAGGCCACGTGACCCTGGAATTCAGCAACACCACGCCGCTGCCGGCGCGCATCTACGCCAACGAAGGCGTGGCCCAGATGCTGTTCTTCCAGGCCGACCAGGACGACATCTGCGAGACGTCCTACAAGGACCGTGGCGGCAAGTACCAGGGCCAGACCGGCGTCACCCTGCCGCGCACCTGAGCGTCCGTGGCGTGCCGGCCCGCCAGGACCGGCACCGCCGGGGCCGTGGCTTACTTGCCGCGGCCGAACAGCATGCCGATGCCTACCGCCACCAGGCCGACCGGCCACCAGGTGGTGAGCAGGCGGGTGAAGTTCATGTTGGTCCAGCCGAGGTTGGTGGCGAGCATGAACAGCCCGACCAGGATCAGCAGGATGGCAGCGACTAGATTGAAACGCATCGGAGTCTGCGAACGCTCAAGGGTGGGGCGGATATCCTAGCTTGTCCTTCCAGTGTGCGACACGCCGTTGCAATTCGTCGGCGTCGTGCCGATGCGCCTGGCCGCTGCCCCAGACCGGTCCCGGCCAGGCCGGGTCGCCCTCGTGGCGGCCGATCACGTGGAAATGCAGCTGGCGCACGATGTTGCCCAGCGCGCCGATGTTGATCTTCTCCACGCCGTCTTCGGACTTCAGCGCCTTGGAGGTGCGGTTGAGTTCGGTGCGCAGCTTGTCCTGCTGATCGCCGTCCAGTTCGATCCATTCGGTGATGCCGGCCAGCCGCGGCACGATCACCAGCCACGGGAAACGTTCGTCGTTCATCAGCCTGATCTGGGACAGGGGGCCTTCGGCCACCAGCACGCTGTCGTTGGCCAGGCGCGTATCCAGTTCAAAATCGCTCATCCAAGATGCTCCGTGAAGAAGTCCAGGGTGCGTTGCAGCGCCAGGGCGGCGCTGTCTGGATCATACGCATGTCCGACGTCGCGGTTGAAGCCATGGTCGGCCGGGTAGACGAAGGTCTCCATCTTCGGCAGCTTTTCGCGGTGGGCGGCGATGGCCTCCGGCGGAATGCTCTTGTCCAGTGCGCCGAAGTGGAACATCACCGGGGCCTTCGGCGATTCATCCAGGAACTGCACGTTGCGCGCCCCGTAGTAGCTGACCGACGGCAGGCCCAGGCGCAACGCGGCGAGCAGGGCGATGCTGCCACCCCAGCAGTAGCCCACCGTGCCGACCTTGCCATGGCTGGCCAGGCGGGTGGCCGCGGCGCGCACCAGCACCAGCGACTTTTCCACGCCGATGGCGTTGACCGCCTCCAGGCCGGCCTTGACCCCGTCGTTGTCGTAGGGCAGCTCCCGCGGCTCGCCGCCGTCGGCTTCGTCGAGCAGGTCGAAGAAGGACGGCGCCAACACCGCATAGCCTTCGGCGGCGAAACGCTCGGCCACCGAGCGCATGTGTTCATTGACCCCGAAGATTTCCTGGATGACCACCAGGCCGCCGCGCGGGGTGCCTTCCGGCAGCGCCTGCCAGGCCCGGGCCTTGCCGTGGTGGGTGTCCAGGGTGATCCAGTTGCCCATCGCGCGTTGCCTCTTCATGGTGGTTTGCGATGCATTATCCTCTTCGCCGCGTCAGGCATGCGTCATCCGGGCGGGATCGGCCGGAACCACCGGTGGCCGTTGTCACGGCGCCGCTCCACCTGCCTGGGGATTGCCCTTGACCGTGCAGACCTGGGCGTTCGAGCAGGCGACCTGCGCGATGTGCGCGCAGTTGCCATAGGTTCTCGGGCGGCTGCGGAGCGGAATGCGACCTTCAAGCCGGGGGACGCCGAAGGTGGCCTGGGTCGGTGGAACATCCTCGCAGCGGTCGTGCTGCTCACTGCCTTGGGCGAAGTCCTCGACCCATTCGGACAAGTCCTTGATGCCCATGCTGCCGGCTGCAGCGTGGATGGTAGCCACCACCCGGGTCTGGCCGGTGACCGTATCGGTGACCGAGGCCGTCCAGCGATCCTGTGCGGTGGACTGGATCCTGATCTGGTAAGGCGTGCCCTGTGTCCATTCCAGCGCCATCGAACACTGTACGCCCTTGCCTTCGTGGCCGAAGAACTGGCAGCGCGCAGGGCCCGTGGCGTCCCAGCCGGTTGCACCCCAGATCGAAAAGTTGATCGCTTTTTCGCGACCACTTCGCTGCTGCAGGCCGACGTAGCCGCCTTCGGGTCCCACGAACCTCCACTGGTGGGCCCAGTAGGTGCGGCCATTGAAACCCGGTTCCTTGTCGATGGTGATGCGGGTCTGCAGGTCCAGATAACCCCCTGGCTGGCTGACGTAGTCACGGGAAATCGACGCCATCCCTCCCGCTACCACGGCGTCGACGCGACCGGGCCATGTAAGGGCGAGGGGGATCAGGAGCAGGGCGATGCGTGCTTGGCGGGCCATGGGATGTCCTTGCTGATGGAGGGGCGGCAGGACCAGCGCGATGAACCGCAGCGCCTGCGGCATCCATTTGGCGGGCTCGGCCCCGGCGTCCACCAGCAGGCGAGGGCCTGATGCGGGGTCGGGGGAGCCCGCTGCCGGTGTCGGGAGCGCCCCCCCCCCCTGCGATTCAGCGGCATCCCAGGTGTTGTGGGTGCTTGCCCTGCGCCCTCAAATCGGCAAGAAAGGCCTCGAATTTGGCCATCGCCGCCTGCAGGTTCGGCTCGACGTACTCCACGCGGCGGACCACGGGTTGGTCGTTCTCGTACAGTTGATAGGAGCAGGTGTAGGTGTTGGCGGCGGCCTTGGCGGGCGGCAGGCCGGCGGCCAGAAGCACGGTGGCCAGGCAGGTGGCGGCAAAGGGTTTCATCAAGGGACTCCCGTTGGATGGATGCCGGCATCGTGCCGGTCCGGCGCACGTGCCCTGTCCGCTGTACGCAGGACGCAGTACGCAGTACGCAGTTCCATCCTGTGTCCCCCCGGGCCGTCTGCCTATGCAGGATGCTGCGGAATCCATGTGCAGGCGGCGACCGTGTCCGTGCCGACGTCGGCCGTCGGCGGGGGAGGGTTCAGGGGCGTCCAGCGGGCCCGGTATACTTGTCCGATCCAGGCCCCCAGGCCACGCCCGGCCCAGGCCCCCAGAGTCCCGATCCATGTCCCTGCTGAACCCCAAAGTCGGCTTCGTCAGCCTTGGCTGTCCGAAGGCCCTCGTCGATTCCGAGCGCATCCTCACCCAGTTGCGGGTCGAGGGATACGACATCGTCCCGACCTACGACGCCGCCGACGTAGTGGTGGTCAACACCTGTGGCTTCATCGATTCGGCGGTGACCGAATCGCTGGATGCGATCGGCGAGGCGATGAACGCCAACGGCAAGGTGATCGTCACCGGCTGCCTGGGCAAGCGCCCGGAGCAGATCCGCGAGGCGTACCCGGACGTGCTGGCCGTGTCCGGGCCGCAGGACTACCAGAGCGTCATGGAAGCGGTGCATGCGGCTATTCCGCCGCGCCACGACCCCTTCGTGGACCTGGTGCCGGACTACGGCGTCAAGCTGACCCCGCGCCATTACGCGTACCTGAAGATTTCCGAGGGCTGCAACCACAAGTGCAGTTTCTGCATCATTCCTTCGATGCGCGGCAAGCTGGTTTCGCGGCCGGTGGACGAGGTGCTGCGCGAAGCCGAACGGCTGGTGCGTGGCGGCGTCCGGGAACTGCTGGTGGTGTCCCAGGACACCTCCGCCTACGGCGTGGACGTGAAGTACGCCGAGCGCATGTGGCGCGACAAGGCCTACCAGACGCGGATGAAGTCGCTGTGCGAAGGCCTGTCCGAGCTGGATGCCTGGGTGCGCATGCACTATGTGTACCCGTATCCGCACGTGGACGAGATGGTGCCGCTGATGGCGGAGAACCGGATCCTGCCGTACCTGGACATTCCGTTCCAGCACGCCAGCCCACGCATCCTGCGACTGATGAAGCGTCCGGGCGCGGTGGAAAAGACCCTGGAGCGGGTGCAGAACTGGCGCCGCATCGCGCCGGACATCACCGTGCGTTCGACCTTCATCGTCGGTTTCCCCGGCGAAACCGAAGCCGAGTTCGAAGAGCTGCTGTCGTTCCTGGACGAGGCGCAGCTGGACCGTGTCGGTGCGTTCGCCTATTCGCCGGTGGAAGGCGCCACGGCCAACGACCTGCCCGATCCGGTGCCGGAAGAAGTGAAGCAGGAACGCCTGGCGCGCTTCATGGAAAAGCAGGCGCAGATTTCCGCCTCGCGGCTGGAAGCGAAGATCGGCACGGTGCAGCAGTGCCTGGTCGACGGGATCGAAGGTGATATCGCCGTGGCCCGTTCCAAGGCCGATGCACCGGAGATCGACGGGCTGGTGCATATCCAGAATGCCGATGAGGTGACCCTGCGGGTCGGCGATTTCGTCGACGTGGAAATCACCGAGAGCGACGAGCACGATCTGTACGGCGATGCATTGCCGCCGACCGCCGTGCCCGCCGCACGCAAGGCACTCGATCTGAAAATGCTGTGACCCGGGCGGAAGCGCCGGATCCCGGGTGGGTGGCGACCGTGGGTCGACACGCTTCGGATTCCAGCGCGACCCGCCGCCGCTTCGTCGCGCCACCGCGCGAGGCGGTGGATGCGGCCTGCTTCGCGCACCCTTTGTTTGGCGCGCTGGCGCCCTTCTCCGGGTTGCTGGCGGGTGCGGAGTGGCCTTCCATCGAAACACTCAACGCCGTGCTGCCATTGCAGGACAAGCGGCTGGGCGAGCAGGACGCGGCGTTGCTCGCCGATGGACGGCACTATGAGCAGCGCATTGCCGAAACAGGCGAGATCGCCACCCGTGCCTGCAACTGGCACGACCTGTTCAACGCGCTGGTCTGGGCGCGCCATCCTGCGATCAAGCGGGCGCTCAATACCCGTCAGTGCCTGCACATCCAGCAGATGGGCGCGCACGCCCGCAACCGCGCGCAGGCCGCGCTGACCCAGTTCGACGAATCCGGCGTGATCGTGCGGGTGCGTGACGCGGGCCTGCTCGCGGCGTGGAATGCGCACGACTGGCAGGCGCTGTTCGTGCAGGGGGCAGGACGCTGGGCGAGCGGGGACATCGGCGTGGCAGCGGTGATCGGCCATGCGCTGATGGAGCAGGCACTGCTGCCGACGCGGCTGCTGGTGGGCAAGTGCCTGGTGGTGCAGGGAAAGGATGACGCTGCCTGCATCGCGGCCGTGGCGCGTGCGCTGGACGCGGGTACGGTACTGCAGGATCCGCTGGAGCTGCGGCCGTTGCCGCTGGCCGGCATCCCGGGCTGGCACCCGCGGCAGGATGTCGGGTTGTACGATCAGACGGCGTATTTCCGCCCGCTGCGGGCTGGACGCGGGTATCCGCCGCCGCTGTAGGTCGAGGGTTCCCCGTTCCAGCGCCGCGCGGTGCGCTACCAGGTCGGTCTGCGCGCATCTTCGGTAGCGCCGAGCCATGCTCGGCGGCTTCTGGGGCAGCCGCGCGGTGCGCTCGCCGACCATGGGTCGGCGCTACCAGGTCGGTCTGCGCGCATCTTCGGTAGCGCCGAGCCATGCTCGGCGGCTTCTGGGGCAGCCGCTATCGGCCGTCCGTTCCGGCGCCGTACTGCACGGCGAGGATCGCAAAGCCGTGGCGGCCGCCGGGCAGTTCGACCTCGAACTCATCGTCCACGCGCTTCTTCAACAGCGCCCGCGCCAGCGGTGAGTCGATGCTGATCCAGCCGGTGGCGGCATCGGTTTCGTCCGGCCCGACGATGCGGTAACGGCTGATCTCCGCCGTGTCCACATTCTCCAGCTCCACCCACGCGCCGAAGAACACCGCCTGCGGGTCGCTGGGTTCGCCATCGACCACGCGCAGCGCCTCCAGCCGCTTGCTGAGATAGCGCACGCGGCGGTCGATCTCGCCCAGCTGCTTCTTGCGATAGGTGTACTCGGCATTCTCCGAGCGGTCACCTTCGGCGGCCGCCGCAGCCAGTGCCTTCACTACTTCCGGGCGGCGCACGCGCCACAGGTCCTCCAGCTCGGCCTTCAGCCGTGCATGGCCGCCGGAGGTGATCAGCGCGGTGCTCTTTTCTGCGGGGGGACGCCAACGCGACATCTACTGCTCTCTACGCAATTGCAATGCGACAGCTTACGGACCTTCAGCGCTTTCCGCCGAAGATGCCACCGAGGATCCCGCGCACGATCTGGTTGCCCAGCCTGGTGCCCACCGTGCGCGTGGTCTGCTTGGCCATGGTTTCGATCATGCCCTGGCGGCGCTTGGTGCCGAAGATCGCATCCTTGATCGTCTGGCCGAAACCGCCGTCCTGCGCGTCGTCCTGCTCGCGCGTGCGCGCCTTGGGGGTGGCAGCCTGCTCGACGCTCTTCTGCGCGCGCTGGGCCAGCCGTTCTGCCGCCGATTCACGGTTGATGGCGGTGTCATAGCGGCTGCCGACCGGGCTGCCGGCACGCACCTGCGCACGTTCGGCGTCGGTGACCGGCCCCATCCGGCAGCGTGGCGGGGCGATCAGGGTCTGCTGCACCGGCATCGGGATGCCCTTGTCCTGCAGGGTGGACACCAGCGCTTCGCCGGTGCCCAGCGAAGACAACACGCGTGCCACGTCCAGCTTGGGGTTCGGCACGAAGGTTTCGGCCGCGGTCTTCACTGCCTTCTGGTCGCGCGGGGTGAAGGCACGCAGCGCATGCTGTACCCGGTTGCCCAGCTGGCCGAGGATGTTGGACGGCACGTCGTCGGGGAACTGCGAACAGAAGTACACGCCGACGCCCTTGGAACGGATGAGCCGCACCACCTGTTCGATGCGCTGCACCAACGCGGGCGGTGCATCGTTGAACAGCAGGTGGGCCTCGTCGAAGATGAAGACCAGCTTGGGTTTTTCCAGGTCGCCCACTTCCGGCAGGGTTTCAAACAGCTCGGACAGCAGCCACAGCAGGAAGGTCGAATACAGCTTCGGCTTCAGTACCAGCTGGTCGGCGGCGAGGATGCCGATGACCCCGCGGCCATCGTGGTTGACCCGCATGATGTCGGCCAGTTCCAGCGCCGGCTCGCCGAAAAACGCTTCGCCGCCATCCTGCGACAGCCGCAGCAGGGCACGCTGGATCGCCGCCACGGACTGCGCACTGACCAGTCCGTATGCGGTGGAGATGTCCTTGCGCTCTTCGGCCACCAGCCCGAGCAGCGCACGCAGGTCGTCCAGGTCCAGCAGCAGCAGGCCACGGTCGTCGGCCAGTTTGAACACGATGTCCATCACCCCGGCCTGGGTGTCGCTGAGCTCGAGGATGCGGGTCAGCAGGGTAGGGCCCATCTCGCTGACGGTGGTGCGCACCGGGTGGCCCAGCTTGCCGTACAGATCCCAGAAAATGGCTGGGCTGGCGGCCGGCGCGTAGTCGGCCACGCCGATCTGCGCGGCGCGCTGCAGCAGCGCATCGCCGCCGGCGCCGGCCACGGCCAGGCCGGACACATCGCCCTTCACGTCGGCCAGGAACACCGGCACGCCGATCCGCGAAAATCCTTCGGCCAGCGTCATCAGGGTCACTGTCTTGCCGGTACCAGTGGCGCCGGCCACCAGTCCGTGCCGGTTGCCGAGCTTGGGCAACAGGGTGACCGCTACGTCGTCGGTGATGCCTTTGCCGAGCAGAATCGGGTCCATGGTCCATCCCTTGTGATGAATGCGCGCAATGTTAACCGGCTGCACGGTGCGGGCCCTCTCCGGGTTGCCCGGATCGTGGCGGCACCGCTACTCTGCCTGCCTGATTCGCACACAGTGCCAAAAATGCCCGTTCCTGTCCTGCTTGTTCGTGGATTGCCCGTCCTGGCCCTTGCCAGCCTGCTGCTGGCCGTCCCCGACGCCCATGCGCAACGTGTTTCCAACCGTGACCGGGCCAAGGCCGAAGCGCTGCAGCAGCGCATGGGCGTGGCCGAGAAGCGCTACACCGACGCGCTGCTGCGCGTGTCCAATGCCGATCCCAAGGGCGCCGCCGAGGCCGATGCCGCGCTGGAAGACATGGAGGACGTGCTGAGCGAGTGCGTGGGACAGAAGGGCTGCCAGATGAGCACCCTGCTGGCCACCTACAAGCGTCTGCTCAAGCGCGATGCAGACGCCGAGGGCGACGACAGCGTGGCCGATGAAGCCGGCGACAGCCTGCAGGCCGACCCGGACCACATCGGGCCGCTGGCGGCGGATGTGCCCGAAGCCGCCCGCGCGGCGGCGCTGCTGAATGACAAGCGGCATGCCTTCGACAGCATGGTCGAGTACAACCCGGCCATCCAGGCCGGTATCCGGCGCTGGCTGACCGACATGCGTCCGGCGCTGCTGACCAGCTACGAGAACTACCAGAACGTGCGCGCGGTGATGTGGCCGGAATGGGAGAAGCGCGGCCTGCCCGAAGCGCTGTTGTTCGGCATCATGGCCAAGGAATCCAATGGCCGCGTGCATGCCTCGTCGCGCGCGGGTGCGGCCGGCCTGATGCAGTTCATGCCGGCCACCGGCCGGCGTTTCGGGCTGGGTCCGGATGGCACCGGCTTCGATACCCGCTTCGATGCGCGCAGCGCAGCCGAAGCCAGCGCGACCTACCTCAACGAGCGCATGCGCCAGCTCAACGACAACATCGAACTGTCGCTGGCCGGCTACAACGGCGGCGAAGGACGCGCGCTGCGCGTGTTCCGCCAGAGCGCCGGACAGAGCTTCTGGGTGGACAGCGTATACAGCGAATTCCCCGCCGAAACCAAGGACTACGTGCCGATGGTGATCGCCGCGGCATGGATCTTCCTGCATCCGCAGCAGTACGGCGTGGAGTTCCCGAAGGTCAACGCGCAGCCGGCCACCGTGCGCCTGGCCAAGTCCACCACGATCTATGAGCTGACCATCTGCCTGGGCAGCCAGGGCACGCGCGATGGCTACATGCGGGCGCTGCGCAACCTCAACCCGCGTTATGAAGCCGACGGCTGGATCCCGGCCGGCACGCTGATCAACGCCACCACCCGCATCGCCGGCCTGTACACGCGCAACTGCGTGAGCGGCCCGCGTGCCGACCTGGCACGTACCTTGATCACTGCTGATCTGAACGCGGCGATCGTGCGCCCGAGCGCGGCCAGCTTCACCGGCAGCGTGGCGGTGGGCGGGGTGGTGCCGGTGGCCGCAGCCGAAGCCAGCGTGGTGGGCACCGCCCCGACCGCGCCGGTGGTGGCGGCGCCACGTCCCGCTGCGCCGCGCGCGCAGCCGGTGCGCTCGCACAAGGTGGGCCGGGGTGAAACCCTGGGCCGGATCGCCGCGAAGTTCAGCTGCGACGTGCCGACCCTGGCTCGCGCCAATGGCCTGAAGGCCCCGGCCTACAGCCTGCGCCAGGGCCAGACATTGAAGCTGCAGGGCTGCGGCAACTGACCAACCCGCTAGTGACGGCGTGGTGGGTGACGACCGTTGGTCGTCACGCGGTTGGATCCCGCCGAGCATGGCTCGGCGCTACCAAGCGGGTTGCCTTGGTGGGTGACGACCGTTGGTCGTCACGCTTCTGGATCTATTGCAGGTCGCGCAGGTTCAGGCGGCGCAGCGTGGGGTTCTTCCACGCCGTGATGCCCGCCACGCTGAGCACCGCAAAACCGCCCAGCACCACCGCCGGCACCAGCCCCAGCCACTTGGCCATCGTGCCGGCGTAGAACGCACCCAGTTCGTTGGACGAACTGATGAAGATGCCGTTGATCGACGACACCCGGCCACGCATTTCCTCCGGCGTGGCCAGCTGCAGGATGGTCGAACGCACCACCACCGACACGCCGTCGAACGCACCGTAGAACAGCAGGATCAGCGCCGACAGCCAGAAGTGGTGCGACAGTCCGAAACCGATCACGCACAACCCGAAGCCGGCCACCGCGAACAACAGCACGCGGCCGGCATGCTTCTGCAGCGGGTGGCGGGCCAGCCACAGGCCGACCGCGATGGAGCCCAATGCAGGCGCCGCGCGCAGGATGCCCAGCCCTTCCGGGCCGTAATGCAGGATCTCCTGCAGGAAGGCCGGCAGCATCGCCACCACGCCGCCCAGCAGTACCGAGAACATATCCAGCGCCATCGCGCCGACCATGATCCGGTTGCCGATCACGAAGCGCGCGCCTTCGGCGATGCTGCGGAAGATCGGCGCGGCTGGCCCGGCATGCACCGGCTCGCTGACCTTCAACGAGGCCAGGCAGGCCATCGCCATCACCGCAAAACCGGTGGCAACGCCGTACGCCACGCCCTTGCCGCCCCAGCCGACCAGTACGCCGCCCAACGCCGGACCCACCACCATGCCGGCCTGGAAGAATACGCTGCCCAGGCCTGCGCCGCGGGCGAACTGGTGGCGCTCCAGCACCCGTGCGAACAGCGCGTTGTAGATAGGCGACAGGAAGGCGCGGACCATGCCGGTCAGCGCGATGGCGGCATAGATCGGCCACACGCCATGGAACGGCAGCCAGCCCAGTGCCACCGCGCACAGCACCAGTGCAGTGGCGACCAGTCCGGCGCACGCCGCCATGCCCAGCCGGCGTCGTGGCAGATGGTCGACCAGGTAGCCGGCAAACGGCGCCACGCAGAAGAACGGCAGCACTTCGGCCAGGCCGACCAGGCCCAGCGAAAAGGGATTGCGGGTTACTTCATAGATGTGCCAGCCCACCGTGACCGCAACCACCTGGTAGGACAGCATCGCGAAGATACGGTAGGCCAGCAGCTTGCTGAAGCCCGGGCGGGCCAGCAGGGTGCGCGCGGTTTCTTCGGTGGGGGCCGGGAAACTCACGGGCTCGTGGAATGCAGCTGGGCCTGCGCGGTTTCGCGGATGAAGGCCAACATCGCGGCCACGCCGTTGCTGCGGGTGGGCGACAGGTGCCGCGACAGGCCGATATCCTGGATGTAGGTGGGTTCGGTGTCGATGATCTCCTGCGCCGAGCGCCCGGAGTACACGCGCAGGGCCAGGAAGATCAGCCCGGACACGATCGCCGAGTCACTGATCGCACGGAAGTGCAGGGCATCGGCATTGCCTTCCGGTACGATCCACACCATCGACTGGCACCCCAGCAGGCGGTGCTCCTCGGTCCTCCATTCTTCCGGGAAGACCGGCAGCTTGCGGCCCAGGTCGATCAGGTACTGGTAGCGTTCGGACCAGTCGCCGAAGAAGGAGAACTCCTCGGCAATGGTGGTCTGGGCCTCGGCGGCGGTGGGTTCGAGCGGGAAGGGGGAGTCGGTCATTTCCATTCTTCGTGTGTCGGGGATGCGGCCGGCCGGGATGGGCCGGCACGAGGGCGATCAGGCGCGCTTGCGCACCCAGCGCACGCCCTGCGCGGTGTCTTCCAGCACGATGCCTTCGGCGGCCAGCTGGTCGCGGATGGCGTCTGAGCGGGCGAAATCACGGGCCTGCTTGGCGGCGGCACGCTCGTCGATCAGGGCCTGGATGCGGGCATCGTCGTCGCTGCTGTTGCCCGCGGTGCCGAACCAGGCGGCGGGATCCTGCTGCAGCAGGCCCAGCGCCAGGCCAGCGCCCAGCAGATCCTGCTTCAGCTGCGCGCGCTCGGTTGGATCGGTGGCCTTGCGTGCTTCCCCGGCGATGCGGGCCAGTTCGGCCAGCGCCAGCGGCGTGTTGAGATCGTCGTCCAGCGCGGCTTCGACCGCAGCGGGAATCCGTGCGTCGGCCTGCAGGTCGGCGAGCTCGCGCAGGGTGCCGTACAGGCGGTCCAGGGTGCGCCCGGCCTGCTCGATCACCGCATCGGACCAGTCCAGCGGCTGCCGGTAATGCGCTGACAGCAGGGCCAGGCGCAGGGCTTCGGGCGGATGCTGGCGGACCAGGTCGTGCACGCGCTCGATGTTGCCCAGCGACTTGCTCATCTTGGCGCCGCCGAAGTTCAGCATGCCGTTGTGCAGCCAGAACCGCGCGAAGATCTCACCGCCGTGGGCGCATTCGCTCTGCGCGATTTCATTTTCATGGTGCGGAAACTGCAGGTCCACGCCACCGGCATGGATGTCGATGGTCGGGCCCAGGTGGGCGGCGGCCATCGCCGAGCATTCGATGTGCCAGCCAGGGCGGCCACGGCCCCAGGGCGAGTCCCAGCCGGGCAGATCGTCGCTGGAGGGCTTCCACAGCACGAAATCGCCGGCTGCGCGCTTGTACGGGGCCACTTCGACGCGCGCGCCGGCCAGCATTTCCTCCGGGTCGCGCCGGGAGAGCTTGCCGTAGCCGTCGAAGGTGTCCACCGCGAACAGCACGTGGCCTTCGGCGGCGTAGGCGTGTCCGCTGTCGATCAGCCGGGCGATCATCGCGATGATCTGCGGCATGTGTGCGGTGACTTCCGGTTCGATGTCCGGCGGCACCACGCCCAGCGCGGCCATGTCCTCGCGGTAGGCGGCGGCGAAACGGTCGGTGATGGTGCTGATCGGGACCCCCTGCTCGCGCGCGGCGGTGTTGATCTTGTCGTCCACGTCGGTGATGTTGCGGGCGTAGCGCAGGGCGCCGAAGCGACGGCGCAGCAGGTCGGCCAGCACGCCGAACACCACCGGGCCGCGCGCGTTGCCGATATGCACGTAGTTGTAGACCGTGGGGCCGCACACATACAGGGTCGGACAGGCCGGATCGAGCGGAGTGAAGGTTTCCAGCTGGCGTGTCAGGTTGTTGTGCAGGCGCAGGGTCATGGTGGGGGCGCTGGGGGACAAGCCGTCGATTCTAGCGCTGCAGGGGCTCCCGGGGTACCGCGCGGGGTCATCCGGACACGCCATGGGCTGGCCCCCTGCGCGGCGGACGGGTAATGTTCAGCCCCTTGGCGTCCGTGCTGCCTACACTATCAATGTGCCCTCGAACCCGTTGCCGATGAGATACCTCTTCCTCCCCGCCCTGGCTGCCTGCCTGCTGGCTGGCGCTGCCATGGCCCAATCGGAAGAGGCCGAGCCGCGCAACCGGGTGGTGATCGTGGAGAACATCAAGCTGGATTACGCCCAGGTGCTCAACGTCGAGCCGGTGTTCCAGACCCTGCGTGCCACCCGCACCGAAGAGCATTGTGAACCGGTCACCACGCGCAACCTGCCGCCGGTCAATGTCACCGGGGAAGAGCCGGTGGAAGAGAAGGGCCGCTTCGGGCGCCTGTGGGATTCGGTGCGATCGATCTTCAAGCCCGGCGAAGAGGGCAGCGCCGAAGTGGCGGCAGTGCCCGCCGGGGCACAGCCCAGCAACGCGCCCATCCTGACCCGGGACTGCCGCATCGTGCCGGTCGGTCGCGAGTTCCGCCGGCCCATCGCCTATGACGTGGACTACGTCTACAAGGGCACCAAGTACCGCTCGCGGCTGCCGGAAGATCCTGGCAACCGGCTGAAGATCCGGGTCTCCATCACCCCGTGGGTCGGGCCCGAACAGGGTTCGTCGGCAAATCCCTGACGGCGGGTCTTGCACCGCACCATCGGCCATGCCACCATGGGCGGAAATGAACGCCACCGACTTCCAGCACGACTCCAGCGCCGCCCGCCAGGCCAGCAGCATGACCTCGCGTGCCCGCCGACCGGAATCCCACATTTCCGCTGGGTGACCGGAGCTGCGTGCTGTCTGTTCGGTAAGAAACCCAGCCCCCCGGCTGGGTTTTTTCGTTTCCGGGTTCTGAAAAGTTGCATCTGCACCCAACTCCACACCGCAAGGATCGATTGATGTCCCTCAAGCACTTCCTGAACACCCAGGACTGGAGCCGCAGCGAACTCGACGCGCTGTTGACCCAGGCCGCGCTGTTCAAGCGCAACAAGCTCGGCGACCAGCTGAAAGGCAAATCGATCGCGCTGGTGTTCTTCAACCCGTCCATGCGCACCCGCACCAGCTTCGAACTGGGTGCTTTCCAGCTCGGCGCCCACGCGGTGGTGCTGCAGCCGGGCAAGGACGCATGGCCGATCGAATTCAACCTCGGCACCGTGATGGATGGGGATACCGAAGAGCACATCGCCGAAGTGGCCAAGGTGCTCGGCCGCTACTGCGACATGATCGCGGTGCGTGCCTTCCCGAAGTTCGTGGACTGGTCGGTCGACCGCGAAGACACCGTGCTGAAGAGCTTTGCCAGGTATTCGCCGGTGCCGGTCATCAACATGGAAACCATCACCCATCCGTGCCAGGAACTGGCCCACGCGATGGCGCTGCAGGAGCACTTCGGCACCCAGGACCTGCGTGGCAAGAAGTACGTGCTGACCTGGACCTACCACCCCAAGCCGCTGAACACCGCGGTGGCCAACTCCGCGCTGACCATCGCCACCCGCATGGGCATGGACGTGACCCTGCTGTGCCCGACCCCGGATTACATCCTGGACGAGCGCTACATGGGCTGGGCCGAGCAGAACGTGGCCGAGAACGGCGGTTCGCTGCAGGTCAGCCATGACATCGAAAGCGCCTACACCGGTGCCGACGTGGTGTATGCCAAAAGCTGGGGCGCGCTGCCGTTCTTCGGCAACTGGGAACCGGAGAAGCCGATCCGCGACCAGTACAAGCACTTCATCGTGGACGAACAGAAGATGGCGCTGACCAACAACGGGGTCTTCAGCCATTGCCTGCCGCTGCGTCGCAACGTCAAGGCCACCGATGCGGTGATGGATTCGCCGCAGTGCATCGCCATCAACGAGGCCGAGAACCGACTGCACGTGCAGAAGGCGATCATGGCCGCGCTGGCCGGCCGCTGATTTCTTTCCGCTTCGAACATTCCGCCGGGCATCACCTGGCGCTACCAGGACCTTACCCCCATGAGCAACAAAGACGTCGTCCTCGCCTTCTCCGGCGGCCTTGATACCAGCTTCTGCGTGCCCTACCTGCAGGAGCGCGGCTACAACGTGCACACCGTGTTCGCCGACACCGGCGGCGTGGATGATGAGGAGCGCGACTTCATCGAAAAGCGCGCCGCCGAGCTGGGCGTCACCAGCCATGTCACCGTCGATGGTGGCCCGGCGATCTGGGAAGGCTTCGTCAAGCCGTTCGTGTGGGCCGGCGAAGGCTACCAGGGCCAGTACCCGCTGCTGGTGTCCGATCGCTACCTGATCGTCGATGCCGCGCTCAAGCGCGCCGCCGAACTGGGGACCAACATCATCGCCCACGGTTGCACCGGCATGGGCAACGACCAGGTGCGTTTCGACCTGGCGGTCAAGGCGCTGGGCGACTACCAGATCATCGCCCCGATCCGCGAAATCCAGAAAGAACACACCCAGACCCGCGCCTACGAGCAGAAGTACCTGGAAGAGCGCGGCTTCGGCGTGCGCGCCAAGCAGCAGGCCTACACCATCAACGAGAACCTGCTGGGGCTGACCATGTCCGGCGGTGAGATCGACCGTTGGGAAGCGCCGGGCGAAGGCGCCCGCGGCTGGTGCGCACCGCGCAGCGAGTGGCCGGAGCAGGCCCTCACCGTCACCCTGAAGTTCGTCGACGGCGTTGCCGTGGAGCTGGACGGCAAGGCACTGCCGGGCGAGAAGATCCTGGCCACGCTCAACAAGCTGTTCGCTCCGTATGGCGTGGGCCGCGGCGTGTACACCGGCGATACCGTGATCGGCCTGAAGGGCCGCATCGTGTTCGAAGCGCCGGGGCTGGTGTCGCTGCTGGCCGCGCACCGTGCGCTGGAAGACGCGGTGCTGACCAAGCAGCAGAACCGCTTCAAGCCGGACGTGGCGCGCAAGTGGGTGGAGCTGGTGTACGAAGGCTTCTACCACGACCCGCTGAAGACCGACATCGAAGCGTTCCTGAAGTCCTCGCAGGCCAAGGTCAACGGTGAAGTCGTGCTGGAGACCCGTGGCGGCCGCGTCGATGCAGTGGCCGTGCGTTCGCCGCACCTGCTCAACACCAAGGGCGCCACCTATGCGCAGTCGGCCGACTGGGGCGTGGAAGAAGCCGAGGGCTTCATCAAGCTGTTCGGCATGAGCTCCACCCTTTATGCGCAGGTCAATCGCTGAAAGCGATTGACCTGCCCGCGCATTCCACCTTAACCCCGCGCCGTTGGCGCACCCCCTTCAACAAGAAGGGGGTTCTTCCCCATCTGGATTCACGTTGTCCTGAAGGATCTACGCAACATGTTGGAACAGACGCTTCATCACCTGCAGGCGCTGGTGTCTTTTGATACCCGCAACCCGCCGCGTGCGATCACCACGGGGGGAATCTTCGATTACCTGCGCGACAACCTGCCCGGCTTCCAGGTGGAGGTGATCGACCATGGTGACGGGGCGGTCAGCCTGCATGCGGTGCGTGGTACGCCGAAGTACCTGTTCAACGTGCACCTGGATACCGTGCCGGACTCGCCCCACTGGAGCGGGGATCCGCATGTGATGCGTCGCCTGGACGACCGCGTGGTCGGGCTGGGCGTGTGTGACATCAAGGGCGCGGCCGCGGCGCTGGTGGCTGCCGCCAATGCCAGCGAGGGTGATGCGGCGTTCCTGTTTTCCAGCGACGAAGAAGCCAACGATCCGCGCTGCATTGCCGCCTTCCTGGCCCGTGGCCTTCCCTACGAGGCGGTGCTGGTGGCCGAGCCGACCATGAGCGAGGCGGTGCTGGCCCATCGTGGCATCAGCTCGGTGCTGATGCAGTTCGCTGGCCGCGCCGGCCACGCGTCGGGCAAGCAGGACGCAGCCGCCAGTGCATTGCACCAGGCCATGCGCTGGGGCAACCGCGCGCTGGACCATGTGGAATCGTTGTCCTCGGCACGCTTCGGCGGGCTGACCGGTCTGCGTTTCAACATCGGCCGCGTGGAAGGCGGGATCAAGGCCAACATGATCGCGCCGGCGGCCGAGCTGCGTTTCGGTTTCCGCCCGCTGCCGTCGATGGACATCGATGCGCTGCTGGCCACCTTCGCCGGACTGGCCGAGCCGCAAGCGGCGCTGTTCACCGAAACCTTCCGTGGCCCCAGCCTGCCGGCCGGGGACATCGCCGATGCCGAGAACCGGCGCCTGGCCGCGCGTGACGTGGCCGATGCGCTGGACCTGCCGATCGGCAACGCGGTGGATTTCTGGACCGAAGCCTCGCTGTTCTCGGCCGGTGGCTACACCACGCTGGTGTTCGGCCCGGGCGACATCGCCCAGGCCCATACCGCCGATGAGTTCGTGACACTGGAACAACTGCAGCGCTATACCGACGCCGTGCACCGGATCATCAGCGCCGGCGCGTGAACCACCCAACGCCGTCGTGCCCCGGCACGGCGGACCTGCAACGCGGCCCCCGCCGCCTGTGACGAAACCGAAATGTCCCCAGCCCTCCAGCCTCATCGCCAGACCCGCCAGACCATCGTGCGCCTGCTTTCCAGCATGGCCAGCGCGAAGGAAATCAGCCAGTACCTCAAGCGTTTTTCGCAGCTCGACGCCAAGCGCTTCGCGGTGGTGAAAGTGGGCGGGGCGGTGCTGCGCGATGACCTGGAAGCGCTGACGTCCTCGCTGTCGTTCCTGCAGGAAGTCGGGCTGACCCCGATCGTGCTGCACGGTGCCGGCCCACAGCTGGACACCGAACTGGCCGCTGCCGGCATCGAAAAGCAGACGGTCAATGGCCTGCGGGTGACCTCGCCGGAAGCGCTGGCGATCGTGCGCCAGGTCTTCCAGCAGTCCAACCTGCGGCTGGTGGAGGCACTGCAGCAGAACGGCGCGCGTGCCACCTCGATCACCGGCGGCGTGTTCGAAGCCGAGTACATGGACCAGGCCACCTACGGGCTGGTCGGCGAAGTGAAGAAGGTCAACCTGGCACCGATCGAAGCCAGCCTGCGCGCCGGCTCGATCCCGGTCATCACCAGCCTGGGCGAAACCCGTAGTGGGCAGATCCTCAACGTCAACGCCGACTTTGCCGCCAATGAGCTGGTGCAGGAACTGCAGCCGTACAAGATCATCTTCCTGACCGGCACCGGCGGGCTGCTGGACGAGGAGGGCAAGGTGATCGATTCGATCAACCTGTCCACCGAATACGAACACCTGATGACCCAGCCGTGGATCCATGGCGGCATGAAGGTGAAGATCGAGCAGATCAAATCGCTGTTGGACCGCCTGCCGCTGGAGTCGTCGGTGTCGATCACCCGGCCGGCCGACCTGGCCAAGGAACTGTTCACCCATAAAGGCTCCGGTACGCTGGTGCGCAAGGGTGAGCGCGTGCTGCGCGCGACCACGTGGGACGAGCTGGACCTGCCGCGCCTGCGTGGGCTGATCGAATCCAGTTTCGGCCGCGTGCTGGTGCCGGATTACTTCGACAAGACCCGACTGCTGCGCGCGTATGTCAGCGAGAACTACCGCACCGCGGTGATCCTCACCGACGAAGCCGAAGGCGTGTACCTGGATAAATTCGCGGTGCTGGACGATGCGCAGGGCGAGGGCCTGGGCCGGGCGGTGTGGAACGTGATGCTGGATGAGACCCCGCAGCTGTTCTGGCGCTCGCGCAACGGCAACCCGATCAACCACTTCTACTACGCCGAATCCGATGGCTGCTACAAGCAGGGCACCTGGAAGACGTTCTGGTTCGGTGCCGATGGCTTTGACCGCATCAAGGCCTACGTCGACCATTGCGCGCAGCGTTCGCCGAGCCTGCTCGGATGAGCACGCCCACCGAGTGGACCGCTGCGCCGACGCTGTCGGGCCGCCATGTCTCGCTTGAACCGCTGCAGGCCGCGCACGTGCCGGGCCTGCAGCGCGCCGTGGAAGGCACCGGGCTGGACCAGCTGTGGTTCACCCAGGTGCCGTCGCCCTCGGGCGTGGCTGACTATGTCGAGGCGGCGCTGCAGGCGCAGCGCGAAGGCAGGATGCTGCCGATGGTGATCCGTGATGCAAGCGGAGAGATCGCAGGTACCACGCGCTATTACGGACTGGATGCCAGCGTGCCCAAGCTGAGCATCGGCTATACCTGGTATGCACCGCGCGTGCAGCGCAGCGGGGTCAATACCGAGGCCAAGCTGCTGTTGCTGCGGCATGCCTTCGAAACGCTCGGCTGCCTGGCCGTGGTGTTTGAAACCAGCTGGTTCAACCATGCCTCGCGCACCGCCATCGCGCGCCTTGGCGCCAAGCAGGACGGCGTGCTGCGCAACCATACCCGGCATCCCGACGGCACGCCGCGCGATACCGTCGTTTTCTCCATCATCGATACGGAATGGGCGGCGGTGAAACGCCACCTGCAGTTCCGTCTGGACAGCCACGCATGAACCAAACAACCTTCACCCTGGGCATCGTCGGTGCCCGCGGCCACACCGGCGCAGAGCTGATCAAACTGGTGGCCGCGCATCCGCGCCTGCGGCTGGCGTTCGTGTCCTCGCGCGAGCGCGCCGGGCAGCGGCTGGCCGACCACCACCCGGAGATCACCGGCGAGCTGCAGTACGAAAACCTGGACGCCGACGCGGTCGCCGCCAAGGGCGTGGACGCGGTGATCCTGGCGCTGCCCAATGGCCTGGCCGCACCGTTCGTCGCCGCGCTGCAAGCCGCCAGGCCGGACACGGTCATCGTGGACCTCTCTGCTGACTACCGCTTCGAGGGAAGCTGGTACTACGGCCTGCCCGAGCTGACCCGCGGCAACTACAACGGTGAGAAGCACATCAGCAATCCGGGCTGCTATGCCACCGCGATGCAGTTGGCGATCCATCCGCTGCTGGACCTGCTGGCCGGTCCGCCGCAGTGCTTCGGTGTTTCCGGTTATTCCGGCGCCGGCACCACGCCCTCGGACAAGAACAATCCGGAACTGCTGGCCGACAACCTGATGCCGTACGCATTGACCAACCACGTCCACGAACGCGAGGTGTCCGCGCACCTGCGCGTGCCGGTGGAGTTCATGCCGCACGTGGCGCCGCATTTCCGCGGCATCACCATGACGGTCAATATCTGGCTCAACCAGGCGCAGACCCGCGAACAGATCGCCGCGCGCTTCACCGATGCCTACGCCGGTGAGCCGCTGATCGAGGTGGTCGACGAGGCGCCATGGGTGAGCCGCATCGCCGGCCGCCACGGCGTGCAGGTCGGCGGCTTCACCGTTGCGCCCGGCGGCAAGCGGGTAGTGGTGGTGGCCACGCTGGACAACCTGTTGAAGGGCGCGGCCACCCAGGCCATGCAGAACCTCAACCTCGCGCTGGGTATCGACGAACTCACTTCGATCCCGCACTGATTGAATCAACGGGCGGCCCAGGCCGCCGATGGAGCACAGCATGTCAGACCTTCTGTGGCAGAAGCCGGGCGTCGCGGTCGACGCAAAGATCCAGACCTTCCTCGCCGGTGATGACGTGATCCTCGATCGCGAATTCTTCCTGCATGACATCGCCGCCAGTGCCGCGCACGCCGAGGGCCTGCAGCACATCGGCATCCTCAGTGCCGACGAGCTGGCCGGCCTGCGGCGCGAACTGGAGGTGCTGGCCGATGACTTCCGCGCTGGCCGCTTCGTGCTGGACGAACAGTACGAAGACGGCCATTCGGCCATCGAAGCGCGCCTGACCGACCGCCTCGGCGATGCCGGCCGCCGCATCCACACCGGCCGCAGCCGCAACGACCAGGTGCTGGTGGCGACCCGGCTGTGGCTGAAGGAGAAACTGCAGCGCGTAGCCCAGCTAAGCGCGGAGATCGCCAAGGTGGCGCTGGATCGGGCCGAAGCCGAGAAAGACCTGCCGATCCCGGGCTATACGCACATCCAGCGTGCCGTCGTTTCCTCCGCCGGCATGTGGTGGGCGGGCTGGGCCGAGGCGTTCATCGACAACGCCGTCCGCGCCCGCGACACGCACGCGCTGGTGGATGCCAATCCGCTGGGCACCGCCGCCGGCTATGGCGTGAACCTGCCGCTGGACCGCGAGCACACCACCGCCGCGCTCGGCTTCGCGCGCATGCAGGTGTCGCCGATCTATGCGCAGCTGTCGCGCGGCAAGTTCGAGATGGCCGCGTTGGAAGCGCTCGGCGGCGCGACGCTGGACCTGCGCCGGATTGCCTGGGACCTGTCGCTGTTCACCAGCGCGGAGTTCGGTTTCGTGGCACTGCCGGCGCAGTACACCACCGGCAGCTCGATCATGCCGAACAAGCGCAATCCCGATGTCATCGAGCTGATGCGCGCCACCCACGCCAGCGTCGCCGCCGCCCGTACCGAGATCGAGCAGTTGCTCTCGCTGCCATCCGGTTACCACCGCGACCTGCAGGGGTCCAAAGGCGCTATCTTCCACGGCTTCGGCCGCGGCCTGGCCGCGCTGGAACTGCTGCCGGCGCTGCTGGCCAACCTGGAATGGTGCAACGACAAGCTGCTGGCCGGCATCGATTCGGGCATGTACGCCACCGATGTGGCGGTCGAGGCGGCCGTCGCCGGCGTACCGTTCCGCGAGGCCTACAAGGCCGCGGCCGCAGGTGCGGACACAGCAGGCCAGGGCCGTACCCCGGAAGGCAGCCTGGCCGCCCGGGTGTCGCCCGGCGCCGCCGCCGACCTGCGCCTGGACGTCCTGCGCGCGCGCTGGCAGGCACTGGCCTGATGGCCGGCACCGTCTACCTGGTGATGGCGATGCGCCGGCCGGATTTCGATCCGGCGGCGGTGCAGCCGCACATCGCTTTCCTCGACGAACTGCGTGCCGCCGGCCAGCTGCAGCTGACCGGTGGCTTCAGCGATGGCAGCGGCGGGGCCTACGTGCTGTGCAACGTCGGCACCCTGGAACAGGCGCGTGCCATCGTCGCGCGCGATCCGCTGGTGACCCTGCAGTCTTCGGACCTGACCGTCCACGAATGGACCACCCGCTGAGCCCCTGATGAGCGACCCTGCCGCCATGACCGCATCGCCGTTTCCCGAACAAGCGTTGCCGGACTGGCGGCGCGCCGTGCTGAAGGTCGGCAGCAGCCTGCTCGCCGCCGATGGTGGCGGGCTGTCCCCGCGCTACGCATTGGGGCTTGCCCAGTTCGTATCGGCCAACGTGCTGGCCGGCCGCGAGGTGGTGATCGTGTCGTCGGGCGCGGTCGCCGCCGGCCGCGCGATCCTGCCGCGGGTGGAGGCCAATGGCGCGGCGATGGCTGCCCGCCAGGCCTTGGCCGCACTCGGCCAGGCCCAGCTGATCGGGCTGTGGCAACGCTTCTTCGAACGTCCCGTGGCGCAGGTGCTGCTTACCCACGATGACCTGCGCAACCGCCGTCGCTACCTCAACGCCCGTGCCACGCTCAACGAGCTGCTGCGGCTGGGCGCGCTGCCGGTGGTCAATGAAAATGACACGGTATCGGTGGACGAGCTCAAGCTTGGCGACAACGACAACCTGGCCGCTACCGTGGCGGCGCTGGTGGATGCCGATGTGCTGTTCATCGCCACCGACATCGACGGCCTGTACAGCGCCGATCCGCGCCGGGATGCGACGGCACAGCCGATCGCGCAGGTGCATGAACTGACGGCCGAGGTGCTGGCGATGGCCGGGGGCAGCGGCAGCAGCGCCGGCACCGGCGGCATGCGCACCAAACTGGAAGCCGCATCCAAGGCAGCGCGGCTGGGCATCGAGACGATCCTGTTCAATGGCCGCAACGGCGACGTGGTGCGTGCGCTGGCACAGGGGCGCCTGCAGGGAACGCGCCTGCATGCCGCGCAGAGTCGCGAGGCCGCACGCAAGTACTGGCTGCGGCACGCACCCGTGGAACCCGGGGTGATCTGGGTCGACGATGGCGCGGTGCAGGCAATGCGGGCCAAGGGGGCTTCGCTGTTGCCCGGCGGCATCACCGGCGCGCACGGCGAGTTCCGCCGCGGCGACATGGTGGAGATCCGCTGCCGGGCGGGCGCTGCCGGCAGCGAGGTCAGCGTGGCACGCGGCATTACCCAGTATGCGGCCAGCGACATACGCCGCATCGCTGGCCGCCATTCGCGCGACATCGAAGCGGCGCTGGGCTACAACTACGGCGGCAACGTGGTGCACCGTGACGATCTGGTGCTGGTATGAATCCCGAGGTGACCCCCATGAATGACATCGAACAGCAGGCACGCGCCTGCCGCGCGGCCGCCAACGTCGTGGCCGGGCTGGACACCGCGCAGCGCACCGCAGTGCTGCGGGCCATGGCCACCGCGCTGGAATCGCATGCCGGGCAGATCCTGGCCGCCAATGCGCGCGATCTTGCCGCCGCGCGTGACAAGGGCATCGGCAGCGCGATGCTGGACCGGCTGATGCTGGACCCGCCGCGTCTGTTCGCCATGGCCGAGGCAGTGCGCGAGGTGGCCGGACTTCCCGATCCGCTAGGCCAGGTGACCCGTGACGACCTGCGTCCAAACGGCATCCGCGTGCAGAAAGTCCGCGTGCCGCTGGGGGTGATCGCGATGATCTACGAAGCGCGTCCCAACGTCACCGCCGAGGCCGCGGCGCTGTGCCTGAAAGCGGGCAACGGGGTGGTCCTGCGCGGCGGTTCGGAGGCGATCCATTCCAACACGGCCATCGCCGCTGCGCTGGGCAGTGCATTGGCGGCCCACGGGGTGCCGGCGGCGGCGGTGACGGTGCTGACCGACCTGCGCCGCGAGGCAATGCTGGAACTGCTGCAGCTGCACGAGCTGATCGATCTGGCGATCCCGCGCGGGGGAGAAGGCCTGATCCGCTTCGTCGCCGAACATGCGCGCGTGCCCGTTATCAAGCACTACAAGGGCGTCTGCCATCTGTTCGTCGATGCCAGTGCGGATATCGGCCAGGCCATCGACCTGCTGGTGGATGGCAAGTGCAGCCGGCCGTCGGCGTGCAATTCGCTGGAAACCCTGTTGGTACATCGTGATGTCGCCGGGGAATTCCTGCCGCGCGCCGGCGAGGCGCTGGCTTCGCGCGGGGTGGAACTGCGCGCCGATGCGCTGTCACAGCCGTTGCTGCCGGGCAGCACGCCTGCTTCCGATGCGGACTACGCGGCCGAGTTCCTGGATCTGATCATCGCGGTGAAAGTGGTGGATGACGTGGAGGCTGCGATCGCGCATATCCGCCGCTACACCTCCGATCACACGGAAGTGATCGCTACGCGCGACACCGTCAATGCCGAGCGTTTCATCCATGCGCTGCAATCGGCAGTGGTGATGGTCAATGCCTCTTCGCGCTTTTCAGATGGCGGCCAGCTGGGGCTGGGCAGCGAGATCGGCATCTCCACCACGCGCCTGCATGCGTACGGCCCGATGGGCCTGGAAGCGTTGACGGTGGAACGTTTCGTGGTGCGCGGGGAAGGGCAGGTGCGTACGGTAAAGGCGTGACGACCAACGGTCGTCACCCACAATGGGCAGGGGCTGACGGCCAGCGGCCGTCACTACCGGAAAGCGGGTTGCATCAGCGCCTGTTCGGTCAGGCCGACCGGGCGTGCATCATCGTCCATGTGCAGGGTGACCGCCTTGGCGCCGGACAGTTGGCGTGCCAGCGCATCGCTGGCGCCGAGGTCGCGCGCTATCTCCGCCAGTGCGACATCCACCCGCGGGGCACGCCGTTCCTTGCCGGCGAACCGGTAACGGTTGTACTCCGCCCACAGGATCAGCAGCGCCGCGCAGCCGATCAGCAGCACCGGCAGGGCGATGACCAGGAACGGATCCAGCTGCTGTTTGCGTTCGTACAATTGCAGCCATGCCAGGCGTCCGCCGACCAGCCACGAGACCAGCGTCACCACGGGCGCCCACAGGTAGAAATAGAACGCCCAGAACGCGATGGTGACGAATCCCCACGCAGTGCGCTGCAGCCGTGGCTGTTGGCGTGGCTTCTGGATGAGGCGCGAATCGAAACGACGGGATGGCTTGTGGGCGTTCATCGAATTCCCCGGTCCGGGCTGACCCAGGTGGCGCGCATCCTGCCCCGCTTCATCAGCGTTTTCGGCAATGCCACCAGGGTGGTGAAGAGGCTGATCAACCAATAGGCCATCGGGTACCAGATCACCCAGAAGTAGTTGCGGCCGATGTTGATTTCGTAACGACGGTCGATGATCAGGCTGCTGGCGAACTGCAGCAGGCAGACCAGCGCCAGGACCACGCCGTGCCACTGCGGCAGCAGTGTCTGGATGTACAGCGACGGCGGTAGTTCGACGAACCTGCCCAGCACCCACAACACGATGATCAGCAGCATCACGTAGGCCCACAGCACGCTGAAGATGTACTCCACCAGCACGCCCCACATGCGGCGCTTGCGCCAGTTGAACAGGCTCACGCCATGCCGCAGCAGCACCTCCACGCCGCCCTGGGCCCAGCGCAGGCGCTGCTTCCACAGTCCGCGCAGGGTTTCCGGCATCAGGATGAAGCACAACGCATTGGGTTCGTAACGGATGTCCCAGTGGTCCAGCTGCAGGCGCCAGCTGATGTCGATGTCTTCGGTGACCATGTCATCGGCCCAGTAGCCGATGCGGTGCAGCGCGCTGCGGCGGAAGCCGGCGATCACCCCGGAGATGGTGAAAATGCGGCCGTACACGCGCTGGGCCCGCTTGATCATGCCGATGATGGACGAGAACTCGGCGACCTGCAGGCGGCCCAGCAGGGTGGAACGGTTGCGGATGCGCGGGTTGCCGGTGACCGCGCCCACCCGCGGCCCGCTGGTCAGGTGCCAGACCATCCAGTGCATGGCGTGCTCTTCCAGCATCGCATCGCCGTCGATGCACACCAGGTATTCCGATCGCGCGGCCAGTGCGCCCATGCGCAGTGCGTTGGCCTTGCCCAGGTTGCGATCCAGATGGACCACGCGCAGGCGCGGATGGATCGCGGCCAGCGCATCCAGGCGCGCGCCGGTGTCGTCGCCGCTGCCATCGTTGATGGCGATCACTTCGAAGTCCGGGTAGCGCTGCGCCAGCGCCGCGCCGATGGTATCGTCCAGGTTGTCCGATTCGTTGTGGCAGGGAATCAGCAGCGAAGCGAACGGGTACTCGTCCATCGGCGGCGGATCATTGCGGTCGCGCGACTTCCGCTCGCGGCGGAAGAAGTAGTACAAGCCTCCCGACATCCAGAAGAACGCCATCACCATCGGGTAGAAGAAGGCGAACTGGAACAGGTAGTAGACAGGCGTGTGGTCCATGTCACCGCTCCGGATAAGGGAAGTTGCGTGCCGACATCGCGGCGCGCGCATCGGCGGTGGATGGCTTGTCGGCGATGAAGTCATCCGGGTACCACGCCAGGTGGCGCACGCCCTGCGCCTGCAGGCGGCGGACCTGCGCGCGCAGTCGCTCGCCGGGGATCGCGGTCCGGGTACGCCAGTCGACGGTCTGCAGCTCGAACAGGGTGTGCTTCAGCTCCGGATCGTGTTCGCGCACGGCTGCCACCAGACGGTCCAGCCAACGCTCCGGGCGGCTGCTGCCTTCCATCCAGGGCATCGCCATCAGGGCGGTGTGGTCGTAGGCAGCGTTGAACAGGTCCAGGCGCTGGGCAAACCATGCCGCGCTCTGCGGTTCCAGCACCGGCTGCGCATACAGGTTGCGCACGGTGCCCAGCTTCGGACGCCAGCGCTGCGCACGGTCACGCAGGGCCAGGGTGAAGTCGATCAGCGCCTGGGTGCGGTTGCCGTCCACGCCTTCCTGCGCCAGGCCGGTGAGCTCGGTATCGCGTACGTAGGCGTCGTCGTGGAACAGCAGGCCTTCGAAATAGGAGTTGATCGCCAGATCTTCATAGATGTCCAGGATGATCTGGCGCGCGGCCGGCTTGGTGAAGTCCATCCGGTACATGCCGTCCTGCTCCGGGCTGGCGATGCCCAGCGCCTGTTTCTGCACCGGATCGGGCAGCTCATAGCCCAGTACCGGCAACCACGCGTACACCTTCACGCCTGCACGGGTCTTGAGCTGCCACGCCACGCGGTTGAACAGGTCCGCGCGCATCGGCAGGTGGCGATTGGGGAAGTACAGCGCATCGGCGGTGTTGTTGCCATCCGGATCGGCGAAGGCCTGCAGGTAGACATGGGTCGGGCCGATCTTCTTGACCCGGTCGATCAGCGTGTCCAGGTTGCGCGCCAACTGCGCGGGATCGGCGTCATACACCGCGTCCATGTCGATCTGCAGGGCGCGGGTGCCGTCCAGGGTGATGTTGCGGCGCAGTTCGAAGGCCAGCCCGGTGACGTTCGGATTGCCGGTCACCAGCAGCCGCGCCAGCCCGTGCAGGTCACGGGTCACCGGCGTGCTGCGGCCCTCCAGGTCGAAGGACACCGGCATGCCGAGCTGCTCGGCGATGGCGTTGCTGAGCTCGTTGTAGGCTGCGTACGGCCAGACGATCGCCTGCGGACGCACGCCAAGGTTCTTTTCGATCAGGCTGGCACTGCGCGAAAGGTCATCGCGCAGGCGCCTTTCATACGCCGCCGCGGTCTCGTAGCGGCCGGTGGCCGGGTCGTAGGCGCGGGTGATCACTGCGGGAGTGGAGTTGCCCTGCGGGTTGGACTGCACGCCGTGGTGCTGGTTGTCGGTATGGCTGGCCAGCTCGATCAGGCCGCTGTCCTTCATCTCGCGCAGCTGGTCCCAGGTCAGGAAATCATCGCGGCCGAAGGGCCGGTAGCCGTAATCGATGGTGCGATCCGGGGCCATGTCGACGTAGTCGGTGATCACCGCCACCAGGGCAGGATAGTTGTACGCACGCAGCAGCGGGGAGACCTTGCTGTAGACGCTGCGCAGGCCGTCATCGAAGGTCAGCAGCACCGGCCTGGATGGCAGCACGGCTTCGCCGCGCGATGCCTTGACCAGCTGGCTCAGCGAGATCGGGTGATAGCCGTGCGCGGACAGCCAGTCCAGGTGGGCGGCGAAGTTCTGCGTGCTCACCGCATAGGCATCCGGATCGCCCTTGGCCGCCACGTCATCGCGGACGTCGTGGTAGCTCAGCACCAGCAGGCCGTTGCCGGCCGCATCCAGTTCCGGGCGGGTCTGCGCCTGGAGCGGCGCGCACAGCGCCAGCAGCACCAGCAGGATCATCATCATCGGCAGTCGCATGTTGCTCACCCGCATCTCATTCTCCCCAGCGCAGGCCGGCTTCCAGGCCGACGTGCCGCTCGCGTTGACCGTCATACACCGGACGCGACCAGCGCACCCCGTACTCGAAAATCCGCCCCGCGCCGATCTGCCACTCGTGGCGATACTCCACCGAGGGCACCAGTGCGCTGCCGAAGCTTTCCTGCCAGTAGTCGCCTACCGACACGGTCAGGCGGTGGCGGAAATGCTTCTCGTAGTGCCGCCACAACTGCTGGTCGATGCGCAGGCCGATTTCCACCGAGCGGTCGCGCGAGGGATTGAAGTAGGGCACGTCATCGCGGCTGCCACGGCTGGCATACAGGCTGCCCAGCCCATCCACCTGCAGGGTCGGGCGGCTCAGCAGGCGCTGTTCCACCGAGGTGCTGACAGTGTCGCGGCGGTTGCCGTCGTCATAACGGAACTGGCTGGCGCCGATCCGCCACTGCGTGCGCTCGTTGCGGGTATAGGTCGTGGCCAGCGCCACGCTGTCGGCGGTGATGCCGGACACGCGGGCCTGCATCGAGGCATCGGCATCGTTCCGTGCGGCGCTTGCGCCGACGTGCCACTGGTCGTTGAACTGCCAGCCGAGCCCCGCGCGCAGGCCGGTATCGCCGACGTCGTCATTCGGATGCAGGGCCACCAGCTCGCCGTCCAGCTGGTCGAAGCGGTAGTTCACCCCGGCACCGAACCACCACGGGTTGATGCGCTGGTTCTGGAAGTCCACCGAACGGCGGTCGGCGAAGGCCAGCACCCGCCAGCGATCGGCCAGGATCGGCGAGGACGCCTGCACGCGGTAGCTGCCATCGTCGTTGCCCAGTGGCGAAGCACCGCCGCCGCCACTGCTGCGGCCGACTTCCGCGTTGGCTTCCAGCTGCCAGCCGCGGTGCGCGCGCCAGGCGCGGTCCATGCGCTGCACCGAAGGCTGGTTCGGGTAGCGGGCCAGCAGGTCGTCATGTATCGGGCGGGCACGGTCGTCGCGCTGCAGCGCGATGTGGGACTCGAACATGCCGATGCGCGGGGAGACGTCGCGCGGATCCAGCGTATAGGCCATCTGGTGGCGCTCCAGCGCACGCCGTGGCCAGCCGCGCATCTGGTAGACGCCGCCCAGCGCGGTCTGCAGGCCCCCGTTGCCCGGCCCGGACTCCACCATCCTTTCCAGCTCGCCCTGCGCGGTCGGCAGGTCGTTGCTGTAGGCGCGGATCATCGCCAGGTTGAGGTCGGCTTCATAGCGGGCCCAGTTGGCGTAGGGCGCTCGTGCATCCGGGCCCCAGCGCCAGATCGGCTCGTCTTTCTGCCAGTCCACCAGATAGTCGATGGCGGTGCCGGCCTGCTCGGTTTCCAGGTAGGCATAGGCCAGTTCGGAGCGGGCCTGGAAGCGCGAGGGGTCGTTCTTCACGGCCTGCGACAGCAACGGGATCGCTTCGTCCGGATGCTGGTTGGCCATCAGCGAGTCGCCCACCGCCGGCAACACGTAGTCGGGCAGTTCCACGCCATCGGCGCGCAGGGCGAGATATTCTTCGCGCAGCTGGGCGTGGCGGGACAGGCGGTTGAGCAGGATCAGGCGGTCCAGGCGGATGCGCCGGGGGGCCTGCGCCAGCGGGGTACCGTCGCGCTGCAGGTACTTTTCCATCAGCGCCAGGGTGTCTTCGGCTTCATCCAGGCGGGTGTCTTCGCTTTCGCCGTAGGCCATGCTCCAGCCCACCAGGCGGGCAAGGTAGTCCGCTTCAAAGCGCTCTTTCTGTGCTGCATCGAACAGCTCCGGGCGCGCCTGGTACAGCTGCCAGGCCCGGCTGGCGTTGCCGATGTCGCCCAGGGTCAGCACCTGCAGCTTGTACAGCAGGTCATCACCGGGACTGGACTGCTGCGCGCGCTCGATCGCCGCCAGCGCGTCCAGCCACTGGGCCTGGTCGCGATGGCGGCTGATTTCAGCCATCTGCCCGGCGCGGTCGGACGGGGCAGGGGCGGCGTGCGCGCCTGTCGCCAGGACGAGGCAGGCCAAGCCGACGCAACGCGCCAGCGGACGATGGACAGACATGAAACCCCCAGAAGCTGGTTCGTGCGATGAAGAATTGGAAAATGTGACGCACATCACGTGCCAACTGCCTGCAGCGCGGGGCCCCATGGCGCATCCTCCTGCGGCCGACACCGCAGCAAGACGCCCTGCGACAGACGCAGGGTCAGCAACTGACGCGCTGCGTCAGTTGCGACCGATCATGACGGGGTCACCTCGATGGCCTGCTCACGCAGCGAGGTGTTTCACCACAGGTCTTCGAGCTTGCGTGGCTTGCAGGCGAACCAGGACGCGCACAGCATCACCAGCGCGCAGCAGAACAGGAAGCCGAACGGCAGGGTCCAACTGCCGCTCACGTCGTGCAGCCAACCCACCAGGAACGGACCCAGGCAGCTGAAGCTGTAGCCCACGCCCTGCATGAAGCCGGACAGTGCGGCCGACCCGGTGGGGGTGCGCGTGCGCAGGTTGATCAGGGTGAGCGCGAGTGGGAACGTCGAAGGACCCAGTCCCAGCAGGCAGGCCCACAGCAGCGGGGCCTTCATCGGCGCCAGCAGCAGCCCGGCGAAGGCCACCACGAAGGAACCAAAGCCGATCAACACCAGCGGGAACGGGTTGGCCATGCGCACCGCCAGCGACGGAATCACCAGCGAGGGCAGCAGGCCCAGCGCGGAGAACATCGCCACCATCACCCCGCCGAAGGCCGGCGACGCACCGGCTTCGACCACGATGCGCGGCAGCCAGGTGAACATCGAATAGGTCATCAACGAGGTCATGCCGAACATCAGCGTCATGCCCCAGCCCAGCGAGGTCGCCGAGACGCGGCCGTGCGGCTGCGCAGCCGGATCCGGGCCATCGGTGATCACATCGTGGCGCGGGGTACGGCGCACCAGCATCAGCCACGGCAGGGTCGCGGCCAGTGCCAGCAGCGCCCACATGCCCAGCGACACGCGCCAGCCGGCCGCGTTGGCGACCGGCACCGCCAGCAACGCCGGCAGCATGGTGCCCAGCTGCAGCGCGCTGATGTACAGCGTGCTCATCGTGCCCACCTTGTTGGCGAAGTAGCGCTTCACCAGCGGCGGCACCACCACGTTGCCGATGCCCATGCCGGCCAGGGCGATGATCGAGCCGCCCAGCAGGCTGCCCATGCCGACCGCGCTGGAGCGCAACAGCAGGCCGACCAGCGCCAGCGACATCGCCAGCAGCGTGGTGCGCTCCAGCCCAAGGCGGCGCGCCAGCATCGGCGTGCACACGCCGAACAGGGCGAACGAGGCAGTCGGCAGCATGCCCAGCACACCGGTCATGGTGGTGCCGAAGCCGAAGGTCTGGCCCAGCACGTCAAGCAACGGCGTCACCGAGGTGACCGCGGTACGCAGGTTGACCGCGGCCAGCACGATGGCAGCGAAGACCAGGGCGCGCCCGTGCAGCAGCGAAGGCGCAGGCGAGGAAGGGGAGGCGGTGGGGCTCATGGTGGATCCTTGCCGGTGGCGCGCGCGGCGGCCTCCGGATGCAACGGCGGCACCGGGCGGACGCCGGTGCGGCAGGGTGGGGGAGGGGCCCATTGTACGTCGCCAGGCAAAACGACAGGCACAAAAAAACCCGGGAGACCGTCGTCTTCCAGGTTTCTTCGTGACCAACAAAGTGGTCGGGGAGACAGGATTCGAACCTGCGACCTCTACGTCCCGAACGTAGCGCTCTACCAGACTGAGCTACACCCCGAAGGGTAGCCGCCTATCATATCGATTCCCGCACTGGGCGGCAAGGGGAATCGCAACTTCCTTCGGTCGTTCCGACCACCGGAGTGGTCGGGGAGACAGGATTCGAACCTGCGACCTCTACGTCCCGAACGTAGCGCTCTACCAGACTGAGCTACACCCCGAAGGAGCCGCCTAAGATACCGTGTGAAGGCCAAGGCGGCAACACTTTTGTTACATCATTTACCGTCGCGGCCGTCGATCGAGCCCGACTCGCGGGCTTCGAACCACATGCCGTTGAGAATTGCCACGACCGAGGCCAGGCCGGTGCCGAGGATCCAGGCGAAATACCACATGGTGTGCTCCTTCAGAAGGTGCCGGCTGTTGGCCGGCACGGGGGGTCAGTACGCGTTGGGGTTGTCGGACATGTCTTCGGCGGTGGTCTTGCCCTTCATCACCCGGTAGACCCAGCTGGTGTAGGTGAGGATGATCGGCAGGAAGATCACCGTGGCCACCAGCATGATGAACAGCGTGAGGTGGCTGGAGGACGCATCCCATACGGTCAGGCTGGAACCGGGCTGGCTGGAGGAGGGCAGCAGGAACGGGAAGATCGCGAAGCCGACGGTCAGGATGATGCCGGTGATCGACGCTCCCGAGGCCAGGAACGCCAGGCCACCGCGCCGGGCACGCAGCAGTACCGCGCTGGCCAGCGCACCGAGCAGGCCGATGACCGGTGCCAGCAGGGTCGCCGGCATGCTGCTGTAGTTGCGCAGCCAGCCGCCGGCCGCGGCGCCCTCGGCGGCGGTCTTAAGCAAGGGATTGGTCGGTCCGTCGGTGACCACCTGCGAGGTGATTTCATAACCGGGCAGCCCGAAGGCCACCCAGGCACCGGCCAGCGCGAACAGCACGAAGCTGAGCAGTGCGGCGACGCTGCCATAGCGGGCAGAACGTTCGGCCACCGGGCCGTCGGTCTTCAGCACCAGCATGGCCGCCCCGTGCGACACCAGCATCGCCACGCTGACCAGTCCGGCGATCAGGGCGAACGGAGTGAGCAGGCCGAAGAACGAGCCGGTGTAGAAGATCCGCATGCTGTCATCGAAGTGGAACGGCACGCCGAGCAGCACGTTGCCCACCGCCACCCCGGCGATCAGGCCGGGCAGCAGGCCGCCGACGAACAGCACCCGGTCCCAGTTGTCGCGCCAGCGCTTGCCGGGCATCTTGCTGCGGTACTTGAAGCCCACCGGGCGCAGGATCAGGCCGAACAGCATCGCGAAGATCGCCAGGTAGAAGCCGGAGAAGCTGACCGCGTACAGCGGTGGCCAGGCGGCGAAGATCGCGCCGCCGCCGAGCACCAGCCAGACCTGGTTTCCTTCCCATACCGGGCCGATGGTGTTGATCACCAGCCGGCGCTCGTCGTCGGTCTTCGCCACGAACGGCAACAGCGTGCCGACGCCGAGATCGAAGCCGTCCATGACGGCCCAGCCGATCAACAGGATGCCCAGCAGCAACCACCAGATGATGCGCAGGGTGGTGTAATCGAGTCCAAGGAATTCCATGTGGGTTCTCCTGCCTTATGCCTGGCCGGGGGCCGGGATGGCATTGTGGGAAACGGACGCGCGCGGCGCCTGCAGGGACGGCAGGATCTCGTCGGGACCGGTGCGGATCGCCTTCAGCATCAGCTTGACCTCGATCACCAACAGCACCGTGTACAGCAGCGTGAACACCGCCAGCGTGGTGAGGATTTCATGCAGGGCCAGGCCGGATGCAGCGTAGAAAGTGGGCAGCACGCCATCCACGGCCCATGGCTGGCGACCGTATTCGGCGACGAACCAGCCGCATTCGATGGCAATCCACGGCGCCGGCAGCGACCACAGGGCCAGCGTCAGGAACCAGCGCTTGTCCTGGAAGTTGTTGCGGCAGGAGTAGTAGAACGCCAGCGCGAAGAAGGCGATCAGGTAGAAGCCCAGCCCGGCCATGATGCGGAAGGTCCAGAACAGCGGGGCGACCCGCGGCACGGTATCCATCGCCGCCTTGCTGATCTCTTCCGGCGTGGCGTTGCCGATGTCGTCGCGGTAGCGCTTGAGCAGCAGGCCATGGCCGAGGTCCTGCCAGTGGCGGTCGAACATCTCGCGTGCCTGCACATCGTTCTTGTCCGCACGCACACGCTGCAGGGCGCCGTAAGCGATCTGCCCGCCGCGGATGCGGTGCTCGGCCCGTTCCACCAGTTCCAGGATGCCGGGGATCGGCTGGTCCACCGAACGGGTGGCGATCAGGCCCATCAGGTAGGGGATCTTGATCGCGAAGTCGTTCTGCTGGGTGGTCTGGTTGGGAATGCCGAAGGCAGTGAAGTCCGCCGGTGCACGCTCGGTCTCCCACATCGCTTCGATCGCGGCCAGCTTCATCTTCTGGTGTTCGCTGGCGGCATACCCGCTCTCGTCACCCAGCACCACCACCGACAGCGAGGACAGCAGGCCGAAGGCTGCGGCCACGGCGAAGGAACGGCGTGCCATGTCACGGTGCTTGTCGCGCAGCAGGTACAGCGCGCTGATGGACATCACGAAGATCGCACCGGTCACGTAGCCGGCGCTGACGGTGTGCACGAACTTGGCCTGCGCCACCGGGTTCAGCAGCACCGCGGCAAAATCCACCACCTCCATGCGCATCGTTTCCGGGTTGAAGATCGCCCCGGTGGGGTTCTGCATCCAGCCGTTGGCGATCAGGATCCACACCGCCGACAGGTTGGTGCCCAGCGCCATGAACCAGGTCACGGCCAGGTGCTTGACCGGGGTCAGCCGCTTCCAGCCGAAGAAGAACAGGCCGATCAGGGTGGCTTCGAGGAAGAACGCCATCAGGCCTTCGATCGCCAGCGGCGCGCCGAAGATGTCGCCGACGTAGTGGCTGTAGTACGACCAGTTCATGCCGAATTGGAACTCCATCACCAGCCCGGTGGCCACGCCGATGGCGAAGTTGATGCCGAACAGCGTGCCCCAGAACAGGGTCATCTGGCGCCAGACCGGCTTGCGGGTCATGACGTACACGCTCTCCATGATGGCCACCAGGAAGGACAGGCCAAGGGTGAGGGGGACGAAGAGGAAGTGGTACATCGCGGTCAGGGCGAACTGCAGCCGCGACAGTTCTACGACTGTCGAATCAATCATGGCCTGGCTACCTCGTGGGATAGTGCCGTGGGGGTGCGGGAAGGGTGGTCTACGTGGAGCGATGATGTGACCGACTACTTCGAACAGCCTTGATTCAGATCAATGTAGAAAAGGATCCCCGCAGTGATCGTATGCCAACCGCGGCGTCCGTGCGACCGTACGCCGCAGGGGCGCCGGGACCTGCGCCTACAATGCCCCCAGACCGTTTCCCGCCGAGCCACCGTGAGCCAGGACACCGAAACCCAGCTGATGCAAGCCCAGCGCCATGAGGCGCAGCAGCGCAGACTCCGCCAGCACTGGCTGGATACGCTGGGAGCGGCGGCAGGCGGCCGCCGCCGGCTGGCCGCTACCGCCATCAGCGTGTCCGGGGTACTGCTGGTGGCCCAGGCCGGAGCGATTGCCTGGCTGGTCCAGCACGTGCTGTTCGAGGGCGCGCCGCTGGCCGACGGCGTGTGGGTGCTGGCGGGGCTGGGCGGGGTCCTGCTGTTGCGCACTCTGCTGGGCAGCGTGGTCCAGGCGTGTGCCGGCGATGTGGCCGATGCGGCGCGGCTGGCGCTGCGCGAACGTGCCTATGCCAGCGTGCTGGGCAAGGGGCCGCTGTGGCTGCGGCAACAGCGCAGCGGCGAGTTGGGCGAAGTGATGCTGGCCCATGCCGATGCCATCGAGAACTATTACAGCGGCTTCCAGCCGGTGCGCATCGAGGTGGTGGTGGTGCCGCTGATCATCGCTTTGGCGGTGGCCTGGGTGGACTGGGTGGTGGCGGTCATCTTCATCGCCACCGCGCCGCTGGTGCCGTTCTTCATGATGCTGGTGGGCTGGGGCGCCGAGGCGGCCGGGCGCGCACAACTGGGCGAGCTGGCGCGGATGAGCGGGCACTTCGCCGACCGCATCAAGGGACTGGGCCTGCTGCGCCTGTACGGCCGCGGCCAGGCCGAACTGGAGGGCGTGGCCGAGGCGGCCGATGGCGTGCGCGAGCGCACGATGAAAGTGCTGCGGATCGCGTTCCTGTCCTCCACCGTGCTGGAATTCTTCGCCTCGGTCAGCGTGGCGATGGTGGCGCTGTACCTGGGCCTGAGTTACCTGGGCATGATGTCCCTGCACGCGCAGGTGCCCACGCTGGGGGCGGGCCTGTTCTGCCTGCTGCTGGCACCGGAGTTCTATGCGCCGCTGCGTCGCCTGGCCGCGCACTACCATGATCGCGCCAACGCGCTGGCTGCCGCCGCCGAAATCGAACGCTTGCTCGGCGAGCTGCCCGGCCCTGCTGCAGCGTCTGCCGCGCGGCGGATTCCGCTCAGCGTGCCGGCAGAGCCGATGCAGTTGCACGCGCCCCTGCTGCAGGCGCGGGGGCTGGTGCTGCGCCCGCTGGGTGCAGGCCACGATGTGCTGCAGGACGTCGATTTCGAGCTTGAACCGAACCAGCGACTGGCGGTGGTCGGCCCCAGCGGCAGCGGCAAAAGCACCCTGCTCGAAGCCTTGGCCGGTTGGCTGCCGCCGCGCGAGGGCAGCGTCATCGTGCGTCCGGGACTGGAAGTCGGTTACGCCGGCCAGCGCCCCTACCTGTTCCACGGCAGCATCGCCGACAACCTGCGGCTTGCCGATCCCACCGCCAGCCTGGCCACCCTGCGCCAGGCGGCCGGGGCCGCGCAGGTGCTTGCCTTCGCAGACCGCCTGCCGGACGGGCTGGATACGGTGATCGGCGAGCGCGGATTCGGATTGTCCGGCGGTGAAGCGCGGCGCATCGGCCTGGCCCGGCTGCTGCTGCGCAATCCCGCCATCATGCTGCTGGACGAACCCACCGCATTCCTGGATCCGCGTACCGAAGCGGCCCTGCTGCAGGCGCTGGCGATCCATGCGCGCGGTCGCAGCGTGATCATCGCCACCCACAGCCCCGCGGCCATTGCCTGGGCCGACAGCACGTTGCGTCTGCCCGATGGCCACCTGCACCACGACCCGCGCCAGGTGCGCGCATGAGCGCCGCGCAACGCGATCCGCTGCGCACGGTGTTCGCCCGCCACACGCCGCGCCTGCTGCTGACAGTGCTGTTGTTGTGGACCACGATGCTGGCCGGGACGGCGCTGCTCGGGCTGTCCGGCGGGTTCCTGACCGCGGCCGCACTGGCCGGCGCCGCCGGACTTGGCAGCGGGTTCAACTTCTTCTCGCCCTCGGCAGGCATCCGCGGCCTGACCATGGCGCGGATCGTGTCGCGCTACTTCGAAAAGCTGGTCGGCCACGATGTGACCCTGCGCATCGCGCGTGATGCACGCGTGTGGTTTTTCCGCCGCGCCCTGCCGCTGGCACCGGCACGGCTGGGCACCACGCGTACCGGTGAACTGCTGGCACGGCTGTTGGGCGACATCGCCGAGGTGGATGGACTGTTCGTGCGCGCGCTGGGGCCGCTGTGCGCGCTGGCCGCCCTGAGCCTGGTGGGCATCGGCTCGGCGTGGCTGATCCTGCCGCAGGCAGCGGCGCTGCTGGCGGTCATGGCATTGCTGGTCGGCGTGGGCGTGCCGTGGCTGGGCGTGCGCGGACGTGCAGGGGAAGAAGTCGACCGCGCAGCGCACCGCACGCAGCTGCGCACGCTGTCCCTGGAGGGCATCGAGGGTGCCGCCGACCTGGCGGCGCTGGATGCGCTGGCGCACTGGCAGGGCCGGGTGGAAGTGGCCGCCCGGCAGCTTCGTGCCCGCGATCGTCGGCGTCGCTGGCGCCTGCTGGCCGGCACCACGTTGCATGGCGTGGTGACCGGGGCCGGGCTGTTGGCCATGCTGGCGCTGGCGTTGTCGGCCCATGAAAACGGGCGGCTGGATGCGCCGATGGCCGCCGGGCTGGTGTTCCTCAGCGTGGCCATGATCGAGCTGTGGGCCGGCCTGGGCCTGGCCTGGCAGGCACTGCAGTCCGGCCACGTGTCGGTGTCCCGGCTGCAGTGCATCGTCGACCAGCCGCCGATGGTCAGCGAGCCCGCTTCGCCCTGTGACCTGCCGACGGTCCCGGCCGCAGTATGCTGGGAAGGCGTTTCGTTCGCCTGGGAAGACGGCGGTCGCGCCGTGCTGGACGGCGTGGACCTGCGGCTGGAGCCGGGCCGGCGCATCGCCATCCGGGGCGACAGCGGCAGCGGCAAGACGACGCTGTCCAGCCTGCTGTTGCGCCTGTACGACCCGACCCGCGGGCGCATCACGCAGGGCGGGACCGACATCCGCCACTACGCGCAGGATGACTGGCACCGGCAACTGGCATGGCTGCCGCAGCACGCGCCGGTGTTCGCCGGCAGCGTGTCCGACAACCTGCGCCTTGGCGACCCCGGGGCCAGCGATGCCGTGTTGTGGGCGATGCTGGAGCGGGTCCGTCTGGGCGACTGGGCACGCGCCGTCGGCGGCCTGCAGGGCTGGGTCGGCGAGAACGGCGCCACCCTGTCGGCGGGGCAGGCGCGTCGCCTGGCGCTGGCGCGCGCGTTGCTCCGCGGTGCCCCGATCCTGGTGCTGGACGAGCCCACCGAAGGCTTGGACGTGGATGCCGCGCATGCACTGCTGGCCGACCTGCCCGCGCTGCTCGAAGGACGCAGCCTGCTTATCATCACCCATGATCCGCTGCCTGCCGGCGTGGTGGACCAGGTGTACCACCTGCAGGGCGGACGGCTGCACGTGGTGGAGCCCCGCTGAGCCGACGCCGTCAGGTGATTCCCGGAGCTGGCGCTGCAGCCTTGTCCGATGGAAGCGGTCCGCGCGCTCAGCACACTGGAGATGCGCCACCCCGTGGCGTGTGCGGTCTTCCGGTCCGCGCCCATGTCCCCAGGAGGAATCTCCATGCGCCTGACCTTGTCCCAGGCCCTCTTCGCCAGCGCTGCCTGCTCCCTGCTGCTGTCGCCCGCCACTGCAGGTGCGCAGGCCAGCACCGATGACCCGGCGTGGTCCATCGAAAAACCACGGCAGACCCGGATCGGCCCCGGCTACTCGCAGGATTCCATCGAAGTGAAGTTCCGCAACGCCGACCGCACGGCGCCTGGCAAGGCCGGCTGGACCTCCCGGCGCAGCGGCGCGTTGCCCCGGCTTGACGCGTTGACGGCAACGGATGGACCGGTACTGCGCGTCACCCCGCTGTTCTCCGCCGATGTCGTGCACGACACAGCCGATCGCGTGGACCTGCCTGCACTGGGCCAGTGGTACCGCATGCAGCTGAAAGCGGGCCAGGACGCGGCAGCCATCATCGACCTGTTGAACGGCATGGACGCGGTGGAAATCGCCTACGCCGTACCGCTGCCGGCGCCACCGCCATCGGCCGCTCCGGCGCCCGCCACGGCGCAGTGGGCGTCTCCGCTGTTCGTCGAACGGCAGGGGTACGCGCTGGCTGCCGCCTCCGGTATCGATGCCGCCCACGCACGCACGGTGCCGGGGGGCGACGGAACGGGCATACGCGTGGTCGACATCGAATACAGCTGGAACTGGCAGCACGAGGACCTGACCAAACTGCGCGTACCGGGGACCTGGATCAAGCAGGGGACCAGCATCACCGATCCGTTCAATGACAACAGCCACGGCACATCGGTGCTTGGCGAGATGATCGCCGATGATAACGGCTTCGGGGTGAGCGGGCTGGTCAGTGGCGCCACGCCGCACTACGTCAATGTCGCCAGTCCACAGACCGGCTACAACCCAGCCAATGCCGTGGCGCTGGCGGCGGCGAAGCTGGCGCCGGGCGATGTGATCCTGATCGAACAACAGTTCCCCGGCCCGGCGCCCTGCACCGGCTACGTAGCACCGGAATGGATCCCGTCGATCTACGACGCGGTGGTTTCCGCGGTCAGGCGTGGCATCCACGTGGTGGAGACCGCAGGCAACGGCAACGTCAACCTGGACGCCAGCTGCTTCGGCCCCGGTTTCCCGCGTGGGCGGCCTGACTCCGGCGCCATCCTGGCGGGTGCGGGCGGCGCGGCGGCCACGCAGTGGTGCAGGGACAGCGTGGTACCCCGCTCAAGGCTGGGTTTTTCCACCCATGGGCGCCGGGTCAACCTGCAGGGCTGGGGCGGCTGCGTGGCCACCACCGGAGGCCGTGACCTGTACTACGGTGGGCCCCATGCGGGCTACACGCAGCGCTTCAACGGTACCTCCAGCGCGGGACCGATCGTGGCGTCGGCGGTCGCTGCGGTGTCGGGTGCGGCCAAGGCCGGCGGCAAGACGCTCACGCCGCTGCAGCTGCGCAGCCTGCTGGTGGAAACCGGCACGCCACAGGTCGGCAACAATGGCCACATCGGCCCCCTGCCCAACCTGCGTGCTGCGCTTGAACGGCTTGCCGACATGCCATGAGCTGACATCTGAAGGCGACACGCGCGTGGGCGGTCGCTGCTGGATCGCATTGCGCCAGTCCGGGGCTGCAGCTGCCGGAGCTGGCGCACGTTGATCACCCGGCAGGGTGTTGACCGGTGAACTCCGATGTCTGCCAGCGGCATCTGCCCCGCGCGCATCCGGTGTTTGCCCGACGTCGCTTCATCGCACCGCGCTGCACAGTCGAGCGGTGTCCAACCGTTGGAGTGCGCAATGAAGCATGCAGTATCAATCGCCTTTCGGCTGGGCTGTGTCCTGGTGCTGGGTTCAACGCTTTCCCCGCCTGCCAGCGCAGCTGAGCCGCTTGTCGCAGGAATCACCCGCGCCACGAACCTGCGGCTGTTTTCCGACGCGACGCGCGATGCGGGCAAAGCCCAGCCCATCATCGTGTCTGCACGGGATGCCACCTACATCAAGGTCCATCTGGGCCAGTTCGATCTGCCGCGGGGGGTAACCCTGGAGATATCCAGCCCGGACGGATCAGAAGTCCACCGCTACAGCAGCCAGGCCCGCGATGCCCACACGGTGGATGCTGCCCTTGATGAGGACGGTCGCTCCCGGTTCGGTGCGATGTCCATCCACGGCGACACCGCCATCCTGCGCCTGACCGGCACGCCCGAAGAGCCGTGGGCCGGCCATCGCGGCGTCCAGGTCACGCATTATGACGAAGGGTTGCCGCTCGACCAGGTCGCCCGGCCCGCGGCGGCCGGTTCCCTGGAAGGCGCGGCCACAGGGGCGCGCGCGATCTGCGGCGCCAAGGACCTCCAGCCCGTCGCCTGCCTGGCAGGACGTGACAGCCAGGCGTACAGCGCGGCCAGGCCGGTGGCACGGTTGCTGATCGGTGGTCGTGCCCTCTGCACCGCGTGGCGGGTGGGCAGCGACAACCGTCTGTTCACCAACAATCACTGCTTCAACAGTGCCGCAGGGGTCGCTTCCACGGAGGTCTGGTTCAACCATGAGGCAGCGCAGTGTGGCAGCGGGGCCGCAGCGGCGGTGACGAAAGTGAGCGGCGCCACGCTGCTGAAAACCGACGTCGCACTCGACTACAGCCTGTTCACGGTCAACCAGTTCGCGACCATCGCGCAGTTTGGTCACCTTGGTCTGGATGTCGGCACGCCGCGGCCTGGCCAGGAGATCTTCATCCCGCAGCATCCCGGCGGTCGCCTGAAAGAGCTGGCGGTCACCAGCGACGCGCAGGGTGGGGGGCGTTGCACCCTCATCAGCACCACAGCGAACAGCGGGCGCGATGCCAGCTACAGCTGCGACACCGAGGGGGGAAGCTCCGGGTCGCCCGTCATCGGCCGCGCCAGCAACCGCGTGGTCGCGCTACATCATCTCGGCTGGAGCGACTGCACCAATTCCGGCGCGAGGATCGACCTGATCTGGCCGCAGGTAAAACAGTACTTCAACAACGTCGTGCCGTAAGCCGTATCAGGCACGCCAGGCGAACACGCGCAGCAGTGCCAGGGTGCACGCTGCGTTTGCCACCACGCAGATCCAGAACACCTGCTGGAAGGAAACTTTGCGGTTCTTGTGGCGCAACAGCGACTGGGCAAACAGCGCGCCCGGCCAGCCGCCAGACAGCGCCAGCATCTGCAGCGTGCGCTCCGGTGTACGCTGCTGGGCGCGGGTCGCCGCGCGCTTGTCGCGCCAATAGAGGCCGAAGGTCCACACGCTGGCCAGCAGCATCCAACCGGCCAGCCAGGCCGGCAGCCAGCCGGCCACCGTGCAGCCCAGCAGCATCCCCGCCACCAGCAGCGCCAAGGCGGTCCGCAGGCCCAGCGCGGGTGCATCGGCCGTAGGCTTCGCGCGCTTTCGTGGCGCGGCGCGGCGACTCACAGTTCGCCGAGAAAGCCGCGCACCGCAGGACCGAAACGCTCGAAATCGACCAGGAATGCGTCGTGTCCCTGCGGGGAATCCAGTCCGATGAAGTGCGCTTCGGCACCGCCCGCGCGCAGGCCGTCGGCGATCTGCTGCTGCTGTTGTACCGGGAACAGGATGTCGGTGTTCGCACCGATGGCCAGTGCCTTCTCCACCTTGATCCGGGCAAGACCGGCCAGTACGTCGCCATTCCCCTGGTCGGCCAGGTCGAACCAGTCCATCGAGCGGCTCAGGTACAGATAGCAGTTGGGATCGAAGAAGCGGACGAAGCGACGTGCGTGCCCTTCCAGATAGCTTTCGACCTGGAATTCGAGCCCGAACGGATCGTCATCGGCCTGGTCCGAATCCAGCCGCACGCGACCAAAACGGCCATCCCATTCCAGCGCCGAGCGATAGGTGATCACCCCCAGCTTGCGCGCCATGCGCATGCCCGATTCGGGATAGTGATCGTCATCGTACTGCCCCCCGTTCCACTGCGGATCCAGCCGGATGGCTTCGCGCTGCAGCGAGCGGATGGCGATGGAAAACGGCAGGGCCTGTGCGCTGCCTGAGATATTGATGTGGCTGCGCGCGATGCCCGGATGCAGCAGCAGTACTGCAAGGGCAGTCATGCCGCCCATCGAGTTGCCGACCAGGCAGGCCAGCTGCGTGATGCCGAGTGCACGTACCACCTCCACCGACGCGCGAGCGCCGTCTTCCACCGACAGTTCGGGGAAGGTCAGGCGATAGGGCTCGCCGGTCGCCGCGTTGATGCTTGCCGGACCGGTGGAGCCCTTGCAGCTGCCCAGCGAGTTGACGCAGATGACGAACCAGCGGTCGGTATCGATCGGCTTGCCTGGGCCGACCATGCCTTCCCACCAGCCAGCGGCGGGGTTCGCTGCATTGCTGGCGGCGTGTGCGTCGGGCGAGAGGCCGGTGACGATCAGGATCGCATTGCTGGCTTGGCGATCCAGCGTTCCCCACGTTTCATACGCCACGCGTCCATCGATCAGCGCGCCGCCGCGCTTGAACGGGAACGGAGAGAAAAGGGCGTGGAACAGCGTGCCGGGCGGAATGAATTCAGTCATGGCCGCATTCTATCCCCAGCGCTGTCGCCGCTGCGCTCGCCGAGCATGGCTCGGCGCTACCTGCCTGGTCCCCGGTAGTGACGGCCGTTGGCCGTCAGCTCCTGCATTGGGTGGGTGACGACCGTTGGTCGTCACGCTGCTGCTTGCCGCTGCGCTCGCCGGGCATGGCCCGGCGCTACCGAAGCGGCAGCGGCAGACGACCCGGATCAGCGCAGCGTGGCCAGCGCCTGCCCCAGCTGCACCGCGTGTTCGGCATCCAGGTGCGGGGCGAAATCGGCCACGCCGGGCGGCAGCAGCACGATCACCGTGGAGCCATAGTTGAAACGCGCCATCTCCGCGAAGCGTTCCAGCGTGATGCCCTGGCCGCGGTAATCCTTGCGCGTGATCCGATCACCGTAGTGCGGGATCTCCTCGCCGCTCCAGACGGTCTCCACGCCGGACACCAGCAGCGCGCCGACCATCACGCTGACCATTGGACCGAAACTGGTGTCGAAATGGCAGACCAGCCGCTCGTTGCGGGCGAACAACCCGGGCACCTTGTTCACCGCCGCCGGGCCCACGCTGAACAATCGGCCCGGCACGTGCACGGTTTCGCGCAGGGTGCCGGTCCACGGCATGTGCACGCGGTGGTAGTCCTTCGGCGACAGGTACACCGTGGCGAACAGGCCGTCATTGAACGGCTTCGCATCCTCGGCGCTGCCGAGCAGTTCGGCGGCGGTGAACGACTGGCCCTTGGCCTGGAAAATGCTGCCGTTCTCGATGCGGCCAAGCTGGCTGATGCGGCCGTCCGCGGGCATCACCAGGGTGCGTGGATCGGCGTCGGCCACGCGTGCGCCGGGTTTCAACGCCCGGGTGAAGAACTGGTTGAACGTCCTGTAGCTGCGCGGGTCCGGGTCGGCGGCCTCGCCCAGGTCCACCCCGAACTTCGTGGTGACGGTGTCGATCAGCCACTGCGCTACGCGCGGGTTGTCCGAGTACGCCAGCGCACGCGCCATCGAGGACAACAGACGGTGGGGCAGGGCGTAGCTCAGGGTGGTCATCAGGCTCATAGGGCGGATTTCTCGGTCAGCTTCTGCAGGTCGCGGGCGATGGCCGGCGCATTGAACGGGGGACGGACGATGCCGGCCAGCCGGCCTTCGGCATCCAGCACGGCGAGAGTGGCCGAGTGTTCCATGGTGTAGTCCTCGGGGTTCTCGTCGAAGGTCCTGCCGGGCACCTTCTGGAACACCAGGCCCAGCGAGGTCGCGAATTTTTCCAGCGACGGCACGTCGCCGGTGGCGGCCAGGGTGTCCTTGTGGAAGGCGTGGATGTATTCGCCGAGCCGGGTGGCGCTGTCGCGCTCCGGGTCGACCGACACGAACAGCACGCGCGGGCGCAGGGTCTCAGGCACCGTCTCCCATTGTTTCTGCGCCTCCGCCAGTTCCAGCAGGGTGGTGGGGCAGACATCCGGGCAGAAGGTGAAGCCCAGGAACACCAGGGTCCAGTGTCCCTTCAGCTCGCCGGGGATGAGGCGGGTGCCGTCGGACTGGGCCAGGTTGAAGTCCGGCAGCGGTCGCGTCTGGGGATAGAAGGTGATCGCTTCGGTGGCGGGCTGGCCGGTGGGCGCCTTCGGCGCGAATACCTTCTGCGCGGCCAGCAGGCCCAGGCCCGCGGCCAGGGCGATCAGCAGGATGATGCCGACGTTGCGATTGAACATGAGGGCCTGCGCTGCCGAGGGATCGACCCCCATCATACCGGCAGCGGGGTGGCGGTTTCCCCTGCAACGGATGCCGAGGCAGGCGCCAGACCCTATAATCGGGGGCCAATCTACCCGTCGTACCGCCATGACCGCCGAACCGGCCGCCGAACTCCATACGATCATCGACCTGATCCGCTACGGCACCAGCCGTTTCAACGCCGCGGGCCTGACCTTCGGGCACAGCTACGACAACGCGCTGGATGAAGCGACCCAGCTGGTGCTGCATGGCCTGCACCTGCCGCACGACCTCGGTCCGGCGTACGGGCAGGCGCGCCTGCTGCAGTCGGAAAAGCAGGAAGTGCTGGCGCTGTTCGAGCGTCGTATCGACGAGCGCGTGCCGGCCGCCTACCTGACCGGCGAGGCGTGGTTTGCCGGGCTGAGCTTCAAGAGCGACAGCCGTGCGCTGGTCCCGCGTTCGCCGATCGCCGAGCTGATCGAAACCGGTTTCGAGCCGTGGCTGGCTGGCCGCCACGTGGACCGCGCGCTGGACCTGTGCACCGGTTCGGGCTGCATCGCCATCGCCATGGGCCATTACTACCCGAACTGGGAAGTGGACGGCGTGGACCTGAGCGATGATGCCCTGTCGCTGGCGCATGAGAACAAGGACCGCCTGCAGGCGCACAACGTGACCCTGCTGAAGTCGGACCTGTTCACCGGCCTGGCCGGACGTCATTACGACCTGATCGTCACCAATCCGCCGTATGTGACCAACGACGAAACCGACGCACTCCCGCAGGAGTACTCCTACGAGCCTGAAATGGGCCTGCGCGCGGGCGACGACGGCCTGGACCTGGTGTTGAAGATCCTGCGCGATGCGCCGCTGCACCTGAGCGAAGACGGCCTGCTGATCTGCGAAGTGGGCGAATCCGAACAGCACCTGGTCAAACTGCTGCCGGAGGTGGACTTCGCCTGGGTCGAGTTCAAGGTCGGCCAGATGGGCATCTTCGCGGTGGAATGCCGTGAACTGATCGCCCACAGTGCACGCATCACCGAACTGGCGGCACAGCGGCCGTGAGTTCCAATTCGTTCGGCAAGCTGTTCACCGTCACCACCTTCGGCGAGTCGCACGGTCCGGCCATCGGCTGCGTGATCGACGGCTGCCCGCCGGGGTTGGCGCTGGATGCGGCCGAATTCGCCCACGACCTGCAGCGACGCGCCACCGGCAAGAGCCGGCATACCTCCGCGCGCCGCGAGGCCGATGAGGTGGAGATCCTGTCAGGCGTGTACGAGGGGTTGACCACCGGCACCCCGATCGCGGTGCTGATCCGCAATACCGACCAGCGCAGCAAGGATTACGCCAACATCGGCCAGCAGTTCCGCCCCGGCCATGCCGACTACAGCTACTGGCACAAGTACGGCATCCGCGATCCACGCGGTGGCGGCCGCTCGTCGGCACGCGAAACCACCATGCGCGTGGCGGCCGGCGTGGTCGCCAAGAAGTGGCTGGCCGAGCGCTTCGGGGTGACCGTGCGCGGCTACCTGTCCCAGCTGGGCGGGATCACCCCGCGTGCTTTCGACTGGTCGGCGGTGGAAGACAATCCGTTCTTCTGGCCCGACGCCGCGCAGGTGCCGGAGCTGGAGGCCTACATGGATGCGCTGCGCAAGTCCGGCGATTCGGTCGGTGCGCGCGTGGACGTGGTGGCCGACAACGTACCCCCGGGCTGGGGCGAACCGATCTACGGCAAGCTGGATGGCGAGCTGGCGTCGGCGCTGATGAGCATCAACGCGGTAAAGGGCGTGGAGATCGGCGACGGCTTTGCCAGCGCCGCGCAGAAGGGCACCGAGCACCGTGACCTGCTGACCCCGCAGGGATTTGCCAGCAACCATGCCGGCGGCATCCTCGGCGGCATTTCCACCGGGCAGCCGGTCACCGCCTCGATCGTGCTCAAGCCCACCTCCAGCCTGCGTCTTCCCGGCGCCTCGCTGGACAGCGAAGGCAAGGTGATCGAAGTAGTCACCACCGGCCGGCACGACCCGTGCGTGGGCATCCGCGCGGCACCGATCGCCGAGGCGATGATGGCGCTGGTGCTGATGGACCAGGCGCTGCGCCACCGTGCGCAGTGCGGCGATGTCGGCAGCATCACCCCGCGCATCCCGGGCCACATCGATGGCTGATGCGCGCCCCGTCGTCTGGGTCAGCCAGCCGCTCATCGATGCGGTGATCGAGCCGCTGCGTGCGCAGGTCGAACTGATCACCACCGACGCGGTGACCGCGTGGACGCCGGACCAGCTGGCAGAGCGGCTGGCGGGCGTCGACGGTGCCATCATCACCCTCAACGAGCGTATCGGCGCGGCCCAGCTGGCCGCGGCCGATCGCCTGCAGGTGATCGCCAATGTCGGCGTGGGCTACAACAACCTGGATGTCGATGCGCTGAGCGCGGCCGGCATCCTGGCCAGCAACACCCCGGACGTACTGACCGAGACCACCGCGGACATGGGCTTTGCCCTGTTGATGGCCGCCGCGCGCCGGATCACCGAATCCGAACGCTGGCTGCGCGACGGCCAGTGGGGCCAGTGGTCGTTCCAGACCATGCTGGGCGCGGACATCCATGGCAGCACGCTGGGTATCCTGGGCATGGGCCGCATCGGCCAGGGCATCGCCCGCCGCGGTGCGCACGGCTTCGGCATGCGCGTGCTTTACCACAACCGCTCGCGGCTTCCGGCTGCGACCGAAGCGGACGTGGGCGCGCAGTACGCCGAGCTGGATGACCTGCTGGCGCAGAGTGACCACCTGGTGCTGGTGCTGCCGTACACGACCGCCTCGCACCATCTGATCGACGCGACCGCGCTGGCGAAGATGAAGCCCACCGCCACGCTGGTGAACATCGCCCGCGGCGGAATCGTCGACGAGCTGGCGCTGGCCGATGCACTGGCCCACGGCCGGCTGGCAGCGGCCGGGCTGGACGTCTACGAAGGCGAGCCGCAGGTGCGCCCGGAGCTGCTGGCGCTGCGCAACGTGGTGCTGACCCCGCATATCGGCAGCGCCTCGCTGGGCACGCGCAAGGCGATGGTGCAGCTGGCGGCGGACAACCTGCTGGCCGCGCTGGGCGTGGCCGGTGAAGCGACGCGCATGCCAAGCGCGATCAATGCCGACGCGGCGCTGGCCGCGCGCGCTGCTTCGGGCGATAAAAGCAAAAAACGATAGGGAGCCTCCGCGCCTGCACGAGGAGGTTCCCCGAACCCGGCCGCATTGCGTGAATCCCCTACTTTTTTTGAGAATTTCCACATGAGTACCGAACAACGTTCCTTCCATGTCGCCGTCGTCGGCGCCACCGGTGCGGTCGGCGAAACCATGCTGTCGATCCTGGCCGAGCGCGACTTCCCGGTCGGCACGCTGACCCTGCTCGCCTCCTCGCGCTCGGCCGGTGGTGAAGTCGAGTTCAACGGCCAGAAGCACATCATCAAGGACCTCGCCGACTTCGATCCGACCGGCGTGGACATCGCGTTGTTCTCCGCCGGTGGCAGCGTGTCCAAGGAGTACGCGCCGAAGTTCGCCGCCGCCGGTGCGGTGGTGATCGACAATTCGTCGGCGTTCCGCTACGACGACGACGTGCCGCTGGTGGTGTCGGAAGTCAATCCGGACCAGGTCGCCAACCGTCCGCGCGGCATCATCGCCAACCCCAACTGCTCCACCATGCAGATGCTGGTGGCACTGGCGCCGCTGCATCGCCGTTACGGCATCGAGCGGATCAACGTGGCCACTTACCAGTCGGTGTCCGGCGGCGGGCGTTCGGCGCTGGAAGAGCTGGGCAAGCAGACCGGCCAGCTGCTCAGCTTCCAGGAAATCGACCCGCAGCGTTTCCCGGTGCAGATCGCCTTCAACCTGATCCCGCACATCGACGACTTCCTGGACAACGGCTTCACCAAGGAAGAAATGAAGCTGGTCTGGGAAACCCAGAAGATCCTCGGCGACAGCAGCATCCTGGTGAATCCCACGGCGGTGCGCGTGCCGGTGTTCTACGGCCACTCCGAAGCGGTGGCGATCGAAACCCGCGACAAGGTCACCGCCGCCGAGGCGCGTGAACTGCTTTCGCAGTCGCCGGGCGTGGACGTGGTGGATCGCCACGAAGCGGGCGGCTACCCGACCCCGGTCACCCATGCATCCGGTACCGATGCGGTGTACGTCGGCCGCATCCGCGAAGACCTTTCGCACCCGCGCGGCCTGAACCTGTGGATCGTCTCGGACAACATCCGCAAGGGCGCTGCACTCAATGCGGTGCAGTTGGCCGAGCTGGTCGCCGCCGAACCGCGTTGAGAAGGGCGGGGGGGGGGGCGTGCCGGCCACGACCCCCACTTTGTGGCGGCCAGCCGTTATATTGGCCGCCATGAACAACGGGGCCCGCGGCGTCATGCGACCGCTCAAGTATCTTTCCACCCTCCTGCTGGCGCTCGCCAGCAGCTCGGCGATGGCGCTGGGGCTGGGTGACATCCGTGTGCTGTCCCGTCCCGGGCAGCCGCTGGTGGCTGAAATTCCGATCATTTCCGCCGATCCGGCCGAACTGCAGAACCTGCGGGTCGGGCTGGCTTCGCCGGTGACGTTCGAACGGGTGGGCCTGCAGCGCCCGACGGGCCTGGTCAGTGAACTGCAGTTCGAACTCACCCGTACCGCACAGGGACGGGCGGTGGTGCGCGTCACCTCGGCCTCGCCGGTGGAAACCCCCGCGCTGGCGTTCCTGATCGAAGCCGACTGGGGCCAGGGCAGGCTGGTGCGCGAGTATTCGGCGCTGATGGATGCACCCACCAGCGCGGTTGCACTGAGCGAGCCGGAGATCGAGGCGCCGGCCGGCGCGATGTCCAATGCGATCATCCGTGAGCCGCAGGCCGTGCCGGTGCCGCCCGAAACGTCGACTGCAGCCGCTGCCCCTGCGCCTGCACCTGCGGCGCGCACCGCCAGCACGGCTGCACCACGCGCGCCGGCGACCGGTGCCACCGGTGATATCGCGGTGCGGCAGGGGCAGACCCTTTCGCAGATCGCCCAGACGCTGGCCGTCGGCCAGCAGGTCAGCCGCGAACGGGCGATGATCGCCCTGCTGCGGGCCAATCCGGAAGCCTTCATCCGCGGCAACATCAACCTGCTCAAGCAGGGTGCGGTACTGCGCGTGCCCGATGCGGCCTCGCTGGCTGCCGTTGATGGCAGCGAGGCGGCAGCGATGGTGCGGGAGCATGCTGCGCAATGGCGGCAGTCGCGCACCCTTCCGCAGCCTGCAGCGGCCGATTCCAGCGTTGCGGCCGCCACGCCGGCTCCCGCCGCAGCGGCGCCCCGCAGCACCGGCGCGCGTCTTGAAATCGCTCCGGCGGTGGCGGCTGCCGCTGCCACGGCTGGCTCAACCACCGGCACCGGTGATGGCAACGAGGGTGACATGCTCGGCAACGAACAACTGCGTCAGGCAAGGGAAGACGTCGCCACGCGCGATGCCGAAATCGATGAACTCAAGCAACGCGTCGCGGATCTGGAAAAGCTGAAAGCGCAGCAGCAGGCGCTGGTCAGCCTGAAGGACACCGAGATCGCGGCCGCGCAGGCGCGCTTGGCAGAGGCCCCGCAGCAGGCGTCCAGCGGCCCTTGGTTCTGGCTGGCGCTGCCGTTGCTGCTGCTGGTGGCCGTGGGCTGGTGGCTGTCGCGTCGCCGCAAACCCTCGCCCCTGCCGCCGCTGCGCCGTGACGACCACGACGACAGCGCGCTGTCGGCCGCCGTTCCGGCCGGTGCCGGGCTGGACGTGCTGGCCGAGCGCGCGGGATGGGAGCAGGATCCTCGGGAGCAGGCCGGCGCCGACACCGACTTTGCCGGCGAAGCGCCGGTGCATTTCGATCCGGAACCACCGGCCAGCGTTTCGACCGCGGCGCAGGCTTCCGCGGAACCCTTCCTGGAACCCGGACCGGTGGTTGACCCGGTGCCCGCCTACGCCCGCCATGCCGAGCAGCAGGACGCCTTCCGCGGCGTCTTCGAGCTTCCCGCCGGCGATGCGCCGGCCGCGCCGGAGATGCCGGACGATGCAGCGGCGCATGCCCCGGACGCGGTCGCTGGTACGCCAGCGCATGCCGGTGGCCATGATCGCCTTGAACTGGCCATCGCCTATCTGGACCTGGGGGATGCGCAGACTGCGCGCTCACTGCTGGAAGAGGTGGCCCGCAGCGATGATCCACATCTGCAGGCGCAGGCGCGCGAACTGTTGGCGCGCCTCGGCTGACCCTTGGGCTGTACGGAGTATCGACCATGCAACGCGACCGTCGCATCGACTACATCGAATTCGCTTCGCAGGATCCGGCGGCGAGTCGCGCGTTCTTCCAGGCCGTGTTCGGCTGGCAGTTCCAGGAATACGGCCCGGACTACACCGCCTTCGACGACGGGAGGCTGCAGGGCGGCTTCTATCGTGCCGCACCGGTGTCCACCGACACCGCAGGCGCGCCCCTGGTGGTGCTGTATGCCGACCAGCTGCAGCCGGTGATCGAGGCGATCCTCGCCGCCGGCGGTGAGCTGCTCAAGCCGGTCTTTTCGTTTCCGGGAGGCAGCCGGTTCCACTTCCGCGAGCCTGGCGGCAACGCGCTGGCGGTATGGTCCGAGCGCGATCCAGACGGCTGACGCCGGCAGCGGCGGCCGGCTTGGCGTCTTTTCACAGATTCAGAGGTAGCAGCATGCGTTACGCCTTGGGCGTGGAGTACGACGGCAGCGATTACAAGGGCTGGCAGAACCTCGGCGAAGCCGGCCCGAGCGTGCAGGCGAGCCTGGAAAAGGCGCTGTCGTCGGTCGCCGATTCGCCGGTGCGCGTGGTCTGCGCCGGCCGCACCGATGCAGGCGTTCATGGCCAGTGCCAGGTCGTGCATTTCGACACCGATGCCGTGCGCGATCCACGCGGCTGGACCCTGGGCACCACCGCACGGCTGCCCAGGTCGATTGCGGTGCGCTGGTGCACACCGGTGGCGGATGACTTCCATGCACGCTTTTCCGCGCGCGCGCGGCGCTACCGCTATCGCTTGTTGAACCGTTCGATACGCCCGGCGCTGCAGCGGCAGACGCTCAGCTGGGAACGGCGCCCGCTGGATGCCGGCCTGATGCACCAGGCCGGGCAGGCACTGCTGGGCGAGAATGATTTCAGTGCCTTTCGCAGCATCCAGTGCGAAGCGTTGCACGCGCGCCGCGAGATGCAGTCGGTCAGCGTGCTGCGCAACGAAGAGGTGATCGAAGTGTCGGTGCAGGCCAATGCATTCCTTCATCACATGGTTCGCAATATCGTGGGTTCGCTGATCCTGGTGGGCAGCGGGGAGCGTCCGGTCGAATGGATCGGTGAGCTGCTGGCCGGCCGGGACCGTACCGTTGCCGGGCCCACTGCCCCCCCTCAGGGCCTGGTGTTCCTGGGCCCGTTGTACCCCGACAACTGGCAACTGCCTGCCGAGGTCACCCTATGAGCCGCTCCTATTACCGTACCCGCATCAAGTTCTGTGGCATGACCCGCGCCGGCGATGTGCGCCTGGCCGGCGAGCTCGGCGTGGATGCGGTGGGCTTCATCTTCGCCCGCGAGAGCAAGCGCCGCGTGGCACCTGCCGAAGCGCGTGCGATGCGCCAGGCGATCGCGCCGATGGTCGATGTGGTGGCCCTGTTCCGTGACAACACGCGCGAGGAAGTGCGCGAAGTGCTGCGCACCGTGCGTCCAACGCTGCTGCAGTTCCATGGCGATGAAGACGAGGGTTTCTGCCGCGGCTTCAACATGCCCTACCTGAAGGCCGTTGCGATGGGCGGCCGCGAAGAGGTCAACGCACGCACCCTGCAACTGCGCTACCCCAGTGCGGCAGGCTTCCTGTTCGACAGCCATGCGCCCGGCGGCGGCGGCGGGACCGGCGTTGCCTTCGACTGGACGCGCATCCCCAGCGGCCTGCACCGGCCCTTCCTGCTCGCCGGCGGGCTGACCCCGGAAAACATCTTCGACGCGGCCGTGGCGACCCTGCCGTGGGGCGTGGACGTGTCCAGCGGGATCGAATCCGAGCCGGGCATCAAGGACGGTTACCTGATGCGCAAGTTCGTTGAAGAAGTCCGTCGCGCGGACTGCGCCAGTCTCGACTGAACGCATGCCGCCGCTGCCGGGTCACCGATCGGCAAGTTCGGCCTTCAGCCAGGCCACCAACGCATCGACACGCGGATCCGTGCGCGCGGCATGCCGCGCCAGCACCCAGGCGCCGGTGGTGGCGGTGAATCCCCACGGTGCGATCAGTCGCCCGCGTGCCACGTCGTCGGCAACCAGGGGCTCCGGCGCGATCGCCACGCCCAATCCCGCCACCGCCGCTTCCAGCAGGTAGTACAGGTGTTCGAAGCCCTGTCCCGGCCTTAGCGCACGCGCGTCCAGTGCATGCGCAGCGGCCCAGGCCGGCCATGCCTGCGGCCGCGAGGTGGTATGCAGCAGTTCCTCGGGCAGCAACGCGGACGCCGGCCGACCCTGCAGGCGGGCCGCGGCCGGGTGCTGTGGGGAGAGCACCGCGCCGACCCGTTCCGGTGCCAGTTCGATCACCTCCCAGCCGTTCGGCCAGGGCGGTTCAGCCAGCAGCAGCACCGCATCCAGCCGTGCCTGGGCGTCGCTGAAGCTGCCATCCAGCGCCGACCAGTGCACGTTGAGCGCGGGCAGGGCGGCCTGCAGCCGCGGCAGTCGCGGGATCATCCAGCGCGCCAGTACGCTGCTGCTGCAGCCCAGCACCAGGGCATCGTGCAGGGCCGGGCGATGCAGCTGGTCCACCGCGGCGTGCAGCCGTTCAAACGCATCCTTGCAGGCGGCCTGCAGGGTCTGTCCGCTGGCGGTCAGGCGCAGGCCGCGCCCGTCGCGCTCGAACAGCGCCAGGCCAAGATCGGCTTCGAGCAGCTTGATCTGCCGGCTGATCGCGCCGTGGGTGACATGCAGGGCCTGCGCTGCGCGTCCCACGCCACCCAGCCGGGCCGTCGCTTCAAAGGCGCGCAAGGCATTGAGGGGCGGGAGCGGGCGCGTCTTCATGTGAGAAATACTGACATGACGTGGCGGAAATATCGATATTCCCGTCATAACCCGTGCGCTAGAGTGGCGGTCCACCTGTTCGACCCGGTTGCCCTCATGTCGCTCCCCCCGATTCCTGACTTCCATGCCTATCCCGATGCCAACGGGCACTTCGGGCGTTACGGCGGCAGTTTCGTCGCCGAAACCCTGGTCGGACCGCTGCAGGAGCTTGCCGCGGCCTACGACCAGGCGCGCAAGGACCCGGCTTTCATCGCCGAATACGACCACGACCTGGCCCATTACGTGGGCCGTCCCAGCCCGATCTACCATGCGCGGCGGCTCAGCGACCACGTCGGCGGCGCGCAGATCCTGCTCAAGCGCGAGGACCTCAACCACACCGGCGCGCACAAGATCAACAACACCATCGGCCAGGCGCTGCTGGCCTCGCGGATGGGCAAGAAGCGCATCATCGCCGAGACCGGCGCCGGCCAGCACGGCGTGGCCAGCGCGACGGTGGCCGCACGCCTGGGCCTGGAATGCGTGGTGTACATGGGCGCCACCGACATCGAACGGCAGAAGATCAACGTCTATCGGATGAAGCTGCTGGGCGCGACCGTGGTGCCGGTGACGTCGGGTTCGGCGACGTTGAAGGATGCCCTCAACGAAGCGATGCGCGACTGGGTCACCAACGTGCAGGACACCTTCTACATCATCGGCACCGTGGCCGGCCCCGATCCGTATCCGCGCATGGTGCGTGATTTCAATGCCATCGTCGGCCGTGAAGCGCGCGAACAGATGCTGCTGGAATACGGCCGCCTGCCCGATGCGATCACCGCCTGCGTGGGCGGAGGCAGCAATGCCATCGGCCTGTTCCACGCGTTCCTGAATGATCGTGAGGTGCAGATATTCGGCGCCGAAGCGGCCGGTGACGGCATCGAGACCGGGCGCCATGCCGCCTCCATCGCGGCGGGGCGCCCCGGCGTGCTGCACGGCAACCGCACCTATGTGCTGTGCGATGACGATGGCCAGATCATCGAAACGCATTCGGTGTCCGCCGGCCTGGATTACCCGGGTGTCGGGCCGGAGCACGCGTTCCTGGCCGACAGTGGCCGCGCCACGTACCTGGGCATCACCGATGAGGAGGCCCTGCAGGCCTTCCACCTGCTGTCGCGTACCGAGGGCATCCTGGCGGCACTGGAGTCCAGCCATGCGCTGGCGCAGGCGATCAAGCTGGCCCGTGAGCGCCCGCGCGACCAGCTGGTGCTGTGCAACCTGTCCGGCCGCGGCGACAAGGACGTGCACACGATCGCCGCGCGCGAAGGCCTGATCCTGTGATGTCTGCCACCCCTGTATTGATTGAAGGACGTGCCTGAAATGCCTGTATCCCGACTTGATGCCCGTTTCCAGCGGCTGCGTGATGCGCAGCGCAAGGCGCTGATTCCCTTCATCACCGCCGGCGACCCGTCGCTGGAGGCGACCGTGCCGGTGATGCATGCGCTGGTCGAGTCCGGCGCGGATGTGCTGGAACTGGGCGTGCCGTTTTCCGATCCGATGGCCGATGGTCCGACCATCCAGCGCAGTTCGGAGCGCGCGCTGGCGCGGGGGGCCGGGCTGCGTTACGTGCTGCAGGCGGTCGCCGGATTCCGCAGCCGCGACACGGAAACGCCGGTGGTGCTGATGGGCTACCTGAACCCGGTGGAGATCCACGGTTATGTCCGCTTCGCCACCGAGGCGGTTGCCGCTGGCGTGGACGGGATCCTGCTGGTGGACCTGCCGCCGGAAGAAGCGGCGGAGGCCAACGAAGCGTTCGACGCGGCGGGCCTGGCGCTGGTGCTGCTGGCCTCGCCGACCACCAGCGATGCACGTGCCGATACGCTGCTGGGCCTGGCGCGCGGTTATCTGTATTACGTGAGTTTCGCCGGTGTGACCGGCGCATCGGACCTGCTCGACCATGATGCGGCGGGTGCCCGCCTGCAGGCACTGCGCGACCGCGCCAGCGTGCCGGTGGTGGCCGGGTTCGGGATCAAGGATGCGGCCAGTGCGGCATCGATGGCGCGCCAGGCCGATGGCGTGGTGGTGGGCAGTGCGTTGGTGTCGGTGTTGGCGCAGGCGACCACGGTGGATGAAGCGGTGCAGGCGGCGGGGGCGTTCCTGGCGCCGCTGCGGCAGGCGCTTGATGCTTGACGCTTCTGCAGGGCTGGCGGGGGGGGGGGGGGGGGGGGGGGGGGGGGGGGGGGGGGGCCCGCCACCCCCCGCCCCGGGGGCCCTGTTGGCCCCCCCCCATGGCCGCCCACCCCCCCCCCCACCCCACCCCGCCCCACCTTCGACAGGTTGCTGGTGGCCTTGGTAGCGCCGACCCATGGTCGGCGGTTTTGCTGCAAACGTACGCCGGGGCACGGTTTCAGGGGGTGCACGGGTGGGGAAGGGCTGAGCTAGACTGTCGGCCTTTGCGGCCTTCGGGCCGCCCTGAACGGAAGTAGCAACCCGCATGAGTTGGCTCAGCAAGTTGATGCCGTCGGGCATCCGCACCGACAACGTCCCCAACAAGAAGCGCAGTGTCCCCGAAGGCCTGTGGGAGAAGTGCAGCAGCTGCGGCAGCGCGCTCTACGGCCCGGAGCTGGAAAAGAACCTGGAAGTCTGCCCCAACTGCGGCCACCACATGGCGATCCGCGCGCGTGCGCGGCTGGCTTCGCTGTTCGACGCCGACAGCATGACCGAGATCGCCGCGCGGCTGGGTCCGAACGATCTGCTGAAGTTCAAGGACCAGAAGAAGTACGCCGAGCGCATCAAGATCGCGCAGAAGAATACCGGCGAGTACGATGCGCTGATCGCCATGCGCGGCCTGCTCAAGGGCCGTCCGCTGGTCGCGTCTTCGTTCGATTTCGCCTTCATGGGCGGCTCGATGGGCTCGGTGGTCGGCGAGCGTTTCGCGCTGGCGGCGGAAACCGCGCTTGAGATCGGTGCACCCTACATCTGCTTCTCCGCCAGCGGCGGCGCGCGCATGCAGGAAGGCCTGTTCTCGTTGATGCAGATGGCCAAGACCTCTGCGGCGCTGGGCAAGCTGCGCGCTGCCGGCCTGCCGTATATTTCGGTGCTGACCCATCCCACCACCGGTGGGGTGTCGGCATCGTTCGCGATGCTCGGTGACATCAACATCGCCGAGCCGCAGGCGCTGATCGGCTTCGCCGGCCCGCGCGTGATCGAACAGACCGTGCGCGAGAAGCTGCCGGAAGGTTTCCAGCGTTCGGAGTTCCTGCTCGAACACGGCGCCATCGACCAGATCTGCGACCGTCGCGAGCTGCGTGACCGCCTGTCCGAGCTGTTGGCGATGCTGCGCCGCGAACCCGTGCCGGCGGAGGGCTGATGGGGACGCGGAAGTACTTCGGCACCGACGGTATCCGCGGCCGGGTCGGCCAGGGCGTGATCTCGGCCGACTTCGTGCTGCGGCTTGGCAATGCGTTCGGCCGCGTGCTGGTGGCCCAGCAGGCGGCGGGCAACCGTCGCCCGATCGTGGTGATCGGCAAGGACACGCGCATTTCCGGCTACATGTTCGAAGCCGCGCTGGAAGCGGGGTTGGTTGCTGCGGGCGTAGACGTGCAGCTGCTGGGCCCGATGCCTACGCCGGCCGTGGCCTTCCTGACCCGCACGTTGGGGGCGGACGCCGGCATCGTGATCAGCGCCTCGCACAACCCGCACCATGACAACGGCATCAAGTTCTTTTCCGCCCAGGGCGAGAAACTGGACGATGCCACCGAACTGGCGCTGGAGGCGGGCATCGACGAGCCGTTCACCACCGCCGAATCGGAAAAGCTGGGCAAGGCGATGCGCGCGCGCGAAGCGATCGGCCGCTACATCGAATTCTGCAAGGCCAGCGTGCCGCGCAACTTCGACCTGCGCGGGGTACGGCTGGTGCTGGATTGCGCGCATGGCGCGACGTACCACATCGCACCGCTGCTGTTCCGCGAGCTGGGGGCGGAGGTGATCGCCATCGGCGCAGCGCCGGATGGCGTCAACATCAACGCCGGCGTCGGTTCGACCCACATCGACAACCTCGCCGCCAAGGTGCGCGAAACCGGTGCCGACCTGGGCATCGCCTTCGATGGGGATGGCGACCGGGTACTGATGGCCGACGACCAGGGCAACCCGGTCGATGGCGATGACCTGCTGTTCATCCTGGCCCGCGCCTGGCAGGCCAGTGGCCGCCTGCGCGGTCCCGTGGTGGGCACGCTGATGACCAACTTCGGGTTGGAACAGGCGCTGGAAAAGCTGCAGATTCCGTTCCTGCGCAGCAACGTCGGCGACCGCTACGTGCACCAGGCGCTGGTGGAAGGCGGCGGCGTGCTCGGCGGTGAAGCGTCGGGCCATCTTCTGTGCCTGGATCGCGCCACCACCGGCGATGCCATTGTCAGTGCGCTGCAGGTGCTGGTTGAACTGCGCCGCAGCGGGCAGAGCCTGCGTGAGGCCCTGCAGCCGCTGTCCCGGGTGCCGCAGAAGACGGTCAATGTGCGGCTCGGCAACGTGTCGGCCAAGGCCACCGTGCAGGCTGCAAGCGTGCAGCAGGCGCTCGTCCAGGCGCAGCAGGCAGTGGCCGGCCGCGGCCGCGCGTTCCTGCGCCCGTCCGGCACCGAACCGGTGGTGCGGGTGACCGTGGAGGCCGACGAGGCCACGCTGATGCAGGAAACACTGGATCGTTTGTCCGATGCAGTGAAGGCCGCCGCCGCGGCCTGATCCGGTTCCGCGGCGCCGCCGGTCGACGGTGGCGCCCGCGGCGTGTGCAGGACCTGCCTCAGCGCCGGCGGAACCGGGTCAGTTCGTCCCAGGCTTCGCGCAGGCCGGCGCTGTCCGGCTGCTGCACGGGCAGCGGCAGGTAGTCAGGCCCCAGCGCCGTGCTGTTGCCGAACTTGTCGAACACATAGGTATCCGGCCCCCGGCGGATGCCGCGCTGCGACCAGCTTTCCACCAGCAGCGAACGCGGTGCCAACGCTGCCGGTGCAAGCAGGTCCTGGCCGGTGCTGAACTCTTCCAGCGGGTTTTCGCAACCCAGTGCATGCCGCATCAGCGTGGGCACCCAGTCCTCATGCGAACTGGTGCGCGCCTGCCGCGATGCCGCCCTTCCCGGCCAGTGCAGCACGAACGGCACCTGCAGTTGGAAGTCGGAGAAATTGCCGTTGTGGCCCCAGTAGTTCAGGCCAAGGTCGTTGAATTCCTCGGCATGGTCGCCGGTGACCAGCACGATGGTGTTGTCCTCCACGCCGGCCTCGCGCAGTGACTGCAGCAACTGGCTGACCAGGCTGTCGGCATAGTGGACGGCGGTGCGGTAGCGATTGCGTTCCGGGGTGGCATCGTGGTCCTGGTCCAGCGCCAGGAAGTTGATGTCCTTGGCCATCGGCGTGTCCAGCGCCGGGTAACCCTTGGGCAGGTGGTACGGCGCGTGGGTGGCGTCGAGGAAGGCGAAGCCGAACCACGGCGTGCCGGACGGGGTCGCGGTGATTTCAGCGCGCAGCGTGTCGACCACGTGGCGGTCACGTTCGGCGACGCTGAGGGCCGCCGGTGCGGTCTGCAGCAGCTCCCGCACCTCGGCGAAGGCGGTGCGGTCGAACTCCGGGCTGTACAGCGGCGCGCTGCCATGCAGGTACATCGCATAGCCCTGCTGCTTGAGCACGTCGAACAGCACCGAGCCGCGCTGCTCGGCCAGCATCGGCTGCCAGTAGCCGCCAGGCAGGCCGTACAGCAGGCCGAACAGGCCGAAACGGGTGGCGTTGCCGGTGCTGTAATGGCGCTCGAACACCTGCGATCGCCGGGCCAGCGCCGAGGTGCCGGGCATGGTGCGCTGATCCAGTGCGTCGGCACGCAGCGACTCCAGCACGACCACCAGCACGTTCGGCCGCTGGTGGCTCTGGCAACGCAGCGGGGCGGTCGGGTAGGCCGGTTCACTGAGTCTCGGATCGGGCAGCGTGGCGGTGCGTTCGGCCACCGCCACGCCCATCGCACGCATCTGCCGCTTGGCGGTGATCGGCTGTGCCCATGGCAGGTAGGCCCACTGGCTGACCACCGCGCGCTCGCCGCGTGCGTCGTAGTAGGCGGTGGCGATCTGGCCCGCGGCCATCAACAGCGCCGCTGCCGTCCACCCGCCCAGCACCCAGGCGCGACGTGGACGCGGGGCCAGCAGGCGCCAGCAGGCCCAGGCCAGCAGCGCCTCGGCAGCGAACACGGCGGCGACCACCCCGGCGATCTGCAACCAGTTGCTCCACGACAGGCTGACCTGATCCTGCATGGCACCGCCGAACACCATGTTCAGCACCATCGCATTGAGGTGGAAGCGATACAGGGCAAAGACCTTGGCATCCACCAGCAGCAGGCACAGCCACAGGCCCTGCATGACCACCGTCGTGATCGTGAGCGGCCGCGCGCTGCGTGTCCACAGGCCGACCAGCAGCGCCGGCAGCATCACCAGCGCGCCGAAGGCAAGGAAATGACCGGGTACGGCCAAGGCCAGGTACAGCCGGCCGAGCATTCCGCCGGGATTGTCTGTCCACGGGATGTTGGTCGCGCTGATGCCGATCGCCAGCACAGTGCCCATGGCGGTCATCACGCTTGCCCATGCAAGGCGCTGCCACCGCGGGGATGGGGTGGGGAAAGGGGGGCGTGCAGGCATCGAGGGGTTCATCGTGCAGGGGAGGGCGGCACGCAGGCGTCTGTCGTGGAGGGGGCGCATTGTATCGGCTTGTATCGCTCCGCCGATGGCCGCTGCCGGTATACGGCGCTCAGGGGCCGGCGGGCAGGCCCTTGCGACGGGCCTTGAAGCCGTTGAACAGGGGGGCCAGTGCCGGCAGGTAGCTGCAGGCAATGCGCCTGCGCAGCCACGAGGCCGGGCGGTCGCGCACGGCGAAGCGATAGATGTGGCCGGCGTCGCCCCCGATGCGGTTGCGGCCGAACGGGTGCGTTGTATGCAGGTAATGGAATCCGTGCGCGCGCGCGATCTCCACGTGGTCCGCGTCGAAGTCGCCGTAGGGCCAGCACAGTGTGTCCGAGACGCTGCCCAGTTCCTGCTGCAGCACCTGGCGTGCTGTTGCCAGATCGGCATCCAGCCCGCTTCTGCGCTGGCTGCGGTCCAGGTCAGCGCGCTGCAGCCAGCGCGTGTGCGAGTGCGTGTGGCAATGCAGTTCGAAGGTGCCGGCGGCGATGGCCGCGCGTGCCTCGTCCCAGCGCATCATCACCTGGTCGGCCTGCCCGTGGCGGAATATCGCCTCTTCGCATCCACGATGGTCCGGCGTGGCGGGCAGCAATGCGCCGCAGTGGCCCGCGTGCGGACGCACCGGTCCCTGGCCCATCCAGCCGGTGACGACGAAGACCACGGCATGCATGCCATGTGCCTGCAGGATCGGGTGGGCGTATACCCAGTTGTCCAGATAGCCGTCGTCGAAGGTGATGACGATGGACTTGCGCGGGACCGGCTTGCCGGCCAGGAAGCCGGCGTACTGATCCAGTGTCAACGATGTCCAGCCGGTGTCGGCGAGCCATGCGATCTGGCTTTCGAAGTTCGCCGGGGACACGGTGATCATCCCCGGCGAAGGGCTGACATGATGGTGCATCAACACCGACACGCTGCGGGCCTTACGCATGTCCAAGTTCCTCCAACCATTGGTAGTAGCAGGCTTCCGTCGCGCGGCAGTGCCCGACGGGGCTGAATCGGTCGTCGCTGCGCATCCAGTCCCAGCCGGCACGGCCCATCTGCCTGCGCAGCCCGGGCTGCTCGACCAGGCGTTGCAGCGCGGTGGTCAATGCGGCTGGATCACCCGGCTCGACCAGCAGCGCGTTGTCCCCCTCGCGCACCATCTCCGGCACGCCGCCAACGCGCGTGGCGACGATGGGCACGCCGACGAAAGCGGCCTCCAGGAATACGGTGCCGGCCGCCTCTTTGTGCGTGGCAAGCGCGAACACGTCCAGTCCTGCCATCAGACGCTGCGCATCGGAACGGTGGCCGAGCAGATGCACCTGGCGCTGCAGCCCCAGCCGCTGGGTGGCAGTGCGCAGTTCGGTCATGACCGGCTCGCCCTCTCCGATCACCGCCAGATGAAGCGAGGGGCGGGCGTGGCAGAGCGGCGCGATGGCGTGCAGCAGGTCCATGTGGCCCTTCGGGCGACGAAGCACCGCGACGCAGCCGACCACCACATCACCGGCGTCGAATCCAAGCTCGGCCCGCACCCGGGCGCGGGTATCCTGCATGCACTGCCAAGGATCCGGTCCGCGCACGCCATGCCACTGCGGTGGAATCGCGATGGGCGGTACCACGCCGATGTGCCCCGCCTGGATGCCCCGCGCGACCAGCTGCTGCTTCACGAAACGGCTGACGGTCAGCACGCGATGGGGCAGGCCGGTGTAGGTCAACAGCGAGTTCACCGGGCTCATCAGGTGGCGTGAGCGCACCACCAGCGGCGCGCGCGCCAGGCGCGCACCGGCCGCGGCGATAAGGGCGTCGCGGCGGCTGGTCGTGTTCACTACGTCGAAGCGATGCGACCGTACCAGCGCGGCTACCTGGTCGATTCCCCGCAGCAGCCGGACCAATCCGCCCATCCGCAGCCGGTGCACGATGAATCCATTGGCTTGCGCCAATGCTCCCAGGCGGGCGCCTGGCTGGCATAACAGCGAGACATCATGGCCGCGCGCCCGCATCGCGGTCATGTGGCGGAAGATGTAGATCTCCTGGCCACCCAGGCCCATCGCCGCTTCGGTATGCAGAATGCGCAGGGGACGTTGCATGGAAGGGGCCGGTGCACGTGAGCGGGGTGGGGAGGCCAGCGTGACGCGGAAGATGCGCGCGACTGAGCGGCGCAACGCCGGCCTGGGATCAACAGGGTTTATGGCGACATGCATGGACGACATCGGCCGGGTCGGTGGGGTGTTCCGCGTGGCCCGTCGTGCCTGATGCGACACGGTGGTGGCGCGCCGGGGGCCGCCTGGGAGGCACCGGGCCTTGGCCTGATCTGTCACAATGTGGGCACGGAACGCGGCCCGTAGGCGCCGTCTGCCGCTGTCCAGACCCATGACCAACCAGGTACCGTTGTGAGCCAGATCCCCACCCTCGACATCACCCGCTTCGACAGCGACCGCGAGGCCTTCGTGGCCGAGCTGGGCGCCGCTTACCGCCAGTGGGGCTTCGCCGGCATCCGCAACCATGGCATCCCGCAGGCCGACATCGACGCGGCCTACGACGTCTTCAAGGCGTTCTTCGCCCTTCCGGAAGAGGTCAAGCGCCGTTATCACGTGGCCGGCAGTGGCGGCGCACGCGGCTATACCCAGTTCGGCGTGGAAACGGCGAAGGGCTCCAGCCATTTCGACCTGAAGGAGTTCTGGCATATCGGGCGCGAGATTCCCGATGATTCCAAATACCGCGATGTGATGGCGCCGAACCTGTGGCCGAGTGAAGTGCCGGAGTTCCGTGAGCGCGGCTATGCGCTGTACCAGGCGTTGGACCACCTGGGCTCGCGCGTGCTGTCGGCCTTGGCGCTGCACATCGGCCTGCCGGAGGATTTCTTCGCCGACAAGACCAACAACGGCAACTCGATCCTGCGTCCGATCCACTACCCGCCGATCACCACCGACGACATTCCGAACGTGCGTGCGGGCGCCCATGGCGACATCAATTTCATCACACTGCTGGTCGGCGCCAGTGCCGCTGGTCTGGAGGTGCAGTCGCATGATGGCAAGTGGGTGCCGTTCACTTCGGATGCCGACACCATCGTGGTCAACATCGGCGACATGCTGCAGCGCCTGACCAACCACGTGTATCCCTCGACGATCCATCGCGTGGTCAATCCGCCGGGCGAGCTGGCACGCCAGCCGCGTTATTCGGTGCCGTTCTTCCTGCATCCGAACCCGGATTACCTGATCGACGTGCTGCCCTCGTGCATCACCCCGGAAAATCCGAGTCGGTATCCGGAGCCGATCACCGCCCACGGTTTCCTCGAAGAGCGCCTGCGCGAAATCAAACTGAAGTAGTGGGGTGTGTCTGGCCTGCGGCCGGGCTTCGAAGCCGGAGCGACGTCAATGTCAACGTCAGAAGCTGCAGGGCTGCTTGTTGGCGGGGCGGGGTGGTTGTGCAGGACACGCCGCAAGTACGTCCTTGTAGGCTCGCTTTTCGCATCCATGCGAAAAGACGGTCCTTCACAACCACCCCGCCCCGCCCTCGACAGGTTGGCGGTGGCCCTGGAACCTTCGGTAACGCCGACCCATGGTCGGCGGATGGTGGGGGAATGGGATCTGATGGTTTCCGCCGACCATGGGGCGGCGCTACCGCTTTTCTTCTTTTTTTTTACGCGGGTGGCGGTCACCGGAACCTGTCATGGGTCGAGCGGGGAGGCTATGCGGGGCCTTGAGCGGCAGGAGCCGCGAAGAGCTACATGGACGTACTTGCGCGTGCCCCGCATGGCCTCCCCCCCCCGCCCCCCCCCCGCAGCGGCGCGAAAATA
>NZ_JBDJNU010000012.1:0-80531 GCF_039674585.1 Stenotrophomonas lacuserhaii | reverse complement strand
GGGCGGGGGCGTTGAGCGCCATGGATGGCGCGAAACGAGGCCCGCATGGATGCAGCTTTTGCCGTCCCCCGACCAGCCCCACCGCCCGGCGCCAGCCCAGCTGCGGCTCTAAAACCAGCCACCCGCGAGGGGGCTTCACCCGTTCGACCGACCCAGCTCCGCATCCAGCAAACGCAGCCGATCCACCGTCCCCACGTCCGTCCAGCGTCCCCGATGATGCTGCCCCGTGACCGCTCTCTGCGCCATGAAGTGCTTCTGCAGCGGCACCACGCTGAACCGCGGCGGCGTGCGTTCGCTTCCCGCTGCGGTGCCGATCACCTGCCGCCAGTCGGCGACGATCGACGGCCGGTACACGCCGATGCCGGCATAGGTCAGGCAGCTTCCGGCGCGGTCGTGGTGCAGCAGGCCTGCGGCATCCAGGCGGTAATCGCCGTGCGGATGCTGGGCCGGGTTGTCCACCATCACCAGGTGCGCCTGGCCGGCCGGTTCGCGCGGCAGCGTGGCGAAGTCGAAATCGGTCCAGATATCGCCGTTGACCACCAGGAACGGGGCATCACCCAGCACCGGCAGGGCATTGAGGATGCCGCCGCCGGTTTCCAGCGGGGTGTCGCCCTCGTTGACGAAATGCAGCTGCACGCCCCACTGTCCGCCATCGCCCAGGGTCGGCGCGAAGGCTTCGGCGAGCCAGGAAATATTCACCACCACATCGCGCACGCCAAGTGCGGCCAGCCGCTCCAGGTGCCACACGATCAACGGTTTGCCGGCTACCGGCAGCAACGGTTTGGGGGTGTGCAGGGTGAGCGGGCGCATCCGCTCGCCGAGGCCGGCGGCGAAGATCAGCGCCTTCATCGGGCCAGCACCGGTTCGCCCTGGGCGGCCATCGCCGGCTTGATCCGCGCCTCAAGCACGTGTCGCAGCCCGGCCAGTTCCGGATAGCGCGGCAGTACTTCATCCAGGTAGGCGATGAAGCGCGGCGCATCGTCGAGGTAATGGCCCTTGCCATCGCGGTAGCGCAGGCGGCTGAAGATGCCCAGGCACTTCAGGTGGCGCTGGATGCCCAGCCAGTCGGCATCACGCAGGAAAACCGCAAGCGCCGGCACCGGCAGGCCGGCCGCCAGCGCGCGCTGGTGGTAACGCGCCAGCCAGCCATCCACGCGGGCCAGCGGCCAGCTCAGGAACGCGTCCTTGAACAGGCTGACCGGGTCGTAGGCAATGGGGCCACGCACCAGGTCCTGGAAGTCCAGTACCGCCGGGCCATCGGCCACCGGCATCAGGTTGCGCGGCATGAAATCGCGATGGGTCATCACCTGGGCCTGGCCCAGTGCGTTGTCCATCAGCAACTGCTGCGCGGCCTGCAGGCGCAGGCGGTCGTCGTCGTCCAGGGTGATGCCGAGGTGGCGCTGCAGGAACCAGTCGTCGAACAGCCCCGCATCGCGTTGCAGCAGCGCCTCGCCGAAGCGGCCGAAGTCGTCCGGCACCGGCATCTGCTGCAGGCTGAGCAGCTGGTCCATCGCGCGCTCGAACCACGCATCGGCGCTGTCGGCGTCGATGACCTTGGCCAGGGTGGGCCCGCCCAGGTCTTCGAGCAGAAGGAGTCCGGCCTCGATGTCTTCGGCCAGCACGGTCGGCACGCGCAGGCCGTGCGCCTGCAGCAGGGCGCGCATGCGCAACCACGGCCGCACGTCTTCCAGGCCGGGCGGGGAGTCCATCACGATGTGGCTGCCACCCCGGCTGGTGGCGCGCCAGTAACTGCGCATGCCCGCGTCCACCGACGCGCGGTCCAGCATCGCCTGGTCATCGCCCAACCGTGCGCGTGCCCACTGCAGGCGCTGCGCGGCGCGTTCGGGATGGGAAGCGGGATCGTTCATGCAGGCAGCGTCCGGGCGCCCGCGGGCGCCGACATCAGGGAAAAAAGAAGATCAGCGACGGCCGCCGCTGACCAGGCGCAGCAGGGCCAGGATCGCGACCGCGCCCAGTACCGCGCCGAGGAAACCGGCCGGTTCGCCAGCGGCGTACCAGCCCATGTACTGCCCGAACCAGCCGGCCAGCAGTGCGCCGACGATGCCGAGCACGATGGTCAGCAGGCAGCCCATGCGGTTGTTGCCGGGCATGACGAAGCGGCCGAGCAGGCCGACCACGAAGCCGACCAGGATGATGTAGAGCCAGCTGGTGCTGCCGAACAGACCATTCATGGACAGGGAATCCTTTGCGATGAGGGAGGCCGCCGGACCGGGCCGGCGGCGTCGCTCACTTTACCCAGTTCAGCAGCAGCCGTGGCCGCCGTGGCGGGTTCCGCTGTCGGCGGCGACCGGCGAACCGCTGGTCTCCCCGCGCAGGCTGGCGGCGTGGTGTTCGCTGATCACCTTGGACACGCAGGCGGTGACCTTCTTGCCCATCGGGATGTGCAGGAACTCATTCGGACCGTGTGCATTGGAATGCGGGCCGAGCACGCCGGTGATCATGAACTGTGCGCCGGGGAACTTCTCGCCGAGCATGCCCATGAACGGGATGGAGCCACCTTCGCCCATGTACATGGCCGGCTTGTCGAAGAACATCCGGCTGGCATCGTCGATCGCCTGGGTCAGCCACGGCGACATCGCCGGTGCATTCCAGCCGCTGGAGGCCTTTTCCAGGTCCAGCGTCACTTCGGCACCGTTCGGCGGGTCGCGCAGCAGGGCTTCCTTCAGCAGTTCGCCGCAGGCCTTGCCATCGGCGGTGGGCGGCAGGCGCAGCGACAGCTTCACTGCGGTATGCGGGCGCAGCACGTTGCCGGCCGATTCCAGCGACGGCATGCCGCCGATGCCGGTCACCGACAGGGCAGGGCGCCAGGTGCGGTTGAGCACCAGTTCGGTCAGGTCTTCGTTCATCGGCACCAGCCCGTCGACCAGCGGGAACTTGTCGAAGATGGCGGTATCGACGACTTCGGCGGCGCGCTTGGCCTGCTCGAGGCGCTCGGCGGGAATCTCCACCTGCATGCCGTCGATCAGGATGCGGCCGGTGTCCTGGTCCTCGATGCGCGACAGCAGCTGGCGCAGCAGGCGGAAGCTGGACGGCACCACGCCGGACGCGTCACCGGAATGCACGCCTTCGTTGAGCACCTTGACCGAGACGTTGCCGCCGGTCAGGCCGCGCAGAGAGGTGGTGCACCACAGCTGGTCGTAGTTGGCGCAGCCCGAATCCAGGCACACCACCAGCGACGGCTTGCCGATGCGGTCGGCCAGGTGGTCGACATAGGCGGGCAGATCGTAGCTGCCGGATTCTTCGCAGGCTTCGATCAGGATCACGCAGCGCGCATGCGGCAGGCCCTGGGCCTGCAGCGCCAGCACCGCGGCCAGTGAGCCGAAGATGGCGTAGCCGTCATCGGCGCCGCCGCGGCCATACAGCTTGTCATCGCGCAGCACCGGGATCCACGGGCCCAGGTCATCGTCCCAGCCGGTCATTTCCGGCTGCTTGTCCAGATGGCCATACAGCAGCACGGTGTCGTCACCGGTCTCGCTGCCGCTTGCCGGGATTTCCAGGAAAATCAGCGGGGTACGGCCTTCCAGGCGGACCACGTCGACCTTCAGCCCCGGGATGTCCTGGGCCTTGGCCCAGGTTTCCATCAGGACCACGGCCTGCTCCATGTAGCCGTTCTGCACCCAGTTGGCGTCGAACATCGGCGACTTGTTGGGGATGCGGATGTAGTCCACCAGTTGCGGGACGATCTCTTCGTCCCATTTCTGGTTGACATAGTGGCCGAGCTTGGCGCTGTCCATCTGAAACTCCGAATTGGCATGACTGATCCCCCCATTCTACGCGTGCGGGAAATGGCCGGCTGTGCACCATAGGGGCGGCTGTCGGAGGTGGCCCGTCTTTCCATGGCAGCGGGGTAGGGCTTTTCCTACACGGCGTCGGGTATTTAGCTGGCTGTTAGAAATGTCACGGACCGATAGTCTGTGTACATGTGGTGACGGACAGTGTCTCTACCGACGGGAATGCCGGTCGGGACAGGTTCGGATCACAAGGAGAAATACGTCGTGCCTTGGTGGATCGTGTTGCGGGCACTGCTTCTGGCGATGGGGATCACGCAGGCCTTTGCGGCCGCGCCGGTCGACATCAACCGGGCGGATGCCTCTGCACTGCAGCAGGGATTGACGATGGTGGGGCCCAGCCGGGCCGCGGCCATCGTCGAGCACAGGCAGCAGCACGGGCCTTTCAGGCGCGTCGAGGACTTGACGCAGGTGAAGGGCATAGGGAAAGCCATCGTCGAACGGAATCGACAGCGGATAACGACCGGGGACACGATGTCCCGGGTGGATCCGGTACCCGGACCGGTACCGGTGCGTTCCGTGCCAAGGCGCTGATACAGGGGAAATGTCGCGGTTCGCAGGAAGCGGACCCGGGCCGGCCACGGGACGTGGCGGCAGCGACCGGCGCAGGGAGGCGTCAACCACACCAGGATGGTGGCATCACAGACCTGTGGAAGGGGCTGGGATAAACAACCAGGGATGATCGCGGCCTCCGTGCACGGAGCACGCTGCCCCCATCGCAGGATGCGCGGGGCGGCGGAAGGCCGACAAGGACGTTGTCAGGGCCCGGTACGACACATGGCTGTGTCGCCGGGCCTTCTTTTGTTTGCGCCACCGACACGTTAGCGTGGGGTCTTGCTACGGACTGGATGACCGCGCTGATGCGACTGCTGCAGTGTTCCCTGATGATCGCCACGGCGCTTGCGCTTATCGCTCCTCTATCGCTGCGGGCGCAGGTGCCCGCCCCGGTGGCCGGCAAGGCACCGGCCGAACCCGCCGTGCGCGGACCCACCGACCTCAAGCCCGGCGAATACCTCTGGCACCCGGAGATATCCCCGTCGGGCCCCATCGTGCTGGTGGTCAGCCTGGAAGAGCAGCGCGCCTACGTGTACCGCAACGGCATCGCCATCGGCCTGAGCACCATCAGTTCGGGCAAGGCGGGCCACGAGACACCGACCGGGGTGTTCACCATCCTGCAGAAGGACAAGGACCATCGGTCCAACCTCTACAACAGCGCACCGATGCCCTACATGCAGCGGCTGACCTGGGATGGCATCGCCCTGCATGGCGGCGCACTGCCCGGGCACCCGGCGTCGCATGGCTGCGTGCGGCTGCCGCAGGCGTTCGCGCAGAAGCTGTTCAGTGCCACCCAGCGCGGCGACACGGTGGTGGTGGCCGATGCCAAGAGCTCGCCGATGACCCTGGCCTACCCGGCCGTGCTGGCCCCGGTCACCAGCCGCGGCCAGTCGCTGCCGGACGTGCCGGCCAGTGCGGAAACGGCGGCCTACTGGAACGAACAGGAGGCCCCGGCGGGGCAGGTCGGCGTGCTGGTGAGCCTGCATGACCAGCGCGTCTACGTGCTGCGCGATGGCGTGTTGATCGGCGAATCCCCCTTGGTGGCCTCGGCCTTGCCCGCCTTCGACGGCACCACGCTGTTCGTGATGGGCGAAGGCCATGCCGACCAGCCCAGTCCGCTGGATGCGCACCAGCGGCTGCACCGCTGGACCGCCTATCCGTTGCTGGGGCAGGCCAAAGGACAGGCCACCCCGGACCTGCTGGCTACGCCGTCGCTGCCGATGGCGCTGCCGCCGGATTTCGCCCGCCAGCTGTACGCCGCGCTGGTGCCGGGCACCACCCTGCTGGTGACCTCGCTGCCGGCGGTACGGCCAAGTGCAGCTGAACCGGGACTGCAGCCGGTATTGGAATCGGAGCCGGCCGGGTCCACCCTGTAAGGTCTGCATCCGACCCTCGCGATCCTGTCCAGATGAAACCGCCACGCCTCCGCTGGCTGGCTGCCGTCGGCCTGTTCACCGGCTGCAGCCTGCCTGCCCTTGCACAGACGCCGCCCGCTGCGGTGTCCGGTCCTGACCTGGGCGCGATCCTGGCCAAGGCGGCGCCCAATGCAGATCGCAAGGTGCTGCAACTGGCGGCCAGCGCGATGCGCTGCGCCCTGCGCCGCCCGGAACTCGGCGTGGCACCGGATCGACTGGGCGTGATCGACTATTCGCGCCCTTCCACCCAGCAGCGCCTGTGGGTATTCGACCTGCGCCGCCAGCGCCTGCTGTTCGAAGAGTGGGTTGCGCATGGGCGCAACAGCGGTGCCGACCGCACCGAGCATTTTTCCAATCGCGAGGGCAGCTTCATGTCCAGCATCGGGGCGTTCACCGCGCAGGAAACCTACGTCGGCGGCAACGGGTATTCGTTGCGCCTGGACGGGCTGGAGCCGGGGTTCAACGACCATGCGCGGGAGCGGGCGATCGTGATCCACGGCGCGCCCTACGTGAATCCCTCCGCCGCACGGTTGCAGGGCCGGCTGGGCCGCAGCCTCGGCTGTCCTGCCGTGCGGCTGACCGTTGCCAAGCCGCTGATCGATGCACTCAGCGGCGGCACGATGGTGTTCGCGTACTACCCCGACCAGGACTGGCTGAAGCGCTCCCAGCTGCTGGACGCCGACTGCGGCGGCAGCCTGGCCAAGCGCTGACGGCACGACGCGTCGTCAAGGCGGGGACGGCACGGCACAATGGGCGCATGAACGCGACCGACATCCTGCAGCACCCCAGCCGGGTCATCCCCAGCATCGATTACCGCCGCGAACGCTGGCGCAATGGGCTGGGCTGGACGCGGGAAATCCTGCGCCTGCCGAGCGACGGCGAAGACTGGGCCGTGCGTCTTTCAATCGCCGAAATTGAATCAGACGCAGCATTTTCCAGCTTCCCGGGCGTGGATCGCGAACTGGTGCTGCTGCACGGAAACGGGGTGCGCCTGCGCTTCGATGATGGCCGGGTAGAAGAGGTGCTGCCGCCGCATGGTCGCGTACGGTTTGCCGGCGAACAGGCACTGCACGGCGAACTGGTGGACGGCACCACCCATGATTTCAACCTGATGTGGCGGCGTGACGCAGTGACTGCGCAGCTGCTGCACCGGCCCATCGTAGGGCCGATGTACTTCTTCACCGAACCGGACGTGGCCTGGGCCATCCACCTGCTGGCCGGGCAGGCCCGCTTCGACGCCGACGCCGACGTTGATCTGCCGCCGATGCAGCAGGGCGACACGGCCTGGCTGGCTGCCGGCGAGCGTCGCCGCCATGCACTGCACGGCGGCGGTGAGCTGCTGGCGATCCGGCTGGGTCCGGCGGTGCCGTAGCGCGTGCTTCAGTACACGTCGCGGCGGTAGCGTCCGGCCAGCACCAGCGCCTCTTTTCCTTCGGCGCCCAGCACCTGTTCGATCACCGCGTCCACTGCCGGCGCCATGCCCTGCAGGCTGCCGCAGACCAGGATCGCCGCGCCCTCGTCGACCCACTGGCGCAGTCGCCCGGCTTCTGCCAACAGGCGGTCCTGCACGTAGCGATGGGCACCGCCGTCGCGGCTGAACACCGCATCCAGGCGCTCCAGCATGCCGCGCTGCTGCATCTGCACCAGTTCGTCGCCGAAGTGGAAATCGTGCGCGGCATTACGCTCGCCGAACAGCAGCCAGTTGCGGCTGGCGCCGGCCGCTTCGCGTTCGTGCAGGTGCGCGCGCAGCCCGGCGATGCCGGTACCGTTGCCGATCAGGATCAACGGCCGCGTGCGGTCCACGCCGTGGAAATTGGGGTTGCGGCGCAGGCGCAGGTCGATCGTACCGCCAACCGGTGCGACGTCGCACAGCCAACCACTGCCGATGCCCGGCGTGCCGTCGGCGCGCAGTTGCCGCCGCAGCAGCAGTTCCACTGCGCCGTCGTGCATGGCCGAGGCAATGGAGTATTCGCGGTGTGGCAGGGGTTGCAGCATCGCCAGCAGGGTCTGCAGGTCGCCACCGGCGGTGACCCCGGGCAGGTGCGAACGTGACAGCCGCGCCTGCAGGGTCTGCCCATCGGCCAGCAGCGTGTCGCCCTGCAGCTGGTGCCGTTGCAGCCATGCCTGCACCACGCCCGGGGCGTGCCGGGGGCCGATCTCGGCGATGTCGCCGGCCTGCCATCGCACCTCGCTGCCAGCTTCCGTTACGGGCGATTGCAGTCGCAGCCAGTGCACCGGGCCGCCTGCGCTGCCGGGGTTGAGATGCTCGCGCTGCAGCAGCGTCCATGCCTGGTAGTCCACCGGACTCCAGTCCGGCTGGTCGCTGGCATCGCCACCCAGTTGGCCCAGCAGTTGCTGCCAGTGGCGCAGGCTGGCCGGGTCGGCGTTGTCCACTTCCACCGTGTCGAACAGCGCGTGCGCGCCATGCCGGCGCAGCCAGTCGTCCAGCTGGTGGCCGAACGCACAGTAGTGCGCGTAGCTGTGGTCGCCCAGCGCCAGCACGCCGTAATGCAGGTGGCCCAGCGACGGCGTTGCGGTCATCAGCCGGCGCAGGAACGGGGCGGCATGGTCGGGCGGATCGCCTTCACCGGTGGTGCTGGCGATGAACAACGCGCGTTCGCTGTCCGCCAGCAGGGCCGCATCCAGCTGCTCGATGCTGCGCACGCGCACTGCCAGGCCGGCACCGCGCAGGGCATCGGCACTGCGTTCGGCCAGCTGCGCGGCAAAGCCGGTCTGGCTGGCCCACACCAGCAGGATCGGCCGCTGCGCCGGATCGGTCCGCTCGCGGCGTGGCCGGGTCTGCCACCACAGCAGGGCACACAGTGCGGCGTAGCCGCAGGCGGAGGCGATCGCGGTCCACAGCGCGGCGCGGCGCGGGGCAAGCTCCCACCCGCTTTCGCCCAGGTGCAGGCGCAGCAGCAGCCAGGCCACGATGGCCAGGACCAGCATCACCAGCAGGTTGCCGAACAGCGCGCGTGACGGGCGCAGGCTCATGGCAGCAGCGCCTGGAAGGCAGGGCTGAGCGTTTCCAGCGGACCATCAGTGCCGCGTTCCAGGAAGCGCGCCGCCAACTGCAGGCGGGTGGCCAGTTCCAGTCCCGCATCGCGGCCGAGCACGGTCAGTGCGGTCGCCCACGCATCGCCGTGCATGGCATCGTCGGCGACCACGGTCACCGCCGCGGCCGCGCGCTGTACCGGCAGGCCGCTGCGCGGATCCACGCTGTGGCTGATCGGTTCGCCGTCCTGCTGGTAGTGGTGCCAGCGGTCGCCGGAAGTGGCGATCGCCTTGCCGTCCAGTTCCAGCACGCGCGGCGGGGTAGGCGTACGCGCGTCTTCTTCCGGGGCGGATTCCACCAGCACGCGCCATGGCTGGCCATCGGGCTTGCGGCCGTACCCATGCAGTTCGCCGCCTACTTCCACCAACGCGGCGCTCACGTGCTGGTCCTGCAGCCAGCGCACCACTTCGTCTACGCCGAAGCCCTTGGCAATCGCCGACAGATCCAGTTCCAACCCGCCGGGCTGCAGCAGCGCATCGCCCTGCCACTGCAGTTTCTGCCAGCCGCAGCGTGCGCGGGTCGCTTCGACAGCGTGGGTATCCGGGCGATCACGCGCGGCGGCATGCGCACCGAAACCCCACAGCGCCACCAAGGGGCCGAGCGTGGGATCGAAAGCGCCGTCGCTGGCTGCTGCAACGTCCTGCGCAGCGGCCAGCACCTGGCGGGTCTGCAGCGGCAGTGGATGCCAGCTGCCCGCGGCGGCGCGGTTGTAACGGCTCAGGTCCGACGTCGGTTCCCAGGTGCTCATCTGCGCCACGACACGGTCCAGCTGGGCCTGGATGCCGGCGTGCAGCGGATGCAGGTCGCGGCTGCGCGGCACCGTCAGTGAGACCGACCATGAAGTGCCCATGGTGGTGCCGCCGAGGCGCGCGATGTCGAGTAACGGGTTGGTCATCAGCGAGTGCGTAAGGGTGCCAGTGGAGCCGGGCCAGGCCCGGCTCCGGGGATCGATCACTGCGGCAGCACTTCCAGCGTCGCCACGTAGCTCAGCCTACGCTTTTCAGCCTGCTTCACCGAGGTCTTGTTGTCTTCGGTGCCGGTTTCCAGCCAGTACATGCCGGCTTCCGGCCAGCTCACCTTGATCTCGCCCTTGGCATCGCTGGTGACCTTGATCTCTTCCTGCGCGTTGCGGTAACGCGTGGCGCCACGCACGATCTCGAACTCCAGGCCGGCGGTCGGCTTGCCATCCACCAGCACGTGGAAGGTCGCTTCTTCGCCGGCGAACAGATCGTTCGGGTGGCCCATCGCGATCAGCTCGATGCCCTTGTTGGTCGGCTTGAGCGCGGTGGCATTCGGCGCGCCATTGGTGACGAAGGTTTCCACCCGGCCGACCGATTCGGATACCTGCACGTTCTTCGCGTCCTTCGGCAGTTCGCCGAAGCTGGCCGCGTTGCCGCGCCAGCGCTTGCGCTCGCCATTCAACTCATAGGTGGCGAACAGACCGTCGTTGACCGACGCGATGCGGTAGGTGCCGGCCTGCTTCAGCTCGATGTCGAACACGCTGCGGAACTTGCCGGTGGCACTGTTCTGCGGCTGCACGCTGCTGCCATCCGGCGCGGTGACCACCACCGATTCCAGGCGCAGCGGCACGTGGTTGAAGTAGAACAGGTCGTTGGATACGGCACCGTCGACGGTGATCCACGGGTTGGTACCGGCGATCACGGTCTGCGACGGCAGCAGCCAGGCCTTGTGGGCCAGGGCGGAGAACGGAAGGGCAGCAGCCAGGGCGGCGGCGAGGACGAGCGTGCGCTTCATCGGGGTATGACTCCAGGAGAAAGAAGGTACGGACCCATGCTGGAACAGCTCAGGGCTTGATGGCGAGGGTGACCTTGCCCAGTTCGGTGCTGCCTTGTGCCGAACCGTTCTGCGCGGACTTTGCCGGCCAGCTGAAAGGCACCTTGACCAGTTCACGGCCGCCGACTTCGCGCGCCGCTTCGACCACCAGGGTGTAGTTGCCGGGTGCGAGATCCTTCAGCGCAGGCTGGCGGTCGTTGAACGACAGCGCATGGGTGCCGACCGGACGGGTCGGCCCGGTCACGCCGTCCACGGGTACGTCCAGCGTGCGGCCGCTCTTGCGCCACCACTGGCGCAGGTCCGGCAGCCACTTGGTGCCATGGCCTTCGCTGTTGCCGGTCTGCTGGTACCAGACCGACAGGTTGGCGGCGACCTTCTGGTCGGCCCCTTCCAGCCAGATCGCCACGTACGGGCGGTGGTACTCGGCGACGTTGAGCTTGGGGACTTCGACGTTGATGTCCAGCGTGGTCGCGTAGGCCGGCGAGGTGGCCAGCAGGCCGCTGAGGGCGATGGTGAGGGTGACGCGCATGGGCGGCTCCAGCAGGAAAGGGCAGGGAAGGTCAGTGGATCAACAACAGGGCGATCAGCAGCGGGATCATCAGGCCCAGGCCGACCAGCGGCCAGGTCATGCGCCGCTGCCGCGCATGCAGGTGCAACAGGAACAGGCCGGTGATGCAGAACACCAGGCAGGCCACGGCGAACACATCCAGGAACCAGCCCCACGCCGGGCCGGCATTGCGCCCCTTGTGCAGGTCGTTGAGGTAGGACACCGCCCCGCGCGAGGTGGATTCGAATTCCACCGCGCCGCTTGCGCGGTCGATGCTCAGCCACGCATCGCCGCCGGGACGCGGCAGCGACAGGTAGATCTCTTCGGGCGACCACTCCGCGGCGCGGCCGCCGATGGAAATGTCCAGTTCCGCATCCAGCCACTGGCGCGCGGGACGCGGCAACGGCGCGTTGCCGTCGTCGCGCGTGCCCAGCTGTGCCAGCAGCGCGGCAGGCAGTTCCAGCTGGCGGTTGTCCACCTGCGGGGTCGCTTCGATCTTCGCCGCGTGGTTGAGCGTGATGCCGGTGGCGGCGAACAGCAGCATGCCGATCAGGCAGACCGCCGAGCTGATCCAGTGCCACTGGTGCAGCGTACGCAGCCAGAAACCGCGGCTTTGTTGTTGCTGCACGGTAGAAGAGACGGAACGGCTCACGCGGAGGGACAGGGCTCGAAGAGAGGAAGCATTACAGCATTGATGAGAATAGTTCGCAATTAGGTGAGCCTTCAGAACGAGAAATTCAGGCTGACCCAGACGCTGCGTGCCTTGTCCTTGTTGTTGTAGTCATCCTCGAACAGCACTTCATTGCCGCCATCGGCATAGGCGCCGTTGCCGTCCAGGTCGGTGAACGTGGCCTGGTAGGTGGTGAAGTCGCGGTCCAGCAGATTGTTGATGCGCGCGTTGACGGTCAACCATTCGGTCGCCTCGTAGGACGCGCCCAGGTGCAGCACGGTGTAATCCTTGTAGTACAGCGGCTGGCTGGTGATGGCGCTGACCCCGCGGTAGCGCTTGGAGCGCATTTCCCCGGTCAGGAACACGTTCAAGCGCTCGCTGGCCTGCCAGTCGAAGGTGGCGTTGGCCATGTGCTTGGCACTGTTGCCCAGCGGCAGGCCCTTCTCCGCGCCGCTCTTCTGTTCGCTGTCGGTATAGGTGTAGTTGGCGCGCAGCGCGAAGCGTTCGCTGATCTCCCAACGGCCGGCCACTTCCGCGCCCTGGATCACCACCTCGTCGATGTTCACCGTGCGCGAGCTGCTGGCATAGCCCAGTTCGGCGTACTCGCCGCTGCTGCTGCACGCCAGCGCGAAACCGGGGCCGCACGGCTGCGAGGCGATCTTGTCGTCGAACTTATTGTGGAACACGGTGGCGTTGGCGCTGTGGCCCTGCGGGTGCTGCCAGTACACCGCCAGTTCGGTGCTGGTGCTGGTTTCCGGCTGCAGGTCCGGGTTGCCGTACATGGGCGACGTGCCCTGGCCACCGAAGCCGGTCACCCCGTCGTACAGCTGGGTGGTCTTTGGGGTCTTGAATCCAGTGCTGACGCCGCCCTTGACCGTCCACGCTTCGTTGAGCGTGTACACACCGTACAGGCGCGGGCTGAGGTGGTTGCCGAACACTTCATGGTCATCGAAACGCAGGCCGTAGGTGAGCGCGAACGGTGCAGTGATGTTCCAGGTGTCCTCGGCGAACAGCGAGTACATGTTGTGGTCCTGGACCTGGCCGGGATTGCCGCTTTCCATGCCGAACACCCCGTCGGTCAGCTCACCGCGGATCACCTGCGCGCCGACCACGGCGATGTGTTCGCCGGCAGCCTGGAACGGGATGTCCAGCTTGGCATCCAGGGTGTACTGCGCGCTTTCCAGCGTGCGCTTGGGACGCGGCAGGAAGGCGGCTTCGGCGGCGGCGCGGCGCTGCGCCTCGGTCTGGCCGACATAGGCGCCGGTGCCGTTGAGCATCTGCAGCAGCTGGCGGCGTTCGTCCACGGTGAACGGCATGGTGCGGCCATCGTTGTTGGTGGCCACGTGGGCCAGCGACACCAGGCTGCGGCCGAAGCTCCAGTCCCCTTCGTGGGTCAGTGCCCACGCATCGCGGGTGAACTCCTGGCTGGCGCTGTAGCCGACGCGCGGATCGGCGCGCGTGCAGTTGCGGCGGCTGATGCAGGTGGTGGAGTTGCCGCGCCAGATCGAGGCGATGCCATCGACGGTGCCGACCGGGTACTCCTCTACGCCGGCGTCGTTGATCTTGATCGAGTTGTCGTATTCCTGGCGCGATGTGTCGAAGTCCAGGGTGATGCGCTGGGCATCGCTGGCATTCCATTCCAGGCTGACGCCGCCGGACTTGTTGGTGTTGTCCACGGTCTTGCCACCGGCGCCGAAGCCCAGTGGGCGGGTGTGCTCCACGCCGGCCGGATCGGTGGACGGCGAATACACCGGGTTGGACGCCTTGCGGTCATACCAGCTGGCACGCGCGCTGAGGTTCAGCACGCCCGGCAGCAGCGGGCCGGTGATGAAGGCATCGACAGTGCTGTCATCGCCGAACTGGTCGTCGGTTTCGAAGGTGCGGCCGACGGTGGCCGAGCCATGCCAGCTGTCGAGCGCGCGCTTGGTGATCACGTTGATCACACCGCCCATCGCATCGGCGCCGTACAGGGTGGAGGCGGGGCCGCGGATCACTTCGATGCGCTCGATCGCATCCAGCGGCGGGATGTGGTTGAACTGGTTGCCGCCGAAGTTGTTCGGGTAGATGTCGCCGTGGTTGTTCTGGCGGCGGCCGTTGATCAGCAGCAGCGTGTAGTCCGAGCCCATGCCACGCATGGAAACCGAGCCCTGGCCGGTCTTGTCACGGGTCTCGCCGACGTCCACCCCTTCCAGGTCACGCACTGCATCCAGCAGGGTCATGTACGGGCGCTTGGCCAGTTCTTCGCGGGTGATGACCGAAATGCTGGCCGGTGCATCGGTGATCTTCTGTTCGAAGCCGGACGCGGTGACCACCACCTGGTCCAGGGTGCGCGGTGCGGCGACTTCGGCGAAGACCGGCGCGGCCAGGGCGCACAGCAGGGCGCTGGACAGGACGGTGCGGGAAACGGACGAACGCAGACGATGGCGCTGGGCCATGGCAGTAACTCCAAAGGGTGCTGGAAAGCGCCGCGGCCGACGCCGGAGGCGCGGTGCGGTGCGAAGGGCCCGGTCCGGGCCGACAGGTGACGAATGCGACAGAAGCGATCGACGCGCACGCCCCGGACAGGGCCACGCGGAAGGTGGATCAGGCCAGCGGAGGCGCCTGGCCGCGTTGCTGGCGGCGTCCCGGCGCATCGGCGCGCGGCGGCTGCGCGCTGGCACGGCGCCAGTCGCGGCAACGGTCAGCCGCGTCGGTGGGCGTGTGCGCGAACAGCGTCCAGCCCAGCACGGCGATGGCACCGGTCCGGTCTGGCGTGGTCTGCGCCGCAGGGGCTTCCTCGGCCAGCGATACCCGGCGCAGCTTGGCCGGTGCCTGTTCGTGCAGCGGCAGGTCGCCGCCGCCGCGTTCTTCCACCGGCAGCGGCGCCTGCAGCACGGCCGACGCCGCATGCGGGTCGGCGCTCGGCGCGAGCAGCGGCAGCGAGCCCAGCAGCAATGCCAGCATCGCCACCCACGCCAGCAGGCTGGCCAGCGCGGGACGCTGGCCGCGCATGGCGGCGCCGAGCTGATGGTGGCGGTGCGGATGACGCAAGGAGGAGCCCCGGAACAGTGGCCGCCAGCGGAGCGCGGCGTGCACAGGGCGTGATTGTAGTGAGAGTCGTTCGCTGGTGCAAATGAGAACTGTTCGCGACAGCTTTAGTGGTCAGGGGGGCGGGTCAGACTTCGCTCCAGCGGCGCAGCAGGTTGTGGTACACCCCGCTCAGCTGCAGCACGGCGGCGGCATCGGCCTGGCTCTGCCGCAGCCGCTCGATGGAGGTGTCCATCTCCCACAGCAGGCGCCGCTGTGCATCATCGCGGACCATGCTCTGCACCCAGAAAAACGAGGCGATGCGTGCACCGCGGGTCACCGGGTTCACCTGGTGCAGGCTGCTGGAAGGGTAGAGGATCAGGTCGCCGGCCGGCAGCTTCACCTCGTGTTCGCCGTAGGTATCGCTGATGATCAACTCGCCCCCGTCGTACGCTTCCGGTGCTGACAGGAACAGGGTGCAGGAAACATCCGAACGCAGGTGCCCCTGCGCGCCATGGGCCATCACCGCGCCATCGACATGGAACCCGTAGGTGCCGCCACCCTGGTAACGGTTGAAGCGTGGCGGCAGGATCTTCAACGGCAGTGCGGCAGCGAAGAACAGCGGGTTGCGCTGCAGGGCCGCCAGCACCTTCTCGCCCAACTGCGCTTTCAGGGGCGAGCCATCAGGCAACTGCTGGTTGCGCTTGACCTGTGCACCCTGGCGACCGACCGTTTCGCGGCCGTCGGTCCACTCGGCCTGTTGCAGCGGATCCAGCACTTCGCCGAGTTCCTCGGCAGTGAGCACGTTGGGGATGTGCAGCAGCATCGTGTTCGTCCGGTAAGGGTGAAGGCGCGGGACGCCAGGGCTTCCCGCGCCGCCGGTTCAGAAGCGGAAGTCCGCGCTGAGCAGGAACGTACGCGGGGTACCCGGGGTGTAACGGTAGCCGCTCTTGTTGATCGCAGCCACGTACTGCTTGTCCAACACGTTGTACGCGTTCAAGCGCAACACCAGCGCTTCGTTCACGGCGTACGAAACCACCGCGTCATACACCGTGTACGACCTGGTGAAGGAGGGCGTGCCGACCGCGCCATCGGTGCCACGGTGCATGGCGCTGCTGTAGCGCACGCCGCCGCCCAGCGTCAGCCCGAACGGCAGCTGATAGGTGCTCCATGCAGTGAAGGCGTCGTCGGGGGTGTAGGTGAGGTTGCTGGTTCCGTCTGCGGCCACGTTGGCGCCTTCCTTGACCTCGGTGTCCAGGTGGCTGTAACCGGCTGACAGTGACCAGTTGTCGGTGACGCGGCCCACGGCGGACAGCTCCACGCCCTTGACCCGCTTGCTGCCGGTCTGGGTCGGGTTGCCGGCCTCATCCAGCACCTGGGTGTTGATCTCGTTCTCCACGTCGGTCTGGAAGACCGCCAGGTTCAGTGCCAGCGCGTCATCCAGGAAGACCCACTTGCTGCCGACTTCAAACGTCTTTGCTTCCTGCGGATCCAGCCGCGGGTTGTCCAGGCTGCTGGCCGAACTGCTGAGGGCGAAATTGCTGCCGCCCGGCGGCTGCTGCGACAGCGCGTAGTTGGCGTAGACGCTGGCCGTATCGCCGGCCTTGTACAGCACGCCGAGTTTCCAGTTGAGCAGCGTGTCCGACGCTTCCAGGGTCGGCGTCCGCAGCACCGTGCCGACCGGGTTGGTGCCGCAGGCCGGACCCGCGCGGCCGCCGCAGACCACCGAACTGGCGTATCGGGTGTCGTAGTGGTCGGCGCGCACGCCGGCGGTCAGCAGCAGGCTTTCGCCCAGGTGCAGGGTGTCGAACACATAGGCCGACCAGGTGGTGGTCCGGCCATGTGCATCGGCGCCGTTGTGTGCCCAGGTCAGGCCGCCGACGTTCCAGTCCGGGGTGTACAGGTTCGCGGCCGGCCAGCTGCTGCCGCCGGTGACGGCCTGGCCGAAGCTGTCCATCTCTTCGCGGGTGAACTCCAGCCCGGTGCTGAGGTTGTGCGCGATGGCGCCGGTGGCGAAGTCGGCGCGCAGGTTGAGCTGGTCGGTCAGCAGGGTGTTGCGCTGGTCCTTCAGCGTCGGCAGGCTGCGCGCGACGGTATACGTGGACAGGTCGTTGCGGTCGGTGTAACGGATGTTGCCGGTGGGTGCGCCGTTGGTGCCGCGGGTACCGGTGCCCATGAACGCAGTGAGCAGGTAGTCCTGTTCGGTACGGCCCCAGCGCGCGGTATTGGTCAAGCGCACGGCATCGTTGAAATCATGTTCGATGCGGAAGGTGGCCATCTTCGCGGTGACATCGTCATGGTCGGCGCGCGTGCCGTAGAAGTTCTCCGGATCCACCGGGTTGCCGGCCAGCGCTTCCAGGGTAGGCTGCGGCGCCCAGCCGGGCAGTCCGAGGGTCGGCACGCCGCCATCGGGCACGTTGTCCTGGTCCACGTAAAGCAGGTTGAGCACATAGCGGGTGTCGGTACCCAGGCCGAACGCCAGTGACGGTGCGATGCCCCAGCGGGAATGGTTGACGTGGTCGCGGCCGGGCTGGTCGCTGTCCTGCCACATGGCGTTCAGGCGCAGCGCACTGGTCGCCCCCAGCGCCTGGTTCCAGTCGGCCGTGGCGCGGCGCTGCTGGTCGCTGCCCAGGCTGGCAGTGCCGGACACTTCATCGTGCAACGTGGCCTGCTTGCTGACCATGTTGATCGCACCGGTGGGCGCCGAACGGCCGTTGTCGGTGCCGGCAGGGCCCTTGGTGATCTCCACCTGTTCGGTATTGAACACATCGCGCGAGATGGAGCCCAGGTCACGCACGCCATCGACGAACAGGCTGCTGGAGGTGTCGAAGCCCCGCATGTACAGCGCATCGCCGGTGGCGGTGTTGCCGTTCTCGCCGACGAAGAAGGTGCCGACACCCGGGCTGTTGCGCAGCGCTTCGGTCAGGGTGGTGGCGCCCTGCTGGTTGAACAGGTCGGCGGTGATCACCTGGAGGGTCTGCGGGGTGTCCTGCAGCGACTGGGTGAACTTCGGCGAGGCGACCTTGTCGGCCTTGTAGCCGCGGGTGGCGTGCACGTCCACCTTGTCCAGCGTGCGTGCGCCGTCGTTGGTTTCGGCGAAGGCCAGCGAGGGCAGGGCCGCCAGGCCGAGGCCTGCGGCGAGGCTGGCGGTGGCCAGCGGCAGGGGACGGAACGGGGAGGCGTGCTTGCGGCTTCTGATCGGGGTCATGGGCAGGAATTCAGTGATGGCGGGCATCGGCCGGCCAAGGGGACAACAGGGCAGCAACCGGCGATGGCCGGTTACCCACAGGAGGGGAGTCGTCGAGCCCGGCCCGCAGGCCGCAGCGGTCAGCCGCAGCGCGGCGGTGCCTGGCCGGGCGGACGGCGCGGCACCTCGATACGGATCGCCAGCGCCCGGTGGGGCACTTGCCCCGGCAACGACGCGCAACGCTCCACGCCGTCGCATGTGGCGTGCTTCGCGCCCGGCGGCTCGCCGCGCCCGGCCTCCGGCTCAGCTTCGGATGCGGCAAGCGCCTGCTCGAGGGGCAGGCCCTCGTGCGGTACGGGAGGCGCCGGGTGCAGGCCCACGCACCTGTAGGCCGCCGGCCCCGGGGTCATCGCACTGCCGACGCCCTGCCACAGCAGGAGGAGCACCAGCACGGCCCACGGCACCGCCGAGCCGCGCCATGAAGACGCAAAGCGGGCGATGGAGCGTGGCAGGCAAGGGGTCACGCAGGAGCCTGAGGATACGTAGTGTTACAAATAGTAGCAGTAACGCGAACCATTCGCATGTGCACGGTGTAAGCGGTCCGTACGACACGGGTAGGTAAAGTACGGTTCATGAGGTACGTGCCTGCCTGACCGCGTCAGCAAGGTGATTTGCGTTGAAGATTCCGCATCCCGTCGCGCCTAGCCTCTGCACGCCACTTCCGCTGCCCGGGTCAATATCCATGCACCTCCTTCGAGAACGCGCCGCTTCAGTCGCCGGTCCGGGATCCACCGCCAGCGGCTCGGTGGACCTGGATCCACGCACGGCAGGCCGTCTCGCCCGCCAGGCGGTCGGCGAGATGGGGCAGGGCGTGGCGTATGGCGACAAAGTCGTGCTGCAGCCCCGTGAAGACGAGCTGGCACTGCTGCTTGGAGCCCGCGCCGCCGAGCATTGCCCGGGCAACCAGCGGCTGAACTGGAAGCTCAATGCGCTGGTCAGCGCCAATGCACGCTACTGCGCGGTCAAGATCGTCGGCTCCAACGCGTGCAACCTGACCTTGGGACTGCCTCGCTCCCAGTCGCAGTTGCTGCTGTACGACAAGCTGACCATGACCCCGGTGGCCCAGTTCGACGGCACCGGACTGTCGGCGCGACGGACGGGAGCCTATGCCTCGATGGCGGTCGACCTGCTGCTCGCCGGTCGCCGGCGGTTTTCCGTGCGCCTGTATGGGGCGGGGCCTGTCGCCGCGTGTGTGCTGGATGACCTGCGGGCCCATCATGCGCACCGGATCCGTTGTGTCGATGTCCGCAGTCGCCGACCGGACAGCGCGCACGCGTTCGCTGAAGCGGGAAGCGCCCGCACCGGGCTGGATGTCCGTGCCGGGCACGGAGAAGCGGAGCCGGCGGACCTGCTGATCACCGCGACCAATGCCGCAAGACCGATCGTGCCGCTGGATGCGCTGCATGGCGACATCGCCGTACTGCATCTGGGCGGGGATGAGCTGCCGGCGGCCTTCATCGAGCGGGCATTGGCGCGAGGCACCGTCATCTGTGACGACGTGAAGAGTGTGTGTCATCGCAATTCGCAGAGCCTGGCGCTGTATTTCTCACGGCAGCACCTGCGCCTGTCCGAGCTGGCAGCGCTCTTCAGGATACGCAGCCTGCACGACGGCGCGATGGACGATCCGTCCGCCACGTCGCGGCCTGCGTTGATGACCTGTGTCGGCCTGCCGGTGCTGGATCTCTACCTGGCCCAGTGGCTGTATGAGCAACGGCCAGGCGATGCTGATCCGGTCCGTGGCGCCGCTCCGGACCTGCTGCGGGTCAGCGACTAATCGCGGTCATCGCGTGTCCAGATCGCATCATGTTCGCGCTTCACCGGGAACTTCGGTGCCGGGCTGTACGCGGGGGCACACAGGGCGCGCCCGTCGCGCACGTCGAAGCGGGCACCGTGCAGGACGCATTCGATGCTGCCCTCCGCGGTATTGAACTCACCGGAGGACAGTTCGAACTCTTCATGGGTGCACTGGTCTTCCAGCGCATACAGCTCGCCGTCCAGGTTGAACACTACGATCGGCGTACCGGTGACCTCGTCGAACACGCTTTTCATCTCGCCCGGCAGCAGGTCGGTGCTGGCGCAGACGAAGGTCCAGGCAGCACTCATCGCGCCGGCTCCTGCAGGTGTTTTTCCAGGATCTCGAACTGCAGGTCATCGCGCTTGGGAATGCCAAACCGCTCGTCACCATACGGGAAGGGCTTCTTGATGCCGGTGCGGCGATAGCCACGGCGCTCGTAGAAGGCGATCAGCTCCTCGCGGATGTCGATCACGGTCATCAGCATGCTGGCCAGGCCCCATTCGCGCAGGCCATGTGCCTCTGCTTCGGCAATGACCTGCTTGCCCAGGCCGCTGCCCTGCTCGGTGGGCGCCACGGCGAACATGCCGAAGTAGCCGTGCTCACCGCCGTCGGCGACGTGGGCGCAGGCCAGCAGCCGGCCCGCGCGTTCGGCGAGCAGGATGGTGGAGCGCGGGCGCGCGATGTCGGCCTGCAGCCCTTCGGCGTCGATGCGTGCACCATCCAGCATGTCGGCTTCGGTGGTCCACCCGGCGCGGCTGGCATCACCGCGGTAGGCCGAGGTGACAAGTTCGATGAGGGCGGGGATGTCGGCCGGCGTGGCGGCACGGAAGGTCAGCGTGGTCATGCGTCCCAGTGTAAATCCGCCAGCGAGCGGGTAACAGACTGGGCTTATTCCAATTGCTGGTACTCGGCGCGTTTGACCTCGAACACCTCCACGCCGTTGGTGATCCAGGCGGCGTCGGGATTGCCGGCTTTGTAGCTTCCGATGTCCGGAGCGCTGGGTGCAATGGGGCCGATGTCTCCGGTCGAGCTGTTGAACACGAAAGGGTGGTTGTGCAGGTGGGCATGATAGGTCCAGCCCTCCGCCTGCAGACGTGCCTGTTCGGCAAGCAGGCGCGGCGAAGGAGTTACCCCGATCACGCCGTCTGGCTTGTCATCGAAATCGGCGATCATCACCTTGGCCATGCCCTGGCTGTAGACATAAGCAAGGAACTCCTGCGGGCTCTTCCTCAGGTCTACGAGCTGCACGAACTCCCGGAACGCGACCTGGTCCATGCAGCTGGGCGCACGGAAGCGGCCGATCGCGCCGGACAGGATGCGTTCGTTCCTGCGGATGGATTTCTCAAGTGATGCCCGCAATGCGCTGCCGGGTGGAGCCCGGGTCAAGGCGTCGCGCAGGATATCGTCGTGGTTCACAAGGATCTGCCTGGCATCCCACGAGGTATTGGCGCGGACCCAGTCCAGGTGCTCGCTTTCACGCTGATCTGCTGCTGCCGGCCCCGGTGCGGAGGGAAAGGTGAAAAGCACAGTCCGACCCGCCGCGCGGGTCTCGAGTACCTTCCTCTGAAAGGACTGCTCACACGATACGGCGAGTGCCGCCAAGGGAGACCACAGCAGTACCAGCAGGGCAAGTGGACGGATCATCGTTACAACTCCCGGAACGCCGGATGGCCCGCACAGCATCCTGCCGTGCAGCGGTGAGCGCATCAGCCAAGCGCGCCAGAGCGGGGCGAAGGTTTCGGTGATGACGTTCGACGACGCGTCGGCCCGCGCTTTCCGCCGAGCATGGCTCGGCGCTACCGGCGCTGTCTGCATCAACCGAGCAGCTTGCGGACCTTGTTCAGCGCCACGATGAAGCGCTCGATCTCTTCGTGTGTGTTGTAGAACGCCAACGACGCGCGGCAGGTTGCGGCGACGCCGTAGTACTGCAGCAGCGGATGCGCGCAGTGCTGGCCCGAACGGATCGCCACGCCTTCCAGGTCCAGCAGGGTGGCCAGGTCGTGGGCGTGTGCGCCGTCGACCAGGAAGGACACCACGGCCGCCTTGTCCGGAGCGGTTCCAAAGATGCGCAGGCCGTCGACCTTCTGCAGTTCTTCGGTGAAATGCGCCAGCAGTTCGGCTTCGCGGGCTTCCACGTGGGCCAGGCCCAGCGATTCCAGGTAATCCACTGCCACGCCCAGGCCGATGAAGCCGGCGATGTTCGGCGTGCCGGCCTCGAACTTGTGCGGGGCCTCGTTGAACACGGTGCCGTCGAAGCTGACTTCCTTGATCATTTCGCCGCCGCCGAGGAACGGCGGCATGGCATCCAGGTGCTCGCGGCGTGCCCACAGCGCGCCGGTGCCGGTCGGGCCGCACATCTTGTGGCCGGTGATGGCATAGAAATCACAGCCGATCGCGGCCACGTCGACCTTGCGGTGCGGCACCGCCTGCGAGCCGTCGACCACGGTGATGATGCCGCGCTTGCGGGCCTCGCGGCAGATCTCGCGCACCGGGTTGACCGTGCCCAGCACGTTGGACACATGGGCCACCGCCAGCAGTTTGACCTCGGCGGTCATGGCGCGGCGCAGGGCGTCCAGGTCCAGCGATCCATCCGGGCTGATCTCGGCCACGCGCACGGTCGCGCCGGTGCGTTCGGCCACCAGCTGCCACGGCACGATGTTGGCGTGGTGCTCCATCCGCGACACCAGGATGACATTGCCCGCCTTCAGCCGCGGCAGCGCCCACGAATACGCGACCAGGTTGAGTGCGAAGGTGGTGCCGCTGCACAGCACCAGCTCGCTGGCGCGTACGTTGAGAAAGCGGGCGAGCTTGGTCCGTGCCCCTTCGTAGGCATCGGTGGCTTCGGTACCGAGTGCATGCACCGCACGGCTGACATTGGCGTTGTAGCGGCGGTAGAACTCGTCCACCGCACCGATCACCTGCACCGGCTTCTGCCCGGTGTTGGCGTTGTCGAAGTAGACCAGCGGCTTGCCGTGCACCTCGCGCATCAGCAGCGGGAAGTCCTGCCGCACGCGGTCCCAGTCCGGGACGGCACCGGTGTCGGCCTGCGGGCGCGGCGTGGACAGGTTCATGCCACGCCCGCCTCGGACAGCGCGCGGTCCAGCCGGCGTCCCAGCTGCTCGCGCAGTGCGTCCGGCAGGATCTTCAGCGGCTCGTGGCAGAACGCCGCGCTCAACAGGGCCTGTGCCTGCTCCTGCGGCAACCCGCGCGAACGCAGGTAGAACAGCGCATTGGCATCGAGCTGGCCGACGGTGGCGCCGTGCGCGGCCTTGACCTCTTCGGCGTCGATCACCAGCGTCGGCTGGGTATCGATCTCGGCGTCGGCCGACAGCAGCAGGTTCTTGTTGGACAGGTTGGCGTCGGTGCCGTCGGCCCCTTCGCGGATGTGGATGCCGCCGTGGAAGACCACGCGGCTGCGGTTGGCGGCCACGCCGCGCCACAGCAGCTCGCAGCGGGTGTCACGTGCGATGTGTTCGATGCCCAGTCGGGTGTCCACATGCCGGCGGCCGGTGCCCAGCAGCACGCCATTGGCGGTCAACTGTGCGTTGTCGCCCTCCAGTCGTACGTTGAGCTCATGGCGGCTCAGCGCAGCGCCCAGTTCCAGGTCCACGCGGTGGTACTGCGCATCGCGCGCCAGCACTGCATCGGTGCGCAGGAAGCTGGTCTGGCGGGTGCTGCCGGCCTGCAGGCGGGCGTGCTTGAGCACCGCCTCGCGGGCAAGGTGGACATGCACCACGCTGTTGTCCAGGTGGGCGCCATCGCCCGCCTGCAGGTGGTGTTCGACGATGCCCAGGCTGGCCCCGGCACGCAGTTCGATCAGCGAGCGGTGGTGCCAGGCCAGGTCGCTGCCGGTGGCCACGCTGGCGAACACCAGCTGCAGCGGCACGTCCACCTGCACGCCTTCGTCCACGCGCAGCACCACGCCCTCATCGGCCAGTGCCGCATTGAGGCGGGCGAAGATTTCATCGGCGCGCTCATAGCGGCGGGCCAGCACGCGCGCGCCGGCTTCGTCGGCGGCCAACGCCGCTGACAGCGGTTCCAGCTGCACGCCGGCCGGCAGGCCGTGGGTGTTGCTCAGGCCGTCGTGCAGGCGGCCGTTGACGAACACCAGGCGCGGGGAGGGGATGTCATCGAGCAGGGCGACATCCAGCGCCGGCGGGGCCAGCGGGGCGGCGGCGAAACTGCGGCGTTCCAGCTGGCGCAGCGAGGTGTATTTCCACGCTTCGCTGCGTGGGCCCGGCAGGCCATCGCGCAGCGCGGCGTCGAGCACGTCGCGGCGCGTGCCGCTGCCGCAGAACGTGGCGGCCAATGAATCCAGCAATGCGCTCATCAGACCGCTGCCTCCGGCACCACGCGGTTCTTCAGGAAGTCATACCCGTGCTGTTCCAGCTGCAGCGCCAGCTCCGGTCCACCGGACTGCACGATGCGGCCGTCGGCCAGCACGTGCACGAAATCCGGCTTGATGTAGTCCAGCAGGCGCTGGTAATGGGTGATGACCAGGAACGAACGCTCCGGGCTGCGCAGCGCGTTGACGCCGTCGGCCACGCTCTTCAGCGCATCGATGTCCAGGCCGGAATCGGTCTCGTCCAGGATCGCCAGCTTCGGCTCCAGCACGGCCAGCTGGAAGATCTCGTTGCGCTTCTTCTCACCGCCGGAGAACCCTTCGTTGACGCCACGATGCAGCAGTTCGTCCTTCAGGTGCAGCACGGCCAGCTTCTGCCGCACCAGCTTCAGGAACTGCATCGAATCGAGTTCCTCCTGGCCGCGCGCCTTGCGCTGGGCGTTCAGCGCGGCGCGCAGGAAATAGGTGTTGTTGACGCCGGGGATCTCCACCGGGTACTGGAAGGCCAGGAACAGGCCGGCCGCTGCGCGCTCTTCCGGCGACAACTGCAGCAGGTCGGCGTCTTCGAACTGCACGCTGCCTTCGCTGACGTCATAGCCTTCACGGCCGGACAGCACGTTGCCCAGCGTGGACTTGCCGGCACCGTTGGGGCCCATGATGGCGTGCACCTGGCCGGGCTTCACGTCCAGCGACAGGCCCTTGAGGATTTCCTTGTCGCCGATGCGCGCGTGGAGGTTGTCGATCTTCAGCATGGTGGGGGTTTCCGTGGTGCGGGCCCGGGGCCCGCCAATGATGTTTTGGTTCGAATGCAGTACGCGGGGGCAGGACGGGCGTCAGCCCACCGAGCCTTCCAGCGAGACGTCGAGCAGCTTCTTGGCTTCCACCGCGAATTCCATCGGCAGTTCGCGGAAGACCTGCTTGCAGAAGCCGTCCACGATCAACGACACCGCGTCTTCCTGGCTGATGCCACGCGCGCGGCAGTAGAACAGCTGGTCCTCGGAGATCTTCGAGGTGGTCGCCTCGTGCTCCACCGTCGCGCCCGGGTTCTTGACCTCGATATACGGGAAGGTGTGCGCACCGCACTTCTTGCCGATCAGCAGCGAATCGCACTGGGTGTAGTTGCGCGCGCCTTCGGCGCCGCGTTCGATCTTCACCAGGCCACGGTAGGTGTTCTGGCCGCGGCCGGCGCTGATGCCCTTGCTGATGATCTTGCTCTTGGTGCGCTTGCCGACGTGGATCATCTTGGTGCCGGTGTCGGCCTGCTGGCGGTGATGGGTCAACGCCACTGAATGGAACTCGCCCACCGAGTCGTCGCCCAGCAGGACGCAGGACGGGTACTTCCAGGTGATCGCCGAACCGGTTTCCACCTGGGTCCAGGTGACCTTGCTGCGCGCACCACGGCATTCGGCCCGCTTGGTGACGAAGTTGTAGATGCCACCGACGCCGTTCTCATCGCCCGGGTACCAGTTCTGCACCGTGGAATACTTGATTTCTGCATCTTCCAGCGTGACCAGTTCCACCACGGCGGCATGCAGCTGGTTCTCATCGCGCATCGGCGCGGTACAGCCTTCCAGGTAGGACACGTACGCCTTGTCTTCGCAGATGATCAGCGTGCGTTCGAACTGCCCGGTATGGCCGGCGTTGATGCGGAAATAGGTGCTCAGCTCCATCGGGCAGCGCACGCCCTTGGGGATGAACACGAAGCTGCCATCGGAGAACACCGCCGAATTGAGCGCGGCGAAGTAGTTGTCACCCACCGGCACCACGGTACCCAGGTACTGCCTGACCAGGTCCGGGTGCTCCTTGATCGCTTCGGACATGGAGCAGAAGATCACGCCCTTCTCGGCCAGTTCCTTGCGGAAGGTAGTACCGACGGAGACCGAATCGAACACCGCATCCACGGCCACGCCAGCCAGCTTGGCGCGCTCGTGCAGCGGCACGCCCAGCTTGTCGTAGGTATCCAGCAGTTCCTTGGGCACGTCGTCCAGCGAGGCGTACTTCGGGCCCTTCGGCGCGGAGTAGTAGCTCAGCCCCTGCAGGTCGATCGGTGCGATCTTCAGCTTGGCCCAGTCCGGCATCGCCATGGTGAGGAAATGGCGGTATGCCTGCAGGCGCCACTCGGTCATCCACTCGGGCTCTTCCTTCTTCGCCGACAGGGCGCGGATGGTGTCCTCGTCCAGGCCCGGCGGCAGGGAGTCCGATTCGATGTCCGTGATGAAGCCGGCCGAATACTTGCGGCCAAGCTGCTCGTGGATCTCGCGGTTGGGGGTGTCGTCGGTGACGACGGTATCGATGATGTCGGTGGCCATGGGGGCTGCCTGTGGATCAGGAGACGACAGCGGCCGCGATGGCGCGGCGCTGGGAGTCGTCAACAAGGGGAAGGGGGGAGAGGATCTGGGCCAGCGTGACCGCACGCAGCGCCTCGGACACCACGTCGTTGATCAGCCGCCAGCTGCTGCGTGCACCGCACTTGGGCGCCATGTTGCACTGGTGGTTGTCATGGCTGCATTCGGTCAGCGCCAGTGGACCTTCCATGGCTTCGACCACCTCGAACAGCGAGATTTCGCCGGGCGCGCGGGTCAGCCGGTAGCCGCCGCGGACCCCGCGCAGGCCTTCGACCAGGCCGGCCTGGGCCAGCGGCTTGAGCACCTTGCTGACGGTGGGCGGTTCCAGGCCGGTGAACTCGGCCAGCTCGGTGGCACTGAGTACCTCGGCCGGACGAGCGGCGAGCACGGTCAGCACCACGGTGGCGTAATCGGTGAGCTTGGTGACGCGGAGCATGGGGGTCTACAGCTGGATTGCAAAGCGGACCGAAATTGTACGCTTTTATGCGCCCGCGTCCAAGCCGGACGTTCCGGGGCCGCTGGACCCATGCCACCGCGGCGGCGGCGCAATGGTGCGGCCTGGCCATGATTTTGGCAATCACGAAGATTAAGGGAGAATCAACGCTCCTCTCTCCCGAACGCCCCAGCGCCCATGCCGAAGAAGATCAAAGCCCGCAAATCCGCCATCCATGGCAACGGCGTGTTCGCCATCGCGCCGCTCAAGAAGGGTGAACGGGTGATCCAGTACAAGGGCCTGCTGCGCAGCCATGCCGACGTCGACGCCGATGACAGCGGCGACGTGGAAAGTGGCCACACCTTCCTGTTCACCCTGAACGACGACTACGTGATCGATGCCAACTACAAGGGCAACGAAGCGCGCTGGATGAACCACAGTTGCGAGCCCAACTGCGAGGCGCTGATCGAAGAAAGCGAGGACGGCAATCCGCGCGAGGACAAAGTGTTCATTGAAACGCTGCGCGATATCGCGCCCGGCGAAGAGCTGGTCTACAACTACGGCATCACCCTGGCCGAGCGCCACACCGCCCGTCTGAAGAAGGTGTGGGAGTGCCGCTGCGGTTCGAAGAAATGCACCGGGACCATGCTGCAGCCCAAGCGCTGAGTTGCACGCGCTGTCCACATCGGTATCACCGCCGGAACATGGACAAGCGGTGATGCTGGGTGTTCCTTTAGCAATCGGAGCATCCCCATGGCACAGCGTCTTGAAGGCAAGAAGATCGCCATCCTCGCCACCCACGGTTTCGAGCAGTCCGAATTGACCGATCCGAAGAAACTGCTCGAAGGCTGGGGCGCGACCACCCGCGTGGTCTCCCCGGCGAAGGAAGGCAGCATCAAGGGCTGGAAGGAGAAAGACTGGGGCGACGAAGTAACTGTCGACCAGCCGCTGGCGGACGCCAAGGCGGATGATTTCGATGCGCTGTTGCTGCCCGGCGGACAGATGAACCCCGACACCCTGCGCATCGATGCATCGGCGCTGGCCTTCATCGAAGCCTTCGGCAAGGCCGGCAAGCCGGTCGCGGCGATCTGCCACGGCCCGTGGCTGCTGATCGATACGGGCCTGGCCAAGGGCAGGCAGGTGACGTCCTGGCCGTCGGTGCGCCGGGATCTTGAAAACGCCGGTGCGCAGTGGCGCGATGAGGAAGCGGTGGTTGACGGCACCCTCATCACCAGTCGCAAGCCCGACGACATCCCGGCCTTCAGCGAAGCACTGGCCAAGGCCCTGGAAGCCTGACACCCATCACCCTCCGCGGCCGGATACCTGGCCGCCCGGTAGCGCTGAGCCATGCTCGGCGTCACCCCCTCGGCAGCGGGATGCCCGTCTGCCCGGTAGCGCCGAGCAATGCTCGGCGTCACCCCCGCCGCAGCCGGATGCCCGTCTGCCCCGTCAGTTACCCAGCAGGCCCGGCGGCACCATCGTGCCGAGATCCTGGTTGAAGGTGACCTGCAGGCGGCCGTTGTTCACCTGCGCCGACTGCACCTGAAGCGTACCCAGCAAACCCGCTACGGCCGGGTCGATGCGGTAGATCGGCTCGCGCTGCGCGTAGTCGCCCAACCATGCATTGAGCAGCGACCTGGTACGCGAATCCAGGCGTGCCCCCTGCTGCGCCGGCACGAAGTCTTCCATCGTCGGCTGTTGCAGGTGGAAGCCCTGGGTCTGCTGGTCGTAGCGCAGGCCACTGCTCAGCTTTACCGTGCCCAGTTTGGCCGGCGCGCCACCGGCGGTCGCCAGCGCGATGTCCATGCCCAGGTTCAGCCGTTCGCCCGCGGGCAGCGTGAGCTGAGGGTGGCTCATGGTCAGGGCGATCAGGCCGCCGAGCGCGTCCTGCGTACGTGGGAAACTGCCTTCCAGGTACTGCTGCACGTCGCCGGCACCCACCGACAACTGGCGACCCTCGATGGACGGCGCGGCCTGTGCGCCGATGGCGGCGGCCACCAGCACCGTGGCGGTGGCCAGGCGGGTGAAGAACGGACGAAGACGCATGGTCGTGACCATCTGAAGTAGAGACATGCAGAAGATAGCCGGTCGCACTGAACCGCGCGTGCATGGTGGTGGACCGGTCAGTCCAGCACCGGCTGCAGGTTGGCTGACTGGATCAGCCAGGCACTGCGTTGCGGATCGGGTACCAGCCGGTACCAACCGTTGTAGCGCAGGGTGGTGGTGGCGGTAGTGACGCGTATCCGCACAGGCACTTCGATGAGATGGGTCGGCTGCTGCCGGTCATGCGGCACGGGCGCGTCGGTGTTGATTTTCAGATCGCGCACCCCGCGCAGTCCGCGCAATGCGGCATCGTCGGCACGGCCCGGCGGCGGGGCGATCATCCAGTTGGCATCGGCCTTGTCGAACTCACGTCGCAGCAGGTGGCCGGCGTACGCACGCACCACCGCGCCCGGATCCGGCGCATCAGCGGCGACTGCCGCCAGCAGCGGCAGCGCATCGGCGCGCTCAACGGCGGAGGTGGCGGCCGGCGCTGCGGCTGCGGGTTGCCCGGCGACCGCACCGTCTGCCGCGGGCGCGGCATCCGGCGCGCGCTGGCATGCACCCAGCAGCATCAGCATCGGGAACAGCCAACCGGCACCGCGCATCGGTCGCACTCGTCAGGACAGAAGCGGGGAGTGTAGCCAAGGCATGGAGGGAGACACCATCAAGCTCCATGCCAAACAAAAGCCGCCGACCATGGGTCGGCGCTACCAGATGGCCACCATGGACCTGTCGGAGGTGGGGCGGGGGGGGGGGGGGGGGGGGGGGGGGGGGGGGGGGGGGGGGGGGTGGGGCGGGGGGGGGGGTGGGGGGGGGGGCGGGGGGGGGGGGGGGGGGGGGGGGCGGGGGGGGGGGGGGGGGGGCGGCGGGGGGGGCGGGGGGGGGGGGTGGCGGTGGTTGGGGGGGTCTCCCGGCCGGCGGGGTGGGGGGGGCCCCCCCCCCCCCCCCCCCCCCCCCCCCCGCCCCGCCAACAAGCGGTCTGCAGCTTCTGACGTCGCAGTCGCCGTTGCCCAGACACCTCACGCAGGGCCGTGCAGGCTGTCCAGGGCGTCCAGCGCCGTGTTCAGCGTCGCCGCGTGGGCGGCCAGCGGATGGTTGGGTTCGTCGACGTGGCGCTGCACGACGTCACGCAGTATCTGTGCGGCGATCAACACCGCCGCGCGTTCGTCGCCACTGAAACCGGCCAGCCGCGGAGCGCATTCCAGCAGGCGCATCCAGTCGCGCTGCGCGCGATGTTCCATTTCGATGGTGCAGCGGCCGCTGCACGGCAGGCCGTCCTTTTCGATCGGCGTGACGGTGAGGCGGTAGCGGGTGGAGGGGCTGGCCATGGCGGGCGTCCATCAGGGGGATGGTTCCACCATAGGGCTGCTGCGCGGGCGCCGCGACCAGGCCGGCTGCACGCAGTGTTCCATTGTCCCGGACAGGGGCGGCCGGATCCCGGCGCAACACGTTGCACGGCAACGCCTGGCCCGAAAGCACGCGGAAACGGCGGGCAACGGCACACTGTGTTGCGCCTTGCCCGCACATCCCGAAAAACGAACGGGACGGCTGGTGAGCCGTCCCGTTCGCCAGGGAAACCCGGTATGCCTACGCGATCAGAGCGCGGCGTCCTTGAGCTTCTTCAGCGGACGCACCTTGAGCTTGGTGGTGGCCGGCTTGGCGGCGAACCACTGCTCTTCCTTGGTGAAGGGGTTGATGCCCTTGCGCTTCGGCTTGGCGGCGACGCTGACGGTGGTGATCTTCAGCAGGCCCGGCAGGGTGAAGCTGCCAGCGCCCTTCTTGTGCACCGAAGCGGCAACCGCGGTTTCCAGCGAGGCCAGCACCGCGCGCACGTCCTTGGCGATCACACCGGACGCTTCGGCGATGTGTGCAACCAGGCCGGACTTGGTCAGCACGTCCTTGATCGGCTTCGGCGCGGCCGGCTTGGCGGCTGCCTTGGTAGCGACTTTCTTTACTGCCTTCTTCGGGGCAGCCTTCTTAGCGGTCTTTGCCATGGTTTCCTGTTCCGTGAACGGTTGGTTGTGTGGTCATGCCGACCCCGTCGGCAAGCGCAATGTAGGGCAACTACACGGCGCCGCCAATAGGTTATACGCGGAAAAGCCCGCTTTTTTCGCTGCCACTCGACCTTTGTCGGGGGGCGCGGTTGCCCGCCTGGCCCGGGTCGTTGCACTGAAGCCGTGGAATTGGAAGGGAAAAACCGGTTTTTTACAGGCGCTCGGAGGCCAGGCCGCGGGCTGCTGGCCGTTCGTCGGAACGGCGTGCGTCGTCGCGTCGCAGCAGAGCGACGCGATGCTAACGCGGCTCTGCGTACGGTGGGTCCCGAACTCAACCGAAGGAGCTGCACAATGGGTATTTCGCGCCGCGCCACCGCGCACTGGGAAGGTGACCTGAAGACCGGCAAGGGCCAGTTGAGCACGCCGCAGAGCGGCCTGCTGGACAACACCCGCTACGCCTTCAGCAGCCGCTTCGGTGATGAGAAAGGCACCAATCCGGAAGAACTGATCGCCGCCGCGCATGCCGGCTGCTTCACCATGGCCCTGTCGGCCAAGTTGACCGAAGCCGGCTTCCCACCCGAGGCGCTGGACACCGAAGCGCAGGTGGACCTGTCGATGGAAGGCGGTCCGCAGCTTTCGCAGATCACGCTGAAGGTCAAGGCCAAGGTGCCGGGAATCGAGGCGGAAAAGTTCCGCGCCATCGCCGATGACGCCAAGCAGAACTGCCCGGTGTCCAAGGCACTCAGCGCGGTTCCGGTGACACTGGAAGCGACGCTGCTCTGACGCCGCAGACCCGGTAGGGACGGCCGCTGGCCGTCCCGTTACCCGCTACCAATCGATCGTGCCGCGGATGACCGTCTGCACCTGGCCACCGGACCACACTTCGCCTTCTGCATCCACATGCAGGTGCAGGCGCGCATCGTGGCCGACCTCGCGGCCCTGGCTGACCACATAGTCACGACGTCCGCCGGGCAGCGCACTGCGCTCGTCCAGCCAGGCCGCCAGCACCGCGTTGGCGGCTCCGGAGGCGGCATCCTCGAAGCGCCTGCCGTTGCCGACGAAGGCGCGCACGGCCAGGTCCCATGGCTGGTCGCTGCAGCGCGCATATGCGAACACACCCATGCTGTCGGTGGACTCCGCCAGCGTCGCCACCGCGTCCCAGTCGGGTTGCAGGGCGCGCAGTGCGGCTTCGTCCCCCAGTTCGACCACCCACCAGCTGCGCCCGCCCTGCATGCGGGCCGGCGGCAGGGCACCCAGCGACCAGCCACGCAGGACGCGGGCCAGCCGCGGATCGGTGGGCGCGACGACCTCGGCGACCGACGCGCGCGGGGTGCGGATGGCGATGCGGCGCTGCGCGCCATCCCCTTCCACCCGCAGCGGGAGCATCCCGGCGATGCCCTGCTGGACCAGCAGGCCGTCCACCGGCGCGGCCAGTGCGGCTTCAAGGACCGCATGCGCGGTGCCGATGCTGGGGTGGCCGGCGAACGGGACTTCCTTCTGCGGGCTGAACATCCGCAGGCGATAGCTGCTTGATGCATCCTGCGGTGGGAACACGAAGGTGGTCTCCGGCAGCCGGGTCCAGCGGGCGATGGCCTGCATGCTGGCATCGTCCAGGCCCTGTGCATCCAGCACCACCGCAAGCGGATTGCCGGCACCCGGCGAAGGCGAGAATACGTCCAGCTGCAGGAAACGGCGGGTGGTCATCGGCGGGCTCCGTAACGGGGTCGCGCAGCTTACCAGTGCACCGTGCCGTCGATGACCGGCTGCACCTGCCCGCCGATCCAGGCCACCCCGGCGTCGTCCACCTGCAGGTGCACGCGGCCATCGCGGCCGACTTCGCGGCCCTGGCTGGCGATGTAGCGGCCATCGTGGCCGGGCAACTGGTTGCGCTGGGCCAGCACGCCGGCAATCAGCGCATTGGCGCTGCCGGTCACCGGGTCTTCGGGCACGTTCACCGCATCGCCAGGACAGAACGCGCGCACCACCAGGTCGTGGCCGTCAGCTTGCTCCGGCGCGTATATCGCCACGCCGGTGGCCTCGGTAGCGTTGGTCCAGTCGCGCAGGGCGGCCATGTCCGGGCGCAGGCCACGCACGGCAGCGGGATCGCGCGCGGCCAGCAACCACCAGCGCGGACCGTTGTCCCACAGCTCCGGCACCTGCGCGGGCCCGCCCAGGGCGTGCAGGCTGGCCGGCAGCTCGCCGGGCGCCACCTCGCAGCGGCGGGCGCTGGGGCTGGCCAGGTGGATGGTCGGCGCCGTGTGTGGGCCCTCCACCCGCACCGGCAGCAGGCCGGCCGCGCACTGCTGCAGCAGCGCGCCATCGCGCGGCGTCGCCAGGCCGCTGGTCACTGCCGCCCAGGCCGCGCCGACGCTGGGGTGGCCGGCGAAGGGCAGCTCGCTGCCGGGGGTGAAGATGCGGATGTGGTAATCCGCACCCGGCGCGGTGGGGGCCACGAAGAACACCGTCTCGGACAGGTTCAGCCACGCGGCGAGGGCCTGCATGGCCCCGGGGGACAGATTGTCGGCGTCGAACACCACCCCCAGCGGGTTGCCGCTGCCGGGGCGGGGGGCGAAGACATCAAGCTGAAGGTAGCGGTGAGCGGTCATGGGCGGCGTCTTGGGCTTAGAATCGGGGGTTCCGCTCCTTGCGGGCGGCCTCCCCACCATAACCAGAATACTTACATGCCAGTTTCTTCCCCTGTCGATCGCTGGATCGTCCTCAAGTTCGGCGGCACTTCGGTGTCGCGTCGCCATCGCTGGGACACGATCGGGAAACTGGCGAAAAAACGTGCGGAAGAGACCGGCTCGCGCGTGCTGGTGGTGGTGTCGGCGCTGTCCGGGGTGACCAACGAACTGACCGCCATCGCCGATGGCGCGGCCGACAGTCGTGAGCGCGTGGCCGCGCTGGTCGAACGCCACCAGGCCTTCCTGGACGAACTGGAGCTGCCGCGCGCGGTGCTGGCCGAGCGCCTGGCGGCGCTGCAGGCGCTGCTTGACGATGCGCGCTGCGCTGCACGTACGCTGGACTGGCAGGCCGAAGTGCTGGGCCAGGGCGAACTGCTGTCGTCCAGCATCGGTGCCGCCTACCTGCACCAGAACGGCCTGGACATGGGCTGGATGGATGCGCGGCAGTGGCTGGATGCGCTGCCGCCGCTGCCCAACCAGAGCCCGTGGTCGCAGCGTCTTTCGGTGAACTGCCAGTGGAAATCCGATGACGCGTGGGCGCAGCGCTTCCGTGCGCAGCCGACCCGCCTGCTGATCACCCAGGGCTTCATCGCGCGCCACGCCGACGGCGGCACCGCGATCCTCGGCCGGGGCGGTTCGGATACCTCGGCGGCGTACTTCGGTGCGCTGCTCGGTGCCAGCCGCGTGGAGATCTGGACCGACGTTCCGGGCATGTTCAGCGCCAATCCGAAGGACGTGCCCGACGCCCGCCTGCTGACCCGGCTGGACTATTACGAAGCGCAGGAAATCGCCACCACCGGCGCCAAGGTGCTGCATCCGCGCTCGATCAAGCCGTGCCGCGATGCCGGCGTGCCGATGGCCATCCTGGATACCGAGCGCCCCGAACTGCCAGGCACCAGCATCGACGGCAGCGCCGCGCCGGTGCCGGGGGTGAAGGCGATCAGCCGCCGCAACGGCATCGTGCTGGTGTCGATGGAAGGCATCGGCATGTGGCAGCAGGTCGGCTTCCTGGCCGATGTATTCGGCCTGTTCAAGAAGCATGGGCTGTCGGTGGACCTGATCGGTTCGGCCGAAACCAACGTCACCGTATCGCTGGACCCCTCCGAGAACCTGGTCAATACCGATGTGTTGTCAGCGCTGTCGGCCGACCTGTCGCAGATCTGCAAGGTCAAGATCATCGTGCCCTGCGCGGCGATCACCCTGGTCGGCCGCGGCATGCGCTCGCTGCTGCATAAGCTGTCCGATGTCTGGGCGACCTTCGGCCGCGAGCGCGTGCACATGATTTCGCAGTCGTCCAACGACCTCAACCTGACCTTCGTCATCGATGAGGCCGACGCCGACGGGCTGCTGCCGATCCTGCACGCCGAGCTGATCGACAGCGGTGCGATGCCGGTGGAAGAAACCGCGGTGTTCGGTCCGCGCTGGCGCGAGATCGCCGGCACCGTGCGCCCGCGCGGCACGCCGTGGTGGCGGGGCCAGCGTGCGCACCTGCTGCAGCTCGCCGAAGCCGGCACGCCGCGCTATATCTACCATCTGCCCACGGTGCGCGCCCGCGCCCGCGCACTGGCCGCGATCACCCCGATCGACCAGCGTTATTACGCCATCAAGGCCAACAGCCATCCGGCGATCCTGGAGACGCTGGAGGCCGAAGGCTTCGGCCTGGAGTGCGTATCCCACGGCGAACTGAAGCATGTGTTCAACGTGCTGCCGGCACTGTCGCCCCGGCGCGTGCTGTTCACTCCCAGCTTCTGCCCGCGCGAGGAATTCGAAGCAGCGTTCGCGCTCGGCGTCACCGTCACCGTGGACAACGTGGAAGCCCTGCAGCGCTGGCCGGACCTGTTCCGCAACCGTGAACTGTGGCTGCGCGTGGACCTGGGTCGCGGCGAAGGCCACCATGCCAAGGTGCGCACTGGCGGCAAGGAATCCAAGTTCGGCCTGCCGATGGGACGCGTGGATGAGTTCGTGCGCGTGGCCACCGAGCTGGGCACCACCATCGTGGGCCTGCACGCGCACCTGGGCAGCGGCGTGGAAACGGCGCAGCACTGGCGCCTGATGTGCGATGAACTGGCCGGCTTCGCCCGCCGCATCGGCACCGTGCAGACCATCGACATCGGCGGCGGCATGCCGATCCCGTACAGCGAAGAAGACGAACCGTTCGACCTGGAGGCGTGGGCCGAAGGCCTGGCCGAGGTCAAGGCGGTACATCCGGCGTTCCGCCTGGCGATCGAACCGGGCCGTTACCTTGTGGCCGAATCGGGCGTGCTGCTGACCCGCTGCACCCAGGTGGTGGAGAAGGACGGCGTGCGCCGTGTCGGCCTGGATGCCGGCATGAACACGCTGATCCGTCCGGCGCTGTACGACGCCTGGCACGACATCGACAACCTTAGCCGGCAGGGCGGCTACGCCGAAGCCGCGTTCGACGTGGTCGGGCCGATCTGCGAGTCCAGCGATGTGTTCGGCAAGCGCCGCAAGCTGCCGGCGACCACCGCGCCGGACGATGTGATGCTGGTGGCCGACGCCGGTGCCTACGGCTACGTGATGGCCAGTACCTACAACCAGCGTGCGATGCCGCGCGAGGACATCCTGGAATGAGGACTGTTTTCTCCGCGCCGGCCCACGTCGCCGTGCACCACCCGCCTGCCAACACCGCCTGCGTGCCTGCACGCAAACGTGCCTGATCCGGATACCCCATGACTGCTTTTGATAAACACCAGGTTGCCTGCTTCCGCTTCGTGCGCTGCGATTTCGCTGCGGACACCGGCGTGGCGCGGCTGGTCTACGCCTTCGACCAGGGCCCGGAGATGGTGGAAACCATCACCGTGCCCGGCGCCCCGTTCGATCTTGCGCCGGAACGCGCCGCCGCCGTGCAGCGCGCGCTGCAGCTGCTGCACCTGGTCGCCGGCGTGAGCTACTACAAGGCGGGCGTGCCGGACACGGTGGCCATCGAAGGGTATGCGATCGACGCAGAAACCGCCGCGCTGGTGGAAAGCATCTACCTGCATGGACTCGGCGAGTTCGCCTACCGCAACGGCCTGAACCTGCGCGGGCGCTTCCGCCTGCCGGTGGCCGGCGAGGTGGCGGCAGCGCCGACCCTGGGCCTGCAGCCCCACGCGCTGGTGGCCATCGGTGGCGGCAAGGACTCGCTGGTCAGCATCGAAGCATTGCGCCGTGCCGGCGTGGACGAGACGGTGACCTGGATCGGCGGCTCGCAGTTGATCCGCGCCTGCGCCGAGCGTACCGGCCTGCCGACGCTCAACCTGGGCCGCGCGCTGGCACCGGAACTGTTCGAACTCAACCGCCAGGGGGCCTGGAACGGACACATCCCGGTGACCGCGGTGAACTCGGCGATCATGGTGCTGGCCGCGCTGCTGCAGGGCGTGGACCAGGTGGTGTTCTCCAATGAACGTTCGGCCAGCTATGGCAGCCAGATCCCGGGCACCGGCGAGGTCAACCACCAGTGGTCCAAGGGCTGGGCATTCGAGCAGGCCTTCGGCCGCCACGTGCAGCGCTACGTCGCCGCTGACCTGCAGTATTACTCGCTGCTGCGGCCGATGTCCGAGCTGGCGGTTGCACGCCAGTTCGCCAAGACCGATTTCTACGACGCGCATTTCTCCAGCTGCAACCGCAACTTCCACATCCTCGGCGAGCGCCCGGTGAACCGCTGGTGTGGCGTGTGCCCGAAGTGCCACTTCGTGTTCCTGGCGCTCGCACCATTCATGTCCAAGGCGCGGCTGGTGCGCATCTTCGGCCGCAACCTGCTGGATGACCTGGACCAGGCCGGTGGCTTCGACGCGCTGCTGGAATTCCAGGACCACAAACCGTTTGAATGCGTGGGCGAGGGCAAGGAGTCGCGCGCGGCAATGGCCACCCTGGCCACCCGTCCGGACTGGAAGGAAGACGCGCTGGTGAAGCGTTTCTGCAACGAGATCCTGCCGCAGCTGGATCCCACCGAACTGGCAGTGGAACCGATGCTGGAGCTGCAGGGCGAGCATCGCATCCCGGCCGCGCTGTGGGAGCGGGTGCGTGAAGATTTCGCAGCTTGAAGGCAGGCGGGTTGCGTTGTGGGGCTGGGGCCGTGAGGGGCGCGCGGCCTACGCCGTGCTGCGCGCGCGCCTGCCGGCGCTGCCGCTGACCCTGTTCTGCCCGGCCGCCGAAGCAGACGCGGCGCGGGAGGAGGCCGGCGGCACGCTGGATGTCCGCGGGGAGCCCTCCCCGGCGCTGCTGGCGGACTTCGACGTGGTGATCAAGTCGCCGGGCATCAGCCCCTACCTGCCTGTTGCGCAGGCGGCCCTGGAGCAGGGCACGCAGTTCGTCGGCGGCACCGCGCTGTGGTTCGCAGAACATGCCGCAGCCGATGGCACGGTGCAGGGCACGGTGTGCGTGACCGGCACCAAGGGCAAGAGCACGACCACTTCGCTGCTGGCGCACCTGTTGCGCGCTGCGGGGCATCGCACCGGGCTGGTGGGCAACATCGGGCTGCCGCTGCTGGAGGTGCTGGATCCGCAGCCGGCACCGGATTACTGGGCCGTGGAACTGTCCAGTTACCAGACTCGCGAGGTCGCCCGCAGCGGGGCGCACCCGCAGGTCGCGGTGGTGCTGAACCTCTTCCCGGAGCACCTGGACTGGCACGGCAGCGAACAGCGCTATATCCAGGACAAGCTGGCGCTGGTCACCGAAGGCGCGCCACGCATCGCGGTGCTCAACGCGGCTGATCCGCATCTTGCGGCATTGACGCTGCCGGGCAGCGAAGTGATCTGGTTCAACCAGCCGCATGGCTGGCACATGCGCGGCGACATCGTGCACCGCGGCGAACAGCCGGTCTTCGACAGCCGCGATACGCCGCTGCCGGGCCGGCACAACCGCGGCAACCTGTGCGCGGTGCTGGCGGCCATCGAGGCGCTGGGGCTGGACGCGGTCGCGCTGGCGCCGGCGGTGCAGTCGTTCCGGCCGCTGCCCAACCGGCTGCAGCGCATCGGTGCGCGCGAGGGCGTGGTCTACGTCAACGATTCGATCAGCACCACCCCGCACGCCAGCCTGGCCGCGCTGGACTGTTTTGCCGGGCAACGCATCGCGCTGCTGGTAGGCGGGCACGACCGCGGGCTGGACTGGACTGACTTCGCCCAGCACATGGCAGGTGACCAGCCGCCGCTGGAGATCATCACCATGGGCGCCAACGGGCCGCGGATCAACGCGTTGCTGCAGCCGCTGGCCGATGCCGGACGCTTCGGGCTGCACGCCGCGCAGGACCTGGCAGAGGCGATGTCGCTGGCGCGCGCCGCGCTGGGTGATGCAGGTGGCGTGGTATTGCTGTCACCCGGGGCGCCCAGTTATGGCGTGTACCGCGATTACGTTGCCCGCGGCCGCCACTTCGCCGAACTGGCGGGTTTCGACCCCGAGCTGATCAGCGCCATTCCCGGGATTGGCCTGTAAGGGCACACGCCCTCCGCTGCGCTCGCCGACCATGGGTCGGCGCTACCGGGTTCGGCCCGTGTGCGGCGCTACCGCTTAATGGCTGCGGCTGACGGCGTAGCGGGCCAGGCCGCGCAGGGCGGCTACCGCATCGTTGTCGGCCAGGCCGTCCAGTGCCCGCTCGGCGGCTGCGGCGTATTCCTCGGCACGGTTGCGGCTGTAGTCCAGCCCGCCGGTGGCGTGGATCGCGGCCAGCACCTCGGGCATCGCGCTGGCATCACCGTCCTGCACGATGCTGCGCAGGCGCTGGCGGGTCGCCTCGTCCGAATGGGCCATGGCGTGGATCAGCGGCAGGGTGGCCTTGCCTTCGGCCAGGTCATCGCCCAGGTTCTTGCCCAGTTCTTCGGCGTTGGCCGAGTAATCCAGCACATCATCGGCAATCTGGAACGCATAACCCAGCGCCATGCCGTAGTCGTACAGCGCCTGCTGGGTGGCCTCGTCCACGCCGCTGGCCAGCGCGCCCAGGCGGGTGCCGGCGGCGAACAGCACCGCGGTCTTGCGCTCGATCACGCGCAGGTAGGCGGCCTCGTCGGTGTCGGGGTTGTGTACGTGCAGCAGCTGCAGCACTTCACCTTCGGCGATGCGGTTGGTGGTGTCGGCCAGGATCCGCATCACCGGCATGCGGTCCAGTTCCACCATCAGCTGGAAGCTGCGCGAATACAGGAAATCACCCACCAGTACGCTGGGCGCGTTGCCCCACAGCGCGTTGGCGGTGCTGCGACCACGGCGCAGGCTGGATTCGTCCACCACGTCATCGTGCAGCAGCGTGGAGGTGTGGATGAACTCGATGATCGCCGCCAGCTGGTGGTGTTCCGGGCCGGCGCCGCCGACCGCGCGGCCGGCCAGCATCACCAGCATCGGGCGCAGGCGCTTGCCGCCGGCGGAAATGATGTGGTCGGCGATCTGGTTGATCAGCACCACGTCCGAAGCAAGCCGGCGCCGGATCAGGGCATCGACGGCTGCCATGTCGTCGGCGGCAAGCGTCTGGATCTGGGGCAGGCCCAGGGCGGCACGGGTGTCTTCGATGATGGTCATGCGGTCTGGCTTCAAGGCTCGCCGCCAATTATAGGCGCTGGCCGTGAATTCGGGCGCATGCCGGCCCGGACACGGCGCGGGTGGCCGCCGGATGGACCGTCGAAGGCAGCGGTTGCCGTGAATACGTATGCAGGCAGCACCACGTCGCAGGGCCCGAGGCTAAGCTTCCATCGCTGCATTCCGGCCCGTGTTTCCGCAGGGGCCAACAGAGCCCGGAGGGGGGCCTGATGTCCAATACGCCATGGTGGCGCGGCGCCGTCATCTACCAGATCTACCCGCGCAGTTTCCTCGATGCCGACGGCGATGGAGTCGGCGACCTGCCCGGCATCATCGACCGCCTGGACTACATCGCCGCGCTCGGCGTGGACGCGATCTGGATCTCGCCGTTCTTCAGATCGCCGATGGCCGACTTCGGCTATGACATCGCCGACTACCGCGACGTGGATCCGCTGTTCGGCACCCTGGACGATTTCGACCGGCTGCTGGCCAAGGCGCATGCGCTGGGCCTGAAGGTGATGATCGACCAGGTGCTGAGCCATACCTCGATCGAGCACGACTGGTTCCGCGAGAGCCGCCAGGACCGCACCAATCCGAAGGCGGACTGGTATGTGTGGGCCGACCCGCGCGAAGACGGCACCGCGCCGAACAACTGGATGTCACTGTTCGGTGGCGTGGCCTGGCAGTGGGAGCCGCGGCGCGAGCAGTACTTCCTGCACAACTTCCTGGCCGACCAGCCGGACCTGAACTTCCATAATCCGGCGGTGCAGAAAGCCACGCTGGACAACGTGCGGTTCTGGCTGGATCGCGGGGTGGATGGATTCCGCCTGGATGCGATCAATTTCTGCTTCCATGACCTGCAGCTGCGTGACAATCCGCCGAAGCCGGCGGACAAGCGCGTCGGGCGGGGTTTCAGTCCGGACAATCCATACGCCTACCAGTACCACTACTTCAACAATACCCAGCCGGAAAACCTGCCGTTCCTCGAAGAACTGCGCGCGTTGCTGGACCAGTTTCCGGGGGCGGTCAGCCTGGGCGAAATCTCTTCGGAGGATTCGCTGGCCACCACCGCCGAGTACACCACCGCCAAGCGCCTGCACATGGGCTACAGCTTCGAGCTGCTGGTGGACGACTTCAGCGCGGCGTACATCCGCGATACGGTGTCGCGCCTGGAAACCGCGATGACCGAGGGCTGGCCGTGCTGGGCCATTTCCAACCACGATGTGGAGCGCGCGGTGACCCGATGGGGCGGGCACCCGGCCGACCCGCGGCTGGCACGGATGCTGGTGGCGATGCTGTGTTCGCTGCGGGGATCGATCTGCCTGTACCAGGGCGAAGAGCTGGGACTGGGCGAGGCCGATGTCCCGTTCGAGGCGCTGCAGGATCCCTACGGCATCACCTTCTGGCCGAACTTCAAGGGCCGCGACGGCTGCCGCACGCCGTTGCCGTGGATCGATGCGCCGTTGGCCGGTTTCACCACCGGCGCGCCATGGCTGCCGATCCCGGCCGACCATCAGTCGCGCGCGGTGGCCGTGCAGGAAGCCCAGCCCGATTCGGTGCTGTCGGCGTTCCGCCGCTTCCTGGCCTGGCGGCGTACGCAGCCGGTGTTGATGCACGGCGCCATCCGTTTCCTGGACAGTGCCGAGCCGGTCCTGGTGTTCGAACGGACCTTGGGGGATGAGGTGATGGTGCTGGCCTTCAACTTGTCCACGCAGCCGGCGCGGCAGCTGCTGCCGGCGGGCGCCTGGCAGCCCGTGGAGGTGCCGGGACCGGATGCCGGTTCGCTGGATGGCACCGAACTGATGTTGCCTGCGCACGCCGTGTATTGCGGTCGCCGCATCGGCTGATTGTTTTCTCCGTTGGTGGTTGTTGAGGGACGCCCCCGCGGGGGCGTCCCTTTTTTGATCGCCCGCGAGTTACTCCCACGTGCGGATGACGCGATTCCTGAGAGACGGCCACCGCCTTGATGAGCAGAATGCAAGCTCATTCGCAGACAACGAGGGTGACATGAAGATCCATCGCACGATGTACTTCGCAGCGAGCGTGCTGCTGACAGCGGTTGCGCTCACGTCGCAGGCCGCAAGCGGTCAATCCACGCGTGGCCCGGCAGAGGACCAGTTATGTGTGGATCAGTTCCGTAGCGCGCCTGCCGCCGCGACCTGTCAACTCACCAAGGCAAGCTACATGCCGGGCAGTGGCGGCTCCTGCCAGCTGTGGGCAAGCTGCCGGCGCAATGACGGCAGTTTTTCGGACACCTTCAATGTCTTCCGTGCCGACAGGGTGTACCGCGTCTGCAACAATGACGGCAAGCTGGTCGCGGGCTGCCCGGGCTGATTGAAAGCAGAAAGCCCGCTGCGTTGGCAGCGGGCCTTCCGGATTCAACGCGTGGAGGCCTCAGAACTTGTAGTTCAGCCCCAGCATGTAGGTGCGGCCCCATTCCACATATTCCAGCGGGCGATCCGTGGTGCCCGCATAGGTGCGGTACGGCTCGTTGGTCAGGTTGGTGCCCTGCAGCAGCAGGGTCAGCCCCGCCATCGAACTGCTGTCGCTGAAGGTGTAGCTCACCTGCGCGTCGGTCACGTTCTCGCCCACCACGTAACGCAGCGTGCGGTTGCCGTTGAAGTTGCCGATCTCACCGATGAAGTCCGACCGACGACGCTGGCTCACGCGTGCTTCAAATCCATTGCGTTCGAAGTAGGCAGTGAAGTTGTACACGCGGTCGGACAGGCCGGGCAGGGCGATCGGGTCGCTGCCCACGCTGGAGGCGCTTTCAGGATCCAGGATCTCGATGTCGCTGTCGTTGAAGGTGGCGCTGGCCTGCACGCCGAAGCCGCGCAGGGCGTCGGTGAACATGTCCAGCGGCAGCGAAGCGGTCAGTTCCAGGCCGCGCAGGGTGCCGCCCTTGCCGTTCTGCGGCGACGAGAACGTACCGGTCTGCAGCACCGGCGCCACCATGCCCGGCGGCGGCACGTAGCTGGCCAGCAGGTCGGAGAAGTCGTAGTCGTCCACCGACTGGGTGTACACGTAGCTCTTAAGGTCCTTGTAGAACACCGCGGCCGCCACGTAGGCGCGTTCACCGAAGTACTTTTCGTAGGACAGGTCGAGCGCGGTGGCACGCCACGGATCCAGCAGCGGGTTGCCGCCACTGCCACCCGGACGTCCGGTGGCGGTGTCCACGCCGAACTCCAGGCCGGCACGCATCTGGTCCACGCGCGGGCGTGCCACCTGCTTGGCCGCGGCGAAGCGCAGGGTCTGTTGGTGCGGGAACATGAAGGCCAGGTTCAAGCTCGGCAGCCAGTCGTTGTAGGTCTTGCCGGCGTCGATCGGCAGCACGTTCTGGCCGTCCGGACGCGAGCGGTCGAAGTAGTTCGACTGCGAACTCTGGTCGGCGTGCTGCATCTGCACGCCGATATTGCCGCGCACGCCGACCACGCCGATGTCGGTGTTGATGTTGGCGCGCAGCCACGCGGTGGTGATCTTCTCCTGCACCGTCCACGACTTGGGGATCAGGTAGTCGAGATCGGTGACCGGGTTGAACTCCATGTAGCGCCCGACCGCGGCCGGCACATTCCAGGCCGGGATGTAGCCGATGCCGGCGAAGCCCAGGTTGACCCGGTCACGCTGCAGGTCGGCGGCAATGTTCGCATCGCCCTGTGCACCGAGCAGGATGTTGCCCTCGGCCTGGGTCTTGTCCTTCTGGCGGTCGGCGTAGTTGACGCCGATGTCGAAGTCGGCGAACACCGGGGAAAGGCCTTCCGGCGCCGGCAGGGTGAGTGCCACGCGCGCGCCCTTCAGGCGATCTTCCACCGTGGGCACCTTGCCGTAGCCGGAGCCGTAGATGGTGTTGGTCAGGAACAGCGCATCGGGATTGGAATAGTCCAGACCCGGGGTGATCTGCGAGAAACCGTTCGGGTTGACCACCAGGCCGATGGTATCCAGCTGCGGCATCGGGGTCAGCTGCAGGTTGTTTTCCAGGTTCAGCTCATCGCGGGTGGCCTTGGAGTAGTTCACGTCGGCCACCAGCTTGACGCCGTTGCCGAAGGTGAACTCGTTGTTCCAGCCGAACGCATCGATCTTGTCTTCGCGCTTGTTGTACATGCCACGCACCAGCGGGTAGACACCGCTGGCGGTGCCGCCGGCGAAGGTGCCATCGGCATTTACCTGCGGATTGCTGATCAGCAGGCCCGGCGTGTAGCCACCGTTGAAGTTGCTGAGGTTGACCTCGAACTGGTTGGCGGTGTCGATCTGTTCGGCTTCGGTGTGGAAGGCATCCAGGGTGCTGGTCCAGCTGTTGGACGGGCGGAACTGCACGGTGGCCATCACGCCGTCGCGCTTGTTGTTGCCGGTGCGGCGCAGCGCCTTGATGCCATCGCTGAAGGCAACGCCCGGGGCCAGCCCCGGCCGGTTGCCGTTGTCGGTGTGTTCGGTGGTCCATGGCTCGTACAGACCGACCTGGTTTTCCTGGATCGGGTTGTCGCTGTGCGCGTAACCGATGGCAATGCCCAGCGTCTTGTCCAGGAACTGGTCGATATAGCTGGCGCTGAAACGGTTGCCGAACTCGTCCACGCCAGCGGCTTCGCCCAGCGAGCTCTTCTGGTAGCGGCCGCTGACCGCGATAACGCGGTCCGGGAAGCTCAGCGGACGGGCCGTCTGCATGTCGATGGTGCCCGACAGACCCTGGCCGACCAGGGCCGCATCGGGGGTCTTGTACACGGTCACGCCGTTGACCAGTTCGGACGGATACTGGTCGAACTCGACGCTGCGGTTGTCACCGGTGCTGACCACTTCGCGGCCATTGAGCAGGGTGGTGGCGAAGTCCGGCGACAGGCCGCGCACGCTGATCACCTGGGCGCGGCCGGCCACGCGCTGGGCGGCCAGGCCGGGCAGGCGCGCGAGCGATTCGGCGATGCTGACGTCGGGCAGTTTGCCGATGTCTTCGGCGGAAATGACTTCCACCACCGAGGTGGCGTCCTGCTTCACCGCGATGGCGTTCTCGATGCCGCGGCGGATGCCGGTGACCTGCACCGCATCCAGGTTGGTCGCCGCGGAACCGGTCTGGCCGGTGGCGGTGGTGGACGTGGTGGACTGCGCGAAAGCGAGTACCGGTGACAGTGCGACGGCCAGCGCCAATGACAGCGCGTTGCGCTTGTGGTTCGACATTTCCCCTCCCAGGCAATGTTGCCGAATCTAGTTGTGGTCCGCGCCGGCACCGCCGATACGGGTCGCGGCACGGTGGCCGCTGACTGCGACGCTATGGTATGCAGCGCGCCGCGTGCTGGAATCAGCCTGCATACGTATTCAATGCAGCGACATGCGGTGTAAGCGATTACAAAAAGGGGACGGAGGGAATTAATCTGAATTAATTCCCTCCGTCCCCTTTTTGAAGCGGATCGCCTGGCCGCCGCCGGGCCCCAGCACCAGGGTCAGCTGGTCAGCGCTGGTCACCTCGCGGGTTTCGCGCACGAACGCGAACGGATTGCTGCGGAAATCCGCACCGTCGCCGTCGCGGTAGATCTCCGCGCGGTAGCGCACGCCAGGTTCCAGGAAGCCCAGTGATATCGGCAGCACACGGCCGTGTTCGTCGGTGATGCTGCCCAGGAACCAGTCGCTGCTGTTGCGGTCGCGGCGGACGATGGTGACGAAGTCGCCGACCTCGGCGTCCAGCACCCGGGTCTGTTCCCAGTCCACCGCCACGTCCTTGATGAACTGGAACGCGTCCAGGTGCTGCTGATAATGCTCGGGCAGGTCGGCGGCCATCTGGATCGGGCTGTACAGCACCACGTACAGCGCCAGCTGGCGGGCCAGCGTGCTGGGAATCGCCTGCCCATGGCGGCCCTTCAATGACAGCACCCCGGGGGTGTAATCCATCGGCCCGGACAGCATCCGGGTGAACACCAGGTTGACCTCGTGTTCGGGCGGATTCGGCGGCTGGCCCCAGGCGTTGTACTCCATGCCACGCGCGCCCTCGCGTGATAACCAGTTCGGATAGGTGCGGCGCAGGCCGGTGTCCTTGATCGGTTCGTGCGGATTGACCGCCAGCCTGCGTGCGGCCGCTTCCTGCACCACCTTCAGGTGGTGGCGGGCCATGAACTGGCCGTCATGCCATTCGCGCAGCAGTGGCCCACCGCCCGGGTTGCGCCGGTCCACCTGGCCGTCATCGCAGACGTAGCCGGTCTTGAACGAATCCACGCCCAGGCGCGCATACAGATCGAGCGCCGCGCCCAGCTGGTCCTCGTAATGGTCGATGGCGCAGCCGGTTTCGTGGTGGCCCACCAGGTGCACGCCCTTTTTCGCTCCGTAGGCGGACAGCGCCTCGATATCGAAATCCGCGGTCGCGCGGGTGAAGTCGAAGTCATACCCGTTGCCCACCCAGTTACCGTCCCAGCCGGGATTCCAGCCTTCCACCAGCACGCCTCGGAAACCGTTGGCGGCGGCGAAATCAATCATCTTCTTGGTCTTGGCGGTGGTGGCGGCATGGCGCGGGCCGGTTGCCCAGCTCTCCTCGTCCAGGTGCATCGACCACCACACGCCCAGATATTTGGACGGCTTGACCCAGCTGACATCGCCCAGCGCATTGGGTTCGTTGAGGTTGAGGATCAGGTCCGATTCGACCAGTCCACCCGCGCGGTCGGCGATCTGCAGGGTGCGCCACGGCGTGCTGAAGGGCAGGGCGCGGCGGACCTTCCAGCCATCAGCCGACGGCGAAAGCTGCGCGCGCAGGCGCTGGCCGTCGGTGCGGCGCAACCACATGCCGGCATAGTCGACCAGCGCGGCTTCGTGGATGGCCACGTGCAGGCCGGAGGTGCTGCGCAGGGTGATCGGGGTATGCGCCAGCGCCACCTCCTGCAGCGGCGTGCGCGCATACAGGTATTCATAATGGATCGGCTCGCCGGCCGGGATCCACCAGGCCGTGGACGGCTGGGTGATGGCGAACTCGGTCAGCTCCTCATCGATGATCGCCTCGGCCAGTCCCGGCTGCTGCGGAAACACGTAGCGCAAGCCCACGCCGTCATCGAATACCCGGAACACCACGTCCAGCCGGCGCTTGTCGCCGGTGGTCTGGCGCAGGGAAACGGTCAGTTCGTTGTAGTGGTTGCGGGTCAGTCGACGCTCGCCCCACGGCTGCTCCCAGGTCTCATCGAAGGCGCGGGTGCTGCTGCCGGTGATTTCAAAGTCGCGGTCCAGCCGGCCATCACGCAGTTCGAAGCCGAGCTTCGATGCGTCCACTACCGCATCGCCGAGTCGCTGCACCTGGTAGCGGGCCGTGCCGCCGTCCACCTGCAGCGTCACTTTCAGGATCTTTCCCGGCGATTCGACACTGGCCGACGGGGTGGTGGCAGCCATCAGGACCGGGCTGGCGAACAGCAGGGCCAGGCCCAGCCACGGCCTGCTGCGCCCACGCAGCAACAACGAAAACAGCGACATTTCCCCTCCCAGGGTGATGCAGGAACTGCGCCGACCATAGCCCAGCCGGTACGGCCGCCTGACCCGACAGGCCATGAATACGTATGCAGGCAGACCGCCCCCGGCGCCTGCCGTCTACCATGTCCGCACGATGCCTTGAGGGAGGCGTTGCGCCCCCGTCGGCCGCTCGGCAGGCAGGGACCTACAACATGCAAAGAGGGAGGGAGGGTGACGGGCGCAAGCCGGTCGTCCGCTTCGATGCTGAAGATGATCTGCCTGACCGTCGCCATCGCGACGACGCTGGGTTCGGCCGCGCATGCCGCCGACCTGGAATTCGCCGGCCGCACGGCACGCGCCGAATCCGTGGCCGGCGGCGGCTTCGTGCTGCACACGCCGGATCGGCAGCTGCGCATTGCCGCGCAGCCGATGCGCAGCGATACCGCCAGCCCGATGTTCGATGCCCTGTTCGCGCTTGCGCAGCAGGAAATGGATCAGGACCGCGTGGACGCGATCCGCGATCCGTCCTTCGACGAAGGCCGGCCGGTGCCATGCGAGTGCTTCAAGACCGGCGCCAACTGGCCCTATGTCTGGACGCGCGATGTCAGCTTCGCCGCCGACCTGGCGCTGGCGCGGCTGGATCCGCAGCGCACCCGCCAGTCGCTGCAGTTCAAGCTGTCCGAAGCACGCGATGGCCATACTTCCGGCCTGTTCGTGGCGCAGGACACCGGTTCCGGTGGCAGCTGGCCGATCAGCAGTGATCGCATCGTGTGGTTCCTGGCCGCGCGCCACCTGCTGGATGACACCGCCTTCGCCGAACAGGTCTGGCAGGCGCTGCAGGGCACGCTGGCCCAGGACCGGGCGATGGTGTTCGACGCGGCGACCGGCCTGTACCGCGGCGAGACCTCGTTCCTGGACTGGCGTGAGCAGACCTATCCGGACTGGACCCGCGAGGACGTACGCTTCATCGGTGACTCCTTCGCGCTCTCCACCAACGTGCTGCATTACCAGGCCCTGCGGCTTGGCGAGCAGTTGGCGGACCAGCACGGCGATGCCACGCGCGCTGCGCAGTACAAGGCGTGGGCCGATGCGCTGGGCCCGCGGATCGATGCGCGCTTCTGGCGCGAAGATGCCGGCCAGTACATGAGCTACATCGGCGAAGCCGCCCACCCCGTGCCCTACGCCAAGTACGACCTGCTGGCGACGTCGCTGGGGGTGCTGGCCGGCGTGTTGCCGACCGGACGCGCGCGGCGTGCATTGGATGCGTACCCGGCCAGCGCGGCCGGCAGCCCGGTGGTGTGGCCGCAGGAAGGCAACCAGCCGGTGTACCACAACCGCGCGATCTGGCCGTTCGTCAGTGCGTATTCGCTGCGTGCCGCGCGGCTGCTGGACGATGCGCCGCGCATCACCGGCGAAGTGCGGTCGCTGATGCGCGGTGCCGCGCTGGCCGGGTCCAACATGGAAAACTACGAGCTGCTGACCCAGAAGATCCATGTCGACGAAGGCGCGCTGAGTGGCCCGGTGGTGAACTCCGAGCGCCAACTGTGGTCGGTCGCCGGCTACCTGGACATGGTGCTGCAGGGCGTGTTCGGCGTGGAAGCCGATGGCCGGGTTCAGCCGAAACTGCCGGTCGCGCTGGTGCCGCAGCTGTTCGGTACGCGTGACCGCATCAGCCTGCAGATGGATGGCAAGCGCTATGTGCTGCTGAAGCCTGACGTGCTGCAGGGTGAGCTGCTGGTGGCTGGAAAGATGCAGCGCGACGGTGATGCCACGGTGGTGCAGCTGGTGCCCGCGGCGACCTCTCCGCAGCGTGGAGTTCGTGCCCAGAGCGCACGTTCTTCCGTTGATGCGGCTGCCTATGCACCGGCCACGCCAGTCGCGCCATCGGCCACGCAGGAGCGCAGCGGCTGGACCATCGCGGTTCCAGCACAGCACGTGCTGTGGCGCGATGGTGCCGCCGTTGAAGTGCACGGCGGCGTCGCCCGTATCGCCGACGACGGCCTGCAGCACTGCCTCAGCCTGACCCGCCGCGATGACGCGCTGGAGTCGTTGCACAGCCCGACCACCTGCATCGGCCCGCAGCAGCGCCTGCCCGGCGCGCAGCGCTGGTCGTGGACGCAGCCCGCGGCCGGCCGTGTGCGCGTGCGCCTTCAGTTCAACAATCCCAACGGACCGATCAACACCGGAGTCACTGCCGCAGTGAAGCAACTTGCGGTCACCTGCGCCGGCCAGACTGCCCCGTCACGCACCGTGGTGATGCCGCACAGCGTGGCGGTGCAGGAATCCACTGCGGCCGAGTTCGACCTGCCTGCGGGCAGCTGCACGTTCCAGCTGCAGGACGGCTTCAACATGAGCGCGCTGCAGCACTTCTCGCACTACACCGGCGGCAAGGGCGGCCGCGCGGGCGTGCTCAACGAGGCGGACGTCAAGGCGCTGCTGCTGGCACCGATCGCCCCACTCGCAGGGGATCGCCCATGAGCCGTCCCGTCACCAGCCGGCCCGACAAACCGCAGCTGTCGTTCTGGCAGATCTGGAACATGTGCTTCGGTTTCCTCGGCATCCAGTTCGGTTTCGCGCTGCAGAACGCCAACGCCAGCCGCATCTTCGAAACCCTGGGCGCGTCGATGGACGCGGTGCCCGGGCTGTGGATCGCCGCACCGCTGACCGGCCTGCTGGTGCAGCCGATCGTCGGCTATCTGTCAGACCGCACCTGGACCCGCTGGGGCCGTCGCCGCCCGTTCTTCATGATCGGCGCGGTGCTGACCACGCTGGCCCTGCTGGTGATGCCGAACTCGCCCACGCTGTGGATCGCGGCGGGCACGCTGTGGGTGCTGGATGCGTCCATCAACGTGTCGATGGAGCCGTTCCGTGCCTTCGTTGGCGACCAGCTGGCGCCGCGCCAACGGCCGACCGGCTTTGCCATGCAGAGCTTCTTCATCGGCGTGGGCGCCATCGTGGCCAGCTTCCTGCCCTTCATCCTGGCCCACTTCGGCGTGGCCAATACCGCAGCGCCGGGTGAAGTGCCGGACACCGTGCGCTATGCGTTCTACTTCGGCGCGGTGGTGCTGCTGGCGGCGATCACCTGGACCGTGTTGAGCACGCGCGAATACTCACCGACCGAGCTGGCCGGCTTCGCCGATGCCGAGCCGCCACACGCCCACGCGGTGGCCGCGCGCGGCGTGCCGCCGTGGGCGCAGATCGTGCTGTGGCTGCTGGTGGGTGTCGTGCTGGCGGCACTGATCGCCTGGCAGGGCGGGGACAAGATGCTGTACGTACTGGCCGGCCTGTGTGCGGCCTACGGCATCCTGCTGGGCGTGGCCCGTGTACTGCCCGGCACGCACATGCTGGCGACCATCGTCGATGACCTGCGCAACATGCCGGGCACCATGCGCCGGCTGGCGTGGGTGCAGTTCTTTTCCTGGTTCGCGCTGTTCGCGATGTGGATCTACACCACCGCCGCGGTAGCCGGCACCCACTTCGGTTCCACCGATCCACAGTCGGCTGCCTACAACGAAGGCGCCAACTGGGTCGGCGTGCTGTTCGGTGCGTACAACGGTTTCGCCGCGCTGGCTGCATTGCTGATCCCGCTGATGGTGCGCGCCATCGGGCTGCGCTGGAGCCACCTGGTCAACCTGTGGCTGGGCGGGGGAGGGCTGGTGTCGATGATGTTCATCGACGATCCGCACTGGCTGCTGCTGTCGATGGTGGGCGTGGGCTTTGCCTGGGCGTCCATCCTGTCCCTGCCTTATGCCCTGCTGTCGGACAGCGTGCCGGCGGCGAAGATGGGCGTGTACATGGGCATCTTCAATTTCTTCATCGTGATCCCGCAGCTGGTGGCCGCCAGCGCGCTTGGCTTCGCCCTGCGCGCATGGCTGGGTGGCCAGCCGATGCAGGTGCTGGTGCTGGGGGGCTGCAGCCTGCTCGTGGCCGGCCTGTGCGTGCTGCGTGTTCCGTCCCGTCCGGAGGTGGTGTGATGCGTGTGCGTCTGTCTGTTGCTGTAGGTTTTGCCCTGTTCGCTGGCCAGGCGCTCGCCGCGCCGCGCCCGGAGTACGTAGGCACCACCGAACCGTTCGCCAGTGACGCGGTGTACTTCGTGGTCACCGACCGCTTCGTCAACGGCGACCCGTCCAACGATCACCGAGACCAGGGTGGAAAGCACCGCACGTTCGACATCCCGGTGCCCTGCCCGGACAAGGTGGACGGCAACATCGGCTACCTCGGCGGTGACTTCAAGGGCGTGCTGGACAACGCGGACTACATCCGCAACCTCGGCTTCGGAGCGGTGTGGATCACCCCCATCATCGACAACCCGGACCAGGCGTTCACCGGCAGCAAGGAAATCAGCTGCACCAGCACCCTCACCGACCGCGGCAAGACCGGTTACCACGGGTACTGGGGCACCAATTTCTACAAGGTGGACGAACACCTGCCCAGCGCCGGCCTGCAGTTCGCCGACTTCACCAAGGGCCTGCATGCAGCCAAGCTGAAAGTAGTGCTGGACATCGTCGGCAACCACGGCTCGCCTTCATGGACCATGCCGGTGCGCCAGCCGCAGTTCGGGCAGATCTTCGACAAGGACGGCAGGCTGATCGCCGACCACGAGAACCTGGCGCCGCAGCAGCTGGATCCGAAGCACAACCCGCTGCACGCCTTCTACAACACCATCGGCCCGGTGGACTCGTCCACGGGCTCGATTTTCGATGGCAACCTGGCCGAGCTCGGCGACTTCAACGAACACAACCCGGCGGTGATGGATTACCTGGTGGGCGCCTACCTGCAGTGGACCGCGCAGGGTGTGGACGCGCTGCGCATCGATACCATCGGTTGGCTGCCGCACCCGTGGTGGAACGCGTTCGTGCGCCGCGTGCGGGCCGAGCATCCGGGCATGTTCATGTTCGGCGAAGCGTTCGACTACGACGCTGCGAAGATCGCCGAGCACACCTGGCCGGCGAATGCGAACGTCAGCGTGCTGGATTTTCCCTCGCGCGGGGCAATGGAAGAAACCTTCGGGCTGAAGCAGAAGGGTTTCGAGACGCTGGCCGAGCCGCTGCACTTGCTCGGCGGGCCGTATGCCAACCCGTACGAGTTGATGAGTTTCTACGACAACCATGACATGCCGCGGCTGGATGCCAGCGATGCCGGCTTCATCGACGCCAACAACTGGCTGTTCACTGCGCGCGGTATCCCGGTGCTGTACTACGGATCGGAAACCGGCTTCATGCGCGGCCGTGCCGAGCACGCCGGCAACCGTGCGTATTTCGGCCAGCAGCGCGTGGACGCGGCTCCACGGAGCCCGATCTTCGCCCCGCTGCAGCGCGTGGCGAAACTGCGTGAGGCGACCCCGGCATTGCAGCGCGGCCTGCAGGTCAACGAGCGCCTGCAAGGCGACGAAGCCGTATTCTTCCGCGTGCTGCAGCATGGCGGGGTCAGCCAGACCGCGCTGGTGTTGCTGAACAAGGGCGATGCAGCAACGCGCATCGAAGTGACGCGTTACGTGCAGCCCGGTACCTGGCGCGACGCCCTGGACGGCGGCAGCGTGGAAGTCTCCGGCACCCTCCAGGCCGATGTCCCCGCGCACGGCATCAGGGTATTCGTACTGGATGCCCCCGTGCAGCAGGACGCCCTGCGCGCCGAACTGGACCGCGCCATGTCCGACCAGCACGCCCGCACCCGCAGACTCGCCGCTCCCTGACCCCCGCACCGCCGTCGGTGGGTGCCTACGCTTCGGTAGTGACGGCCGCTGGCCGTCATGCATCTGCCCCTGATTCGGTGGGCGACGACCGTTGGTCGTCACGCTGTTGCCCTTGAATCAGGAGCGTGACGACCAACGGTCGTCACCCACCCCAGCGCGCCAGCATGCCCTGCTCCGGTAGTGACGGCCGCTGGCCGTCATGCTGCCGCTCCCACCACAGCACCCCCGGCACCCCGTTCTGACGGCCAGCGGCCGTCACTACCCGGCATCTGCGTCGCGGCGCTGGGTACAATTGGGCTTCCGCTCGCCGCGCTCCACCCGCCATGACCGACCTTCCGCCCCAGACCCCGATCGAGACCCTGCTGCAGACCGCCATGGCCGGCCAACTGCCGATCAAAGCCTTCATGCAGGCCTTCGTCGCCTCCGAGGTGGTGCTGCTCACCGGCAGCCTGGTCATCCCCGACGGCAGCGGTTTCGATCCGCTGTTGTTCGACAAACAGGGCGTGCTGCACGTCGCCGTGTTCACTGATCCGGCGCGCGTCGGCTTCCATTCCGAACAGGCCCCGCACCAGATCCGCTGGCTGATGCTGGACGTGCTGCGCCGCGTACCGGGCGGCTACGGCGTGGTGATCAACCCTGGCACCACGCTGGGCTTTGAGATCTCGCCGGCTGGCGTGGGCGAGATCCTGAAGGATTTCGCGTAATGGCAGCCACCCCACCATCCGGCGCCTTGGCAATGAAGTACGTCTCGTCGGGCGGAACCCTTCTGCTTTTCCAGTTCGTGGGCGTGCTGGTGCTCGGTTTGGCACTGGATGCACTCGGTTTCATGAGCGAGCTGGCCCTGTTGCCGCTGTTGCTGTGCAACCTCGTCGTGGCCTACCGCCTTGGCAAGGCCGCACAGGCACTGGGGCGCAACCGCTGGCTGTACACGCTGGCCGCCGGCCTGCCCCCCGCCGCGATCGCGGTCTGCATCTTCCTGTATTCGGCTGCGTGGGCGCGCACGATGGACCAGCGTTGACGCACCCACGCGCGTTACCCGGCGTCCGGCTTCTTGTGCGGATACCACAGCAGTGAACTGCCGTTGTTCAGTGCTTCTTCGTAGAAGCAGGCAAAGCCGCGGTAGAGATCCGTGTTCAATACTTCCACCCGCAGCCTGCCGCAGCGCAGATCCTGGATATCCCCCATGCCGAAGCGCGCGCACTCGGCCAGCGCGTCGTCGAACGCGTCCTCCTCGCGCGGCTGGCTGAGGAACAGCATGCAGTTATGCCGCTCGCCGACTTCCGGCGCCTTCCAGTCGAACTCCGCCGTGCCGGAATACCCGCCGGAGAATCCGTAGATCATTACCACCCTGCGCGGTGTTTCTTCAGCCGCCATGCGGGTCCTTTCAGCGTTGCTGCGATGATTCGCGCAGCACCAGTTTCACCGGAATGCTCATCCCTTCGGCGGTTTGGCCGGCCACCAGCGCCAGTAGTTTCTCCACCAGCAGCTGGCCGGCCTGCTTGGTGTCCTGCGCCACGGTGGTCAGCGGCGGTGATACCGACGCCGCCAGCGGGATGTCATCAAAGCCGGTGACGCGCACATCCTGCGGCACGCGCAGGCCGTGTTCGCGCAGGGCGCGCAGTGCACCGATGGCGATCAGGTCACTGGCCGCGCAGACGGCATCGAAGGGCACGCCGCGTGTCAGCAGCAGTTCGCAGGCGGTCTGCCCGTATTCTTCGGTGGTGATGGCGTCCACCTGCAGCTGCGGGTCGGCCGCAAGGCCACGCGCTTCCAACGCCGCCACGTGCCCGCGGTAACGCTCCTGGAACTCCGGGTAATGACTCGAGGCATGGCCGAGGAAGGCGATGCGCGTACAACCCTGGTCCAGCAGATGGGCGGTGATGTCGAAGCCGCCCTGATAGTTGTCGCTGCCGATCGAAACGCCGGGCTGGCCGGGCAGGGCGGCACCCCAGCGCACGAAATGCGTGCCCTGCTCGACCAGTCGCTGCAGGCGGGTCAGCGATTCGTGGTAATCCCCATAGCCCAGCAGGATGATGCCGTCGGCCTTGTTGCTGTCTTCGTAATCGGTATGCCAGTCGGTGGACAGCTGCTGGAACGACACCAGCAGGTCGCGGCCGTGCAGCGCGCAGGCGCGGGTGATCGAACCCAGCATCGCGTGGAAGAACGGATTGATCAGCGAATCGTCGGTGGTGGGGTCTTCGAAGAACAGCAGCGCCAGCGTGCCGGCATTGCGCAGGCGCAGGCTGGAGGCGTTCTTGTCGACCTTGTAGTTCAGTTCGCGGGCGATCGCGATGATGCGCTGGCGGGTCTCGGCATTGACCATCGGGCTGCCACGCAGGGCGCGCGACACCGTGGGCTGGGAAACTCCGGCCAGGTGGGCGATGTCCAGGGACGTGGCTTTGCCTTTGATGGTCATGAACGCGGCGCTGGGGTGACGGCCTTCATGATGCCACGGGCAGTCGTGGGTCGCTGGTTTGCGCCACGCCGGAAGGCCACCTGCGCCGAGGCACGAGGTGGCGGACGGTGCGGGTCACAGTACCGGGGACGCTACCCCGCTATTTTCCCGGTGGATCCGAAGATCCCCGCGCACCGCCCGCCATGGAACCGACGGGACGATGCATTCTCTGCCCGGACGCCAAGCATGGGCAAAGTGCGGGGTGAAGCGTCTTACGCAGGACTGTGATCCTGGCTGGCCTCGCTGGACCAGCCCCGTCATCCTGCGCGGAACGACCCCGGGCGGCTATGGGCAAAGCTGCAATCTGCAGGTGCGCGCCGCCGAGCACGGCTCGGCGCTACCGACCCCAGCCACCCGCGCGACCCCGCCGCCCCCATGACCCTGCCGCCCTCATGAACCGGTAGCGCCGGGCCACGCTCGGCGGAATCCCCCCGCAGCCCAACATCCCCGCCGACCCCCGGAAACCCCATGCCGCCGACCCCCGCTCTGCGGGGGGCAACGCAGGCAGAACCCGACCCCGCGCGACCCAATCCCGCCCGAGTCCAGCGCCCGTCCGGTGGTAACATGGGGCGTTCTGCAATCCCCCCAATTCACTGGGGCGGTCCCGCGCCGGCGCCCCCAAGGCCCGCCCGGACCGTCCCCGGACAACGGAAGAACACTCCTATGGCGCGTGGCATCAACAAAGTCATCCTGGTCGGCAACCTCGGCAACGACCCGGACGTGAAGTACACCCAGGGCGGCATGGCCATCACCCGTATCAGCCTGGCCACCACCAGCGTCCGCAAGGACAAGGATGGCAACCAGCAGGAGCGGACCGAATGGCACCGCGTGGTGTTCTTCGGCAAGCTCGGCGAGATCGCCGGTGAATACCTGCGCAAGGGCAGCTCGGTGTACGTCGAAGGCAGCCTGCGTTACGACAAGTACACCGGCCAGGACGGCGTGGAAAAGTATTCCACCGACATCATTGCCGATGAAATGCAGATGCTCGGCGGCCGCGGTGAAGGCGGCGGCGGTGGCGGAGCAGGTGGCGGCAACTACGGCGGCGATCGTCCGCAGCGCCAGCAGGCCCCGCGCCAGGAATACGGCGGTGGCGGTGGCGGCGGCGGTCAGCGCCAAGGCGGCCAGGGTGGTCAGGGCGGCGGCTACGGCCAGCAGCGTCCCCAGCAGCAGCCGCAGCAGGCGCCGCCGATGGACGACTTCGCTGACGACGATATTCCGTTCTGACGGAGCGTCTGCTGCCAGCTTTCGAGACGTTTGAAAGAGCCCCGTTTTGACGGGGCTTTTTTGTGGCCGACGGGCGTGCCAAAGGGGCACGACACACCACGTATTGTGCCCCGCAACACGCATTTTCGTGCACTGCGTCTTGCAAAAAAACGATGGCGTGTCCTATGGTGCAATCGATTGCATTTCGATGAATCGTTGCGTTTGATACCGGTTGGGAGGCCGGAAAGCAGATGCCCAGCCATCCGACTGGATCGATCCAAGGCCGAGTGCTGACGCGACGTGACGCGCTGCGCATGGCCGTCGCCGGCAGCGTCGGCCTGGGCGCTGCAACCGTCCTGCCCGCGCGCGCCGCAGACACCGCCAGCTCGCCGCTCAAAGGCAACCTGAAGCACTCCGTCGCCCGCTGGACCTTCCCACGGCAGTCGGTCGCCCAGCTCTGCCAGACGGTCAAGGACCTCGGCTTTGCCGCCATCGACCTGGTCGGCCCGGACGACTGGCCCACGCTGAAGGCCCATGGCGTAGACAGCTCCATGTGCAACGGCGCGGAGATCAGCCTGGAAAAGGGCTTCGCTGATCGCCGGTTCCACGATGAACTGGTGGCGCGTTACACGCGGCACATCGATCTTGTGGCCGATGCCGGTTATCGCAACTTGATCTGTTTTTCCGGCAACCGCAACGGCATGGACCCCCAGCAGGGCATGGCGCATGCCGAGGCTGGCCTCAAGCGCATCCTCGGCCATGCCGAAAAGCGCGGCGTGGTGCTGGTGATGGAGCTGCTCAACTCCAGGGTCGATCATCCGGATTATCTTTGCGACCACTCCGCCTGGGGCGTGGAGCTGTGCCAGCGGATCGGTTCGGCGCATTTCGGCCTGCTCTACGACATTTACCACATGCAGATCATGGAGGGCGACATCATCGCCACCATCGGCAGGCATCACGCGTGTTTCAAGCATTACCACACCGCAGGCGTGCCTGGCCGGCACGAGATTGGAGACCAGCAGGAACTGCATTACCCGGCCATCTGTCGCGCGATCCGCGACACCGGCTTCGATGGGTATCTGGCGCAGGAGTTCATGCCTGCGGCGCCCGATCCCGTTGGCTCGCTGCGCGAGGCGATACGCCTCTGCGACGTCTGAAACGATATCCACCAAGGTGAAGCAGGACCCATGGCAGACAATCATTACGACGCGATCGTCGTCGGCTCCGGAATCAGTGGCGGTTGGGCGGCAAAGGAACTGACCGAAAAAGGCCTCAAGGTGCTGATGCTCGAACGCGGACGCAACATCGAGCACGTCAAGGGCTATGTCAACGCGATGAAGGAGGCATGGGATTTCCCGCATCGCAACCGGCCCACGCAGGCGATGAAGGCGGACTTCCCGGTGCTGATGCGCGATTACGGCCTCGCCGAGAATCTCGAGGGCATGTGGGCCAACGAGAAAGAGTCCCCTTATATCGAGACCAAGCGCTTCGACTGGTTCCGCGGCTATCACGTCGGCGGTCGCTCGCTGATGTGGGGGCGGCAGAGCTATCGGCTGTCGGACCTGGATTTCGAGGCGAACCTGAAGGACGGCATCGCCACCGATTGGCCGATCCGTTACGCCGACATCGCGCCCTGGTATGACCACGTGGAAAGGTTCGCCGGCATCGCCGGCACGCGCGAGGGGCTGGACGTATTGCCGGATGGCGAGTTCCTGCCGCCGATCCCGCTGAACATCGTCGAGAAGGACGTAGCGGCGCGGATCAAGAAGGCCTTCGGCGGCACACGCCACATGATCCACTCGCGCACTGCGAACATCACCCAGCCGAAGGTCGAACAGGGCCGGGTGAACTGCCAGTACCGCAACAAGTGCATCCTGGGCTGCCCCTTCGGCGCGTATTTTTCGACGCAGTCGGCGACGCTGCCGGCAGCGATGAAGACCGGCAACCTGACCTTGCGGCCGTTCTCGATCGTCAAGGAAGTGCTGTATGACAGGGATCGAAAACGCGCGCGCGGCGTGGAGATCATCGACGCGGAAAACGGACAGACCTACCAGTACACCGCCAACGTCATCTTCCTCAATGCCTCCTCGTTCAACTCGACCTGGCTGCTGATGAACTCGGCCACCGATGTCTGGGAAGGTGGGCTGGGGTCGTCGTCCGGCGAGTTGGGCCACAACGTGATGGACCATCATTTCGGTGCTGGCGCCTCCGGCCGGGTCGAGGGCTACGATGACAAGTACTACTTCGGCCGTCGTCCCTGCGGCTTCTACGTTCCGCGTTTCCGCAACGTGAGCACCGATGACAAACGTGGCTATTCCCGCGGCTTTGGTTACCAGGGTGGCGCCAGCCGCAACGGCTGGTCGCGCGAGATCGCCGAAATGAACATCGGCGCCGATCTGAAGGACGCGCTGACCGTGCCGGGCGACTGGCGCATCGGCATGACCGGGTTCGGGGAAATGCTGCCGCACCATGACAATACGATCCGCCTGGACAGCGACAGGAAAGACAAGTGGGGGCTGCCGGTGCTGGCGATGGACGTGTCCCTGCGCGCGAATGAAACGGCAATGCGCAAGGACATGGCCGCAGACGCCGCCGAGATGCTGGAGGCCGCCGGGGTCAAGGACGTGAAGATGCACGACAACGACTACGCCCCGGGCAAGGGCATCCACGAAATGGGGACCGCGCGCATGGGCCGTGAGCGCAGGAATTCCGTGCTGAACCAGCACAACCAGGTCTGGGATGCGCCCAATGTCTATGTGACCGACGGCGCCTGCATGACCTCCAGCGCCTGCGTGAATCCTTCGCTGACCTACATGGCGCTGACCGCGCGGGCGGCCGACCACGCGGTGCGTGAACTGAAAGCGGGGACGCTCTGATGGACCGCCGCGAACTGTTGAAGATGATCGTTGCCGCCACCGGTGCGGCGATGGTCGGCCTGCCTGCGCTGGTCAACGGACAGGCGCCTGCGGCGGGGTCGAAGACTGCCTTTTCCGCCGCCGATGTCGCCACGCTGGACGAGATCGCCGAGACCATCCTGCCGCGTACCGCCACCCCCGGGGCGAAGGACACCGGCGCAGGGGCCTTCATGGCGACGTTCGTCACCGACTGCTACACCGCCGAGCAGCAGTCGGCATTCCGTGCCGGCCTGGCCGACATCGACAAGCGCGCCGGCGGCCCGTTCGTGTCGCTCACCGCGCAGGACCGCACCGAACTGCTGCGCACGCTGGATGCGGAAGCCAGGAAACGCATCGTCGACGTGGACGACACGGGCACCGCAGAAGCCGCCGACGCGGTGCCGCACTACTTCACGATGCTCAAGCAACTGACCATCTTCGGCTTTTTCACCTCGAAGGTCGGCGCGACCGAAGTCCTGAAGTACGTCGCCGTCCCCGGCCGTTACGAGGGCGATCTCGCCTATGTTCCCGGCACGCCCGCGTGGGGGACCAGCTGATGAAGAACACGATGATCCGCCCCCTGCTGGCGGCTGCCTGCCTGCTGGTCACCGCGCCTGTTTTCGCGCAGGCCAGCGGCGACCCCGCACGCGATCCGACCCGGACCGAGGTCTGGAAACCGGTGCCTGCGCGCGTGGCCACCCCCATCGGCGGCGCACCCTCCGATGCGATCGTGCTGTTCGACGGCACGGATGTTTCCGCCTGGGCGTCCGAGCAGGGCGGACGCGTGCCATGGCGCGTCGCCGACGGCGCGCTGACGGTGGTGCCGGGCAGCAAGGGCATCCGCACCCGCCAGCGCTTCTGCGATATCCAGCTGCACGTTGAATGGCGCGCGCCCACCACGACCGCGGGTTTCGACGGCCAGGACCGCGGCAACAGTGGCATCTTCCTGCAGGAGCTGTACGAACTGCAGGTGCTCGACAGTCACGACAACCCGACCTACGCCAACGGCCAGGCTGGCTCGATCTACAAGCAGGCGATGCCGCTGGTGAACGCCTCGCGTGCGCCGGGCCAGTGGCAGGCCTACGACATCATCTGGAAGGCGCCGCGCTTCTCGCCGGGTGGCGGACTGGTTTCACCCGCGCGCATCACCGTGCTGCACAACGGCGTGCTGGTGCAGGATGACACGGTGCTGGCGGGGAAGACCGAGTACATCGGGGCGCCTTCGTATGCGCCGCATGACTGCGCGCCGATCTCCCTGCAGGAACACGATTCCGCGGTCAGCTACCGCAACATCTGGGTGCGCGAACTGTAAGCGCACGGCGCCATCGCGGCGCCACGATCCTACTTCGCCAGGAAGCTGGTGATGTCGTCGATTTCCTGTTGGGAAAGCTGCGAGAAGGGCGGCATCAGGCCGCCGCCCTTGCTGATCTTCTCCTTGATCTGCGCCGGTTGCAGCCGCTTGCCGACGTCGGTGAGCGCAGGGAACGCGCCGGGCATGCCCGCGCGATCGGCGCCATGGCAGGCCGTGCAGTGGGTTGCGTAGAGTTTCTCGCCGGCGGCAGGGTCGTCCTTGGCCCATGCTGCGGACGCAAGCATCGACGTCGATAGAAGGGCGGCGATTGTCAGGATCTTGCTCAAACGGGGCTCCTTCGCGTGCTAGCGCGGTGCGCGGGCGGGCAGGGTGGCGGGCAAATGGTCGCGCAGATAGTCCGCGCCGGTCTGGATGACGGTGGCCGGATCATGCGGATGGTCGTGTTCGACGATGTACCACTGCACTCCGGCGGCCGCCGCAGCGGGCAGGATCGTGTTCCAGTCCAGCACGCCCTGGCCGACCGCCGCGAAACCGCCTTCGTCGTCGGCCTGGCCTTTGGGCGCATTGTCCTTGGCGTGCACCGCGAACACCCGGCCGCGGAATTTCCCGAGCATCACCGCCGGGTCATGGCCTGCACGCGCGACCCAGGCCAGGTCCAGCTCGGTCTGCAGGTCGGGGCCGGCCGCTGCGAACAGCAGTTCCAGGCCGGTCATGCCGTCGAACTCGACCAGTTCGAAGTCGTGGTTGTGGTAGGCCATGCGCATGCCGTTGGCGCGCGCCCGCTTGGCGATGCGGCCCAGTTCCTGGCCGAGCGCGGTCCAGCCGACGGCGTCCGTCGGGCGGTCCTGCTCGTCCAGGTACGGAACCACCAGCGTCGTGTTGCCGATCGAGCGGTTGAAGGCGATCACGCTGTCCAGGTCGGTGCGCAGCTCTGCCAACTGCACGTGCGAGGACACCGCCTTGATCGAATGGCGGTCCAGCAACCGCTTGAGTTCCACGGCGCTGACGTTCTGCGTGCCGACCGTTTCCACCGCCTGCACGCCCGCGTCATGCACGATCTTCAACTGCTGGTCCAGCGAGCCGGCGTCGCGCAGCGTATACATCTGCACTGCGATCGGCTTCTGTGCGGCGGCCGCCTGGCCTGCGAAGGCGGGCAGGGCAGCCAACAACAGCAGGGCGAGCGTCGTGGTCCGGCGTGCAGGTCGTTTCATCAGCGGTTCTCCGGGATTCATTCGATGGGGGTCCAGGCGCGGGACCTGGCCGATGCGATGACGCGGTCGACGATCCGTGCCGAGCGCACGCCGTCTTCGAAGGTCGGCAGGCCGTGCTCCCGCTCGCCTTCGATGGCGTGATAGGTGTCGGCGACAAACGCCTCGAAACACGCGCCGTAGCCCTGCGCATGCCCGGCCGGCAGCACCGCCAGTCGGCGTTGTTCGGCACTGCCGGCGCCCGGACCGCGTACGAAGATTTCCTCGCGCTGGTCGGGCCGGCCGATCCACAGCCGCTCGGCGTCTTCCTGGTTGAATGCCACGCTCGCCCTGGCACCGTCGATCTCGAACCAGAGGCGATTGTGGCGGCCCGCCGATACCTGGCTGACCGTCAGCGAGGCGAGGGTGCCCGCACTGGTCCTGAACATCGCGGCGGCTACGTCTTCGCTCGTGACCGGCTGCATCGCGCCACCTGCCGCCGGCGTGCTGAAGCTCTGCCCGGCCAGGGCGCCGCGCTCGCCGATCACCGTGGCGAACGCCGCGCTGACCTCGGCAAAGCGCTCGCCGCCGACCCATTCCACCAGGTCGCACCAGTGCGAGCCGATATCGGCGAACACCCGCGAGGTGCCGCCCAGCGCCGGGTCCACGCGCCAGTTGTTGCTGGCCGGGTCGAGCAGCCAGTCCTGCAGGTAGCTGCCATGGATCAGGTGCAGCGGGCCCAGTTCGCCCTGCGCGATGCGCGCGCGGGCCTCGCGGACCACCGGGTGGTAGCGGTAGACGAAGGGCACCGTGGCGACCAGCCCGGTCGAAGCGGCCAATGCCGCCAGGGCCTCGGCGTCTTCGCGCGTGGCAGCCAGTGGCTTTTCACAGATCACGTGCTTGCCGGCTTCCAGTGCCGCCTGCGCCATGCCGCGGTGCAGGTGGTTGGGCGTGCAGACGTGCACTACCTGGACCTGCGGATCAGCGAGCACTTCGTCGATATCGCGGTAGGCGCGCGGGACATTCCATGACTGCGCCACCTCGCGGGCGCGCTGCGGCGATGAGGCGGCCACGCCGCGTACCGTGGCACCGGCGAGCAGGGCCGCGCGACGGTGCACCGCGCCGATCATGCCGGCGCCGACAATGGCGATTCCAAGCGTGCTCATCAAGTGGGGTCCTCAGGGCGTGGAAGGGGCGGCCGCGACCACCGGCCGGTCGCGGAACAGCAGCAGGAAGGCGACCAGCACGACCAGCGCGACGCCTGCGGGGAACAGCCAGATCTTCTGCCAGTCCGGACCGGCCGCGCTGGTGTAGTGCTCCACCACCGCGCCGGACAGGAAGGTGCCGATCAACATGCCCACGCCGTACGTGGCCAGCGTGATGAACCCCTGCGCGCTGCTGCGCGCGGCGGGGCCGGCATGTGCGTCGGTGTAGATCTGCCCGGTGACGAAGAAGAAGTCGTAGCAGATACCGTGCAGCACGATGCCGATGACCAGCAGGGAGAAGCCAGCGCCTGCATCGCCAAAGGCGAACATGGCGTAGCGCACCACCCAGGCGGCCATGCCCACCGCCAGCATCGTCTTGACGCCCAGCCGCACGAACAGGAACGGCATGGCCAGCATCAGCAGCACTTCGGACACCTGGCCGAGCGACTGCAGGCCGGCCGCGCCGCGCACGCCGAGATCGTTGAGGTAGGGGTTGGTGAAGTTGTAGTAGAACGCCAGCGGGATGCAGATGGCGATGGAGGCCAGGAAGAACACCAGGTAGGAACGCGACTTCAGCAGCCGCAGCGAATCCAGCCCCAGGATCTGCCCCAGCCCGGCGTCGCCTTGCCGCGCCAGCGGCGGCGTGTGCGGCAGGGTGAAGGCATACAGGCCCAGCACCAGCGAGGCGATGGCCGCCATCTGGAAGGTCAGTTCGAGACGATGCGCCTGCTCCCAGCCCAGCCAGCCGATCAGCACGCCCGCCACGATCCAGCCGACGCTGCCGGCGACGCGCACGAGCGGAAACTGCTTTTCAGGCGAGTGCATGTGCCGCATCGCCACGCTGTTGGCCAGCGCCAGGGTCGGCATGAACAGCAGCATGTAGCCCATGACGCAGGCGGAGAACGTGCCGAAGTCGGTCGCCGTGGAGGCCATCCACATCAACACCGCGCCGGCCAGGTGCAGCACCGCGAGGATGCGCTGAGCGGCGAAATAGCGGTCGGCGACCAGGCCGACCAGGAACGGCGCCACGATGGCACCGATGGACTGGCTGAGGAAAGCGGTCGCCACCTGGCTGGCGCTGGCCTGCAGCGGGCCTTGCACCAGGTACGTGCCCAGGGTCACGAACCATGCGCCCCAGATGAAGAACTGCAGGAACATCATCGCGCCCAAGCGCGACATGGCGTACGTCATGGCTACCCCTCCCAGGGCGGTGGTGGCTCAGATCCCCAGCATGCGATGCAGTGATTGCGTATCCGCGCCGCTGTCGGCGAAGTCGTCGAAGGCACGCTCGGTCACGCGGATGATGTGGTCGCGGATGAAGGCGGCGCCCTCCCGCGCGCCGTCTTCCGGGTGCTTCAGGCAGCACTCCCACTCCAGCACCGCCCAGCCCGGGAAATCGTACTGGGCGAACTTCGAGAAGATCGCCTTGAAGTCGATCTGGCCGTCACCCAGCGAACGGAACCGCCCCGGGCGATCGATCCAGTCCTGGTAGCCGCCATACACGCCACTGCGCGCGCTGGGGCGAAACTCCGCATCCTTGACGTGGAAGATGCCGATGCGCGCGTGATAACGGTCGATGAAGCCGAGGTAGTCGATCTGCTGCAGCAGCAGGTGGCTGGGGTCGTACAGGATCTTCGCGCGCGGATGGTGGTCCACCACCTCGAGGAAGCGCTCGAAGGTCGCGCCATCGTGCAGGTCCTCGCCCGGGTGGATTTCGAAGCACAGGTCCACCCCGCAGGCATCGAAGGCATCCAGGACGGGGCGCCAGCGACGGCCGAGTTCGGCGAAGGCTTCTTCCACCAGCCCGGGTGGACGTTGCGGCCAGGGATAGAAGTAGGGCCACGCCAGCGCGCCGGAGAACGTGGCGTGCGCCTTCAGACCCAGCCGTTGGCTGGCTTTGGCGGCCAGCAGCAGCTGCTCCACTGCCCAGGCCTGGCGCGCGGGCGGATCGCCGCGTTTGTCCGGCGGCGCGAAGCCGTCGAACAGGGTGTCATAGGCGGGATGGACGGCGACCAGCTGGCCTTGCAGGTGGGTGGACAGTTCGGTGATCTGCACGCCGCGGGCGGCCAGCATGCTGGCGATGTCATCGCAGTACGCTTGGCTGCGCGCCGCCTCGGCCAGATCGAACAGGCGGGGATCGCCGGTCGGTACCTGCAGGCCGGAATAGCCCAGCCCTGCAGCCCATCCGGCCAACGTGTCCAGTTGATCGAACGGAGGGGTGTCGCCGATGAACTGCGCCAGGAACAGCGCGGGACCCTTGAGCGTCTTCAAGCTGATTCGCCCTTGATGCAATCGATTGCATTATCCTAGCAGGGCCCTCTGCAACAGCTGTTGTGCAGTGCACAGCGGAACCGAAGACCGGAAAACCATGGCCACCATCTACGACATCGCAAAACACGTCGGCGTCTCTGCCGGGACGGTGTCGCGCGCGCTGTCCCGGCCGGACAAAGTCCTGCCGGCCACGCGCAGCCGCATCGAGCACGCCGCCGCCGCGCTGGGCTATGTCCCCAACACGGTGGCCCGGACGCTGAAGACCCAGCGCAGCGGCAAGATCCTGGTCACCGTGCCGGACATCGCCAATCCGTTCTTCGCGCAGATCCTGCAGGGCGCCGAGGACGCCGCGCAGGCGGTCGGCTACGCCGTGCTGCTGGGCGACACCCAGCATCAACCCGAACGCGAAGAGCGCTACGCACAGATGCTCCGGCGCAACGAGGCCGACGGGCTGATCGTGCTGGGCCATCGCCTGCCACCGACCGCGTGCGCGATCGTGCAGCAGCTGGGCAGCACGGCGCCGGTGGTCAATGGCTGCGAGTTCGATCCCGCGTTGGGCATCCCCAGCGTCCACATCGATAACGTGGCCGCCGCGCGCGCGGTGATGGAACATCTGTACGGGCTGGGCCACGAGCGGATCGCGGTGGTCGGCGGGCCGACCGACAATCCGCTGCACCAGCAACGGCTGGAAGGCGTCCGGGCCGCCTGCAGGGCGCGCGGCCGCCTGCGCCAACTTATCGTCGAGCCGGGCGACTTTTCCGTGGAATCCGGCCACGCGGCGGCGCTGGCGCTGTTGGCCCGCGTGCCCGCGCCGACCGCGATCTTCTGCTTCAGCGACCAGATGGCACTGGGCGCGCTGGCGGCCTGCCGGGACCTGGGCATCCGCGTGCCGGATGCACTGTCCATCGTCGGCTTCGACGACCTGGCCTCGTCGCGTTACCTGACGCCGGCGTTGACCACCGTCAGGCAACCGATGCGGGAGATCGGCGCCTGCGCGGTCAAGCTGCTGCTGGCCATCATCGAAGGTCGGGATGTACCGCTTCAGCAGACGCTGGATTTCAGCCTGATGCTGCGCGGCTCGACGGGCGGGCCAGGGAAGCGCTGATGGCGCGGCGATGGCCCGGCAGGCGCGATGCCTGCCGGATCCGGTTGCCGGCATCACGCCACGGCGCGCTCAGGCATCGCAGCGCACGCCGACTTCATCGAATGCGACCACCACGTCTTCTATCGGGTAGTCCAGGTCCAGCGCAGCGGCGATGACGCCGCAGGCGCCGCTTTCAAACGTGCTGCTTGGAGTCCAGTAGTTCTGGTTGGCCGTCGCCATCGCAATGAACGCCTTTCGGGGGTCCCAGCCCTCACGGTTCGAAAGCAGGTAGAAGGCCCGGTTGTAGACGCCGGACGAGTAATGGTTGTCCATGCCCGGACGGAAATCGCGCGCGTGCCCGATCGACTTGCCGTCGAGGGTCGGGTCTTCGAAGTAGCGAAGCGCGCCTGGCCCTTTGAAGACCTCCGCGCCAGACAGGAAATCGGTGCTGCCTTTCCGGTAGTACTCGGCTGCCTCGCCGGCGATATCCGAGAAGGCCTCGTTCATGCCGCCGGAATGCAGGCTGTTGTATATCAGTCCGGAGTTCTGTTCGGTGAAACCATGGGAGACCTCATGGCTGACCACGTCCAGTGCAACCAGTGGATGAAACCTGAACATCCCATCGCCGAACCACATGTTGCGGCCATTCCAGACTGCGTTCTCGACCCCCGTTCCGTAATGGACCTGCAGCACCAGCTGGAACCGCAGCGGTGCGGTGTCCAGCCAGTCGCGGTACATGTCGAATACGGCGCCGCCAGCGGCGTGCGCATCGTTCAATGGGGAGTAGGCACCATTGATGGCTTTGACTGTGTTCTGCGGGCAGCTGAAGCTGTGTGCTGCACTTGTTGAACTGGATCCGCCGTGGTTCAGGTTGATGGTTTTCACGTTGTCGTTTTCCAGGGTGCAGCTCGTCCCTTCAACCGTCACGTCGAGGTAGGGCACGCTCGCGCCGTAGGCGATCTGGCCGGTCTTTTCGTTGCCGCCCGGACCGGTGCCGATCTTCGCCGTGGCCAGGCCCTCCCACTGCTGCAGCACGTTGCCGTCCATCGCATCCACGATGGTGAAAGGCCGGCTGGGGGCCTGGCCCTCGCCCTCGGCCAGGAAATCCACCACCCATGCCAGCCGTGCCACCGCGTGTGCATCGAGATGGATCACCAGCCGTTGGTTCTGGTTCTGTATCTGCATGCCGTCGGCGCGCATGCCGGGGGCACTGGCCTTGGCGATGGCCGCAGCACGCGCGCTGTCGATGCGGGGTGCCACATCGGGAACCTCGGCCTGCAACGAGGCGACCGCCGTACCGAACAGGCTCCGCACCTGGCCCGTGGTCGTGGTGGCGACCACCACATGTTCACCAAACACCGGGATGCCCTGGTGCAACTGCTCGAAGCGTTGATGCTGCACGCCGTTGCGGTCGATGCGGCTGGACAGCAGCTGCAGGCTGGAACCGGCATCCAGCCCGAGCATCGACGGCAGCCCAGAGGCGTCGGCGCTGCCGTTGGTCAACGCCGCGGTTGCGGCGCGGTCGAGTCGATGCAGGGGAATGCGCTCGGCGGCCGCCGCAGGTACGGAGAGCATCGCGGCGGAAAGCACGGTGAGGGAAAGCAGGCTGCAGGATGGCAGGTAGGTCACGGGTGGCACTCCTCGCTGGATGGGTGCCGGAGCGGTAGCCCTGCAGGAAGTTCGGGCTTTCAGGGGAGATACCGCCGGCGAGGACACCGTGGTGCGGGTCGGGCACCGCAGCAATGGCGGCGGATGCGACGGCCGGGCCTGCGCCGGCCTGTGACAGGAGGGATCGGCCTCCGAGCCCGGCGTGATTCTCGTTTTTCCTTATCCTCGTGTACTTGAATGCCTGACCCGTGGGACAGCAGATCCGGGTGTCCTGCTGGGTATTGGGGAGGGCAGGAAAGACAGGCATGCACGGCGCAACCCATGTTGCGGTGCAACTTTTCAATTGTAGTATTATTTGATTTATTGCGAACCAGGCCGTTGGCCGCGTCGCACCACGTCCGGACCTGTGGAATCGTGGTGCCCTTGGAGTTCCCTGGCGTGGAGCGTGGATTGCATGGTGATGCTGGAAAACGCCCACGGGCTACGGGCAGAGATCGTGCAGCGCGGCGCCGCCCTGGCGGGCATGTGGGTGCCGGACCGTGGCGGGCAGTTCGCAGACGTGGTGCTCGGACATCCCGAGCAGAGCCAGCGGACGTCGGGTCGGTCATTCTTTGGTGCCAGCATCGGGCGGGTAGCTGGACGCATCAGCACGGCCGGCTTCCTGCTCGACGGCCAGCATCATCCGCTCGATTCGGTCGATGGCCGGACCACCCACCACGGCGGGCCCGGAGGATTCGACTCACGCGACTGGGAATGGCTGGGCGTGCGCGCTGACAGGGCGCGGCTGCAGCTGGTCAGTCCGCATGGCGACCAGGGCTTCCCGGGCGCGCTGACGGTCACCGTGGACTATCGGCTGGATGACACCAACACCTTGCACGTGGACTACGCCGCCACCAGCGATCGTCCCACGGTGGTCAACCTGACCCATCATCCGTTCTGGAACCTGGCCGGCGAAGGGGCGGGCGCGGTGGACGCGCATCTTCTGACGCTGCACGCATCGCGCATGGTGGCGCTGGGCGAAGCACTCACGCCCACCGGACAACGGCCGGAGGTGGCCGCCAGCGCATTCGATTTCCGCCACGCACGCGCGATCGGCGAAGCGCTCTCGGTCACTGGCGATGCCCAGTTGCAGGTCGCCGGGGGCCTGGATCATTACTGGATTCTCGATGCCCCGGCAGACGCCGGCGTGCGCCCGGCGGCGCGCCTGCATGATCCGCATTCCGGGCGCGTGCTGGACGTGCTGAGCGACCAGCCCGGCGTGCAGGTGTATTCGGGAAACTTCCTCGATGGCAGCCTGCAGGGTGCATCGGGCAGGCCGTACCGCGCACGCGCGGCCCTCTGCATTGAACCGCAGGCCTATCCCGATGCGATGAACCAGCCCGGCTTCCCGGACATCACGTTGCAGCCCGGCGCGGTCTACCGTAACCGCATCCGTTATCGCTTCAGCAAGGACACCCCATGAGTGCAGTGACTGACCCCGCACAGCGGCTGGCCGGCAAAGTGGCCATCGTCACCGGCGCGGCCAACGGCATCGGCCGTGCCATCGCCGGACTGTTCCAGGCGCACGGCGCCATCGTGGCCGGCTACGACCAGGCCGCGCCCAGCGCCAACGACGCGGTGTGTGCGCTCTTCCAGCAGGGCGATGTCAGTGATGGCGACGCGGTGGCGGCCTTCGTTGAACGCGTGGTGGCAGCCCACGGCCGGGTTGACGTGCTGGTCAGCAATGCCGGCATGGATGTGTTTTCGTCGCCACTGGAGGTGTCTTCGCAGACCTGGCAACGCAACCTGGATGTGAACCTTGGCGGCCACTGGAACTTCGCCCGCGCCGTGCTGCCCTGCATGCTGGCGCAGGGCAGTGGATCGGTGGTCAACATCGCCTCGGTGCACGGCCATCGCATCATCCAGGGCGCCTTCCCGTACAACGTGGCCAAGCACGCCTTGATCGGCCTGACCAAGGCGCTCGGGTTGGAGTACGCCGACAAGGGCATCCGGTTCAACTCCATATCCCCCGGACTGATCCTGGTGGACCGCATCGAACGCTGGTTCGAATCACAGCCCGATCCCGCCCAGGCACGCCTGGACCAGGAAGCACTGCTGCCACCCAAACGCATCGGCGAAGCGTCGGAAGTCGCGCAGACCGCGTTGTTCCTGGCCAGTGACGAAGCCCGTTTCATCAATGCCGCCGACATCCTGATCGATGGCGGCCGCAGCCAACTCTATTACTGAGCCCGCCATGACCCATTCCCCGCTTCCGCTGATCGCCATCCTGCGCGGCATCACCCCGGCCGAGGTGCGCGCGCACGTGCGCGTGTTGATCGATGCCGGCATCGCCCAGATTGAAATACCCACCAACTCCCCGGACTGGCTGGGCAGCGTGCAGCTGGCCCTGCAGGAAGCCGACGGCCACGCCGAGGTGGGCGCCGGCACGGTGCTGGACATCGCCGATGTGGACCGCCTGGCGGACAGCGGCGCGCGGCTGATGGTGACGCCGAACACCGACCCGGTGGTGATCGCGCATGCACGTTCGCGTGGACTGGACATCGCCGCCGGGTTTGCCACCGCCAGCGAGGCCTTCGCTGCGTTGGCCGCCGGTGCGCAGCGTTTGAAGCTTTTTCCTGCGGCACAGTTTGGTCCTGCCTACGTGCGTGCGCTGAAAGCCGTACTGCCTGCAGACGTGCCGCTGTATGCGGTGGGTGGTATCGGGACGGACAACCTGGGCGCGTTCCTGCAGGCCGGCTGCGCCGGCGCCGGGCTGGGCGGTGAGCTGTATCGCCCGGGCCAGGATGCGGCGACGACCGCGCGCCATGCGGCCGCCTTCGTTGCCGCCCTGCGGAGTGCGAACGCATGAAGATCACCCGCCTGAGCACCTACCGCGTGGCGCCGCGCTGGATGTTCCTGAAGATCGACACCGATGAAGGCGTGGTCGGCTGGGGCGAGCCGGTCATCGAAGGCCGCGCGCGGACCGTGGAAGCGGCCGTGCACGAGCTGGGCGAGCAGTTGATCGGCAAGGATCCGGCGCGCATCAACGACCATTGGCAGGTGATGTACCGCGGGGGGTTCTACCGCGGTGGCGCGGTGTTCATGAGCGCGCTGGCCGGCATCGACCAGGCACTGTGGGACATCAAGGGCAAGACGCTGGGCGTGCCGGTGTACCAGCTGCTGGGCGGGCTGGTGCGTGACCGCATGAAGACCTATTGCTGGGTGGGCGGCGACCGGCCAGCGGACATCATCGAACAGATCCGGGCACGCGTGGCGCTGGGTTATGACACCTTCAAGCTCAACGCCTGCGAGGAAATGCCGCTGCTGGCGCCCAGCCGCACCATCGACGCGGCCGTGGCCAAGGTGGCTGGAATACGTGAGGCATTCGGCCAGAGCATCGAGTTCGGGCTGGATTTCCACGGACGCGTGGGCTGGCCGATGGCCAAGACGCTGATCCGCGAACTGGAGCCGTACCGCCCGTTGTTCATCGAAGAACCGGTGCTGGCCGAACAGGCCGAGTACTACCCGCGCCTGGCCGAACACACCGCCATTCCGCTGGCGGCCGGCGAGCGGATGTTCTCGCGCACCGAGTTCAAGAGCGTGTTCGCGGGGGGCGGTCTGTCGATCGTGCAACCGGATCTTTCGCATGCCGGAGGCATCACCGAATGCATGAAGATCGCCGCGATGGCCGAAGCCCATGACGTGGCGCTGGCCCCGCATTGTCCGCTCGGCCCGGTGGCACTGGCGGCCTGCCTGCACGTGGATTTCGCCAGCTGGAACGCAGTACTGCAGGAACAGAGCATCGGCATCCACTACAACGCCGATGGCGAGCTGCTGGATTACGTCAGGAACAAGGACGCCTTCACTATGCACACGGGTTCGATCCTGCCCTTTACCCTGCCGGGGCTGGGCGTGGAGATCGACGAAGAGGTGGTGATCGAACGCGCGCGACGCGCCGGTGACTGGCGCAATCCATTGTGGCGGCACGAAGACGGGAGCGTGGCCGAATGGTAAGCATGGGCGAGGGCCGCACCCTGCCGACCGCCGCATTGGCGTTCGACAGCCGCTGCACGCTGGGCGAAAGCATTGTCTGGTGCGCGCGCGAACGGGTGTTGTGGTGGACTGACATCAAGGGCCGGCGCATCTGGCGCGGCAGCCCTGACGCGGGAAGCACCCAATGGTGGAGCACGCCGGGTCGGGTAGGTTCGCTGGCGCTGTGTGAGTCAGGCCGGTTGCTGCTGGGGATGGAAGACGCACTGTATTTCGTTGATCCCACGCGCCACGCTGCCGGTACCGGTGTGTCCTGCGACCACCTGGTGGATGTGCCGATGGAGGGGGCGGCCATGCGCATCAACGATGGCCGCCTGGATCGCAGCGGCAACTTTGTTTTCGGCTGCATCAACGAAGATCCCGCGCATGCGCGGACGGCGCGCTTTCACCAGTATTCGCTCGGGCAGGGTCTGCGTCCGCTTGCCCTGGAGCCGGTGGTCATCGCCAACGGGATCTGTTTCGATCCCGATGGGCGGGGCATGTATTACTGCGACTCGCTGCAGGGACGGATCATGCACGTCGGCTACGACGCAGCCACGGCCACGGTCAGCGAGCCACGCGTGTTCGCGGTCATCGAAGGCGGGGCCGAGCCGGACGGTGCCGTCGTGGATGCCGATGGACGTGTGTGGGGTGCGCAATGGGGGGCGGGGCAGGTGGTGCGTTACGCCGCCGCCGGTGAGGTCGAACTGCGCGTGCCGGTGCCTGCATCGCAACCGACCTGCGTGGCGTTTGCCGGCGACGACCTGGGCACGTTGTATGTCACCTCCGCGCGGGATGGGCTGGACGCTGCCGCACTGCACGCGCAGCCTGGCAGCGGCGGTGTGTTCCAGGCCGTGCTGCAGGGTGCGCGGGGCCTGCCTGAACCTCGGTTCGCAGACGCATGATCGCCATCGACTGGGGCAGCTCCAGCCTGCGCGCGTTCCGCTTGGACGGCGACGGACGGATAGTGGACAGCCGTCGCTCCGACCAGGGGCTGCTGAACGCCAACGGACGGTTTGCCGAGGTGCTGGAGGCCCTGATCCACGACTGGGACGATGTGCTGGTGGTGATGGCGGGGATGGTGGGCAGCCGCCAAGGCTGGATGGAGGTGCCTTATGTGCAGGCCCCGGCAGGGCTGCCTGAAATCGCGGCGGGAATGCGGCGATTGGACGACGCTGCCATCACGCGCGAACTGTGGCTGGTGCCCGGCCTCAGCTGCGTGGACGCGCACGCAGTGCCGGACGTCATGCGTGGCGAAGAGACGCAGCTGTGCGCGCTGCTGCCGGTGCTGGGGCCGGGCAGCCATCCTGTGCTGTTGCCGGGTACGCATAGCAAGCACGCACACGTGGTGGAGGGGCGCATCAAGCGGTTCAGCACGTTCATGACCGGAGAGCTGTTCGCGGTACTGCGCCAGCACAGCCTGCTCGGCCGGATGATGGTGGATGCGCCGCATGATGCGGCCGCCTTTGCCGAGGGCGTCGCACTGGCCGGGCGCGAAGGCAGCCTGCTGCATCGACTGTTCAGCGTGCGCACCCGCGCGCTGTTCGACCAGCTGCAGCCGGCGCAGCTGGCCAGTTACCTGTCCGGCCTGCTGATCGGCACGGAAGTGCAGGACATCGATGCAGAGGGTGGCCCGCTGCACGTGATGGCCGCCGATGGCCTGGCCGATGCCTATATTTCCGCGCTGGCACTGCTGGGGCGATCGGCAACGCGGCACGCCGAAGACAGCGTGGCGCAGGGTTTGTACCTGCTCGCGCGTGCGCGCGAGCTGCCGGTGTAAGCGGAAGCCAGGCGCAACGGTTACTTCTTACCACTCCGAACGCCGGTGACAGATCCCGGCACTCGCCTCAAGGAAGCAGGACATGCAACTTTCGGTGCTCGATACCTCCATCGTACTGGTCTACCTGGCTGCTGTATTCGTGCTGGCGCAGTGGGTTTCGCGGGAGAAAGCCGGCCACGCGAAGGATGCCAAGGACTACTTCCTGGCCAGCAAGTCGTTGCCGTGGTGGGCGGTCGGCGCGTCGCTGATCGCTGCGAACATTTCCGCCGAGCAGATCATCGGCATGTCCGGTTCGGGCTATGCCATCGGCCTGGCCATCGCCTCCTACGAGTGGATGGCCGCGCTGACCCTGCTTATCGTTGGCAAGTGGTTCCTGCCGATATTCCTGCGCAATGGCATCTACACCATGCCGCAGTTCCTTGAGCAGCGTTATGGCACCCGCATCCGCACGCTGATGGCAGTGTTCTGGCTGGGCCTGTATGTGTTCGTCAACGTCACCTCCATCCTGTGGCTGGGCGCGATCGCGGTCAGCCAGGTCACCGGTATGGACCAGATGCTGGCGGTGGTGCTGATCGGCGTGTTCGCGCTGCTGTACCAGCTCTACGGCGGCCTGAAGGCGGTGGCGCTGACCGACATCGTGCAGGTCTCGCTGCTGGTGCTGGGCGGGCTGCTGGTGACCGGGCTGACGCTAAGCCAGCTGGGCCAGGGCGCCGGCATCATGGCCGGGTTCCAGCGCCTGTGGGAAGCCCATCCGGGCCACTTCGAGATGATCCTGAGCAAGGACAATCCGTTCTACAAGGATCTGCCGGGCATCAGCGTACTGGTGGGTGGGCTGTGGATCATGAACATCAGCTACTGGGGCTTCAACCAGTACATCATCCAGCGCGCGCTGGCCGCCAAGGACATCGGCGAGGCGCAGAAGGGCGTGCTGTTCGCTGCTTTCCTGAAGCTGCTGATGCCGGTCATCGTGGTGGTCCCGGGCATCGCCGCGGTGATGCTGGCGCCCGGGCTGGACGCACCGGACCAAGCGTACCCGACCATGATGCGGCTGCTGCCCACCGGCATCCTCGGCCTGGTATTCGCCGCGCTGGTGGCGGCGATCGTGGCTTCGCTCGCCTCGAAGATCAATTCGGTGGCGACCATCTTCACCCTGGATTTCTACGCCCAGCGCAAAGGACCGCATGCCGAGGCGACGCTGGTGCGGGTGGGCCGCATCGCTGCGGCGGTGACGGTGCTGCTGGGCATCCTGGCCGCCAAGCCGCTGCTGGGCAGCTTCGACCAGGCGTTCCAGTACATCCAGGAATACACCGGGTTCTTCACCCCGGGCATCGTGGTGATCTTCCTGCTGGGCCTGTTCTGGAAGCGCGCCAACGAAGCCGGTGCGCTGGCGGCGGCGGTGGGTTCGTTCGTGCTGTCGGTGGTGCTGAAGCTGGCCTGGCCGTCGCTGCCGTTCATCGATCGTGTCGGCCTGGTGTTCCTGCTGGCGCTGCTGCTGGCGGTCGGTGTTTCGCTGGCCACCCCCGCCGCGCCGGGCAAGGACGTGGTGCGCACCGACGACGTGGTGTATGCAACGCGCCCGTCCTTCAACGTGGGGGCGATCGCGGTCGTCGCGATCCTGGTCGCCCTGTACACCCTGTTCTGGTGAGGAGAGAGAGCATGACCCGCAAGACCCTGCTTGCCGTCGCCCTGGCGTTGGCTCCGTTGTCCGGCATCGCCGCCGAGCCCCGCGAAGACCTGCAACCCAGCGGACACTTCAGCGTGTACGGACACGGCGCGGCGGCAACGCCGCCGATGGGCTGGAACCCGTGGAATGCATTCCGTACCGAAGTCACCCAGGACAAGATCCTGTCGGTGGCGGAAACCATCAAGCGCAACGGCATGCAGCAGGCCGGCTACCGCTACATCAACATCGACGATGGCTGGTGGCTGCAGCGTCGCGCCGACGGCGGCATCCAGATCCGCACCCGCATGTTCCCGATGGCGGCCAGCCGCAGCGGGCCGCCCAGCCTGCGGCCGTGGACCGACCACCTGCATGCGATGGGCTTCAAGGCCGGGTTGTACACCGACGTGGGGCGCAACGCCTGCTCGCAGGCGCATGATGCGCACAGCCCCAACCTGCCGGTGGGCACGACGGCGCAGCGCGAGATCGGCCTGGAAGGCTTCGAGGCCAGCGACCTGGCCACGATGTTCGGGGAATGGGGGTTCGACTACATCAAGGTCGACGCCTGTGGGCTGGCCGATTTCGGCGTGGGCAGCAAGGCGTTGGCGAGCGCGACCTACCGCGAAGGGCGTCCGTTGATCGTGCGTGCCGATGCCCAGGCCACCGATGCGGACAAGGTCGAAGGCGCGTATGCGCGGGTCGGCAGGCTGCTGGCACAGGTCAACCCGGACAACGACTTCGTGCTGTCGATCTGCCCATGGGGCGAAGCCGGCGTGGGCAACTGGGGCGGCCGCCACGGCAACCTGTGGCGTACCAGCCCGGACATCGAAATGACCTGGGAAAGCATGCTGCACAACTTCGATACCGCATCACGCCGCGAACTGTATGCCGGCCCGGGGCGCTGGAATGATCCGGACATGCTGGCGGTGGGACTGGGCGAATTCGGTGCCGACCACATGACCGAAGCGCGCACGCATTTTTCGATGTGGGCCATCCTGGCGGCGCCGCTGCTGGTGGGCTTCGACCTTAACCATGCCACCCCGGCGCAGGTGGCGCTGCTGTCCAATCCGGAGGTGATCGCACTGAACCAGGATCCGGCCGGCAACCAGGGCCGGATCGTCGCAAGCGAGGGGCCGCTGCAGGTGCTGGTCAAGCCGTTGTCCACCCGCGGCGAACGCGGCGTGCTGTTGTTCAACCGGGGCGAAGCAACGGTGGAGGCACGGGTGAGCGCCGCGCAGATGCTGCTCAGCGACGCCGCCCCGATCCGGGCGCGTGATCTGTGGGAACAACGCGACGTCCCAGCCACCGGAGGCGGCCTGGCCTTCACCCTGCCAGCCCATGGTGCGGTGCTGCTGAAGGTCAGCGGGACGCCCGATACGAACGACGCCACGCCACTAGGCGAAATCACCGGCCGCATCCATGTGGCGGTGGACGGCCTGCCCGGTTACAGCGCCCGGCCGGCGGAGGTGTCGGGCACTCCACGGGTCGACCGCACGCCGCAGGGCGGGCCGTTGCGCATCGCGGGCAAGCCCTATGCGCGCGGTATCGGCATCCACGCCAACTCGCGGCTTGAAGTGCTGGCATCGCGCGATTTCAAGCGCTTCACTGCGCTGGCGGGTGTGGATGACAGTGCGGCGGCTGCGTCCGGCAGCGTGGTGTTCAAGGTCTACGGGGACGGCAAGCCGTTGTTCACCAGCGCGCCGGTGCGACGCGGGCAGGCGCCGGCACGGATCGAGGTAGCAGTGCAGGGCGTGCAGGTGCTGGAACTGGTGGCCGAAGCGGCAGCAGCAGACGGAGCCCGCACGCCGGTGGTGGCCTGGGCCGGCGCAAGCCTGCAGTGACCAGGGGCCTGCAGGGGGCGCGCACGGGGCCGGTCTATACTTGCGCCATGCAACCACCACGCGCTCCCGACCAGGTCCGGACATGATGGCGACGTCCAGTCGTAGCCTGCATGGGCAGATCGTGCACGAGCTCGGCAAGCTGATCGTGGCCGGCCAGTACAAGCCCGGCGAAATACTGCCGCGCGAAGAACGGTTGGCGGTGCAGCTGCAGGTCAGCCGCACCGCGCTTCGCGAATCACTGCGTGTGCTGGGCTCCAAGGGGCTGATCGAAACCCGCCAGAAGATCGGCACGCGGGTACGGGAATCCGAACACTGGAACCTGCTGGATCCGGACGTGCTGTCCTGGCACGGCGCGGCGCTGCCCACGCTGGAATTCGTCGAACAACTGGCCGAGATGCGCGAACTGATCGAGCCGCCAGCGGCCGCCTTGGCCGCGCAGCGGCGTACCGATGCACAGTTGGCGCGTATCGGCCAGGCGTATGGCGCGATGGCGGCGGCAGAGGATATGGAGGCCTGGGCGGCGGCGGACCTGCGCTTCCACCATGCGGTGCTGGACGCGACCGGCAATGCGCTGCTGCGTCCGCTGTTCAGCGTGATCGAAACCGCACTGGGCAGTTACCTGCTGCTGTCCGCGCGCAAGGCCGACGCGGACTTCAAGTATTCGCTGCCACGACATGCCCGCGTGCATGAGGCCATCGCGGCGCAGCAGCCCGAGCAGGCCCGGCAGGCGATGCTGGAGATGATCGCCGATTCCCGCAGCAACCTGCGCAGCGAGGCGCGCGCAGCGCGATGAGCACGAGGCCGGCCGAAGTGCAGCTGGACGCGATCCATACCGGACGCGCGGTGCCGTACACGCGTCCGGGAAGCTGCAGCGCGATCGCCAAGGTGCCGGTCACCGGGCCGGTGCGCATCCATGCCGAAGGCATCGAAGGTGATGAACAGGGCGACCGCCGCGTGCATGGGGGGCCGGAGAAAGCGATCCATCATTATCCGTTCGACCACTACGCGTTCTGGCGCAGCTCGCACCCGCACGCCTTGCTGGACGGAAGCGGGGCCTTCGGCGAAAACTTTTCCAGTGTGGGCTGGACCGAAGATACGATCCACCTGGCCGACGTGATCCGGGTCGGCACGGCCACCCTGCAGGTGTCGCAGGGCCGCCAGCCCTGCTGGAAGCTCAACGACCGCTTCGGCCTGCCGGACATGGCGCGCAGCATGCAGTCCAGCGGCCGCACCGGCTGGTACTACCGCGTGCTGGAAGGTGGTCGGGTGACGCCGGGCGATACGATGACCGTGGTGGAGCGGGTGTGCCCGGACTGGTCGTTGCGCCGGCTCGGCCATGTGCTGTTCGACCGTACCCTGGAGCGCAGCGTGCTGGAGGAAGCCAGCCAACTGCCGCTGACCGAATCGTGGAAGAAGCTGCTGTCCAACCGGCTGCAGCGCAACGAAGTGGAATCCTGGCAGTCACGGTTGCAGGGACCGGAAACCCGGTAGCGCCAACCATGCCCGGCGGCTTGCATCAGGCATCGCGCTGCGTGGGCCGGTCGAACAATGCGTTCAACGTAGCCCCGGACGTCGCACCTTCCAGTCCGGCGAAGCTCCCCTGTTCCTGCAGCAGCTGGGTGGCCTGCATGAAACCACCCCAGGCCGCGCGTGCCAAAGCGCCGCCCAGGCTGACCCGCCGCACGCCCATCGCGGCGATGTCCTGCAGGGTGAACGCACTGGGGCCGCCGACCAGCAGGTTGACCGGCTTCGGCGCCACTGCGGCCACCACCGCCTCGATGTGCGCGCGCTGCACGATGCCCGGCGCATACAGGCAGTCCGCGCCCGCGTCGGCGTATGCACGCAGGCGCAGCACGGTGTCGTCGATGTCGGGTTGGCCGACGAAGAAATTCTCGGCACGACCGATCAACATCACGTCCGCACCCGAACGGTCGATCGCCACGCGCGCGGCGCGCAACCGGGCCAGTGCTTCATCCAAGGGCCGCAGCGGCTGGAAGGCATCCGGGCTGGCATCTTCGATGGACAGGCCTGCCACGCCGGTGTCGGCCGCGCGCAGGACGGCGCGTTCGACATCGGCCGGCGTCGCGCCGAAGCCATCGCCGAAGTCCGCATTCAACGGCAGCGACGTGGCATCGACCATCTCGCGCAGATGCGCCAGCACCTGCTCCAGGTCCTCAGCCCCATCGGCCTTGCCCTGGCTCCAGGCATGGCCGGAACTGGTCGAGGCCAGTGCCTTGAAGCCGACGCTCTGCAGGTAGCGCGCGCTGCCGGCATCCCACGGATTGGGAAGTACGAAGCAACCGTGCTGGTGCAGCGCGCGGAACTGTCGGCGGCGTTCGCTGGTATCTGGCGTGGGCATGGATGGAGTCCCGGTGGGCGGTGGAGGGAGGTGTCAGGACTGCGGAGCAGGATAGTGCAGCGCATCGCCTACCGGCGTGGTGCCCGCGGTCAGTTCGATGATCGCCCGCGCCAACCCACCCCGCCCCACCTTCGACAGGTCCATGGCGGCGAGGGAACCTTCGGTAGCGCCGACCCATGGTCGGCGGAATGTTCCCGCCAACGGCCCGCTGCGCTCGCCGACCAGGGGTCGGCGCTACCGCTTTTTCTCTTTTTCATACGCGGCGGGCGGCCCCCGGCCCACCCCAGACCCAGCGCAAAACGCCGCCCGCGAGGGGCCCAGCCGTTCGCCACAGAA
>NZ_JBDJNU010000011.1:0-85168 GCF_039674585.1 Stenotrophomonas lacuserhaii | reverse complement strand
ATGCCGGACAACCATGACGGCCAGCGGCCGTCACTACCAGGACGATTGCTTGGCTTTGGTGGGTGACGACCGTTGGTCGTCACGCTTTCACGGGCAGAAGCGCGTGACGACCAACGGTCGTCACGCACCAAGTGCAGAGGCCAGTGCCAAGGCCAAAGCATGACGGCCAGCGGCCGTCACTACCCATGGCACTACAGCCGCAGCAGCGCTGCCTGCAGCCCGTTGAACAGTCGCGCCAGCCGATCCGCCCAGGCCTGCTGGCCGGCTTCATCGGCAATCAGGTCCTGGCGGATCTCCAGTTCCACATGCACCAGGCCGCGCCCTTCCCCGTGCACCGGCACCGCGTAATCACTGCTCGGGGTAACCGAATACGGCTGGTTGTCACCGACCACCAGGTCGCCTTCATCGCCAAGCGCCCGCAGCAGCGGCTGCGCGAAACGCGTGTCCTGGTGGTACAGCACGCCGGCATGCCAAGGACGTTGCACGCCGTTCATCACCGGGGTGAAGCTGTGCATCATCACCAGCAGGGTCGGGCGCGCGGCCTCGCGGCGTGCATCCAGTTCCGCGTTGATGCGCGCGTGGTACGGCGCATGGATGGCATCGATGCGTTGCTGCCGCTGTGCAGCCGTCAACGCCGCGTTTCCCGGGACCACGGTGCCATCGCTGGTTCCGGGGATCAGCGTGGGCGATGCCAGCGGGCGGTTGCAGTCGATCAGCAGCCGCGAATACGTCTGTTCGATGGCCCAGGCATCCAGCCGCTGCGCCAGCGCGCGGGTGGTGCCGGCAATGCCGATGTCCCAGCCGATGTGCCGGTCCAGCTGCGCCTGCGGCAACCCGAGCGTGCCCAGCGAGCGCGGTACCTGCTGCCCAGCATGGTCGGCCAGCAGCAGGAAGTCAGACGTGCCCTGCGGCCGATGGATCGTGTACACCGCAGGGTCATCCGCTCCCAGCAGCGCCGACGTCATGCCTGCTCCGGCATCAGCCACGCGGGGTGCCGTCCAGATGATGTTCGATCATCCACAGCCCGGCCCACAGTTTGGCGTCCAGTTCGTAACCTTCGGCGATCTTCTGCACCAGCCACGCCGCTGCCTGCGCACGCGGTACCTCGTGCACGGTGATGTCTTCGCTGTCATCACCACCGCCGGCGCCGACCCGGCTCAGCCCGGTAGCGCGCACGAAGGCGACCTTTTCGCTGCTGGCACCGGAAGACGTCGGGCCGATCATCAACACCTCGGCCTGTTCGGCGGTCCAGCCGGTTTCTTCTTCCAGTTCGCGCACGGCGGACATCTCGATGGATTCGCCGGCGTCGATGTCGCCGACCAGCCCGGCCGGCATCTCGATCGTTCTGGCCTGCAGCGGCACGCGGAACTGTTCCACGAACAGCACGTTGTCCTGCGGAGTGACCGCGATGATGATCGCCGCCAGTCCACCGGCATGGGTGCGTTCGCTGTATTCCCAGGTGCCGCGCACGACCATGCGCTGGAACTTGCCTTCGAAGACGACACGCGGGGGTTCGTTGTTGCGCTGGCTCATGCGAACTCGCTCGATGGAGGGTAAGGAGAAGGTGCGGAGGCGTCGGCCAGTCCGGCCGCGGCGAACAGCCGGCGGCGGGTCAGCGGGCCGAAGCGCAGGGTGCTGCACAGGCCTTCCAGCAGTTCGCCGTCGGCGTGGCCGCGCGGCATGCCGGCAACGGTGCCATCCAGCGGTGCATTCAATGCGATGGTGGTCAGCTCGCGCCACAGCAAGGCGTGCTCGCGCTGTTCGCGCAGCCGCACCGCCATCTGGCTGGCACCGCGCAGGCGCAGGAACGGCACCTCGTCCAGGCGTTCGTACAACGCGTCCATGCTGCCGAAGTGGGCCAGCAGCACCGCGGCGGACTTGCTGCCCACGCCGGTGACGCCGGGGATGTTGTCCACCGCATCGCCGCACAGCGCGAGGAAATCGGCGACCTGGTGCGCGTGCACGCCGAGCCGGCCCTTCACCCCGTGCATGTCCCAACGCACGTTGCGGGCGAAATCCCACTGTTCATCATGCTGCAGCAGCAGCTGCGACAGGTCCTTGTCGGCGGAGATGATGATGCCGCGGTGGCTGGCGCGGTGCGCGTGCAGGGCGCTGCCGATCAGGTCATCGGCTTCGTAATCGTGGTGGCCCATGACCGCCAGCCCGAGCGCGGCGCACAGCGCCTTGCAGTGGACGAACTGGCGCCGCAGCTCCTCCGGCGCCGGATCGCGGTTGGCCTTGTAGGCCGGGTACAGGCGGTTGCGGTAGCAGCTGTCCAGCGCCTCGTCGAAGGCGATGGCGATGTGCTGCGGGCGCTGGCGCTCCAGCAGTTCCAGCAGGAAGCGGGCAAAGCCGTGCACCGCGTTGGTCGGCCAGCCCTGCGCGTCCTGGAACTGGTCGGGCAGCGAATGCCACGCGCGGAAGATGTAGATGCTGGCATCCACCAGGTACAACGGCGGGCGTGCACCGGCTTCGGTGGCAAGCGCCTGCGCGATGCCTTCGGCCATCGGATCCAGCGCGTCCAGCGGGTCCACCCTTGCGCTCACGCCGTGCCCGTCCAGTCCTGCAGCAGCGCGGCGGCATCCGGCCGGTCGCGTTCCGGCACGGGAGTCTTCGGGGTGCCGATGTGGATGAAACCAGCGATCTGTTCCCCTTCGGCCAGGCCCAGATGGGCGCGCACCACCGGGTCGAAGGCCATCCAGGCAGTCAGCCACTGCGCGCCGAAGCCGTACGCCTGGGCGGCCTGCAGCAATGCGAAACAGACGCAGCCGGCGGTCATCAGCTGCTCCTGCTCGGGCACCTTGGCGTCCGGCTTGGGGCTGGCCACCACGGTGATCACCAGCGGCGCGTGCGAGAAGCGCTGGCGATCCTTGTCCAGCTGCGCGGCGGAAATGTCCGGATCGCGCTGCAGGGCGCGCTCGGCCAGGAAGGCGCCGAGGGCATGACGGGCATCCCCGCTGATCTTCAGGAAACGGAACGGCACCCGCTTGCCGTGGTCGGGCACGCGCACCGCCGATTCCAGCATGCGCAACAGGGTGGCGGCGTCCGGACCGGGCTCGCCCAGCTGCCGCGAAGGCACGGAACGGCGGGCGTCGAGGGCGAGCAGGGCAGCAGGTTCAGACATGCGGGGGAGCCATCCGTTTGGAGCGGAGCGCCAGTATAGCGAGCCCCATCTGGCGGCCCGCTGAGTCCCCTTGATGCCCGCCATGCTGAACCGCCAAAGTGCGAACTCTTTTCACGCCGTAGATGAACGGTTCATCACGTTTGCGGCGGTATAGTTCGAGGCCGGACGGGCCGCCGGCCCGTTTCCCTCCCCCCAGCGACAACTGTGATGTCCATCATGCCCCCGCCGTGCGCCGAGCGCATTGCAGCGCTCGCGCTGCAGGCCCTGCAGCGCTTACGATACGTACCTTGCCGGTCGTCTGGTCATGGGGTGCGGAAGTGAGGACTGTTTCACTGTCCGCAGTGGCTTGGACGGCCTACCATCGATCTGCTGGCGCTGGGGAGGCGCGGGCAGTCATGTCATCGTTGTCGTATCGAGATTCTGCGAAGGTGGGGAGCCTTCTCGCATGGTGACGCCCAGTCCGATGGGAGCGCCGGGACGTGATGCGTCCCAGCTCATGCTGGTCCGTGAGGCGGCATTGCCGGCCATCACGCTTGCGTTCACGACCGTGCTTTCGCGGTTTGACGACGTGCTGTTCGATCGCGCCGCTACTGCAGGCGCGTCGCAGCTGTTGTTCCTGGACGGGATGCGTGAACTGCGTCGCCGGCGCCAGGAAATCAGTGACGGTTTCTCCGCCCACCTGCAGCGCAGCTGGGACGCCTTTGAAAGCGGCGCGCCGCTGTCGGCGGAAGCGACGCTGTCCGGGCACCGCGACGACGGCCTGAGCCTGGTCGGCGAGCACGAACTGGAATCGCGGCTGGCGGTGCGTCAGTTCGCGATGCTGCTGCTGCGCGACTTCAAATCCGTGCTGGGCCGGCTGGACCTGCGGCTGGGCTGGATCGGCGGTGGCCTGGAACTGGACGCCGACACCAATCCGATCAGCCCCGAGCAGTTGGGCGTAGCCATCCACGAAGCCTTCGCCGGCTGTGAGCTGGCCCCGGAAGTGCGGCTGGTGCTGATCAAGCTGTGCGAGCGCGACCTGCACGCCCCGATCGGCAAGATCTACGAAAAAATCGACGACCACCTGGCCAAGGCCGGGGTGTTGCCGAATGTCTCCGCGCCGCGCCGTGCGGCCCCGCAACGGGCCCCCAGCCCGCCGCCGCAGGGCATGCTGGACGATCTGGTGGAGCAGCGTCATCCGCCCGGCGCCGACGGCGCCGATGGCAGCCAGGCCGCACCGGCGTGGGCGCAGCGGTTCACGGATCGCTGGGCCCAGCAGCGCGGCAACCTGCAGGGACACCCCGGTGATGACGGTGGCCACGGCGGTGCTGGCGGTGAGCAGGGCATGCTGCTGGACGCGCTGCACGAACTGCTGCGGCAGACCCGCCATGTGCGCGAGGACGCCACGTCCGCCGCGCAGGTTGCGGTGGGCCAGCAGCGTCCGCTCAGCCAGCGCGAAATGATGTCGGTGCTGTCGCTGCTGCAGGCCACGCCGAGTGCCACGCTGCGCGCGGCGATCGGCGAAGACGGTGAATCGCTGGCGCAGCGCCTGAAAAGCGAGGTGCTGTCCAATGCCACCCAACTGGGTGTGGATCCCAGCCAGGCCCGGCTGGACCCGCAGGACGAGGATGCCATCGACCTGGTCGGCATGCTGTTCGACGTGATGCTGGACGAGCGCGAACTGGAAGGCCGTTCGCGCGAGTTGATCGGTCGACTGGTGGTGCCCTTCGTCAAGGTCGCCATGCTGGACCGCCGCATGTTCGTGCAGAAGACCCATCCGGCCCGCAAGCTGCTCAATTCGCTGGCCGAAGCATGCGAAGGCAACACCGGCGAAAGCCAGGCCGAGCGCGTGCTGATGGGCAAGGTCGAAGAAATCATCGAACGGCTGGTGGCGGAGTTCAACGAGAACCTCGCCATCTTCCTGACGCTGGAAGAAGAGTTCCGCGATTTCCTGGCCCAGCATCGGCGCCGGATTGAAATCGCCGAACGGCGTGCCGCGGAAACCCAGCGCGGCCAGGAAAAGCTGGAAATGGCCCGCGCCCGCGCCAGTGCCGAACTGGACCGTCGCATTGCCGACGCCACCCTGCCGCAGGCGATTGCCGAGTTCCTGCGCCAACCGTGGCAGCACCACCTCACCCTGGCGCTGCTGCGTGAAGGCGAAGAGGGTGCATCGGTAGCCGAAGCCCTGACCCTGGCCGACGGCCTGCTGGACGAAGTGGCCGAAGCGCGCCGCAAGATCGTTGGCAAGCCGTGGCTGCAGGCCTGGCAGCCGGCTTTGGGGCGCGTGTTCGCCAGCGTCGGTGTGCACGGTGATGGCGCCGCACGCGCCGTGGATGCGTTGCACGACACCCTGCAGAGCATCGCCGAGTCGCGCCCGGAACTGGAACGCGCGCTGCCGGAACTGCCGCAGGTGGTACTGCCCGCCCCGCCGGCATCGGATACCGCATCGGTGGAAGTGACCGCGTCGGTGGAAGACGACAATTTCGACAATGCGGACGCGGATCGATTCCGCCGCATGGAGATTGGCATCTGGCTGGACTTCATCGACAAGGACGGCAAGGCGCAGGCCGGCAAGCTGTCGTGGATCAGCCCGATCTCGCAGCGCCTGCTGTTCGTCAACCGCCGCGGCGTACGCTTCTGCGTCGCATCGCCGGAAGAACTGGCGGTGATGGTGCGCCTGGGCCGCCTGCGCCCGCACGTGGATGACGGCGCCTTCGACAGCGCCATGCAGGGCGTGATCGATCGCTTGGATCCGCGAGGAAGCACCACCGTCCACTGACCTTGCCCGGTAGCGCCGAGCCATGCTCGGCGGGCGCAGCAGCGTCAGCCGGCAACCGGCTGTCTCAAACCTGCAATGCGCTAACCGAGACGCCGGCCACAAACATTCACCTCCTTCCTGGGTTCTGATGGCGCACGGCCTGCCGCGTCGGTTGCGGCTGCCACAACGTTCTCAACGGATGGAGACAAGGATGTTGACGTTTTCAATGGCAGTGCCGCGCATGTGCGCGGTAAGTGTGCTTATGCTCATTCTGGCGCCTGGTCTGGCCCGCGCGCAGGAAGTCACCAAGGGCTGGCACACCTACGCCACCACCGGCGGGCAGCCTTTGCCGACCGAACGTGACGCCCAGCGCGTGATTGAAGCCTCCTTCGAAATGTATCAACAGTTTGGTGCCTTCTCGTGGGAGGTACGCGACCAGGCCATTCTTGAAGACAAAACAATCTACGCCTATCGGGTGAAGCCGCAGCCCATGAACCGGTCGCCTTGGAAGTACAGGTCGGGATCGCGGAATTTTGATAGTGAAGAGCAGCTCCTGAGCTACCTGGTGTCTTTGGGTGATCCCCAGTGCCCCGCAGCCACCATCTCCGCACCCGACTGGAAGCGCATTTCAGCAGGCCCCGGCGGCGACGAGGTCAACAATACCGCCGAAGAATCCGAGTTTCAGCGGGTGTTGTACCTTCAGGAGAGCGACGGCACCTGTAGTGCGATGGCGGGGAGTGCATATGCGCAGCGAAATCGCACGGTCGCCTGCCCGAACAGCATCGTGTTGAAGTGGAACTCCGGGCTCGCTGCGTGCGGCATGTCACCTGATTATGAGGGGGCTGGTGCTATAGGGGTCACCTACTGGAGCAGCCCGGTCACCAACGAGTGCCAGGTCGGCAATCCATGCGATCCCACGACAGGTGACAAGTTCGAAACCGAGGACGACCTTTCCGTCAGCTGGCTGACCTTCGAACGCTACTATCACTCCCAAAGCAGTACGGCCGGTGGTGCCTTTGGTCCGGGTTGGACGCACTCGCACAACATCCGGCTCGCCATGGGCGTCGATACGACCACGATGCCTGCCGGGACCGAACTGAAGGTCGGCCTGGTGGAGGCGGATGGCAGCCACATCGCCTTCGTCAAGCAGGGCACGGAGTACGAGGCCAACAATGGCAGCGGTGACCGCGTATCACAGCAGGGCACCGACTGGACGCTGCGGCGCCGCGACGAAGTCATGGTCTTCAATGCAGCAGGGCGGCTGCAATGGCGTGAATTCGAAGACGGCACCTGGTTGCAGTACACGCACGATGCGCACGGCCGCTTGCTGGCCATTACGCATTCAACAGGGCGACAAATAACGCTGCAGTACGCGCTGCCCGCGGACGATACGGTCATCTCGTCGCTCTCGATCAGTGGCGCCGTCGTCGTCTCCTACCTCTATGACAGCAACGGCAAGTTGGTTTCGGCAACCTACCCCGACAGTGGTGCACGCACCTACCATTACGAGGACAGCCGTTTCCCGCAGCACCTCACAGGCATAACGGCGGAGGATGCCCAGCGATTCAGTTGGTTCGGTTACGACGAAAAAGGCCGGGTCACCTGCAGCCGGCATTCGGGCGACTGCACGCAGAGCGACGTCGGCGTGGACGGCGTCAAACTGGCCTATACCGCGACGGGTACCGTCGTGACCGATGCGCTCGGTCGGCAGTCGAACTTTGGGCTGACGGCCTCAGGCACCAGTGGCCTGCCGCGCAAGGTCAATGGCATCACCGATTCCCAGGGAACTATCAGCCGAACCTACCTGCCTGAAACCACGGATTTCCGCAGGCGCGTGCAGAGCGTCACGGACCGTCGCGGCACGACGACCAGCCACCTGTATGCAGACATCAATGATCCCGCCGCGGGTGCGGTGCAGAGCCACACGGTGACCGAAGCGGTCGGACTGCCCGAGCAGCGCGTGTCGACCACCCAGGTAGCGGTCGGCAGCAATCGCGTCGTACTGCAGCGCGAAGCAAACCGTGAAACCCGCATCACGCGCAATGCGAGGCTGCAGCACCGCCGGCGCATGCACGTTCCGCAAAGGCGATCTGCGCAGCACTACCAACGGCCTGGGGCACAAGGTCGACGTGCTGGCCTACGATGCGGCGGGGCGGGTACTTTCCTCGCGGGACGCGAACAATGTAATCACCGACTATCGATACCACGCCCGTGGCTGGCCGACGCAGGTGATCGTCCGTGGCGCTACCACGGCGGCCGACCGGATCACTTCGATTGCGTACTGGCCGACCGGCCAGGTCAAACAGCTGAACCAGCCTGACGGTAGTGCGGTGACCTACGAATACGATGCCGCGCAACGGCTCACCGACATCGCCGACACGGCAGGAAACACACTGCACTATGTTCTGGATAATGCAGGAAATCGCCTGCAGGAGAAGGTGCTCGACGAGGCAGGCACGCTTCGCCGCACACTGGCACGGGTGTACGACACGCTGGGCCAGCTGACCGCCCTCAAGGACGCGGGTAACCACGCTACGACCTATGGCTATGACGCCAACAGCAATCCGACCCTCGTCACCGACGCCTTGCTTCGCCCCAGCACGCAGGGTTTCGATGCGCTGAATCGCCTGGCGCGTTCGCTGCAGGACAGTACGGGTGTCGCGGCCGAAACCCTGATGCAGTACGAAGCGCTGGACAACGTTACGCGCGTTACCGATCCAAAAGGCCTGCATACCAACTATCAGTACAACGGCTTCGGTGACCTGCTGGTCCTTTCCAGCCCGGACACGGGAAGCGCCACGATGACCGTCGATGCCGCAGGTAACAGGGTGACGCGTACCGATGCGCGTGGGGTCACTGCGACCTATGGCTACGATGCGTTGAACCGCGTTACGTCCATCGCCTACCCCGATCCCACTCAGGACGTGGGGGTGCAGTACGACGTCGCACCGGCGGCATGCGCAGCGACAGAGCGCTTCGCCATCGGCCGGGTTGGACGCGTGGTTCACCCCGGTGGATCTACCCAGTATTGCCACGACCGCTTCGGTCAGGTGACCCGTAAGATCCAGACGATCAACAACGTAGCGACGACCTTGCGGTACACCTACACCAAGGCGGGGCGACTGGCGTCTGTCATCTATCCCGGTGGGGCGGCGGTCGACTACATGCGGGATGCGCAGGGCCGCGTCACCCAGGTAGGACTGAAGCGTGGAACCCTGGCGCGACAGGTTCTGGTCAAGCAGGTGGGCCATGCGCCGTTCGGCCCGATCACCGGCTGGACCTATGGAAACGAACGTCGCCTGAACCGTCCGCATGACCAGGACTACAGGGTGAGCAGCGTCAGCGATGCGTCGACCGGTGGGCTCAAGCTCGGATTCGGATATGACGCAGTGGGCGCGCTTACCCAGCTGCGTGCCGATGCATCCGGAAGCGTGCTCGCGACCTACGGCTACGACGGAATGGGGCGCCTGCTGCAGGCGGCGGATGCTGCGGGGATGCCGACGCATACCTATGGCTGGGACGCGACCGGTAACCGGTCGCAGGCCGGCAGCGCTGCCGGAACGCTGGCGTATCACTATCCGGCTACCAGCCATCGTCTGACCAGCGTGGGTGGACAGGCGCGGGCCTATGACGCAGCGGGCAATACGACGCAGATGAACGGCCTGACCTACGCCTACAACAGCACTGGCCGACTGGGACAGGTCAAGCAGGGAGCCACTTCGCTGGGAATCTACCGCTATAACCACCGGGGCGAGCGCGTGCTTCGGCAGGCGGGCGGCAAGACCACCTCGATGCTGTATGACGAATCAGGCCAGTGGCTGGGGGAATACAGCGCAAATGGGGTGCCGCTGCAACAGGTGGTGTGGCTGGAGAACTATCCGATTGCGGTGTTCAGTGAATCCAGCGCGGGTGTGCCGGCGCTGGGCTACGTGCAGCCGGATCATCTGGGCACACCACGTGTGATCATCGACGCGACGCGTAACGTGCCTGTGTGGGAGTGGGCGCTGACGGGTGAGGCGTTCGGGGCGGATGCTGCGAATGAGGATCCGGATGGTGATGGGATTGCATTCGGGTTCGCGCTGCGGTTTCCGGGGCAGCAGGTGACGCCGGAAAGTGGGCTGAACTACAACTACCAGCGGGATTATGATGCCGGGGTGGGGCGGTATGTGCAGAGTGATCCGATTGGGTTGGCGGGTGGGGCCGGCACCTACCCCTATGCCGGCGGAGTTCCGATCACCCGCGTTGACCCTTTAGGATTGCAGGAATTCCATCCTGGGGTCAGTAAGTCAGAGACTGGTGCCTATACAGTTAACTGGAGATATTACGTTAATAGAAGTTTGGAGGCGCTCGGCTTACCGGCCGCATTCGCCGCGGGAGCGGGCGATTTTGGCCAACAGTACGCTAACCAGTGGTCAGCCACCCATGCAGTTGGTGGGGCACACAAGGGATGGATCGGTCAGGACAAATATTTTCATTGTATGGCGAATTGCCAAGCTGCGCAGAAAGGCATGGGAGGGGTGGCCGCTGCCCAGTGTATAAGCGACGGGCGCGAATGGTTCGATCAGAGGATTAAAGGGGATTCTGCTGACGACTCGGCGGCTGATCAATTAGCAAACCTGCTTGGACGATCGTCAGGGCAAATGAAATCTGCAGGGAATTGCTCGCAGATGTGCGGAAACTATCGCCCAGGCGGGAACTTCCCATTTTAATTATTTGGAAACCTACAGTGGGCATCTTCAAGCCTTTCATGGCAATAACTTTGATTATTGCAATTTCAGGATGTGTCGAAGTTGCGAGCAACGAGTATGCCAATCGCGATCAAGCCCAAGCGATGCAGGCAATTGGCGATTCCAAATGGCTGCCGCTGTGGTTGCCTGAAGATGCCGTGGATATTCGTGAGACGCACGATATGGACACAAATGAGTCATGGTTGGTTTTTGTTCCCAGTAGCGGAGCTTTTGTCTTGCCGGAAGAGTGTAGAAAAACGACAGAGCTAGAGATACCGGACAGCAGCGTGATGCAGCGGTTTCCGCGATTCGCTCGTGCAGCTCGGTCACGCGCATCGGGCAACGCAGGCACGTCCTACTTATGTCTAGAGGGCAATACTAATCGATGGGTGATGCACGATAAAGAATTGAACTTGGTCTACAGTAGGGTGAAGTTCTGAGGCGAGACCTGATCTAGCCCCCGAATCATGGCCACGGGGTTTGGAAGCGTTGGGTCTGCGAAACTAACCCTGACGTCTGAGTGCTTGGCGGGGCGAGCTGCGACTGTAAGCGTGGTTTTCGCCGGCGCGGGTATAGGGGTCGGTTTGCCTGTAACTCTCACCGTCTCAAACGTTACTCTGTCCGGCGGGAACCTGATGTTGGTTGATCCCGGCGACCTAGTTGGTCCGCCGAGCCTACTCTCGATCGGTGCTGCTGTTGGTGGTGGTGCTGCCTTGTACGAAGTGAAACTCGGGGCTGTGAAGTCTGTCGGATGGGGAGGCCAGGGTGGCTGGGACGCATCCGCTAGCTATATCGGGGGATTTTCAAGAGCTAGCGAGGACGGAGTAGTGTGGAGTAAATGCGAATGCTGACTGTTGATTTAGGGTTTTGGCTGTTCTCCATATCCTTCGTCCTCATGGTGTCGATTATGGTGATACGGGGTATTGCGGTAGCGCGTTTGCGGAGTAGAGATCGGGATGCGTGGGTCAGGCTGGGCTCTCCCCAGCTTCTCGAGCGAGATCACTTTTTTCAGAAATTTCCCTTCAGGGGCTTGGGGGCTGTGTACTCCGCGGAGTGTAGAGCGCATCGGCTCGTACTGATCGCCTTCGTTGTGAATGCCATTATATTTCTCCTGGCCCTGTCAGGAGCTTTCGCATGCTTGGTTATGCATGAGTGATTTAGGCTGAGTCGACGCTATGTTTGATTGGAGAAGCAGGGTGAAGGTGCATTGGAGGCCTTGGCGTTCCCTGTCTCTGCTCCGGTTGCGGCGGTTGTTCAAGCTGGCGAGTATTAAGTCATGTCGCAAGATCGCACGATCGGCAGCGATAAGTACTTCCACTGTGTCGCTAATTGCCAGTCCAGTCGCGCGGCTGGCAAATTCGCCGCCTGCGCAGTTGCAAACTCTCGGGAGGACGTTATGGGAAGAAATCTCACTGTTCCTGTGAATGAGCAGAACATCAAAGATATTTTGACGGCTGGAAACGAGTTGATCCGGCATGGCTGCGGTTGCAACTAAGCTCCTGTTTTTCGCTGCGATGGTCTTGGTTACTGCCTGCCAGGCTGAGCAGGAGGCAACCGTCCTAAGCGAAAGATTCAACGTCTGCGCGGCACTCCCGCCGGGTGTCACGTTTCAGCCTCAAGAGCCTGGGCCGGACTTTGACTTGGGCAACATCCAAGTGAATGATTCAGTGGCCGAAGTTCAGATAGGTGGGCACCCAAGGTTCTCACATAGAGCTATCAAAGAAGGTATAAAGGCAACGGATGGATTCAAATTACTCGGTAAGGAAAGATCCGATGGAAAAGACAAGTTTTTGTTCGCTTACGAGCGTGGTGATGAGGCGGGGCCGGTATACGTAATGGTTATGGCTCCAGATTTGCATGAATTTGAGCTGGTTCTGAATAGGAAAGCTCTTCTGGTGGTTTGCGGATAGTCCAGTCGGCTCGCGACGTAGAGCGGCTCGATGTTTGCGGGTGCAAGGCGGTTGGGCAAGCCCAGACCTCGGCGATCTCTGATGGAATGATCAACTACTGCCACGACCGCTGCGGTCAGGTGACCCACGGAGCGACGACCTTGCGGTACACCTACACCAAGGTGGAGCGACTGGCTTCTGTCATCTATCCGGGTGGCGTGGCGGCTCCCGCTTTGCCAGATACGCGAAAGGTTCATGTCCGCCGAAGGACGGGCCGAAGTGGGGTCCGTAGCCCGAAGGGGCACTCTTACACGGGCGGACGCGGATGGTAACGTAGGGGTTCCCAGTGGGTGGGGCGGTTCAGCGCACCGAGCCTCGCACCAGGACGTGCAAGATAAAAGGGTGGGGCTCACGACAATGAATGCCCAGGAGACAGACGACGATGAGTGGCCAAGAGCCCCTCGAAATAGAGATGGCTGGTGTCAAGTTCTATTCCGCTCAGGATGAGCTTTACTTTTTCACATGGTTGAAAAGTATTGGATCAGTGTGCGACGTATTTGGTCAGGGGCGAGCCATATACGCCATTGTTGATAGGGGGGAGCTTACGTTTGACGATGCACTTGAATTCATATCACTTTTCCGTCGCTATCTGATTCCGTTTTCTGAGCTAAAGCGTTTGGATGTTCCAGAAATATCAAAGAAATTCAGGGATCCAAGTGGATTTTGGTACACGGAGGTGTTCGGGGATGGGGGCGATTAGAATGACCAGCGCGTCTCGCCAAACTGCTGCGGTACATGGTGGCGGCGGGCTTTTATCATTCTCCGCACGCCGACAATTCGACCGAGCTGGCGTCGGACTAGGGCGCGGGCTATCGCCTGCTGAGTCCCTTGAGGTGACGTAAGCTTGGGAGATTGGTGGTGAAATCCAAATTCGCCCTTATGGCATTGGTCTGTATATTTATCGTGATGAGCTGGCGGTTGGTTACACAAAGCTTGGTTCGAGGTGATTGGTCTGGCCGACCAAGCGGCATGGAATTACGGGCGGCTAACGAAGATTTGGAATTACCGGAAAATAGTGATGTTCGAGCGCAAAAGGCGCTATCGCGCGGAACATTTATCGGGAGGACGGCTGAAGCCAAGGCGGCCTTGACAGTCGACGTGGCCTCCAGACATTTCATTGATTTAGCAAGGCGACATGACTGGACGTTACGATCCGACAGATTCGTCGCTATGGGTCGTAGGATGATATTTTGCAATGGAAGGCTTTCACATGATATTGAGCTATCAGCGCGGGGGCGTGAGACCCTGATTTATGCGGGAACTTACTGGGATACCGATGTGAATAGTCTTCGTTACTGCAAGGATAAAATCGCCAGATGAGCCAGTATGGCTGTGCTGAATGTAATTGGCGGGGCAGGGCGGTCTTAAGAGGGAAGCGCATCGCGAGATCTGATTTCACTGATCTCTTCAGATGGTGCGCGCTTGATGTTTTTCAGGGACGGCAAGGTAGCTGTAATTGGGGCAAGCGAGGAGTGAGAGGGCTGAGCATGGAAGGGTGCGCTCGACACCAGGTTCCTGAAGCGATGTATGCTCCGTCTATGATCCCGCAGGGTTGCCGGCAGCGGTGCTGAGATGAAACGTAAAAGAAGCCTGGTAATGCTAGTGCTCTTAGATTTGGTGATCTTATCTGCTGGGCTTTGGATGGTCCGCCAGTTGGATATAGATGGCTGTCTTGACGCAGGAGGTAGATGGAACTACGTGGTGGATGGATGTGAGCTAGGTTGAATCCGACTTTTATAGCGGCTATGTGACGTCTCGCCGGGCCGGGTTTCCTGATGCTTGGCTCAAGCGTGTTGGATAGGATAAAAAGTATGCGGAGTCTGAGATGGATAAGGGCGGGGTCGTTCAATTAGCGATAGCTGATTTAACTTTCTTCTCGCCTCGCGACGAAGAAAACCTGTTTGCCTGGCTTACATCCGTTTCTGCGATTGAAGAGATCAAGGGTTCGGGCGATTCAATATATTTGCGCGTGGCGACATCTCTTGGGGATGATGACCTGATGGAGCTGATCTCAATTTTCAGCCGCTACGGCATCGACATGGCGCAGCTGTCGATTTTCGATGGCGCCAGATTTCCCTGGCTGAGGGAAAAGGGAATGTTCTGGTACCAGCCCATGTTTGGATGACAATACGCCGTCAAAAGCGTCGGCGGCCAAAGCAGCATGCGTGGTGGAACAGGCCCCTCTTATGCAGGTCAAGCCAGCCGGAGGGCACGCCTTCCCGGCTGGGCACCGGATGGGCTGTCGTCAACATCCTGCATGAGAGGGGCGACGCTCAAATCACCTCCAGTCGTATCCGTATGCCGAGTGCGCGCAGCCCGCAGTGCACGCTGTCGAAATATAGAGGGCGGGTGCCGCTCATCCGCGCGGCGCACGTGCGAAGCGATACTCGCGCGTTGGGTCAGAAACGTAGCGCCAGCATGTCGGCCACGACGAACAGGGCAGGGCATCACGGGCCGATATACGATCGCGCCTTGGCGGAACCGTATCGCGTCGTATTTGACACTTTCACGGTGGGGTCCGGTGTAGTGAGATGGAGCCTGTGGCCGGTGTGGCCACCCAGGCAGGAGAAGACAAGGATGGTGTCGATATTCTCGCGGCTGTTTGCGCCCAAGGCCGCTTTGAGTCGGTTGGAAGTGCTGATCGTGCACTGCGTGCAGGCGCAGCTGAACCCGGAAATGGCGACCCGCTGGGCCGGTCAGATCCTCTGCATTACGGGTATCGAACGCCTACCCGGAAGACGCACGATCCGCCTGCACCAGACGTCGCGGGGCAAGCCAGTGGTAGACAACGGCCTTGCGCTGCCGCTCGCTGGGCATGACGGGCCGTTGGCCGAGGTGACGGTCAGCGTCGCCGGTGGCTTCACGCCGCTCAGGGCCGTGCTGCATTGCCAGAACGGGCTGCTCTCGGCGATTGAATATCACGATGACAGTACGTGGATGGACGAGGTTGCCAGCAGGCGCGGCGCGCACGACCTCACCCTCCAGTGCATCCTGATGCCGGACGCTGCCCTTGTCGTGGGATAGATGAAGCCGCTCGCCGGCGGCAGGCCGCCAGGCCAGCAACGGCGCGTGGGGCGCGCTACTATCGGCTGATTACCGATCAGCGGGGAAGCGTATGTCCGTAGCGTTGCTGGGGGTCAAGGAAACCGCACCAGGAGAGCGCCGTGTGGCGCTTACCCCGGAAACGGCGAAGAAACTGGCCGCACGCGGTGCCACGGTCTGGTTCGAGGCCGGTGCGGGCACATCGGCGGGCTTCCCTGACCAGGCCTACCTGGATGCCGGCGCACTGCTGGTCGATGACAGCCGCTGGGCGGATATCGATGCGTTGCTCTGCGTGCAGTCACCCGCGCCTGCGCGGCTGGCACGGTTGAAGCCCGGTGCCAGTGTGGTCGGGTTGCTGCAGCCGGCGCGCGATGCGGTGCTGGCTGCACTGGTTACGCAGCCGGGCTTGCAGCTGTTTCCGTTGCAATTGCTGCCGCGTACCACCCGCGCGCAATCGATGGACGTGTTGAGTTCACAGGCGGGCATGGCCGGCTACAAGGCGACCTTGATCGCCGCCGAGCGGGCGCCGCGCTTCTTCCCGATGTTGACCACCGCGGCGGGCACGGTGCGCCCGGCCAAGGTGCTGGTGGTGGGCGCGGGCGTGGCCGGTCTGCAGGCTATTGCCACGGCGCGGCGGCTCGGCGCGCAGGTGGAAGGCTTCGATGTGCGACCGGAAACGCGTGAGCAGATCCAGTCGCTGGGTGCGCGCTTTCTCGACCTTGGCGTCAGCGCGGCCGGCGAGGGCGGCTATGCGCGTGCGCTGACCGATGAGGAGCGCGCGCTGCAGCAGCAGCGGCTGGCCGACCATCTGCGCGGCGTGGATGTGGTGATCTGCACGGCTGCGGTGCCGGGGCGCACTGCGCCGGTGATCCTGAGCCAGGCGATGGTGGAGGGCATGGCGTCGGGTAGTGTGATCGTCGACCTTGCCGCAGAGAGTGGCGGCAATTGTGCGGTGACCGTGCCGGGTGAGTGCATCGAGCACGCTGGGGTGGTGGTGGATGGCCCGTTGAACCTGGCCAGTCTGGGTGCGGCGCAGGCCAGCGAGATGTATGCACGGAATGTGCTGAACTTCGTCAGCCTGTTCGTGCATGACGGGGAAGTGCGGTTTGATTGGGAGGATGAGTTGTTGGCGAAGACGCGCTGGGTGGCGGGTGGCTGAGCGGTAGTCTCAACCGCAACGGCGGACGGCCAACGGTCGTCACCCACCGAGGCAACGGCGGACGGCCAGCGGCCGTCACTACCGGGGGCGAGAGCGGGACGGCCAGCGGCCGTCACTACCGGGGCGAGAGCGTGACGACCAACGGTCGTCACCTACCGAGGTGACGGCGTGATGGCCAACGGTCGTCACCCACCGAAGCGAGAGCATGACGGCCAGCGGCCGTCACTACCGGTCAGTCGCGGTTGCGCGGGGGCGGGGGGGTGTCGCGTACCCATTGGCGGCGCTGGTCGTTGCTCATCGTGCCCCAGCGGGCGCGCAGTTCGGTGCGCTGCTCCGGGGTCATGCCGCGCATCTTGGCGAACAGCGCGCGCGCCTGTTCGCGCTGCTCGGGGGTCATGCCATCGAAACGGCGCATGCCCTTGCGGGCCTGGTCGCGCTGCTCCGGTGTCATCGACTGCCAGCGTTGGCCGTGCTGCAGCATGCGCTGGCGATGCGCGGGTGGGGCGCTGTTCCAGCGGTCACGCAGCGGCGCTACCAGTGCGTCGCGCTGGGCCGGGGTCAGCTGTTCCCAGGCCGGCGGCGCGGCTTCCTGCGCGAACGCCGCGCCACCAACGCTCAGCAGTGCCAGCAGCACAGGCAGCAGGCGGGAAGGCAGATAAACGTTCATCAGGTCACTCCATCGCCAGGTCGGTGCTGGCCAGCCACAGGTAAAGGTCGGGGTTTTCATCCAGCGCGGCGCCATCGCTTTCCAGCGCGGCCACCATCGGCGCCACCGCAGGCAACGGCGAAGGCGGCGAACGCATCTGCAGGCTCAGCCCGACGCCCAGCGCGGCCACCCCGGCAAAGGCGGTAGCCATCCACCAGGCGGGTCGCCGCCGCGATGCCGCCGTGGCATGCCGCGCGTTGCGCAGGCGCGCCAAGGTAGCGGGCGACAGCGCCTGCACGGCCTGCTGGTGCAGGGCCTGCAACTGGTCGTCGGGGGGCAGGGTGCGGCTCACGTCGGATTCTCCATCAGGGTTCTCAGCGCGTCGCGGGCACGCGCCAGGTGGGTCTTTACCGCGCCTTCGCTGCAGGCCATGGCGCGCGCGGTGGTGGCGCCGTCCAGGTCCTGCAGCACGCGCAGGGTGAAGGCTTCGCGCTGTCGCGCCGGCAGCGCGCGCAGCGCCTGCACCAGCGCATCGTACTGTTCGCGCCCGGCATGGACGTCGGCCGGGCCCGGGCCCTCATCGGCCCAGTCCACCGGCTCACCGTCGCTGTCCACGTTGTCGCGCCAGAACGGCAGGCGGAAGCGGCGACGGCGCTGCAGGTCGATCACCCGTCGGCGCAGGATGCTCCAGAACAGCGGCGGCCACTCGGCGGCCGGCTTTTCCGGGTAGTCCAGCATCCGCATCAGGCTGTCCTGCACCGCGTCCAGCGCATCCTCGCGATGGCGCAGGCCAGCCTCGGCGAAGCGGAACGCGCGCGGTCCCACCCCGGCCAGGAACTGGTCCAGCGATGCAGGCGGTGCGTCGGCGGTCGGGGCCAGGGGGCTGCTCACCAGCACAGGGTACGGGTCCTTCGTCGGGCTCACCATGGACAACGCGTGCAGGCAGCCTGCGTTGACAGTGCAGCGCGCGCGGTTCAGCGCGTGGTTATGATGGGGCCTACATCCAGAGCGGGAGTCGTGCCGGTGAGTGACGGATTCGTGGCGCTGTACATCTTCATGCTGGCGGCCATCGCCGGCCATGTGATCATCTCGCGGGTGCCGGTGATCCTGCATACCCCGCTGATGTCCGGTTCGAACTTCATCCACGGCATCGTGCTGATCGGCGCGATGGTGGTGCTGGGCCACGCGCAGACCCCGCTGGAGAAGATCCTCGGTTTTATCGCGGTGGTGCTGGGCGCAGGCAATGCCGCCGGGGGGTACGTGGTCACCGCGCGCATGCTGGAAATGTTCAAGCCCAGCATCAAGCCGGCGCCCACCGACGCCGACAAGGAGCCGCAACCTTGAACGTCAGCACGCCTGAACTGCTGGATTGGCTGGTCAAGACCAGCTACCTCGTCGCTGCCACGCTGTTCCTGCTCGGCCTGCAGCGCATGGCCTCGCCGCTTACCGCCCGCAGCGGCATCCGCTGGGCCGGCCTGGGCATGCTGGTGGCCACCGTCGCCACCTTCTTCCTGCCCGAACTGCACAACATCCCGCTGATCCTGGTCGCGCTGGCGTTGGGCGGCGGATTGGCATGGTGGTCGGCCGGCAAGGTCGCCATCACCGACATGCCGCAGATGGTGGCGCTGTACAACGGCATGGGGGGCGGTTCGGCCGCGGCCATCGGTGCGGTGGAACTGCTGCGCTGGTCGGCGCTGGCCAACCGCGATACCAGCCACTGGAGCGCGCAGGCACTGGCCGACCTGGCCGCGCGCCAGCCTTCGGCGATGGTGCTGACGCTGGCAGTGACCGGTGCGGCCATCGGCGCGGTGTCGCTGTCCGGTTCGGTGATCGCCTGGGCGAAGCTGGACGGTCGGCTGGACCGGCGCATCACCTGGCCCGGACAGCAGGCGCTGAACATGATCGTGGCGCTGGCCGTGGTGGTGCTGGGCATCATCGCCGCCGGCACGCTGGCACCCTGGGCGATCATCGCCTTCTTCGTGCTGGCGCTGGCGCTGGGCGTGCTGATGACCCTGCCGATCGGCGGGGCGGACATGCCGGTGGTGATCTCGTTGTACAACGCGTTCACCGGCCTGGCGGTGTCTTTCGAAGGCTATGTGCTGGGCAACGAGGCGCTGATCATCGCCGGCATGATGGTCGGTGCGGCTGGCATCCTGCTGACCCGGCTGATGGCCAAGGCGATGAACCGGCCGATCAGCAACGTGCTGTTCTCCAACTTCGGTGGCGGCGCGGGCGGCGAGGCGCAGGAAATCACCGGCGCGCAGAAGCCGATCGATGCCTCCGACGTGGCGGCGATGATGGCCTTCGCCGAACGCGTGGTGATCGTGCCGGGCTACGGCATGGCCGTGGCGCAGGCGCAGCACAAGATCTGGGAGCTGGCGCAGCGGCTGATCGCGCGCGGGGTGAAGGTGAAGTTCGCCATCCATCCGGTGGCCGGCCGCATGCCCGGGCACATGAACGTGCTGCTGGCCGAAGCCGGCGTGCCGTACGACCTGATCGCCGACATGGACGACATCAATCCTGAGTTCCCAAGCACGGACGTGGTGCTGGTGATCGGTGCCAACGACGTGGTCAATCCGGTGGCACGCACCGATCCGGCCAGCGTGATCTACGGCATGCCTATCCTGGATGTGGTGAATGCGCGCAACGTGGTGGTGATCAAGCGCGGGCGCGGTACGGGCTTTGCGGGGATTGAAAACGCGCTGTTCTATGCGGACAACACCCGCATGCTGTACGGCGATGGGGCGGCGGCGGCGGGTTCGCTGGTGAGTGAACTGAAGGGGCTGGATGGGGGGCACTGAGCCCCATCCGCCGCAAGGGCATGACGGCCAGCGGCCGTCACTACCGGGCCGCGCATGGTAGCGCCGAGCCATGCTCGGCGAGCGCAGCGGAAAGCAACAGCGTGACGACCAACGGTCGTCACCCACCAAAGCCGGTCATCACCCACCGAGGCCGCCCGTCACCCACCGAACCTACCGCCCCTGCGTCAGACGCGCTTCTGCCAGCCCAGCCATGCCGCGAACACCACCGCCACCGGCAGCCACAGCCAGTCGGCGGTGACGTTGGCCAGCCCCACCAGCGTCCACGCCAGGTGCGGGCCCATGCGCAGTGCGGACTCCCAGGGAGTCAGCCCCATCGATCCGCCCAGCCAGGCGCTGGCGATGCTCCACCAGGCCAGCGCGGTCACCAGCAGCGTGCCGCCGGCCACCAGCAGGGCGCGCAGCACGCCGCCGCGCAGGGTGCCCAGGCGCAGTATGAACAGCAGTTCCAGCGCCACCACGATCGCCATCCAACCCAACTGGCGGCCGGTCATCAATGCGAAGAACACCCAGGCCAGCAGGGCCGTGCCGGCGCCGATCAGGTACATCACGGGCCAGAGCCAGGACACGGTCCTGGTGCGTACAGCAGGAGAGGGCATGCGGATTTCCCTTTGGATGCCAACAGGATACTGGGTTTGCCGCAGTGCACGGGCGGGCGCCGGGCCGCTGGGCTAAAATGTCGCCTTGCGCGGCGCGTCCGCAGCCCCCAGATCGAGCCTCATGTATTCCCGTAGCAGTGAACCAGTCCACTTCGAACGCGACTGCGAGGCCGTCATGGTCCCGCAGGGCGAAACGGTGACCCTGCCCGCCGGCAGCTATGGCTATATCACCCAGGCCCTGGGTGGCAGCTATACGGTGTTCGTCGAAGGCAACCTGTTCCGCATCGCGGGGCGGGACGGCGATGCCATCGGCAAGGAGGCCCCGGCACCGCTGGAGCTGCCTGACGACGCCAGCGATGAACAGGTCGAACACCTGGTGTGGCAGCAGCTGCGCACCTGCTTCGACCCGGAGATCCCGTTCAACATCGTCGACCTCGGCCTGGTCTACGAAGTGGAGCTCAAGCACCTGGACGATGGCCGCCGCGAGGTCGACGTCAAGATGACCCTGACCGCGCCCGGCTGCGGCATGGGCGACATCCTGGTCGACGACGTGCGCAGCAAACTGGAAATCATCCCCACCGTGGCCGAAGCCGACGTGGAACTGGTGTTCGATCCACCATGGGGCCGCCACATGATGTCCGAGTCGGCGCGCCTGGAAACCGGCATGCTCTGACCCGACCGTACGCCGCCCGCGTGGTGGAATCCCGGTAACAACCGCAACCAGAACAGGAAACATCCGGTGTCCCAGTCCAACATCAGCTTCGACGTCACCCGCTCGGCCCATCCGCGCAGCGCCGATGAGCGCGCCGCCATCCTGGAAAAGCCGGGCTTCGGCCTGCATTTCACCGACCACATGGTGGAAGTGCGCTGGGACAAGGACACCGGCTGGCACAACGCCAATGTTCGCCCCTATGGCCCGCTGCTGCTGGATCCGGCCGCCGCGGTGCTGCATTACGGCCAGGAAATCTTCGAAGGCATCAAGGCCTACCGGCATGCCGACGGCTCGGTGTGGACCTTCCGCCCCGATGCCAACGGCCGTCGCCTGCAGCGTTCGGCGCAGCGCCTGGCGCTGCCGGAACTGCCGGTGGACATCTTCGTCGAATCGTTGAAGCAGCTGGTCGCGCTGGACAAGGACTGGGTGCCGTCGGCCGACGAATCCAGCCTGTACTTCCGTCCGTTCATGATCGGCGACGAAGCCTTCCTCGGCGTGCGCGGCGCGCACAAGGCCGGTTACTACGTGATCGCCAGCCCGGCCGGCCCGTACTTCGCCAAGGGCGTGGCGCCGGTGTCGATCTGGCTGTCCACCGAGTACGCGCGTGCGGCCAAGGGCGGCACCGGTGCAGCCAAGTGCGGCGGCAACTATGCCGCCTCGCTGCTGCCGCAGCAGAAGGCGCAGGCGCAGGGCTGCTCGCAGGTGCTGTTCCTGGACCCGGTGGAAGGCAAGTACCTGGAAGAACTGGGCGGCATGAACGTCTTCCTGGTCTACAAGGACGGCACCCTGGTGACCCCGCAGCTGTCGGGCAGCATCCTGGAAGGCATCACCCGCGAAAGCATCCTGCAGCTGGCCCGCGACCGTGGCATGAAGGTGGAAGAGCGCAAGGTCAGCATCGATGAGTGGAAGCAGGGCGTGGCTTCGGGCGAGATCACCGAAGTGTTCGCCTGCGGCACTGCGGCGGTGGTGACCCCGATCGGCCAGCTGAAGGGCGAAGGTTTCGAAGTCGGCGACATCAACGCGCCGGCCGGCGAAGTGACCCTGTCGCTGCGCAAGGAACTGACCGACATCCAGTACGGCCGCCTGCCGGACCGCCACGGCTGGCTGGTCAAGCTCGCCTGACCGGCTGCACCCGGTAGCGCCGAGCCACGCTCGGCGGATGCCCCCGAAAGCCCGTCCCTGTTGACGGGCTTTTTACTGCCCGGCCGATGTCGGCACAGTCATGCCAGGACAGGCCAGGGACAGCTGACGACCGTTAAAGGTGAGTGAAAGTTCCTTCACCTTTACAAATTTTAGACACCAAAAGTCTCAGTTCCGACATTTCATGTCGCTGAAGTGGGGCTGAAACATTGTCCTCACTGGCTCGGACCGACTAGCTTCGGTCTCGTGGACAGTGCACGGGGGGCTGTCCGCCCCGGTCATCGATTCCTGCCAACGCAGCGCAGCCTGCGAATCGCGACCGGCGCCCTCTGCCGAATCCGGCATCCATGCCAGAACCCAGAAAAGGAAATCCGATGTCCCAGGTTTCGCAACCGCGTTTGCGTCAGCGTGCATTGGTCGTCATGGGGGCCTCCGTGCTCACCTCGCTGCTGCTGGTCGCCCCGGCGTTCGCCGGCGACGTCCACCTGAGCGGCCTGTCGTCCGCACCGACCCACAAGCAGTTCATCGTCAAGTTCCGCGACAACAGCGCGCCGCTGGCCACGCCGTCAGCCCTGGCGAGCTCGCTCAGGACCGCTGCATCGGGCCTGTCCGCTGCGCAGGGACGCGCGCTGGGCCTGCAGCAGGTGCGCCGGCTGGCAATCGGGCCGACCGTGGTCAGGGCCGACCAGGCGCTGGATGCCGCGCAGGCCGAACTGCTGATGCGCAAGCTCGCCGCCGACCCCAACGTGGAGTACGTGGAGGTCGACCAGATCATGCGGCCGACCCTGGTGCCAAACGATGCCCGCCTCGGCGAACAGTGGGGCTTCGGCACGTCCAACGCCTCCATCAACGTGCGCCCGGCATGGGACAAGTCCACCGGCACCGGCGTAGTGGTGGCGGTGATCGACACCGGCATCACCAGCCATCCGGATCTGAATGCCAACATCCTGCCCGGCTATGATTTCATCAGCGACGCGGCCATGGCACGCGATGGCGGCGGGCGCGACAACAACGCCAACGACCAGGGCGACTGGTACGCGGCCAATGAATGCGGCGCGGGCTATCCGGCCTCCAACTCCAGCTGGCACGGCACCCATGTGGCCGGCACCATCGCCGCGGTGACCAACAACAGCACCGGCGTGGCCGGTACGGCCTACAACGCCAAGGTGGTTCCGGTGCGCGTGCTGGGCAAGTGCGGCGGCTACACCTCCGACATCGCCGATGCGATCGTCTGGGCGTCCGGCGGCACGGTCAGCGGCGTGCCGGCCAATGCCAATCCAGCCGAAGTGATCAACATGTCCCTCGGCGGGGGTGGCAGCTGCTCGGCCACCTACCAGAACGCGATCAACGGCGCGGTGGGACGGGGTACCACGGTCGTCGTGGCGGCTGGCAATGAAGCCAGCAACGTCTCCACGTCGGTCCCGGCCAACTGCGCCAACGTGATCGCGGTGGCAGCCACCACCAACACCGGCGCCAAGGCCAGCTTCTCCAACTATGGCGCCGGCATCGACATCTCCGCGCCGGGCCAGGCCATCCTGTCCACCCTCAACACCGGTACCACGGTGCCTGCCTCGGCGACCTACGCGTCCTACAACGGCACCTCGATGGCGGCCCCGCACGTGGCCGGCGTGGTCGCGCTTATGCAGTCGGTGGCACCGACCGCGCTCACCCCGGCGCAGGTGGAAACCATCATCAAGAACACCGCGCGTGCGCTGCCGGGTGCCTGCTCCGGTGGCTGCGGTGCGGGCATCGTCAACGCCGATGCGGCGGTGGTGGCGGCGCAGGGCGGCGGCGGTGGCAACCCGGATCCGGGCACCGGCACGGTGCTGCAGAACAACGTGGCGGTGGGGGGGCTGGGTGCCGCTTCCGGCACGGCGCTCAGCTACACCGTCACCGTTCCCAGCGGTGCCACCCAGCTGCGCGTGGCGATCAGCGGCGGCAGTGGTGATGCCGACCTGTACCTGCGCCAGGGCAGCGCGCCGACCGACAGCACGTATGCCTGCCGTCCCTACCTGAGCGGCAACAACGAGACCTGCACCATCAGCAACCCGGCCGCAGGTACCTGGCACGTACGGATCAAGGCCTACAGCACGTTCTCCGGCTTGACGGTACGCGCGCAGTACTGATCACCGTTTACCGGGAGTGACCAGCGCAACGCCCCGGCATGACCGGGGCGTTTTCCGTTGGGGCGTGGCGCAGAACTCCGATGCCTTCCGCACGCGTGCAAGCAGACGATGGTGCTCCCCACCCAGCCACGGAGACAGCGTATGAAATTGCCTTGCAGGAAAATCCTCCCCTTACCGGTCATGGCCAGCGTGCTGGCGGTTGCGTGCAGCGCGTCGGCTTTGGCCGGCGACGTGGATCCCACGGGCCTGGAGCAGTTGGAAACCCACCAGCAGTTCATCGTCCACCTGCGCGGCGGCAGCGCAGCGGGGCATGGCGAAGGCGCGATGCGCGCCGTGCTGGATCGCGCCGGATCCCGGCTACGCGTCGGCACCGGCAGCATGCAGGTGCTGCGCCAGATGGCCACCGGGCCGATGGTGGTGCGCACCGGGCAGGCGCTGGACCGTGCGCAGGCCGGTGCCTGGATGGCGGCCATGGCGAGTGATCCCGACGTGGATCATGTGCAGGTGGATCGCATCCTGAAGCCGGCGCTCAATCCGGACGATCCGCGCTTGAACGAACAATGGGGCTTCTCCAGCAGTGCCGCATCACTCAACGTGCGGCCGGCGTGGGACAAGGCCACCGGCGCCGGGCAGGTGGTGGCGATCATCGACACCGGCCGCACCCGCCATCCGGAACTGGACGCCAATACGCTTCCGGGTTACGACTTCATCAGCAACGGCAGCATGGCCGGCGACGGCAACGGTCGGGATGACAACCCGGAGGACACCGGCGACAGCCAGTGGGGCCAACCCTCCAGCTGGCATGGCACCCACGTCGCCGGCACCGTTGCCGCGGCCACGAACAATGGGCAAGGAGTCGCCGGAACGGCTTTCGACGCCAGACTGGTGCATGTCCGCGTCCTCGGCAAGGGCGGCGGTTACACGTCGGACATCGCCGACGGCATGGTGTGGGCCGCGGGCGGCACTGTCAGGGGCATCCCGCGCAATGCAAATCCCGCCAAAGTGCTGAACCTGTCGCTGGGCGGCCAGGGTGCCTGCGATCGCGCATCGCAGGCCGCCGTGGACGGCGCGATCCAGGCCGGTGCAACGGTGGTGGTCGCAGCGGGAAACAGCAACGCCGATGTCTCGCGCTTCACCCCGGCCAACTGCCGTGGAGTGGTAGCGGTGGCGGCCACGACCGCGCGCGGTGCACGCGCCGGCTTCTCCAACCATGGCGGGGGAATCACCCTGGCGGCGCCCGGCGAGAACATCCTTTCCACCTTGAACAGCGGCCGCACCGCGCCGGGTGCGCCCGCCTATGCCGCCTACAACGGCACCTCGATGGCGGCTCCGCACGTTGCTGGCGTGGTGGCGTTGATGCAGTCGGCTGTTGATGGCCGTCTTACCCCTGTCCAGGTCGCCGATATCCTGAAAGAGACCGCGCGACCGTTGCTGGTTGCTTGCCCGCAGGACTGCGGGGCAGGCATGGCAGATGCCGACGCCGCCGTGGACCGGTCCATCCAGGTGGCGGCATCGCAGTGAGGCGATGCGGCGCAGGAACCGCCCGGGAGGGGCGGTTCCTGATCGGTCTCAGGCCGCTTCGAAACGGTTTTCGGCGACGTTCTTGCGCACGCTCTGCGGGTCCCAGATACGCCCGTTCATCGCGATGTACACGCCGGCCGGCTGCGATTGCACCGCGCCGATCGCGCAGCCGATGTTGAACTCGGCATCGGAGCCGCGGAAGCGGGCCGGGCTCAACGCGCCGGTCATCACGATGGTCTTGTCCGGGATGGTGGCCAGCACCTTGCCGGTGGCGACCATCGAATCGGTGCCGTGGGTGACCAGTACGTGGCGGGTAGGCTGTGCGGCGATGGTGGCGCGGATCAGCTCGCGGTCGTCATCGCTGATATGCAGCGAATCCTTGCGCAGGATCGGAATGACGTTGAAGCGGAAGGTCACGCCGAGTTCGCGCAGGATCATGCCGATCTGCGGATCGCCGATCTGGTAGTCCGATTTGTCGTCGAAGTAGATCTTGTCGATCGTGCCACCGGTAGTGACGATCAGGAGGTCTTCCATCATGGGAATGTCTTCGGAGCCTGGAACGGCGCTGCAGGAACAGGAACGCAGATGATAGCGGCCCCGGCGGGGGGCGTCAGCGTTGCTTTCGGCTGAAACGGGCGCGCAGGCCGGGCAGGCTGCCCGCAAAGATCACCAGCAGCGACAGGCTGATCGCCAGCCAGGCCAGCAGGCGTGTCTCGGCATGGCTCCAGGCGCTCATCACGCCGTGGCTGAACCAGCCCAGCGCCAGCACGCTGGCCCAGAACCCGGCCTTGCGCCAGCCCATCCGCAGCGCGATCGCCAAGGCCAGCGGTGGCGCGGTGAAGACCAGTTGGGCAGCCAGCCAGTGCCGGTCGTCGATGAACCAGCCGGCGTACAGTGCGGCCAGCCCGATCAGGGCGAGCAGCAGCACGGTGCGCGCGCCGGGGGCCATCAGGCCAGCCGCCGTGCGATGTCGGCGACCCGACGGCCAAGCGCACGGGCCAGCGTGGCCTCGTCCTCGCTGGGCTGCGGATCATCGTGGGCGCCGGCGACATGGCTGGCACCATAAGGCGTACCGCCGCTGGTGGTATGGCTCAGCGCGGCTTCGGTGAACGGAATGCCGACGATCAGGCAGCCGTGGTGCAGCAGGGGCAACTGCATGGACAGCAGGGTGGATTCCTGGCCGCCATGCATCGAGGCGGTGGAGGTGAACACCGCGGCCGGCTTGCCGGCCAGCGTGCCGTTCACCCACTGCGCGCCCAGGCCGTCCAGGAAGTGCTTCATCGGGGCGGCCATGTTGCCGAATCGGGTTGGGCTGCCGAGCAGCAGTCCGTCGCACTCGGCCAGGTCTTCCACGCTGACATACGGCGCGCCTTCATCGGGTACCGGCGGCCGCGCGGTCTGGGTCACGGCGGCCACGGCGGGCACGCTGCGCACGCGCGCGGCCATGCCCGGAACCTCGCCGATGCCCCGCGCGATCTGCCGCGCCAGCCGTGCCACCGAACCGCCTCGGCTGTAGTAGAGCACCAGGATCTCGCCCATCGTCGACCCGCTTTCTCGTCCAGGAGATGCCAGTATGGCTATCCTGCGGCGATCCTGCATCGGGTACCCTTGCGCCGATGGAACCGTTGAACACGATCAATCTATGGATGGAGCGCGCGCGCGACCGTCCTCGCGTCGCAAGCTTCGGCCGTTTCCTGTGGCGGCGCTTCCTGGATGACCGCCTGTTCCAGGCCGCTGCCGCGCTGGCCTACACCACCGTGTTCGCGCTGGTGCCACTGGCCATCGTGGTGTTCGGTGTGCTGTCCGCCTTCCCGGTGTTCGACCGCTGGAGCGACCAGCTCAGCGACTACGTGTTCTCCAACTTCGTGCCCAGCGCGGCGCGTGCGGCCGAAGGCTACCTGCGCCAGTTCAGCGCCAGCGCCGGCCAGCTCACCGCGGCGGGCTTCATCGCGCTGGTGATCTCGCTGCTGATCACGCTCAACAGCGTGGAGGAAACCTTCAACCAGATCTGGCGCGTGGGATCGTCGCGGCCCAAGCTGACCCGTTTCCTGGTGTACTGGACCGTGCTGACCTTGGGCGCGATGCTGGCGGCGGCTTCGTTGGCGGTCTCGGCAAGGGTCTTCGCGCTGCCGTTGTTCGGCACCCAGGAAGGGCAGTGGCTGGCCAGTTTCTCGCTGCGGCTGGCGCCGGTGCTGATCGAATTCGCCTGCATCACGCTGGTGTACCGCGTCGTCCCCCACCACACGGTCAAGTGGCGTCATGCGGTGCCCGGGGCGATCCTCGCCGCGATCCTGCTGGAGCTGGTGAAGTGGGGCATCGGTGCCTACCTGGGCAGCTTCCAGTCCTACCAGAAGCTGTACGGCACCGTGGCGTTCGTGCCGATCCTGCTGCTGTGGATCTACCTGTGCTGGGTGGCCGTGCTGCTGGGGGCTTCGCTGGCATCCTCGATGGCGGCGTTCCGCTACCAGCCGGTGGGCCACAGGGCTATGAATTCTATGCGCTGCTGCGCCTGCTCGGGCGCTTCCAGCAAGCGCGCGCGCTCGGCAAGGGGCTGGATGACGATGAAATCCTGCAGCACGAGCCGATGATGACCGACTCGCTGCTGCAGCAGCTGCTGTGCGACATGGAGCGCATCGCGCTGCTGCGCCGCGCGGAGAACGGTGACTGGATGCTGGCGCGTGACCTGGAGCAGCTGACCCTGGCCGACCTGTACGAAGCGACCCAGCTGCGCATCCCGGTCGCCGAACAGCACCTGCCCTACCGCCAGGACAGCCTGGGCCAGGCGGCGCTGGCCGCGCTGGACGAACTGCGCCTGCCACTGCGTGAGAAACTCAAGCGTCGCGTCAGCGACATCTATCCCCCCGGAGACACGCCCCGATGAGATGCACGTTGTTGGTCGTCACCCTGTCCGTGCTGCTGGCCGCCTGCAAGCCGGCCGCCGAGCCTGCTGCCACCGCGCCGGCCGCCGCGCCGCCTGCGGCTCCCGCTGCGCCCGCCGCTGCCGCCGATCCGGACGCCGCACTGGGCGCAACCGATGGTGCAGCCGTCGCCGAGCGGGTCACCGCCGAGTTCCCGACGCTGAAGGTCAAGACCGTGGACGGCGCCGAGTATGATCTGGCGGCGCACCGCGGCAAGTGGGTGGTGGTGAACTTCTGGGCCACCTGGTGTGCCCCGTGCCGCAAGGAAATGCCCGAACTGTCCGCGCTGCATGCGATGCGCAGCGAAATCGAAGTGGTCGGGCTGGCGTATGAGGAAATCGAGCCGGCCGACATGCAGGCGTTCCTGAAGGAACGGCCGGTGACCTATCCGATCGCCATCGTCGACCCGTACGCCCCGCCGGCCGACTTCGCCACCCCGCGCGGCCTGCCGCTGACCCACCTGGTGGATCCGCAGGGCAAGGTGGTGCATTCGTTCGTGGGTCCGGTCACGGCGGCGGATATCGAAGCGCGGATTGCCGGCAGCAGATCCTGAGGTCAGGCTCAGGTTCCTTCTGCGGCGCAAAAGGAACCTGACCCCGAAGCGCTGTCAGACCACGTCCGGGATCGGCTCCAGCAGCGTGTAATGCTCGCGGTGCAGCTTGCCTTTCAGCTTCGGCAGCTTTGGCAGCGCCTCGTCGACATGGGTATCGGGCAGGCGGTCCAGCAGGTCGCGGACCAGGGTCAGCCGACCCGTGCGCTGGTCGTTGAAATCCACCAGCGTCCACGGCGCATGGGTACGGTGGGTTGCCTGCAGCATGGCCTCGCGGGCCTGGGTGTAGGCCTCGTACTTGTCGCGCGACTGCAGGTCCACCGGGGACAGCTTCCAGCCCTTCAGCGGATCGGCATGGCGCTCGGCGAACCGTTCCTCCTGCTGCGCCTGGTCCACCGCCAGCCAGTACTTGAACAGCAGGATGCCGTCGTCCACCAGCAGTTGTTCGAACACCGGCGCCTGCTGCAGGAACTGCCGGTACTGCGCATCGCTGCAGTAGCCCATCACCCGTTCCACGCCGGCGCGGTTGTACCAGCTGCGGTCCATCAGCACGATCTCGCCGGCCGCTGGCAGGTGGCTGGCATAGCGCTGGAAGTACCACTGCGTGGCTTCGCGGTCGGTCGGCCTGGGCAGTGCGACCACCCGGCATTGGCGCGGATTGAGATGCTGGCTGATGGCCTGGATGGCGCCGCCCTTGCCGGCGGTGTCGCGGCCTTCGAACAGCACCAGCACACGCTGGCCGGTCAGCTGCACCCAGCGCGCCATGGTGGCCAGTTCCAGCTGCATCGGTTCCAGCAGGGCCTCGTAGGCCTTGCGCTTCAGCTTTGCCATCGAAGGCTCCCGTTGGGTGGAAGCCCCAGTGTGCCGCGTGCGCGGTTCAGGCGGTGTGCGCGCCCTGCCAGCCCCGTTCGCTGGCCAGCTGCTGCAGCATCCGGGACAGGTCCACAGCGAAGCCGGCCATGTCGAACAGGCTGCTGCCGGCACGTGCCTGGGCCAACTGCGTGCGCAGCTGCGCCAGCGCCGCGGGGTCGTTGCCCAACGCGATGGCGCGGGTGATGAAAGCGGCATCGTCGGCCACGTTCATCGCATGCAGGCCGAGGTGGTGGTTCAAGCTGCCGGCCACCCGCGCGGCGAAGGTATCGCCGGGGCAGGTCAGCACTGGACAGCCGGCCCACAGCGCATCCGATGCGGTGGTGTGCGCGTTGTACGGATGGGTGTCCAGGAACAGGTCGGCCAGGGCGTAGCGGGCGAGGTACTGCGCATGCGGCAGCTTGGCCATGAACACCAGCCGCGCCGGATCCACCCCGGCCGCGCGCGCTGCATCACGCAGGCGGGCATCGGCGCGGCCCGGTCCGGACAGCAGCCACAGCACGCTGCCGGGCACGCCCCGCAGGACCTGGAAGGCCCGCGCCATGCTGCGCGGATTCAATTTGTAGCTGTTGTTGAAACAGCAGAACACCACGCCGTGTCCGGGCAGGCCGCACGCGGCACGCGACGGTGCCGGCTGCAGCACGCGGGTGTTGTCCGATGGCTGGAAGGCACGCGGCAGGCGCACGACGCGCTCGCTGAAGTGCGCCTCCAGCGCGGCCGGCAGCACGAAGTCGTCGGCCAGCGCCACGTCCATCCACGGGGCACCGGAGGTGCCCGGATAGGCGAGCCAGTTGACCTGCACCGGGGCCGGGCGCAGGGCCAGCACTTCCGGTACGCCGCCACCGCCCCAGCCGCGCAGGTCGAACAGCACGTCGACGCCTTCGCTGCGGATCCGGGCCGCCACGTCGGCATGCCGCAGGCCGGCCACGTCGTGCAGATGGGTGGCCGCGCACAGGCGCTGGCGGATCGGGCTGCCATCGTCGCGGGTGAGTGCGAACAGATGGATGTCCAGCGCCGTGTCCTGCCGCAGTTGTTCGAACACCGCCACGGTCAGCAGGCCGGTGGGGTGCGCGCCGAAGCCGTTGGACAGCAGGCCGATCCGCAGCGGGCCGCGTTGCCGCACCGGGGTCGGCGGCAGCGGCCGCACACCGCTGAACTGCGCCGCGCGCAGCCGCGCACAGGCCAGCTGTTCGGCGGCGCTGGCGTCCTCGCTGAGGAAGGCGAACGGTTCCACCGCGCCACGGCCGCCGGCCACGGCATCGCGGACCTGCCGTGACAGCGCATCAACGTCCTGCCAGTCGCACAGGCGGCGCTGCCAGGCCAGCCGCTGCGCGGCGATGTAGGGCTCATCGGGCAGCAGCGCGTGGGCGCGTCGGTAGGCATCGGCCGCGCCCTCGGCATCGCCGGCATCTTCCAGTGCGTGGCCGAGCCACAACGCGATGCCCGGGTGCTGCGGCGCGCTGGCTGCGGCCTCGCCGAGCAGCTGCGCGGCATCGCCGTGCGCGCCGGCCATCCACGCCACCCGGCCCAGCCGGGCCAGCGCTTCGGGATGCCGCGGGCGCAGCTGCAGGGCACGCCGCGCGGCCTGTTCGCCCGCTGCCAGGTCACCGGCTTCCAGTTCGGCATCGGCCAGCATCACCCAGGCGATGAAGTCCGTCGGTTGGCGACGTACCGCCTGCTGCAACTGCTGGCGCTGGCTGGTGGGCTGCATCGATCAGGCCGACGCGGCCAGCTGGGCCAGTGCATCGGCCTGGTGTTCCTGCGACAGCCGCTGCAGCAGCGCGTCCATGTCGCCGGCCATCACGTTGGGCAGGTCATACAGGGTCAGCCCTTCCACGCGGTGGTCGGTGATGCGGCCCTGCGGGAAGCTGTAGGTGCGGATGCGCTGGCTGCGGTCGCCGCTGCCGACCTGCAGGCGCCGCGACGCCGCCTGCGCTGCATCCTGGCGCGAACGCTCGGCATCCAGCAGCTGCGCCTTCAGGCGTTTCATCGCCTTGTCGCGGTTGGCGTGCTGGCTGCGTTCGGTCTGGCATTCCACCACCACCCCGGTCGGGACGTGGGTGATGCGGATGGCCGATTCGGTCTTGTTGACGTGCTGGCCACCGGCGCCGGAGGAACGGAACGTGTCCACCCGCAGGTCGGCCGGATTGATCTGCACCTCGTCGATTTCATCGGCTTCGGGGATGATCGCCACCGTCGCCGCGGAAGTATGGATGCGGCCCTGCGATTCGGTGGCCGGCACCCGCTGCACGCGGTGCGTGCCGGACTCGAACTTCAGGCGCGAGAACGCGCCGCGCCCGACCACCCGGGCCACCACTTCCTTGTAGCCGCCGTGCTCGCCCGGGCTGTCCGATTCGATCTCGACTTTCCAGCCCTGGCGTTCGGCGTAACGCGCGTACATGCGGAACAGATCGCCGGCGAAGATCGCCGCTTCGTCGCCGCCGGTGCCGGCACGCACTTCCAGGAACAGGTTGCCTTCGTCGCGCGGGTCGCGCGGCACCAGCAGCAGCGCCAGGTCCTGGTCCAGCTGCGCCAGCCGGGCCTGCGCGGCGTCCACTTCCTCTTCAGCCAGCTCGCGCAGGTCCGGGTCGGCGCGCATCGCCTCGGCGGCGGCCAGGTCGTCCTTGGCGCGGCGCTCTTCTGCCAGTGCGGTGGCGACCGGTTCCAGCTGGGCGAACTCGCGCGAAAGATCGCGGAAGCGCTTGTTGTCGGCCACCACGCTGGGGTCGGAAAGCAGGCGTTCGAGTTCTTCGCGGCGCTCGGCCAGCGCTTCAAGCTTACGGCGCAGGGTCGGCGTCATCAGGTCTCACGGCAGGGTGGTGGTATCCCGGCTGCGCCGGGAACAGGCGCTCGGCGGCGCGGGTCAGGTCGGCATCTCCGCTCAGCGCGGCGGCCCGCAGGGCAGCGGTGGGCGGGTGCAGCAGGCGGTTGGTCAGGCCATGGGCGAGCAGTTCCAGCACTTCATCGGCCGGCTTGCCGTTGGCCAGCTGTGCCCGCGCGCGCTCCAGCATTTCCGCGCGGGTGGTCTCGCCGAACGCGCGCAGCTGCCTGAGCGGTGCGTGGTGGGCGCCGGCCTGCTGGGTTTCCACGAAGCGCGCGACCTGCAGTTCGATGATCGCTTCGGCTTCGGCGGCGGCTTCGCGGCGGCTGCGGCGGTTGTCTTCCACCGCCCGCTCCAGGTCGTCCACGGTATACAGGAAGGCGTCGTCCAGGCTGGCCACGCTGGCTTCGATGTCGCGCGGCACGGCCAGGTCGAACAGCAGCATCGGCTTGTGCCGACGGGTGCGCAGCGCGCCGGCGACGGCCTCGCGGTGGATCACCGGCTCGCGTGCGGCGGTGGCGGAAAACACGATGTCCGCTTCCGCCAGGTGGCGATCCAGTTCGGCCAGCGGCAGCGCCACCCCGCCATGCCGGCTGGCCAGGTCCTGGGCGTGGGCCAGGGTGCGGTTGGCGATCAGCAGGCGGCGCACCTTGCCATCGCTCAGATGGCGTGCGGCCAGTTCGATGGTCTCGCCGGCGCCGACCAGCAGCACGGTGGAATCGTCCAGCCGCGCGAAGGAATTCTGCGCCAGCCGCACCGCGGCCGAAGCCACCGAGACCGGATTGGCGCCGACCTGGGTATCGGTCCGCGCGCGTTTGGCCACCGAGAAGGTCTGCTGGAACAGCCGGTCCAGGCGCTGGCCGAGCAGGCCGTGTTCGCGCGCCACCGACCAGGCGTCCTTCACCTGGCCGAGGATCTGCGGTTCGCCCAGCACCATCGAATCCAGGCCGGTGGCGACCCGGAACAGGTGGCGCACCGCATCGGCGTCGGCGTGCTGGTACAGATAGCCCTGCAGGTCGCCGGCCTGGCCCTGCAGCCACTGGTTCAGGGCGGCTTCGGACTCGGCCACCGCATACAGTTCGGTGCGGTTGCAGGTGGACAGCAGCACCGCTTCGGCGATCTGCGGGGTATTGCGCAACGAACCGAGCGCGCGCGGCAATGCGTCACCGGCGAAGGCCGCGCGTTCGCGCAGGTCCACCGGTGCGGTCTGGTGATTCAGTCCGAGCACCCACAGGGTCATTGTTCAGTTGCTTGCGATAAGCTGCTGGCCATAGGCACTCATTTTAAGGCCCCAATGCCGTCGATGCCCGCATTGATTCGCATCTCCAGTGTTCTGCTGCTCAGCCTGATGGCTGGCGAGGCGCTGGCAGCCCCCTCCGTCGCCCGCGTGCTGGACCAGGCCGAACGTGCCCAGGAACCTTCGCTGGAGCCTGCGCTGGTGGGCGAATTCGCCCTGCAGGCAGGCAAACTGCCCGAGTCGGCCACGCACTACCTGCTGGCCGCGCAGGCCAGTGATGGCGATGCCGGGCTGGCCGAACGGGCCACCCGGATCGCCATGCTGGCCAATGATGATGCCCGTGCCGCGCAGGCGCTGGCCCTGTGGCAGCAGCGTGCACCACGCGCGCTGGCGATGCGCAGCGCCGCCGCGGCGCTGGCCATGCGCCAGGGCAAGCCGGAGCGTGCGACCACTGAACTGAAAGCCCTGCTGGCCGCGCCCGGCGAGGAAGGCTGGCGCTTCACCCTGGCCGCGCTGGTCGGTGGCGGGCGCGATCCGGGGGTGCCCGCGCAGGTGCTCGAGGCGCTGGTCCAGGCCGATGCGATCCCCAACCGGATCGAGGTCTGGCAGGAATTCGGCCGGTTGGCGATGCGCATGGACAAGCCCGAGCTGGCCCAGCGCATGGTCGACGAAGTGGTGCGCCGGTTCCCGCAGGATCCGCGCGTGGCCCTGCTGCGCGCCAGCCAGCTGCAGCAGACCGGACGCACCGCCGAGGCGTTGGCGGTGCTGCAGGCGCTTGAGCCGCAGACCCGCACCAGCGTCGACCTGCGCAATGCCGTGGCGATTGCCTATGACAGCATGAACCAAGCGGAGGCTGCCGAGCGCGTACTGTCCAGCGGCCCGCAGGACACCCAGACCTACGGCATGCGCGCCTCGCTGCTGGCCAAGCAGGACGATGCCACGGCGCTGACTGCGTTGTACGCCGAGTTGTCGCGTGCCGCCAGCAAGCCCGATCCGGCGCAGCGGCTGCTGCTGGGCAAGATCGCCGAATACCTCAAGCGCTACCAGGAGGCGGTGGACTGGTACCACAGCGTGCCCGGCGGCGATGAGCTGAGCGAGGCACGCCTGCGCGCGGCCAACGCGCAGGGCCTGCTGGGCAACCAGGCCAAGGCACTGGAAGAAGTGCGCGCGGTGCAGTCCGATGCGGTGCTGGCCGAAGAAGCGCGCCGCGACGCCTATCTGCTGGAAGCCGAGCTGCGCCTGCGGGCCGGCGACGAGGCCGGCGAGCTGGACGCGCTGGCGCGCGGTCTGGCGGCGTATCCCGATGAGAACGCGCTGCTGTATGCGCGTGCGCTGGCCTGGGAGCGCCGCGACGACATCCCGCGTGCGGAGGCCGACCTGCGCAAGGTGCTGGTCACCGAACCGGAAAATGTCGCCGCATTGAATGCGTTGGGCTACACCCTGGCCGACCGCACCCAGCGCTACCAGGAGGCGCTGCAGCTCATCGACCGCGCCCGCGTGGCCGAACCGGACAACCCGGCGATCATAGACAGCCATGGCTGGGTACTGTATCGGCTGGGCCGCAACGAAGAGGCGCTGGTGCAGCTGCGCCGCGCCTACGCGCTGGCCAAGGATGCCGAGATCGCCGTGCACCTGGGCGAAGTGCTGTGGGTGATGGGCCGCCAGGACGAGGCGCGGCGCTACTTCGACGAAGCCGCCAGGCTGGATCCCGACAACCGCGCGCTGCAGCGCGTCCGTGAGACTTTCAAGCCATGATGCATTCGATGACCCGGCCGTTGCTGCTGGCAACGGTCACCCTGGCGCTGGCCGCCTGTACCTCGGTCGGTTCGCAGAAGACCCCGGTGCCGGACGTGGCCTATAGCGTGTCCCCGGCCGCCGAACGTGCCGAAGCTGCACGCGTGCAGGCGCTGCGGGCCCAGCCGGACTGGGCGTTCCAGGGCCGGGTGGCGGTCAGCAAGGGGAAGAACGGCGGCAGTGGCCGCATTGAATGGGACCAGCAGGGCAGTGCCTACCAGGTCCAGCTCAGTGCCCCGGTGACCCGGCAGAGCTGGCGCCTGCAGGGTGACGCCACGCAGGGCAGTGGCCGGCTGGAAGGGCTGGACGGTGGCCCGCGCGAGGGCGCCGATGCGCAGGCTGTCCTGCTCGAGGCGACCGGCTGGGACATCCCGGTCAACCAATTGCCGGACTGGACCCGTGGCCTGGTGCTGGAAGGCAGCGGTGAGGCCGCCGTGCAGCGCGACGCCGAAGGGCGACCACGCCAGCTGCGCCAGGCCGGGTGGCAGGTGGATTACCTGGACTGGTACCCGGCGCAGGACGGCCGACAGTCGCTGCCGCGGCGTATCGAAGCCAGCAAAGGCGACGCCAAGGTGCGCCTGGTGGTCGACCAGTGGGGCGACGCCGGTCCATGAATCCGTCGCATGATGACGCCGACGGCTGGTCCTGGTGGCCGGCTCCGGCAAAGCTGAATCTGTTCCTCAACATCACCGGCCGTCGCGCCGATGGCTACCACCAGCTGCAGACCGTGTTCCGGCTGCTGGACTGGGGTGACCGGATCGGACTCCGCCTGCGCCAGGACGGGCAGGTGCGTCGCCAAGGTGCCTCGCTGCCCGGCGTGGCGGAGTCCGATGACCTCGCCGTGCGGGCGGCGCTGCTGCTGCAGGCGTCTGGCAAAATCGGCGAAGGTGTTGACATCATCGTTGAAAAGCACGTTCCGGCGGGCGGTGGCTTCGGCGGTGGGTCGTCCGATGCGGCGACCGTCCTGGTGGCATTGAACCAGCTGTGGCGCACCGGGCTGGCCCCGGATGCGCTGGCCGCGCTGGGCCTGCAGCTGGGCGCGGACGTGCCGGTTTTCGTCCGCGGGCACAACGCCTGGGCCGAGGGCATAGGGGAGCAGCTGACCCCCATCGAGCTGCCGCCAGCGTGGTACGTGATCGCCGATCCGGGGGTCCATGTGCCCACTCCGGCCCTTTTTGCGGATCCGGATTTGACGCGCGACAGTCCAATGGCGAAAATAGAGGACTTCGTTTCCGGATACCTGTCCGGCAATGCGTTCGAACCGGTGCTGCGCCGCCGCGAGCCTGCCGTAGAGGCCGTGCTTGCTGCGTTGAGCAACATCGGCGCGGCGCGGCTGACAGGGTCGGGAAGTGGGTGCTTCGTCGAGTTCCCTTCGCAGCAGGCTGCGCAGGCGGGCAGGGCGGGGTTGTCCAAGGAGTTGCGGGCGTGGGTGGTGGCAGGCGTTGGCCGGTCACCACTGCTGGATGCACTCGAGCGTAACTGATTCATTTGATGCAGGGGCGTCGCCAAGAGGCCCAAGGCACCAGGTTTTGATCCTGGCATTCGGAGGTTCGAATCCTCCCGCCCCTGCCACTTGCGGCTTGGTCCGCGCCAACCAGCGCAGCTGTCTGCGCGGGACGTGGAAATGCCGTGGTGCAATCAGCCGCAGGGGCCTTCGGGCGCCTGGGGTAACCCGATCTCCGCCACTCGCCCCCGCCCGAGACAACCATGATGCAAGATTCGCCCAACCTGCTGGTCTTTTCCGGCAACGCCAACAAACGCCTCGCACAGAACATCTGCAAGGAGCTGGGCGTGCGTCCGGGCAAGGCGTTGGTGTCGCACTTCTCCGATGGCGAAGTGCAGGTCGAAATCGAGGAGAACGTCCGCAAGCAGGACGTCTTCGTGATCCAGCCGACCAGTGCGCCCAGCGCAGAGAATCTGATGGAACTGCTGGTGCTGATCGACGCGCTCAAGCGCGCATCGGTGGCCAGCGTCACCGCGGTAGTGCCGTACTTCGGCTACTCGCGCCAGGATCGCCGCATGCGGTCTTCGCGCGTGCCGATCACCGCCAAGCTGGCGGCGAAGATGTTCAGCACCGCCGGTGCCGATCGGGTGTTGACCGTGGACCTGCATGCCGACCAGATCCAGGGCTTCTTCGATATCCCGGTGGACAATGTGTACGCCTCGCCGCTGCTGCTCGCCGATATCTGGCGCGCCTACGGCACCGAAAACCTGATCGTGGTGTCCCCGGACGTAGGTGGCGTGGTGCGCGCGCGCGCCGTCGCCAAGCGCCTGGACGATGCCGACCTGGCGATCATCGACAAGCGCCGTCCGCGCGCCAACGTGTCCACCGTGATGAACATCATCGGTGACGTCGAAGGCAAGACCTGCGTGATGGTCGATGACATCGTCGATACCGCCGGCACGCTGTGCGCCGCTGCTGCTGCCCTGAAGGCGCGCGGCGCGCTCAAGGTCGCGGCGTACTGCACCCACGCGGTGCTGTCCGGCCCGGCGGTGGACAACATCACCAATTCCCAGCTCGATGAGCTGGTGGTGACCGACACCATCCCGCTGAAGGACGCCGCGCGGGTCTGCAGCAAGATCCGCCAGCTCAGCGTGGCGGAAATGCTGGCCGAAACGATGCGCCGCATCGCCTTCGGTGAGTCGGTCAGCTCGTTGTACGTGGATTGATTTTTTTTCGTTCCGGCCGGTAACGGCAGGGACCTCCAAGGGCACTTCTGGTCGCGGAAGTGCCTTCATCCGCCCCGCCACACGGCAGGGCACCCAACAGGTAGTAGAAAATGTCCAAGACCCATGAAATCAAGGTCACCAAGCGTGAACTGCAGCGCAAGGGTGCGAGCCGCCGCCTGCGTCACGCTGGCGTGATCCCGGCGATCGTCTACGGCGGCAACGCCGAGCCGGTCGCCATCAGCCTTGACCACAATGAAATCTGGCTGGCCCAGTACAACGATTGGTTCTACTCGTCCATCCTGGACCTGAACCTCGATGGCAAGGTCGAGCGCGTGCTGCTGCGTGACATGCAGCGCCACCCGTTCAAGCAGCTGATCCTGCACCTGGATTTCCTGCGCGTGAACGAGAACGAAGTCCTGACCGCTTCGGTGCCGCTGCACTTCATCAACGAAGAAACCTCGCCGGCTGGCAAGGCTTCGGACATCGTGGTCACCCACGAAGTGAAGGAAGTGACCGTGTCCTGCCTGCCGAAGGACCTGCCGGAGTCGATTGAAGTCGACCTGGGCGCCCTGGAAGCCGGTGGCGTGATCCATCTGTCCGACCTCAAGCTGCCGAAGGGCGTTGAGCTGCCGGCGCTGGCGCTGGGCAAGGATCACGACGATGCCGTGGTCACCGCCAAGCACGGCAAGGAAGACGCTGCCGACGCTGCCGAAGACGCAGAAGCCGCAGAGTAATGCCGTTGCGGCGCCTGTCCCCCGGGACGGGCGCCGTACCTGCCGGCAGCGCTGGCAGGCCGCAACAGGAAGAGACAATGGCAGGATTGCGACTGATCGTCGGCCTGGGAAACCCAGGTGCCGAGCACGCCCGGACCCGGCACAACGCTGGGTTTCATTTTGTGGAGGCCCTGGCCGAAAAGGCGGGCGCACGCTGGAGCGTGGACAGCAAGCTGTTCGGCGAAACCGCCAAGGTCGATATCGCAGGCCAGCCGGTCTGGCTGCTGAAGCCGGCCACCTACATGAACCTCAGTGGCAAGTCGGTCACCGCCGCGCAGCGGTTCTGGAAGATCGAGCCTGAAGAAACCCTGCTGGCACACGACGAGCTGGACCTGCCGCCGGGTGCGGCGCGGTTGAAGTTCGATGGCGGCCACGGGGGGCAGAATGGCCTTCGCGATACCATCCGCCTGCTCGGGCACGGCAGGTTCCATCGCCTGCGCGTGGGCATCGGTCATCCCGGCCACAAGGACCGTGTGGTGCCGTGGGTGCTGGGACGGGCATCGAAGGATGACGACGTGCTGGTCGCACGGGCCATCGACGACGCCATCGATGTGCTGCCATTGGCGGTGCAGGGGGATTTCAACGAGGCGATGAAGCGCCTGCATACCCCGAAGTAACCCAGCAAGATGGGTAGCGCCGAGCCATGCTCGGCGGAAATTGGTAGCGCCGAGCCATGCTCGGCGGAAATTGGTAGCGCCGAGCCATGCTCGGCGGTTGTGCGAAGAGAGCGATTTGCCAAGCCGCGCGCGCGCTGCTTCGCCAATCACTTTCACCCCAAAGGTTGTCGAACATGGGTATCAAATGCGGAATCGTCGGCCTGCCCAACGTGGGCAAGTCGACACTGTTCAACGCGCTGACCAAGGCAGGTATCGCTGCGGCCAACTTCCCGTTCTGCACCATCGAGCCGAACGTCGGCATCGTGCCGGTGCCGGATCCGCGGCTGAACGAGCTGGCGGCGATCATCAACCCGCAGAAGGTCATCCCGACGGCGGTCGAGTTCGTCGACATCGCCGGCCTGGTGGCCGGTGCGGCCAGCGGCGAAGGCCTGGGCAACAAGTTCCTGGCGCACATCCGCGAAGTGGATGCGATCACCCACGTGGTGCGTTGCTTCGAAAACGCCGACGTCATCCACGTCAACAACAAGGTTGATCCGCTGTCGGACATCGACACCATCGATACCGAGCTGGCGCTGGCCGACCTGGACAGCGTGGAGAAGGCGCTGAACCGCGCCGAGCGTTCGGCCAAGGGCGGCGACAAGGAAGCGGCGGCACGCAAGCCGGTGCTGGCCAAGCTGCAGGCGGCGCTGGCCGATGGCAAGGCCGGTCGTTCGGCCGGCCTGGACGAAGAGGAAAAAGCGCTGGTGCGCGACCTGTTCCTGCTGACGCTGAAGCCGGTGATGTACATCGCCAACGTGCTGGAAGATGGCTTCGAGAACAATCCACACCTGGATGCGGTGCGTGCGCGCGCGGCCGAAGAGGGTGCGAAAGTGGTGCCGGTGTCGGCGGCCATCGAAGAGGAGCTGTCGCAGCTGGATGACGAAGACCGTGACACCTTCCTGGCCGACCTGGGCCTGCAGGAGCCGGGCTTGAACCGCGTCATCAATGCGGCCTACCAGCTGCTGGGCCTGCAGACCTACTTCACCGCAGGCGTGAAGGAAGTGCGTGCGTGGACCGTGCGCAAGGGCGCCACCGCGCCGCAGGCGGCCGCGGTGATCCATACCGATTTCGAGAAGGGCTTCATCCGCGCTGAAACCATCGCCTACGACGACTTCATCAAGTTCAAGGGCGAAGCCGGTGCCAAGGAAGCCGGGCGCCTGCGCCTGGAAGGCAAGGAATACCGCGTGCAGGAAGGCGACGTGCTGCACTTCCGCTTCAACGTCTGATCCTGCAACAGGCGATCGGAAGCCCTCGCCTGCGGGTGAACGGCGGAGCGCCTCGTGGTGGGTCGCCAAGTGCGGGTTCGGTGGTTTGGGCCGGGCGGGAGGGGTTGGTGGGGGACGGCAGAAGCCGCTCCTGCGGGCCTCGTTTCGCGCCATCCTTGGCGCGGGTCCACGTCACCGCATTCGCGCTGCCGCTCCCACGCTTTGCTGCGCAAACCGTGGGCCCCATCTCACCAGCACCCACACCCCGCCGCTTCGCGGCCGCCCCTGACTCAGGGGCTCCCTCCACCCGATGGCCACCGAGGCCGTTTGGTGACGCCGGCCATGGGTCGGCGCTACCGCTTTTTCTTTTTTCTTACGTGGCGGGCCGCGCCCGGCCCCGGCGCGAGAACAAGCACTTCGCGACCCGCCACGAGTGGCTCTGCCGTTCGCTGCTGCGATACATCGTTCGCTTGAGTGAGCCGCATCACGGCTGCGTGCGGGGCTTCTTTCGCCTGGACAAATAATGACCAGCGTTCAAAACGCCTGCGGTGCGTGGCTCAGCGGTACTTGTCCACATCAAACCCCCACGGCTCTCCACGTGGGGTGTGGAGAACCGCATCGCGCTGGACAAATAATCGCCACCTTTCGAAACGCCTGCGGCATGGTGCTCAGCGGTACTTGTCCACACCAAACCCCCATCGCTCTCCACGCCGGGTGTGGAGAACCCGGCGCCGGCATCGAGCGGCACTTGCGAATGTCCGCGCCGCCGCGCAGCGTGTCGGCAACTGTGTGATGGGAGTTGCCGAATGAGCCTGCGCCTGGGAATGCTGTGCGCCCTGTTGTCGATCTCCGTTGCCGCCGCGGCCGCACCTGCACCTGCGCCTGCACCTGCACCTGAAACGGCGCCGCTGCTGGTCATCCATGGCGGTGCCGGCGTGCAGCGTGCGGGGTTGTCCGCCGAAGAAGAGCGCGCCGCGCGCACGGCGCTGCGCAATGCGTTGCTGCAGGGGCATGCCGAGCTGCAGGCAGGCCGCCCGGCACTGGCCGCGGTGACCCGGGCGATCACCGTGCTGGAGGATGACCCGACCTTCAATGCAGGGCGCGGTGCGGTGTTCACCCACGACGGCCGCAACGAGCTGGACGCTGCGCTGATGGACGGCGCGACGCGCCGCGCCGGCGCGGTGGCCGGCGTGCAGCGCGTGCGCAACCCGATCCTGCTGGCGCAGGCGGTGATGGCGCACTCCGCGCACGTGATGATGGTGGGGCAGGGGGCTGAAACGTTCGCTGCCGAACAGGGCATCAGCCTGGTCGATCCGTCCTACTTCCGCACTGAAAAGCGCTGGCAGCAGCTGCAGCGCGCCCTGCAGGAGGAGATGGCGGGGCAGGCGCATGCCGAGCTGGAAACCGCCAGGCACTTCGGTACCGTCGGCGCGCTCGCGCTGGATGCCGAAGGAAAGCTCGCCGCGGGCACGTCGACCGGCGGCATGACCAACAAGCGCTACGGACGGGTAGGCGACTCGCCGGTCATCGGCGCGGGGACCTGGGCCGACGAGGGTTGTGCCGTCTCCGGCACCGGCTGGGGCGAGTTCTACCTGCGCACCGCGGCCGCGCACGAGATCTGCGCACGCGTGCGGCTGGCGGGTGCGTCCGCCGCGCAGGCAGGGCGCGAGGTGATCAACGGGATGATCCCTGCGCTGGGCGGCGACGGCGGGGCGATCGTGCTCACTGCGAAGGGCGAGGTCGGGCTGCCGTTCAACACCGAAGGCATGTACCGCGGCTGGATCGGCGCGGACGGTGTGCCGCATGTTGCGATCTTCGACGACGAAGCGCTGCCGCTGCCGGGTCAATAACCTTGCGTATCAACGGGTTTGCGACAGCGTGTGAAAAAAAAGAAAAAACGTGTTGACAGACCCCCGCCGGATCAGCAGAATTGCGGGCTCACCACCACACACCGCAACGCTTCGGCGCCACGGCATGGGGTGGTAAGGAGGGATACCCAAGCGGCCAACGGGGGCAGACTGTAAATCTGCTGGCTTACGCCTTCGGTGGTTCGAATCCACCTCCCTCCACCAGTTTCACGTAGTTTCACGTTGTGGCAATTCCCGGTGCGGGAGTAGTTCAATGGTAGAACTTCAGCCTTCCAAGCTGATTGTGCGGGTTCGATTCCCGTCTCCCGCTCCATTGAATGTTTAGAACTTTGAAGATATTTCAGTTCGTGCCATAATGCAAAACTCGCTCACGTAGCTCAGTCGGTAGAGCACTTCCTTGGTAAGGAAGAGGTCGAAGGTTCGATTCCTTTCGTGAGCACCATCTTCAGCACCACCCCAAGACGAATTCGAGATAAGCAGCCATGGCCAAGGGTAAGTTCGAGCGCACCAAGCCGCACGTCAACGTCGGCACCATCGGTCACGTCGACCACGGCAAGACCACGCTGACCGCCGCACTGACCAAGATCGGTGCCGAGCGCTTCGGTGGCGAGTTCAAGGATTACTCCGCGATCGACGCCGCGCCGGAAGAAAAGGCGCGTGGCATCACGATCTCGACCGCACACGTCGAATACGAATCCACCGTTCGTCATTACGCCCACGTCGATTGCCCGGGCCATGCCGACTACGTCAAGAACATGATCACCGGTGCTGCGCAGATGGATGGCGCGATCCTGGTCTGTTCCGCTGCTGACGGCCCGATGCCGCAGACCCGCGAGCACATCCTGCTGTCGCGCCAGGTCGGCGTGCCGTACATCGTCGTGTTCCTGAACAAGGCCGACATGGTCGACGACGCCGAGCTGCTCGAGCTGGTCGAAATGGAAGTGCGCGAGCTGCTGAGCAAGTACGACTTCCCGGGCGACGACACCCCGATCATCGCCGGTTCGGCCCGCCTGGCGCTGGAAGGCGACCAGAGCGACATCGGCGTGCCGGCCGTGATCAAGCTGGTCGAAGCCCTGGACAGCTGGATTCCGCTGCCGGAGCGTGACGTCGACAAGCCGTTCCTGATGCCGGTGGAAGACGTGTTCTCGATCTCGGGCCGCGGCACCGTGGTGACCGGTCGTATCGAGCGCGGCGTGATCAAGGTCGGCGAAGAAATCGAAATCGTCGGTATCCGTGACACCGTCAAGACCACCGTCACCGGCGTGGAAATGTTCCGCAAGCTGCTCGACCAGGGTCAGGCAGGCGACAACGCCGGTCTGCTGCTGCGCGGCACCAAGCGTGACGACGTGCAGCGCGGTCAGGTCCTGTGCAAGCCGGGTTCGATCAAGCCGCACACCGAGTTCGAAGGCGAAGTGTACGTGCTGTCGAAGGATGAGGGCGGCCGTCACACCCCGTTCTTCAACGGCTACCGTCCGCAGTTCTACTTCCGCACCACCGACATCACCGGCGCTGCCAAGCTGCCGGAAGGTGTTGAAATGGTGATGCCGGGCGACAACGTGAAGATGGTTGTCACCCTGATCAACCCGGTCGCCATGGACGAAGGCCTGCGCTTCGCCATCCGCGAAGGCGGTCGTACCGTCGGCGCCGGCGTGGTCTCCAAGATCATCAAGTAATCTGCACTACCGGCGGTTTTTGTAAAGCTGCCGGTCGCGCGAGTGGCGGGCCGGGAACCTCGGTCCGCCTTCGCCGTCTAAGGCAAGGCAAAGTTTATAACGTACGCCAGTAGCTCAATTGGCAGAGCAGCGGTCTCCAAAACCGCAGGTTGGGGGTTCGAGTCCCTCCTGGCGTGCCATCTGCCTTCCTAACCAGCGGTCCGCCGCTAAAGCAGCCCGAGCCGGATGAACAGCAAGATCGAACACTCCAAGGATACGTCCACTTCTGGTGGAGACCTCGTCAAGTACGTCGCCGCAGCCCTGTTGGTGCTGGCCGGACTGTTCGTGTGGTTCTGGTTCTCTGCAGACTCCGGTCGTGCCGCCCAGCTGGGTGCATGGGCCGGTCAGATCCGCGCGCTGGCCGTCATTGTCGGCCTGGCGGGCGGTATTGCCGTTTTCATGCTGACCGGGAAAGGCCGCGATACCCGCGAATTCCTGTCCGAGTCGCGCTTCGAGCTGCGCAAAGTGGTCTGGCCGACGCGCCAGGAAGCCATCCGGATGACCTGGGTCGTCATCGTCGTTGTGATCATCCTCAGCCTGCTGCTGGGTGGGTTCGACTTCGTCATTCAGAAACTGACTCAGCTGTTCCTGAGCCGGTAAGGAGATACCCATGAAGCGCTGGTACGTTGTTCACGCCTATTCAGGCTTCGAGAAGTCGGTTGCGCAGGCGCTGCGCGATCGCATCGTTCGTGAAGAGAAGCAGGAGCTGTTTGGTGATGTGCTGGTCCCGACCGAAGAAGTGGTCGAGATGCGCGCTGGCCAGAAGCGCCGCTCCGAACGCAAGTTCTTCCCCGGCTACGTGCTGGTCCAGATCGAGACCCACGAAGAAGGCGGCATCCCGCGCATCGACAGCGAAAGCTGGCACCTGGTGAAGGACACCTCCCGCGTGCTGGGCTTCATCGGCGGTACCGCCGACCGTCCGCTGCCGATCGCCGATTCAGAGGCCGAGGCCATCCTGAACCGGGTCCAGGACGGGATCGAGAAGCCGCGTCCGAAGGTGCTGTTCGAGCCGGGCCAGATGGTCCGCGTCACCGACGGCCCGTTCAACGACTTCAATGGCGTCGTGGAAGAAGTCAACTACGAGAAGAGCCGCCTGCGCGTCTCGGTGCTGATCTTCGGTCGCGCCACGCCGGTCGAACTCGAGTTTGGCCAGGTCGAGAAGGCCACCGGCTGATAGCCCGTCGTGTCGAGTGCGCTCGACACTGCCGGGTAGCGCTGGTATAGTGCCCGGCTTCCTGCCAGGGAACTGGCAAAAGTGAAGGCCGCCGAAAGGTGGCCTTCGGCGTGTATTCAAAAACGCGATGCCGGGACGCGTGATTCCCGGTCCGATGGGGAGCCTGTTGTCGTAAGGCGCTAGCACCCGGAGAGCATACTCATGGCAAAGAAAGTTGTCGGTTACATCAAGCTGCAGGTGAAGGCCGGTCAGGCCAACCCCTCGCCGCCGGTCGGTCCTGCGCTGGGTCAGCGCGGCCTGAACATCATGGAATTCTGCAAGGCCTTCAATGCCGCCACGCAGAAGCTCGAGCCGGGCCTGCCGGTTCCGGTGATCATCACGGCCTATTCGGACCGTACGTTCACCTTCATCACCAAGAGCACCCCGGCGACCACCCTGCTGAAGAAGGCTGCTGGCATCTCGTCGGGCTCCAAGCGCCCGAACACCGAGAAGGTCGGCAAGGTCACCCGCAAGCAGCTGGAAGAGATCGCCAAGGCGAAGGAACCCGACCTGACCGCCGCTGACCTGGACGCCGCCGTGCGTACCATCGCCGGCTCGGCCCGTTCTATCGGCATCGTGGTGGAGGGCTAATAACATGGCACTGAACAAGCGTGAAAAGGCCCTGAAGGCCGCCGTCGTCCCGGGCAAGTCGTATGGCTTCGAAGACGCGATCAAGATCCTGAAGACCACCGCCAGCGCCAAGTTCGTCGAGTCGATCGACGTGGCCGTGCGCCTGGGCGTGGACGCCAAGAAGTCCGACCAGCAGGTGCGCGGTTCCACCGTGCTGCCGGCCGGTACCGGCAAGTCGGTCCGCGTTGCGGTGTTCGCACCGGCCGGTGCCAAGGCTGACGAAGCCCTGGCCGCTGGCGCCGAAGCCGTCGGCATGGACGACCTGGCCGAAAAGATGCAGGCCGGTGATCTGAACTATGACGTCGTGATCGCGACCCCGGACGCGATGCGCGTCGTGGGTAAGCTGGGCACCGTGCTCGGCCCGCGCGGCCTGATGCCGAACCCGAAGGTCGGCACCGTTTCGGCCAACCCGGGTGAAGCCGTCAAGAACGCCAAGTCGGGCCAGGTGCGTTACCGCACCGACAAGGCCGGCATCATCCACTGCACCATCGGCAAGGCCAGCTTCGAAGACGAAGCGCTGAAGTCGAACCTGCAGGCGCTGCTGCTGGACCTGATCAAGGCCAAGCCGGCCACCTCGAAGGGCCTGTACCTGCAGAAGGTGTCGGTCAGCTCGACGATGGGCCCGGGCGTCACCGTCGACCAGTCGACCCTGACCCTGAAGTAATCGTTTGAAGCGGATGTGGGGCCCCCGGGTCCCGCATCCGTCCCATTTGAAGGCAACCGCCGGCAGCGCATCGCCGGTGGCAGCCGTCAAAGACCGCAGGTGCGGTCGTGGCATGCCGGCGACGGGCACGGAAGCTCGATTTGGCAGGGAGTCGCCGCCGGAGCAGTCACGAACGCTTAATCGATCCATCCGGATCACCCTGCGTAGATGGTGCCCTTCTGGAGTTTTTCTGGTTCACGCAATCCTGGGTAGCCCCAGGTTGAGTCCAGGTCTGGAACGGCCCACCCCCCGGAACATCAACCCGATGTTCCCGGTGTCCAGGAAGGACGCCGCCCAGGACCGCAAACGGCAGGAGCCGTAAGCGGAGTTCAATCGGAGGAGTGCAATGGCTCTCAATCTGTCCCAGAAGCAAGAAGTAGTCGCGGAGCTGGCAGACATCGCCGCCAAGGCCCACTCCTTGATCGCAGCCGAATACGCTGGCACCACGGTCTCCCAGATGACCGCGATGCGCAAGCAGGCTCGTGAAACCGGCGTTTTCTTGAAAGTTGTCAAGAACACCCTGGCGTCGCGTGCCGTTGAAGGCACCGAATTCGCATGTGCACAGGACAAGCTGGTCGGTCCGCTGCTGTATGCGTTCTCGCTCGAGGAGCCCGGCGCAGCCGGTCGCCTGATCAAGGAATTCGCCAAGGGCAACGATAAGCTGCAGCCCAAGGTTGTCGCCATTGGTGGCGAAGTGTTCCCGGCAAGCCACGTTGACGTGTTGGCCTCGCTGCCGACCCTCGACCAGGCCCTGGCAATGCTGGCACGCGTCCTGACCGAGCCGGTCACGATGTTCGCGCGCGCCAACAAGGCACTGGCGGATCAGCTGGGTGGTGGCGAAGCCGCTGCTGCTGCTGAGCCGGTCGCCGAGACCGCCTGAGTTTCGACCTACCGTGGTTCCTGACGGAACCTCAATCCAGAAAATCATTCAAAGGTAATCAAAATGTCCCTTTCCAACGAACAGATCGTCGAAGCCATCGCCTCGAAGTCCCTGATGGAAGTGATGGAGCTGGTCAAGGCCATCGAAGAGAAGTTCGGCGTTTCCGCCGCTGCTCCGGTCGCCGTGGCTGCTGCCGCTGGCCCGGCTGCCGCTGTTGAAGAGCAGACCGAATTCACCGTGACCCTGAAGTCGCCGGGCGACAAGAAGGTCGAAGTGATCAAGGCCGTCCGCGCCATCACCGGCCTGGGCCTGAAGGAAGCGAAGGACCTGACCGAAGCCGGCGGCGTCGTGAAGGAAGGCGCGTCGAAGGACGAAGCCGAGAAGATCAAGAAGGACCTGGAAGCTGCTGGCGCGACTGTCGAAGTCAAGTAAGCAGATCCCTTGCGTCGCCATCGATTTCCGGCGATGCAGCCAAGGCTGGGGGCGTAAAGCCCCCGGCCTTTGGTCGTTTCATGCGGTACCCCGAACATCGTTGAAAAAAGCCCAACACGGGCTGCAGGAAAAGGCCCGCCCGGCCAGCGCCAAGCGCGGCGGCGGTCAAGCAGATGCAGTCAAGTTGGCAGTTGGAAGTAGCAATAGAAGGCGTGCTGGTGCCGGCAATACCAGCGACTTCCAACTGACAATTTCAAGTTTCCTTTTGGGTCGTGGACGCACGCCCCGCACAACAAGGTGGAAGATCTCATGACGTCCTATTCGTTCACCGAGAAGAAGCGCATCCGCAAGGATTTCGCCAAGTCGCGCGCGATTCTCGAAGTGCCGTTCCTGCTCGCCATCCAGGTGGATTCCTACCGCGAGTTCCTGCAGGAAAACGTCGATCCGGCCAAGCGCACGGACCACGGCCTGCACGCCGCACTGAAGTCCGTCTTCCCCATCTCCAGCTACAGCGGCAATGCCGCGCTGGAATATGTCGGCTACAAGCTGGGCGAACCGGTGTTCGACGAGCGCGAGTGCCGCCAGCGTGGCATGAGCTACGGCGCGCCGTTGCGCGTGACCGTGCGCCTGGTGATCTACGACCGTGAGTCGTCGACCAAGGCCATCAAGTACGTGAAGGAGCAGGAGGTCTACCTCGGCGAGATCCCGCTGATGACCGAGAACGGCACCTTCATCGTCAACGGCACCGAGCGCGTCATCGTCTCCCAGCTGCACCGCTCGCCGGGCGTGTTCTTCGACCACGACCGTGGCAAGACCCACAGCTCGGGCAAGCTGCTGTACAGCGCCCGCATCATCCCGTACCGCGGTTCCTGGCTGGACTTCGAGTTCGACCCGAAGGACGCGCTGTTCACCCGTATCGATCGCCGTCGCAAGCTGCCGGTGTCGATCCTGCTGCGCGCGCTTGGCTACAGCAACGAAGAGATGCTGGCCGAGTTCTTCGAGATCAACACGTTCCACATCAACCCCGACGAAGGCGTGCAGCTGGAGCTGGTCGCCGAGCGCCTGCGTGGTGAAACCCTGGGCTTCGACCTGGCCGACGGTGACAAGGTCATCGTGGAAGCCGGCAAGCGCATCACCGCGCGCCACGTCAAGCAGCTGGAAGCCTCGGGCATCGCCGCCCTGGCCGTGCCGGACGATTACATCGTCGGCCGCATCCTGTCGCACGACGTGGTCGATTCGGCCACCGGCGAACTGCTGGCGCAGGCCAACGACGAAATCACCGACGACCAGCTGCAGGCCTTCCGCAAGGCCGGCGTGGACGCGGTGGGCACCCTGTGGGTGAACGACCTCGATCGTGGTCCGTACCTGTCCAACACCCTGCGCATCGATCCGACCAAGACGCAGCTGGAAGCGCTGGTCGAGATCTACCGCATGATGCGTCCGGGCGAGCCGCCGACCAAGGACGCCGCGCAGAACCTGTTCCACAACCTGTTCTTCACCTTCGAGCGTTACGACCTGTCCACGGTCGGCCGGATGAAGTTCAACCGTCGCGTGGGCCGCAAGGAAACCACCGGCGAAGCCGTGCTGTACGACCGCAAGTACTACGGCGAGCGCAACGACGAAGAGTCCAAGCGCCTGGTCGCCGCGCATGGCGAATCGTCCGACATCCTGGACGTGATCAAGGTCCTGACCGAGATCCGCAACGGCCGTGGCGTCGTCGATGACATCGACCACCTGGGCAACCGTCGCGTGCGTTCGGTCGGTGAAATGGCCGAGAACGTGTTCCGCGTGGGCCTGGTCCGCGTCGAGCGCGCGGTCAAGGAACGCCTGTCGATGGCCGAATCCGAAGGCCTGACCCCGCAGGAACTGATCAACGCCAAGCCGGTGGCTGCGGCGATCAAGGAATTCTTCGGCTCCTCGCAGCTGTCGCAGTTCATGGATCAGAACAACCCGCTGTCGGAAGTCACGCACAAGCGTCGCGTCTCGGCCCTGGGCCCGGGCGGCCTGACCCGCGAACGCGCCGGCTTCGAAGTGCGCGACGTGCACCCGACCCATTACGGCCGCGTCTGCACCATCGAAACGCCGGAAGGCCCGAACATCGGCCTGATCAACTCGCTGGCCGTGTACGCCCGCACCAATGAGTACGGTTTCCTTGAAACCCCGTACCGCAAGGTCGTGGACGGCAAGGTGTTCGACGAAGTCGAGTTCCTGTCGGCCATCGAAGAAAACGAGTACGTCATTGCCCAGGCCAACGCCCTGACCAATGCCGACAGCGTGCTGACCGAGCAGTTCGTGCCGTGCCGCTTCCAGGGCGAGTCGCTGCTGAAGCCGCCGGCGGAAGTGCACTTCATGGACGTCTCGCCGATGCAGACCGTGTCGGTCGCCGCGGCGCTGGTTCCGTTCCTGGAACACGATGACGCCAACCGTGCACTGATGGGCGCCAACATGCAGCGCCAGGCCGTGCCGACCCTGCGTGCGCAGAAGCCGCTGGTGGGTACCGGTATCGAACGTGCCGTGGCACGCGACTCCGGCGTCACCGTCAACGCCCGTCGTGGTGGTGAAGTGGTGCAGGTCGATGCCGCACGCATCGTGGTCAAGATCGTCGAAGAAGAAATCATCGGCGCGACCGACGCCGGCGTGGACATCTACAACCTGGTCAAGTACACCCGTTCCAACCAGAACACCTGCATCAACCAGCGTCCGCTGGTGAACGTGGGTGACGTGGTGGCGCGTGGCGACGTGCTGGCCGACGGTCCGTCCACCGACATCGGCGAACTGGCCCTGGGCCAGAACATGCTGATCGCCTTCATGCCGTGGAACGGCTACAACTTCGAAGACTCCATCCTGCTCTCCGAGCGCGTGGTGGAAGAGGATCGTTACACCACGATCCACATCGAAGAGCTGACCTGCGTCGCGCGTGACACCAAGCTGGGGCCGGAGGAAATCTCCGCCGACATCCCGAACGTGTCCGAGCAGGCGCTGAACCGCCTGGACGAATCCGGCGTGGTGTACATCGGTGCCGAAGTGCGCGCCGGCGACATCCTGGTCGGCAAGGTCACCCCGAAGGGTGAAAGCCAGCTGACCCCGGAAGAGAAGCTGCTGCGCGCGATCTTCGGCGAGAAGGCTTCGGACGTGAAGGACAGCTCGCTGCGCGTGCCGCCGGGCATGGACGGCACCGTCATCGACGTGCAGGTCTTCACCCGCGACGGCATCGAGAAGGACAAGCGTGCGCGCCAGATCGAGGAATCCGAGATCAAGCGCGTCAAGAAGGACTTCGACGACCAGTACCGCATCCTGGAAGGTGCCATCTACGCCCGCCTGCGTTCGCAGATCGTCGGCAAGGTGGTCAACGGCGGTGCCAACCTGAAGAAGGGCGACGTCATCACCGACGCCTACCTGGACGGCCTGAAGAAGGCTGACTGGTTCGTGCTGCGCATGAAGGACGAGGACGCTTCGGAAGCCATCGAACGCGCCCAGAAGCAGATCCAGGCGCACGAGAAGGAATTCGAGCGTCGCTTCGCCGACAAGCGCGGCAAGATCACCGCCGGCGACGACCTCGCCCCGGGCGTGCTGAAGATGGTCAAGGTGTTCATGGCCGTCAAGCGCCGCATCCAGCCGGGCGACAAGATGGCAGGCCGCCACGGCAACAAGGGTGTGGTCTCCAACGTGGTGCCGGTCGAAGACATGCCGTACATGGCCTCGGGCGAGACCGTGGACATCGTGCTGAACCCGCTGGGCGTGCCGTCGCGCATGAACATCGGGCAGATCCTTGAAGTCCACCTGGGCTGGGCCGCCAAGGGCCTGGGTCGCAAGATCCAGGGCATGCTGGAAGCCCAGGCCGCCGTGGCGCAGCTGCGCGTGTTCCTGGACGAGGTGTACAACCACGACAGCGACAACGTGGCCACCCACGTCGACCTGACCCAGTTCAGCGATGAAGAGCTGCTGCGCCTGGCCGGCAACCTGACCGACGGCGTGCCGATGGCAACGCCGGTCTTCGACGGTGCCACCGAAGCGGAGATCAAGCGCATGCTGGAACTGGCGGACCTGCCGACCAGCGGCCAGACCCAGCTGTATGACGGCCGTACCGGCGAGGCATTCGATCGCCACACCACCGTCGGCTACATGCACTACCTGAAGCTGAACCACCTGGTCGACGACAAGATGCACGCCCGTTCGACCGGCCCGTACTCGCTCGTCACCCAGCAGCCGCTGGGCGGCAAGGCGCAGTTCGGCGGCCAGCGCTTCGGTGAAATGGAAGTCTGGGCGCTGGAAGCCTACGGCGCGGCCTACACCCTGCAGGAAATGCTGACGGTGAAGTCCGATGACGTGCAGGGCCGCAACCAGATGTACAAGAACATCGTCGACGGCGAGCACGAGATGGTGGCCGGCATGCCGGAATCCTTCAACGTGCTGGTGAAGGAAATCCGTTCGCTGGCCATCAACATGGAACTGGAAGACAACTGATCGCGCAGGCGCTGCTGCTCCCGGGCAGCAGCGCCGCCGCTTAGTCCCGACAGCCCATCGACAACGCATTCCTCCTTCTGGAGAACACCATGAAAGACCTGCTCAACCTCTTCAACCAGCAGCGCCAGACGCTGGATTTCGACGCGATCAAGATCGCGCTGGCGTCGCCCGACCTGATCCGTTCGTGGTCGTTCGGCGAAGTGAAGAAGCCGGAAACCATCAACTACCGTACGTTCAAGCCCGAGCGTGACGGCCTGTTCTGCGCCGCGATCTTCGGACCGGTCAAGGACTACGAGTGCCTGTGCGGCAAGTACAAGCGCATGAAGCACCGCGGCGTGGTCTGCGAAAAGTGCGGCACCGAAGTGACCCTGGCCAAGGTGCGCCGCGAGCGCATGGGCCACATCGACCTGGCCTCGCCGGTCGCGCACATCTGGTTCCTCAAGTCGCTGCCGTCGCGCATCGGCCTGATGCTGGACATGACCCTGCGTGACATCGAGCGCGTGCTGTACTTCGAAGCCTACGTGGTGACCGAGCCGGGCCTGACCGCCCTGGAGCGCCGCCAGCTGCTGACCGAAGAGCAGTACCTGACCGCACGCCAGGAACACGGCGACGACTTCGACGCCGCCATGGGCGCCGAGGCCGTGTACGAACTGCTGCGCACCATCGACCTGCAGTCGGAAATGACCCGCCTGCGCGAAGAGATCGCCAGCACCGGCTCGGAAACCAAGCTCAAGCGCCTCACCAAGCGCATCAAGCTGATCGAAGCCTTCCTGGAATCGGGCAACCGTCCGGAGTGGATGGTGATGACCGTGCTGCCGGTGCTGCCGCCGGACCTGCGTCCGCTGGTGCCGCTGGACGGTGGCCGCTTCGCGACCTCCGATCTGAACGACCTGTACCGCCGCGTCATCAACCGCAACAACCGCCTGCGCCGCCTGCTCGAACTGAGCGCGCCGGACATCATCGTGCGCAATGAAAAGCGCATGCTGCAGGAATCGGTCGATGCACTGCTGGACAACGGCCGTCGTGGCCGTGCCATCACCGGCACCAACAAGCGCCCGCTGAAGTCGCTGGCCGACATGATCAAGGGCAAGCAGGGTCGCTTCCGCCAGAACCTGCTGGGCAAGCGCGTGGACTACTCGGGCCGTTCGGTCATCGTGGTCGGTCCGTACCTGCGCCTGCACCAGTGCGGCCTGCCGAAGAAGATGGCGCTGGAACTGTTCAAGCCGTTCGTGTTCGCCAAGCTGCAGCGTCGTGGCCTGGCCACCACCATCAAGGCCGCCAAGAAGCTGGTCGAGCGCGAAGAAGCCGAAGTCTGGGACATCCTGGAAGAGGTCATCCGCGAACATCCGGTGATGCTGAACCGTGCGCCGACCCTGCATCGCCTGGGCATCCAGGCGTTCGAGCCGGTGCTGATCGAAGGCAAGGCCATCCAGCTGCACCCGCTGGTCTGCACCGCGTTCAACGCCGACTTCGACGGTGACCAGATGGCCGTCCACGTGCCGCTCTCGCTGGAAGCCCAGCTGGAAGCGCGTGCGCTGATGATGTCCACCAACAACATCCTGTCGCCGGCCAACGGCGAGCCGATCATCGTGCCCTCGCAGGACGTCGTGCTGGGTCTGTACTACATGACCCGCTCGCTGGTGAACAAGAAGGGCGAGGGCATGGCCTTCGCCAACATCGCCGAAGTCAAGCGCGCCTATGACAACCGCGTGGTGGAACTGCACGCACGCGTCAAGGTCCGCATCACCGAAGTGGTGACCGACGAAGACGGCAACAAGCAGGACAAGACCTCGATCGTGGAAACCACGATCGGTCGTGCGCTGCTGGCCGAAATCCTGCCGGAAGGCCTGCCGTTCGCGCTGGCCAACACCGAGCTGACCAAGAAGAACATCAGCCGCCTGATCAACTCCAGCTACCGCCAGCTGGGCTTGAAGGACACGGTCGTGTTCGCCGACAAGTTGATGTACACCGGCTTCGCCTATGCAACCCGCGCCGGCGTGTCGATCGGCATCGACGACATGCTGATCCCGGACGAGAAGCGCGGCATCCTCACCGAGGCCGAAGCCGAAGTGCTGGAAATCCAGGAGCAGTACCAGTCGGGCCTGGTCACCGCCGGCGAGCGTTACAACAAGGTGGTCGACATCTGGTCGCGCACCAACGAGCGCATCGCCAAGGCGATGATGGACACCATCGGTACCGAGAAGGTCACCGATTCCAAGGGTGACATCATCGACCAGAAGTCGATGAACTCGCTGTACATCATGGCCGACTCCGGTGCGCGTGGTTCGCAGGCGCAGATCCGCCAGCTGGCCGGTATGCGCGGCCTGATGGCGCGTCCGGATGGCTCCATCATCGAAACGCCCATCAAAGCGAACTTCCGTGAAGGCCTGAACGTGCAGGAGTACTTCAACTCCACCCACGGTGCCCGTAAGGGTCTGGCCGATACCGCGCTGAAGACCGCCAACTCGGGTTACCTGACCCGTCGTCTGGTGGACGTGGCGCAGGACGTGGTGATCACCGAAGTGGATTGCGGTACCACCGAAGGCCTGACCATGACCCCGATCGTGGAAGGCGGCGACGTCGTGGAGCCGTTGAAGGACCGCGTGCTGGGTCGTGTCGTGGCCGAGGACGTGTTCCTGCCGGGCAACGACGAAGATCCGATCGTGACCCGCAACACGCTGCTCGACGAAGCGTGGGTGGCCAAGCTGGAAGATGCCGGCGTGCAGACCATCAAGGTCCGTTCGACGATCTCCTGCGCCTCCGCGTTCGGCGTCTGCGGTCGCTGCTACGGCCGCGACCTGGCCCGTGGCCACATCGTCAACATCGGTGAAGCGGTCGGCGTCATCGCCGCGCAGTCGATCGGTGAGCCGGGTACCCAGCTGACCATGCGTACGTTCCACATCGGTGGTGCGGCATCGCGTGCGGCAGCAGTGGACAACATCACCGTCAAGACCACCGGTTCGGTGAAGTTCAACAACCTGAAGTCGGTCGAGCACGCCAACGGTTCGCTGGTGGCGGTGTCGCGCTCGGGCGAAATCTCGGTGCTCGATGCCCATGGCCGCGAGCGCGAGCGTTACAAGCTGCCGTACGGCTCGATGATCGCGTCCAAGGACGGCGATGCAGTGAAGGCTGGCCAGACCGTGGCCAACTGGGATCCGCATAACCACCCGATCGTGTCGGAGGTCGCTGGTTTCCTGCGCTTCATCGACTTCGTCGACGGCATCACCGTCATCGAGAAGACCGACGAACTGACCGGCCTGGCCTCGCGCGAGATCACCGATCCGAAGCGTCGCGGCTCGATGGGCAAGGACCTGCGTCCGTTGATCCGCATCGTCGATGCCAAGGGCAACGACCTGCTGATCCCGGGCACCGACATGCCGGCCCAGTACCTGCTGCCGCCGCGCTCCATCGTCAACCTGCAGGACGGCGCCGCCGTGGGCGTGGGTGACGTGGTCGCCAAGATCCCGCAGGAAGCGTCCAAGACCCGCGACATCACCGGTGGTCTGCCGCGCGTCGCCGATCTGTTCGAAGCACGCAAGCCGAAGGATCCGGCGGTGCTGGCCGAGCGTTCGGGCATCATCAGCTTCGGCAAGGACACCAAGGGCAAGCAGCGCCTGATCATCAAGGACACCGATGGTTCGGAACACGAAGAGCTGATTCCGAAGTACCGCCAGGTGATCGTGTTCGAAGGTGAGCACGTGACCAAGGGCGAGACCATCGTGGACGGCGAGCCGAGCCCGCAGGACATCCTGCGCCTGCTGGGTGTCGAGCCGCTGGCCGCCTACCTGGTCAAGGAAATCCAGGACGTGTACCGCCTGCAGGGCGTGAAGATCAACGACAAGCACATCGAGGTGATCACCCGCCAGATGCTGCGCAAGGTCGAGATCACCGACCAGGGCAACAGCAAGTTCCTGAATGGCGAACAGGTGGAACGTCAGCGCGTTATCGAGGAGAATGCACGCCTCGGTGCCCGTAGCGAACTGCCGGCGCAGTACGATCCGGTCCTGCTGGGCATCACCAAGGCCTCGCTGGCCACCGAGTCGTTCATCTCGGCGGCGTCCTTCCAGGAAACCACCCGCGTGCTGACCGAAGCTGCCGTCCGCGGCACCAAGGACAACCTGCGTGGCCTGAAGGAAAACGTCATCGTCGGTCGCCTGATCCCGGCCGGTACCGGCCTGTCGTATCACGCCAACCGCCGCCGCAACGCGAGCGGGCTGACCGATTCGGAAATGCAGACGCTGGCCGGTACCCCGGTTGCCCCTGCCGCCGTTGTCGCCGAGCCGGTGATCGAAGCCGCTGCCGAAGCCGACCAGGCTCCGGGCAGCGACGAGTAAGCAGGGCGGTCCGGTTGAAAGACCGGACCTGCCGGGTTGCAGCACCGGGCCAATGGCCGGGTGGTAGTGAAAGGGCAGGGGAGACTCCGGTCTCTCCCGCCAGTCTGAACGGGGTACACGGAGGCCCCCCGGTAACCTTCCAGGATAAGGAAGGGCTTGACAGGAGCGCATTTGACTGCGTTTCTGGCAGGTTGCTACAATCGTCTGTCTCAGCAGGCCAGTCATGGTCTGCTTTAACATTTCCGCATCTCTGGCCGGCATCTGCCGGCCCCAATCAGAAGAACCTACTGATGGCGACGATCAACCAGCTGGTCCGCAAGCCGCGGCAAGCTACCACCTACAAGAGTGCCTCGCCGGCGCTCGAGAAGTGCCCGCAGCGCCGTGGCGTCTGCACGCGCGTCTACACCACCACCCCGAAGAAGCCGAACTCGGCCCTCCGCAAGGTTGCAAAGGTCCGCCTGACCAACCAGGAAGAGGTCATCAGCTATATCGGTGGTGAAGGCCACAACCTGCAGGAGCACTCCGTGGTCCTGATCCGCGGCGGTCGCGTCAAGGATCTGCCGGGTGTGCGTTACCACACTGTTCGCGGTTCGCTCGATGCCTCCGGTGTCGCCAAGCGTCGCCAGGCCCGTTCGAAGTACGGCGCCAAGCGTCCGAAGGCATAAGGAGAGAGCACATGTCGCGTAAAGGTAATACTCCCCAGCGTTCCGTCCTGCCCGATCCGAAGCACGGAAGTGAAACGATCGCCCGCTTCATCAACATGGTGATGCTGAGCGGCAAGAAGTCCGTGGCCGAGAAGATCGTCTACGGTGCGATGGACGTGATCAGCGAAAAGAACGCCAACTCGATCGAGCTGGTGCAGAAGGCGCTGGACAACGTTGCGCCGTCGGTCGAGGTCAAGTCCCGCCGTGTCGGTGGTGCCACCTACCAGGTGCCGGTCGAAGTGCGTTCCTCGCGCAAGATGGCCCTGGCCATGCGTTGGCTGATCGACTCCGCGCGCAAGCGTGGCGAGAACACCATGCCGAAGAAGCTCGCTGCTGAACTGATCGATGCCTCGGAAAACCGTGGCGGCGCCATCAAGAAGCGCGAAGAAACCCACCGTATGGCCGAAGCCAACAAGGCATTCGCCCACTACCGCTGGTGAGTTTGACGGCCTTGCAAAACAGGCAGGGCAGCACCATCTGAGTGCTGCCCCGCGACCCCGGAAGGGTCGCGCCAATCCGAAGGCCGCCGAAAGGCGGCGTTCGGCCATCCGAAATCCAAGAAATCGAGAGGCTCCCCGTGGCCCGCACCACTCCCATCGAGCGTTACCGCAATTTCGGCATCATGGCCCACATCGATGCCGGCAAGACCACCACGTCCGAGCGCATCCTGTTCTACACCGGCAAGAGCCACAAGATCGGTGAAGTGCACGACGGCGCTGCCACCATGGACTGGATGGAGCAGGAGCAGGAGCGTGGCATCACGATCCAGTCCGCTGCCACCACCGCGTTCTGGAAGGGCATGGACAAGTCCCTGCCGGAGCACCGTTTCAACATCATCGACACCCCCGGGCACGTCGACTTCACCATCGAAGTGGAGCGCTCGCTGCGCGTGCTCGACGGTGCGGTGTTCGTGCTGTGCGCCGTCGGTGGCGTCCAGCCGCAGTCCGAAACCGTGTGGCGCCAGGCCAACCGGTACAAGGTGCCGCGCATTGCCTTCGTCAACAAGATGGACCGTACCGGTGCCAACTTCACCAAGGTCGTTGGCCAGCTGAAGGCCAAGCTCGGTGCCGTTGCCGTGCCGATGCAGCTGCCGATCGGCGCTGAAGAAAACTTCAAGGGCGTGGTCGACCTCATCAAGATGAAGGCCATCCATTGGGATGAAGCTTCGCAGGGCATGAAGTTCGATTACCTGGAGATCCCGGCCGACATGCTGGCGGAGGCCGAAGAGGCCCGCACCTACATGATCGAAGCCGCGGCTGAAGCCAGCGAAGAGATGATGGAAAAGTACCTGGGCGGCGAAGAGCTGACCGAGGCCGAGATCGTCGAGGCCCTGCGCGTGCGCACGCTGGCCACCGACATCGTGCCGATGTACTGCGGTTCGGCGTTCAAGAACAAGGGCGTGCAGGCCATGCTGGACGGCGTCGTGCAGCTGCTGCCGTCGCCGATCGACGTGCCGGACGTGACCGGTACCGACGTGGACGACGAAACCGTCGCCCTGAGCCGCAAGTCGGACGACAAGGCGCCGTTCTCGGCGCTGGCCTTCAAGATCATCACCGACCCGTTCGTCGGCGCGCTGACCTTCTTCCGTGTCTACTCGGGCACGCTGAACGCCGGCGACCAGCTGCTGAACTCGGTCAAGGGCAAGAAGGAGCGCATCGGTCGCATCCTGCAGATGCACTCCAACGATCGCGAAGAGATCAAGGAAGTGCTGGCCGGTGACATCGCCGCGGCCGTGGGTCTGAAGGACACCACCACCGGTGACACGCTGTGCTCGCAGGAGCACCCGATCATCCTGGAGCGCATGGTGTTCCCGGAGCCGGTCATCTCGATGGCCGTCGAACCGAAGACCAAGTCCGACCAGGAAAAGATGGGTCTCGCCCTCGGCCGCCTGGCCCAGGAAGATCCGTCGTTCCGCGTGAAGACCGACCAGGAATCCGGCCAGACGATCATCTCGGGCATGGGTGAGCTGCACCTGGACATCATCGTCGACCGCATGAAGCGCGAGTTCAACGTTGAAGCCAACGTCGGCAAGCCGCAGGTGGCTTACCGCGAAACCATCCAGATGTCGGATGTGAAGTCGGACTACAAGCACGCCAAGCAGTCCGGTGGTAAGGGTCAGTACGGTCACGTCGTGATCGAGCTGTCGCCGATCACCGCTGAAGACCGTGCCGATCCGAAGATCGGTCCGATGATCAAGGACGACTTCCTGTTCATCAACGACATCACCGGTGGCGTGATTCCGAAGGAATTCATTCCGTCGATCGAAAAGGGCCTGCGCGAAACCATCACCAGCGGTCCGCTGGCTGGCTTCCCGGTCGTGGACGTCAAGGTCAAGCTGGTGTTCGGCTCGTACCACGACGTCGACTCCTCGGAAATGGCGTTCAAGCTGGCCTCCTCGATGGCCTTCAAGCAGGGCTTCTCCAAGGCCAAGCCGGTCCTGCTGGAGCCGATCATGAAGGTCGAGATCGTGACCCCGAGCGACTATCAGGGTGACGTGATGGGCGACGTCAGCCGTCGTCGCGGCATGCTGCAGGGTTCGAGCGTGACCGGTGACGGTTCGGCGGAAATCATCAACGCGATGATCCCGCTGGGTGAAATGTTCGGCTACGCGACCTCGCTGCGTTCGCAGACCCAGGGCCGTGCCACGTTCACGATGGAGTTCGACCACTACGAGCCGGCGCCGAGCAACATCGCCGACGAAGTCATGAAGAAGGCCTGAGCCCAGCTCAGGTCCTCCACACCACTTTAGAAACTAAAAGGTAGATAGAAATGGCAAAGGGTAAGTTCGAGCGCACCAAGCCGCACGTCAACGTCGGCACCATCGGTCACGTCGATCACGGCAAGACCACGCTGACCGCCGCACTGACCAAGATCGGTGCCGAGCGCTTCGGTGGCGAGTTCAAGGATTACTCCGCGATCGACGCCGCGCCGGAAGAAAAGGCACGTGGCATCACGATCTCGACCGCACACGTCGAATACGAATCCACCGTTCGTCATTACGCCCACGTCGATTGCCCGGGCCATGCCGACTACGTCAAGAACATGATCACCGGTGCTGCGCAGATGGATGGCGCGATCCTGGTCTGTTCCGCTGCTGACGGCCCGATGCCGCAGACCCGCGAGCACATCCTGCTGTCGCGCCAGGTCGGCGTGCCGTACATCGTCGTGTTCCTGAACAAGGCCGACATGGTCGACGACGCCGAGCTGCTCGAGCTGGTCGAAATGGAAGTGCGCGAGCTGCTGAGCAAGTACGACTTCCCGGGCGACGACACCCCGATCATCGCCGGTTCGGCCCGCCTGGCGCTGGAAGGCGACCAGAGCGACATCGGCGTGCCGGCCGTGATCAAGCTGGTCGAAGCCCTGGACAGCTGGATTCCGCTGCCGGAGCGTGACGTCGACAAGCCGTTCCTGATGCCGGTGGAAGACGTGTTCTCGATCTCGGGCCGCGGCACCGTGGTGACCGGTCGTATCGAGCGCGGCGTGATCAAGGTCGGCGAAGAAATCGAAATCGTCGGTATCCGTGACACCGTCAAGACCACCGTCACCGGCGTGGAAATGTTCCGCAAGCTGCTCGACCAGGGTCAGGCAGGCGACAACGCCGGTCTGCTGCTGCGCGGCACCAAGCGTGACGACGTGCAGCGCGGTCAGGTCCTGTGCAAGCCGGGTTCGATCAAGCCGCACACCGAGTTCGAAGGCGAAGTGTACGTGCTGTCGAAGGATGAGGGCGGCCGTCACACCCCGTTCTTCAACGGCTACCGTCCGCAGTTCTACTTCCGCACCACCGACATCACCGGCGCTGCCAAGCTGCCGGAAGGTGTTGAAATGGTGATGCCGGGCGACAACGTGAAGATGGTTGTCACCCTGATCAACCCGGTCGCCATGGACGAAGGCCTGCGCTTCGCCATCCGCGAAGGCGGTCGTACCGTCGGCGCCGGCGTGGTCTCCAAGATCATCAAGTAATCTGTTAGACTCTGCACCCCGATGTTGCCTGGGTAGGGCATCGGGGTGCTTTTAAAAGGGAAAAGAAACACAGGATGTGTTTCGTGTTCCCCGGACCAGGATCGGTCGCGCCATTCAGGCTTTGTCAACACACTGTGTTGACAGGCTTTTTGTATGTGCGCTATGCTTCTACGTCTGGGCAGGCCGGGAAACCGACCTGCCTACGTTTTTGAGGTTAAGGGATTGACCTTGTCGGCCTGCAGGAGTGCGGGCCGTCTGTATTCAGGATATTCATGGGACATGGCAACCCAGAGGCCTTGTCCGTCGCTCTTTTAACGAAGGAACCCCCGTCATGGCGGACCAAAAGATCCGTATCCGGCTGAAGGCGTTCGATCATCGCTTGATCGACCGTTCGGCCAGCGAGATCGTAGAAACGGCAAAGCGGACCGGCGCGCAAGTGCGTGGCCCGATCCCGCTGCCGACCAAGATCGAACGCTACACCATCCTCGTCTCCCCGCACGTCGACAAAGACGCGCGTGACCAGTACGAGACCCGCACGCACAAGCGCGTGCTCGATATCGTTGATCCGAACGACAAGACCGTGGACGCGCTGATGAAGCTCGAACTGGCTGCCGGCGTCGACGTTCAGATCAAGCTGACCTGAGGACTACGACCATGACGAAGAAATATTCGTTGGGCTTCGTGGGCCGCAAGGCTGGCATGAGCCGCGTTTTCACTGAAGATGGCCAGTCCATCCCGGTGACCCTGATCGAAGCTTCCCCGAACCGCATCGCGCAGATCAAGACCGTCGAAACCGACGGCTACAGCGCCGTGCAGGTGACCGTCGGCGCACGTCGTGCTGCCCTGGTCAACAAGCCGGAAGCCGGCCACTTCGCCAAGGCGAAGGTCGAAGCCGGTCGTGGCCTGTGGGAATTCCGCGTTGAAGACGCGCAGCTCGGCGATTTCGCCGTTGGCGGCGAAGTCAAGGCGGACATCTTCGAAGTCGGCCAGATCGTCGACGTCCAGGGTGTCACCAAGGGCAAGGGCTTCCAGGGCACCATCAAGCGCTACAACTTCCGCATGGGTGACGCTACCCACGGCAACTCGCTGTCGCATCGCGCGCCGGGTTCGCTGGGTCAGCGCCAGACGCCCGGCCGCGTGTTCCCGGGCAAGAAGATGTCCGGTCACATGGGTTCGGTGCAGCAGAGCACCCAGAACCTGGAAGTTGTCAAGGTCGACGTCGAGCGCGGTCTGATCGCAGTTCGCGGCGCCGTTCCTGGCGCGGCGGGTGGCGACGTGATCGTCCGTCCGGCGAGCAAGGCATAAGGAGAGATGACGATGGAACTCGTTATCACGGGTAGCAACAACAAGGTCTCGGTCTCCGAAGCCGTGTTCGGTCGCGATTTCAGCGAAGATCTGGTTCACCAGGTCGTCGTCGCCTATCGCAACGCCGGTCGCGCCGGTACCAAGGCTCAGAAGACTCGTTCTGAAGTGGCTGGCACCACCAAGAAGTCGAAGAAGCAGAAGGGCGGCGGTGCGCGTCATGGCGCGCTGACGGCTCCGATCTTCGTCGGCGGTGGCGTCACCTTCGCGGCCAAGCCGCGCAGCTTCGAGCAGAAGGTCAACCGTAAGCAGTACCGTGCCGCCATGTGCGCGATCCTGTCCGAGCTGAACCGCCAGGGCCGTTTGACGATCGTGGAGGCCTTCGATGTCGAAGCGACCAACACCAAGTCGTTGATCGCCAAGCTGGCCGGCCTGGAAGTGGGCAAGCGCCCGCTGATCGTCACTGAAGATGCATCCGAGCACCTGTACCTGTCGGCCCGCAACATTCCCTACGTGGAAGTGCGTGACGTGCAGGGCCTGGACCCGGTGTCGCTGGTCGGTGCCGATACGGTCATCATTACCGCTGACGCGGTCAAGAAGGTCGAGGAGTGGCTGGCATGAGCAGCAACGAGAAAATCTTCAGCGTGCTGCGCGCTCCGCGAGTCTCTGAAAAGACCGCGCGCCTGCAGGAACTTTCCAACCAGTATGTCTTCGAGATTTCGAACGAAGCCACCAAGGCCGATGTAAAGGCCGCGGTAGAGCAGCTGTTCGACGTCAAGGTCGAGGCCGTCAACGTGCTGAACGTCAAGGGCAAGAACAAGTCCTTCCGTAACCGCGCTGGCCGCCGTGGCGATTGGCGCAAGGCGTACGTGCGCCTGGCCGATGGCCAGTCCATCGATGTAACGGCCAAGGCCTGAGGTCCATCCCATGCCATTGATGAAATTCAAGCCCACTTCCCCCGGCCGCCGTTCGGCCGTGCGCGTGGTTACGCCCGATCTGCACAAGGGCGCACCGCACGCAGCGTTGCTGGAGCCGCAGAGCAAGTCCGGTGGTCGTAACCACCACGGTCGCATCACCACGCGTCACGTCGGTGGTGGTCACAAGCAGCATTACCGCGTCATCGATTTCAAGCGCAACAAGGAAGGCATTCCGGCGCGCGTGGAACGGATTGAATACGATCCGAACCGCACCGCCCATATCGCCCTGCTGTGCTACGTCGACGGTGAGCGTCGCTACATCATCGCACCGAAGGGCCTGAAGGCCGGTGACCAGGTGATCGCGGGCTCCGATGCGCCGATCAAGGCAGGCAACACGCTGCCGCTGCGCAACATCCCGGTCGGTACCACCATCCACGGCATCGAACTGAAGCCGGGCAAGGGTGCACAGATCGCTCGTGCCGCCGGCGCCGCCGTGCAGCTCGTTGCTCGTGAAGGCATCTACGCCACCCTGCGCCTGCGCTCGGGTGAAATGCGCAAGGTGCCGGTCGAGTGCCGCGCCACCATCGGTGAAGTCGGTAACGACGAGCACAACCTGGAAAAGCTGGGCAAGGCTGGCGCCAAGCGCTGGCGCGGTGTCCGCCCGACCGTTCGTGGTGCTGCCATGAACCCGGTTGACCATCCGCACGGCGGTGGTGAGGCGAAGGCCGGCCAGGGTAATCCGCATCCGGTCACCCCGTGGGGTGTCCCGACCAAGGGTTACAAGACGCGCCACAACAAGCGCACTCAGCAGTTCATCGTCCGCGATCGTAGGGGCTAATCGACCATGGCACGTTCACTCAAGAAAGGCCCGTTTGTCGATCACCACCTGGTTGCTAAGGTGGCTGCCGCTGCGGGTAGCAAGCGTCCGATCAAGACCTGGTCGCGTCGTTCGATGATCCTGCCTGACATGGTAGGCGTCACCATTGCCGTGCATAACGGCAAGAACCACATCCCGGTTCTCATCAACGAGAACATGGTCGGCCACAAGCTCGGCGAATTTGCCATCACCCGGACCTTCAAGGGTCACGGTGGTGACAAGAAGTCCGGCAAGTAAGGAGAGATGACAATGGAAGCGAAAGCCATTTTGCGCTCCGCACGCATCTCTGCGCAGAAAGCACGCCTGGTCGCTGACCAGGTGCGCGGCCTGCCTGCCGAGCGTGCGGTCAACCTGCTGAAGTTCTCGGACAAGAAGGCTGCCCACCTGATCAAGAAGGTGGTGGAGTCGGCTATTGCAAATGCCGAGAACAACCAGGGCGCTGACGTCGACGAGCTGAAGGTCCAGACCATCATGGTAGATGAAGGTCCGACCCTGAAGCGTTTCATGGCGCGGGCGAAAGGCCGCGGTACCCGCATCCTCAAGCGCACCAGCCACATCACTGTGGTTGTGGGCGCCGGCAAGTAAGCGGAAAGGAAAAGACCATGGGTCATAAAGTTCATCCGATTGGTATCCGCCTCGGTATTTCCAAGGATTGGAACTCCAAGTGGTACGCCAACAAGGCCGAGTTCGCTGGTTACCTGGCGGCCGACCTGAAGGTGCGGGAAATGCTGCGCAAGAAGCTCGCGCAGGCCGGCATCAGCAAGATCCTGATCGAGCGTCCGGCCAAGACCGCTCGCGTGACGATCCACACCGCCCGTCCGGGCGTGGTGATCGGCAAGCGCGGTGAGGACATCGAGAAGCTGCGCAAGGAAGTGAGCGAAATGATGGGCGTCCCGGCGCACATCAACGTCACCGAAGTGCGCAAGCCCGAGCTGGACGCCCAGCTGGTTGCCGAGTCCATCGCGCAGCAGCTTGAGCGTCGCATCATGTTCCGCCGTGCAATGAAGCGCTCGGTCGGCAACGCGATGCGCCTCGGTGCCCTGGGCATCAAGGTCAACGTCGGTGGCCGCCTCAACGGTGCGGAAATCGCCCGTTCGGAGTGGTACCGCGAAGGCCGCGTGCCGCTGCACACGCTGCGTGCCGACATCGACTATGGCTTCGCTGAAGCCAAGACGACCTACGGCATCATCGGCATCAAGGTCTGGATCTACAAGGGCGAAGTCTTCGATTTCTCCCAGGTTGGCCAGGAAAAGCAGGACGATTCCCCGCGCAACGATCGTAACGATCGCGGCGACCGCGGTGACCGTCAGCGCCCGGCTCGTGAAGCGAGGTAACGACAATGTTGCAACCCAAGCGAACCAAATACCGCAAGGTACATAAGGGTCGTAACGACGGCCTGAGCTGGAGCGCCAACGCTGTCAGCTTCGGCGAGTACGGCCTGAAGGCAACCGCCCACGGTCAGCTGACCGCGCGTCAGATCGAAGCGGCCCGCCGCTCGATCAGCCGCTACGTCAAGCGCGGTGGCAAGATGTGGATCCGTGTGTTCCCCGACAAGCCCATCACCAAGAAGCCCATCGAAGTTCGAATGGGTTCGGGTAAGGGCAACGTGGAATACTGGGTGGCCCAGATCCAGCCCGGCCGCATGATCTATGAAATCGAGGGTGTAACCGAAGACGTGGCACGCGAGGCGTTCCGCCTGGCCGCCGCCAAGCTTTCGGTCACCACCACTTTCGTAACCCGGACGGTGCGCTGATGGACCTCAAACAACTCCGTGAAAAGTCGGCTGACGAACTGAAGGCCCACCTGATCGACCTGCGTAAGGAACAGTTCTCTGTCCGTATGCAGCAGGTCACCGGCCAGCTGCCGAAGACTCACGATATCCGCCGGGTCCGGCGCGAGATTGCTCGCACCAAGACCCTGCTCGGCAGCATCAAGTAAGGATGGCCGCTATGAGCGACAATACTGAAAACAAAGCGCTGCGCACGGTCGAAGGCCGTGTCGTCAGCAACAAGATGGACAAGACGGTCACCATCCTGGTGGAACGCCAGGTCAAGCACCCGCTGTACGGCAAGTACATCAAGCGCTCGACCAAGCTGCACGCCCACGATGCCGACAATGCCTGCAACGAAGGCGATGTCGTGCGCGTGACCGAGATTGCTCCGATGTCCAAGACCAAGAACTGGCGCGTGGTGGAAGTCATCACGCGTGCGGCTGAATAAGGAGATCTGACTCATGATCCAGATGCAGAGCTACCTTGACGCCGCGGACAACTCCGGTGCCAAGGAACTGATGTGCATCAAGGTGCTTGGCGGTTCCAAGCGCCGTTATGCCCACATCGGTGACATCATCAAGGTCACCGTGAAGGATGCGATTCCGCGCGGCAAGGTCAAGAAGGGCGAAGTCTACGACGCCGTTGTTGTCCGTACCCGCAAGGGTGTTCGTCGTCCGGACGGTTCGCTGATCCGCTTCGACGGCAACGCGGCTGTCCTGCTGAACAACAAGCAGGAGCCGATCGGCACCCGTATCTTCGGACCGGTGACGCGTGAACTTCGTTCCGAGAAGTTCATGAAGATCGTCTCGCTCGCTCCCGAAGTGCTGTGAGCGACAGGAGATAATCATGGCTAACCGTATCAAGAAGGGCGACCAGGTTGTCGTCACCGCTGGCAAGGACAAGGGCAAGCAGGGCGAAATCGTCCGCGTCGACGGCGACCGTGTGGTCGTCGCCAACGTGAACATCGTCAAGCGCCACACCAAGCCGAATCCGCAGGCAGGCGTTGCCGGCGGCGTGGTCGAGCGTGAAGCGTCGATCCATATCTCCAACGTAAGCGTCGTCAACCCGGCAACGGGCAAGGGCGAGCGCGTTGGCTTCAAGGTGCTGGAGGATGGACGCAAACTGCGTGTGTTCCGCTCCAGCGGTGAGGCGCTCGACGCCTGAGGATGCGCTGATGAATACCCGTCTCGAAAAGTTTTACAAGGAAGAAGTAGTCCCGGCGCTGATGAAGCAGTTCGGCTACAAGAATCCGATGGAAGTGCCGAAGCTGGTCAAAGTCACCCTGAACATGGGTGTCGGTGAAGCAGCGACCAACAAGAAGATCCTGGAAAACGCCGTCGGCGACATGACCAAGATTTCCGGCCAGAAGCCGGTTGTCACCAAGTCGCGTGTGTCGGTTGCGTCGTTCAAGATCCGCGATGGTTGGCCGATCGGCTGCAAGACCACGCTGCGCCGTGAAAAGATGTACGAGTTCATGGACCGCCTGATCAACATCTCGCTGCCGCGCGTGCGCGACTTCCGTGGTGTTTCCGGTCGTTCCTTTGACGGTCGCGGCAACTTCAACATGGGTGTGAAGGAACAGATCATCTTCCCGGAAATCGACTTCGACGCTGTCGACGCGATCCGCGGCATGGATATCGCCATCACCACCACGGCGAAGACCGATGCGGAAGCGAAGGCGCTGCTGGCAGCGTTCAAGTTCCCGTTCCGTAACTGATACGTCGAGGAATATCCGAAATGGCAAAGACCTCCATGGTCAACCGCGACATCAAGCGGAAGAAGCTGGCTGAGAAGTTCGCTGACAAGCGCGCTGCCCTGAAGAAGATCGTGTCCTCCCCGGACGCGTCTTACGACGAGAAGATCGAAGCCTCCACCAAGTTGTCGAAGCTGCCGCGCGATTCGTCGCCGAGCCGCCACCGCAACCGTTGCGAACTGTCTGGCCGCCCGCGTGGCGTGTACAGCAAGTTCGGCCTGGGCCGCAACAAGCTCCGCGAAGCCACCATGCGTGGTGACGTCCCGGGCCTGCGCAAGGCCAGCTGGTAACAGCTGACCGCCTTGCCTGAACAGGGCAGGGCGGATCCAGGGGAGGCAAGTTCAGCTGCCCTCCAGAAAAAACCAGGGAGCCCGACGCAAGTCGGGCTCTTTTGGCGTATACTCCCGCGTCTCGCTCTGCGCCTGTCGTGGGGGAGTAACAGGGTCCTGGCCCATTCCAGGAACAAAGACAGAATTCGCGAAAGCGGATATCGGTGCACTCAAAGGTACTCATAATGAGCATGACTGATCCCATCGCCGACCTGCTGGTCCGCATCAAGAATGCGGCAGCGGTTGGCAAGCAGACGGTGAAAGCCCCGTCGTCCAAGATCAAGGTTGCGATCGCCCAGGTCCTGAAGGACGAGGGTTACATCACCGACCTGCGCGTTACCGCGCTCGAGAACAACAAGTCCGAGCTGGAAATCGTGCTGAAGTATTTCGAAGGCAAGCCGGTCATCGCGACCCTGAAGCGCTTCTCGCGTTCGGGCCTGCGCCAGTACCGTGGCAAGAGCGAACTGCCGAAGGTCATGAACGGCCTGGGCATCTCCATCATTTCCACCTCCAAGGGCATCATGACTGATGCGCAGGCGCGCCAGTTGGGCGTCGGCGGCGAAGTCCTGTGCTTCGTGGCCTAAGGCGAAAGGAGTAAGACATGTCCCGTGTAGCCAAGAAGCCGATCGACCTGGGTAAGGTCGAACTGAACGTCCAGAACGACAACGTCACCGCCAAGGGCCCGAAGGGCACCCTGTCGCTGGCCAAGCCGGCTGGTATCGCAATCAATGTCGAGAACGGCGTTGCCACCCTGAGCACCGAAGACGCAGCCCTCGTGCCGCTGACCGGTACCGTCCGCGCGATCCTGGCCAACATGGTCAAGGGCGTCACCGAAGGCTTCGAGCGCAAGCTGGAGCTGGTCGGCGTCGGTTACCGTGCGTCGATGCAGGGCAAGGACCTGAGCCTGGCGCTCGGTTTCTCGCACCCGGTGCTGTACGTGGCGCCGGAAGGCATCACCATCTCCACCCCGACCCAGACCGAGATCCTGGTCCAGGGCGCGGACAAGCAGGTCGTCGGTGAAGTCGCCGCCAAGATCCGTGCGTTCCGCAAGCCGGAACCGTACAAGGGCAAGGGCGTGAAGTACTCCGACGAAGTCATCATTCGCAAGGAAGCCAAGAAGGCGTAAGCGCCAGTCCCTCGCAAGAGCCCGCACCTCCGTGTGCGGACTCCCCAGGGAGAAGCCTGACCTTCAGCTTTCCAGGACAAATAATCATGAACAAGAACATCGCCCGTCTGCGTCGTGCCAAGTCGACCCGCGCCCACATCCGTGTGCTCGGCGTCGCCCGTCTGTCGGTGCTGCGCACCGGTCAGCACCTGTACGCGCAGGTCTTCACTGCCGACGGCTCGAAGGTGCTGGCTGCCGCCAACACCACCCAGGCCGACGTCAAGGATGGCCTGAAGAATGGCAAGAACGCCGACGCCGCCGCCAAGGTGGGTCGTATCGTTGCCGAGCGCGCCAAGGCCGCTGGCATCGAGAAGGTTGCCTTCGACCGTTCGGGTTACCGTTACCACGGCCGCATCAAGGCCCTGGCTGACGCTGCCCGCGAAGCCGGCCTGCAGTTCTAAGGGACAAGGAAAGGAGCCTGCGGGCTCCTTTCCGCCTGCTCGCCGGCCAGAGGGTGGCCGGACGCTGTCGTTCTTCTGCAACGACATGACGGAACAACGCTCCACTCCACAACCATAAGCGGCCCTGAGCCGTACATACCCAATCAACCAAGGAATAGAAATGGCAGAAGAACGTCAGCAGCGGGGTCGCGATCGCGACCGTAACCGCGAAGAGAAAGTCGACGACGGCATGATCGAGAAGCTGGTCGCGGTCAACCGCGTCAGCAAGACCGTCAAGGGCGGTCGCCAGTTCACCTTCACCGCACTGACCGTGGTCGGCGATGGCGAAGGCAAGGTCGGTTTCGGTTATGGCAAGGCGCGTGAAGTGCCGGTCGCCATCCAGAAGTCGATGGAACAGGCCCGCAAGAACCAGGTCACCGTCGATCTGAACAACGGCACCCTGTGGCACACGGTCAAGGACGGTCACGGCGCAGCCCGTGTGTTCATGCAGCCGGCCTCGGAAGGTACCGGCGTGATCGCCGGCGGCGCCATGCGTGCCGTGCTGGAAGCCGTTGGCGTGAAGAACGTGCTGGCCAAGGCCACCGGCTCGCGCAACCCGATCAACCTGGTGCGTGCCACCGTGAAGGGCCTGGCTGCCACGCAGTCGCCGGCCCGCATCGCGGCCAAGCGCGGCAAGAAGGTAGAGGATCTGAACCATGGCTAATGAAACCGGCAAGACCGTCAAGGTGCGCCTGGTGCGCGGCCTTCGTGGTTCCCAGTCGCTGCACCGCCTGTCGGTCCGCGCCCTGGGCCTGAGCAAGCTCAACGATGTGCGTGAACTGAAGGACAGCCCGCAGGTTCGCGGCCTGATCAACAAGGTTCACTACCTCGTCAAGGTTGAGGAATAATCCAATGACCATGCATCTGAATGACCTGAGCCCGGCACCGGGCGCCCGTACCGCACGCACCCGCGTCGGTCGTGGCATCGGCTCCGGCCTGGGCAAGACCTGCGGCCGCGGCCACAAGGGTTCGTTCGCCCGCAAGGGTGGCGGCAAGATCAAGGCCGGCTTCGAAGGCGGCCAGACCCCCATGCAGCGTCGTCTGCCGAAGATCGGCTTCAATTCGCCGATCGCCAAGGACACCGCTGAAGTGCTGCTGTACCAGCTGGACAAGCTGCCGGCCGGCGAGATCACCTTCGCCATCCTGCGTGAAGCCAAGCTGGTCCCGAGCATTGCCAAGCGGGCCAAGATCGTCGTCAAGGGCGAACTGACCAAGGCGTACACCCTGAAGGGCATCGTTGCCACGGCTGGTGCCAAGGCTGCGATCGAAGCTGCCGGCGGCAGCGTAACGGAGTAATAGCATCATGGCGCAAGCTGGCATCGGTAACCTCGCGGGTGGAATGGGCAAGTTCACTGAACTTCGCCAACGTCTGCTGTTCGTGGTCGGGGCTTTGATCGTCTATCGGATCGGCTGCTATGTGCCGGTCCCGGGCGTCAATCCCGATGCCATGCTTGCCATGATGGAACAGCAGGGCGGCGGCATCGTGGACATGTTCAACATGTTCTCGGGCGGCGCCCTGCACCGTTTTTCGATCTTCGCGCTGAACGTCATGCCGTACATTTCGGCATCGATCGTGATGCAGCTGGCGGTCCACATCTTCCCGGCGCTGAAGGCGCTGCAGAAGGAAGGTGAGTCCGGACGCCGCAAGATCACCCAGTATTCCCGCATCGGCGCCGTGTTGCTGGCGGTGGTGCAGGGCGGCAGCATCGCGCTGGCGCTGCAGAACCAGGTCTCGCCGGGTGGCGCGGCCGTGGTGTATGCGCCGGGCATGGGCTTCGTGCTCACGGCCATCATCGCGCTGACCGCCGGTACGATCTTCCTGATGTGGGTCGGCGAGCAGGTCACCGAGCGCGGTATCGGCAACGGTGTGTCGCTGATCATCTTCGCCGGCATCGTCGCCGGCCTGCCGGGCGCGATCATCCACACCTTCGACGCCTACCGCGACGGCAACATCCAGTTCATCCAGCTGCTGCTGATCGCGCTGGTGGTGCTGGCCTTCACCTTCTTCGTGGTGTTCGTCGAACGCGGCCAGCGCCGCATCACGGTGAACTACGCACGTCGCCAGGGTGGCCGCAACGCGTACATGAACCAGACCTCGTTCCTGCCGCTGAAGCTCAACATGGCCGGCGTGATCCCCGCGATCTTCGCCTCCAGCCTGCTGGCCTTCCCGGCAACGCTGGCGATGTGGTCCGGCCAGGCCGCCAACCAGAGCACCACCGGTCAGTGGCTGCAGAAGATCGCCAATGCGCTGGGCCCGGGCGAGCCGCTGCACATGATCGTGTTCGCTGGCCTGATCACTGGTTTCGCGTTCTTCTATACCGCGCTGGTGTTCAACTCGCAGGAAACCGCCGACAACCTGAAGAAGTCGGGCGCGCTGATCCCGGGCATCCGTCCGGGCAAGGCGACCGCTGATTACATCGACGGCGTGCTGACCCGCCTGACCGCAGCCGGTTCGGCCTACCTGGTGATCGTCTGCCTGCTGCCGGAACTGATGCGCACGCAGCTGAATGCTTCGTTCTACTTCGGCGGCACCTCGCTGCTGATCGTGGTGGTGGTGGTGATGGACTTCATCGCCCAGGTGCAGGCGCACCTGATGTCGCACCAGTACGAGAGCCTGCTGAAGAAGGCAAACCTGAAGGGCGGCAACCGCGGCGGTTTTGCGCGCGGCTGATCTCCCTGTTACACTATCGTCTTCCTGATGTGATGGTCCTCCGCTTCGCGGACCCGGCTATCCAAAGAAGGGCGGCCCCCGCAGCGGTTCCGGGTGGGGGTGAGATCTGGTGGTCCTGCGCAGGAGTAGCGCGGGCGGCCACGGCAGCAATCCCCCGGGATTGCCGTCGCGACCAACCTGATCCGGCGCCGGAGCCTGGGCACACTCCCCGGGCCAAGGTTCATGAAGCCTTCGTGGTTTCACGGACTTTCCAGTAAACCGGAACCTGCTTGTTTGTTGGTTAACATTTTTGATCCATCCTGCCGGATTTGCGCGCCTTCACGGTGCGCTGTCGGCCATCACTCAGCTGGAGAACCGCGTCATGGCGCGTATTGCAGGCGTCAACCTGCCAGCCCAGAAGCATGTCTGGGTCGGGTTGCAAAGCATTTACGGCATCGGCCGTACCCGTTCGAAGAAGGTCTGCGAAGTCGCAGGCGTTGCTTCGACCACCAAGATCCGCGATCTGTCGGAGCCGGAAATCGAGCGTCTTCGTTCGGAAGTCGGCAAGTACATCGTTGAAGGTGATCTGCGCCGTGAAATCGGCATCGCGATCAAGCGCCTGATGGACCTGGGCTGCTACCGCGGTCTGCGTCATCGTCGCGGTCTCCCGCTGCGTGGCCAGCGTACCCGTACCAACGCCCGCACCCGCAAGGGTCCGCGCAAGGCGATCAGGAAGTAAGGGACACATAAATGGCTAAGCCCGCTGCTAAGACCAAGAAGAAGATCAAGCGCGTCATCACTGATGGCGTTGCCCACGTCCACGCTTCTTTCAACAACACCATCGTGACCATCACCGACCGCCAGGGTAATGCCCTGTCGTGGGCGACCTCCGGTGGCGCCGGCTTCCGCGGTTCGCGCAAGTCGACCCCGTTCGCTGCCCAGGTTGCCGCCGAAAAGGCCGGCCGTGCTGCGCTCGACTACGGCGTGAAGTCGCTGGAAGTCCGCATCAAGGGCCCGGGTCCGGGTCGTGAGTCCGCCGTTCGTTCGCTGAACAACGTCGGTTACAAGATCACCAACATCATCGACGTGACGCCAATCCCGCACAACGGGTGCCGTCCGCCGAAGAAGCGTCGCGTCTAAGGGAGCGATAAGAAATGGCTCGTTATATCGGTCCTACCTGTAAGCTCGCCCGCCGCGAAGGCGCCGACCTTTCCCTCAAGAGCCCGGCGCGTGCGCTGGACTCCAAGTGCAAGCTGGAGCAGAAGCCCGGCCAGCACGGCGCCACTGCCCGCAAGGGTAAGCTGTCCGACTACGCCACCCAGCTGCGTGAAAAGCAGAAGGTCAAGCGTATCTACGGCCTGCTGGAGCGTCAGTTCCGCAACTACTACAAGAAGGCCTCGACCAAGAAGGGCAACACCGGCGAGAACCTGCTGCAGCTGCTGGAAACCCGTCTGGACAACGTCGTCTATCGCATGGGCTTCGCTGTGACCCGTCCGGCTGCGCGTCAGCTGGTCTCGCACCGCGGTGTCACCGTCAACGGCAAGTCGGTCAACCTGGCTTCGTACCAGATCAAGGCCGGCGACGCGGTTGCACTGTCCGAAAAGGCTGCCAAGCAGCTGCGCGTTCAGGAAGCCCTGACCGTTTCGGCCACGCACGACATGCGTCCGTCGTGGATTGAAGTGGATTCCGGCAAGTTCGCCGGCGTCTTCAAGGCGGTTCCGGATCGTTCGGACCTGCCTGCAGACATCAATGAAGCGCTGATCGTCGAGCTGTATTCGAAGTAATTCACATTGGAGAGCCCCCGGCGACGGCCGGGGGTTCACTAGGAGAACCCGCAACATGACGGTTACCGCCAACCAGGTTCTGCGTCCTCGTGGCCCGCAGATCGAACGCCTTACCGACACACGCGCCAAGGTCGTTATCGAACCCTTGGAGCGTGGTTATGGGCACACGCTGGGCAACGCCCTGCGTCGCGTCCTGCTGTCGTCCATCCCGGGCTTCGCGATCACGGAAGTCGAAATCGACGGCGTGTTGCATGAGTACACCACGGTCGAAGGCCTGCAGGAGGACGTGCTTGAAGTCCTGCTCAACCTGAAGGACGTGGCCATCCGTATGCATACCGGCGACAGCGCCACCCTGTCCCTGTCCAAGCAGGGTCCGGGCGTCGTTACCGCTGCCGACATCAAGGTCGATCACAACGTGGAGGTCCTCAACGGCGACCACGTGATCTGCAACCTGACCAAGGATACGGCAGTCAACATGCGTCTGAAGATCGAACGTGGTTTCGGCTACCAGCCGGCTGCCGCGCGTCGTCGTCCGGACGAAGAAACCCGTGCCATCGGCCGCCTGGTCCTGGATGCCTCGTTCTCGCCGGTCCGCCGTGTCGCCTATGCCGTGGAAGCGGCACGTGTCGAACAGCGCACCGACCTGGACAAGCTGGTCATCGATATCGAGACCAACGGCACCATCGACGCCGAAGAAGCCGTGCGCACCGCCGCCGACATCCTCAGCGACCAGCTGTCGGTGTTTGGTGACTTCACCCACCGCGACCGCGGTGCGGCCAAGCCGGCCAACAACGGCGTGGATCCGGTGCTGCTGCGCCCGATCGACGACCTGGAGCTGACCGTGCGTTCGGCCAACTGCCTGAAGGCGGAAAGCATCTATTACATCGGCGATCTGATCCAGAAGACCGAAGTGGAGCTGCTGAAGACCCCGAACCTGGGCAAGAAGTCGCTCACCGAAATCAAGGAAGTGCTGGCCCAGCGTGGCCTGTCACTCGGCATGAAGCTGGAGAACTGGCCGCCGGCCGGTGTCGCCAGCCACGGCATGCTGGGCTGATACCTGCTTCTGCAGTACGGCGAAAGGCTCCACCGGCGACGGTGGGGCCTTCGCACAAACCGACGGACGAAACGTCCGCGGACAGGCCGACCAGGACGGGCGGCCAGGACCATCCGCAGTCCGAATTCAGCGCCATGACGGCGACAACGATCCCCAAAGCCTCAATCTTGCAAAGGAATCACCACCATGCGTCACCAGAAATCCGGCCGTAAGTTCAGCCGCACCAGCGCCCACCGCGAAGCGATGTTCAAGAACATGGCTGCCTCGCTGTTCAAGCACGAGCTGATCAAGACCACCCTGCCGAAGGCCAAGGAACTGCGCCGCGTCGCCGAGCCGCTGATCACCCTGGCCAAGGTCGACTCCGTCGCCAACCGTCGCCTGGCCTTCGCCCGCCTGCGTGACAACGAAGCTGTCGGCAACCTGTTCACCATCCTCGGCCCGCGTTACGCGTCGCGTCCGGGTGGCTACCTGCGCCTGCTGAAGTGCGGTTTCCGCGCCGGCGACAATGCGCCGATGGCCTACGTCGAGCTGGTCGACCGTCCGGCTGCCGTTGCCGAGGAAGTGGCCGAGTAATCGGACCGTTTCCTGATTTTCCGTCAGAAGCCCGGCCTCGTGCCGGGCTTTTGCGTTGGCAGGCGGCGATATTCCGACCGGCGCGGCGCGCGGCGGTTCGAACGGCGGCGCCGGTCGGTTACCCTTGGCACCTGCCTGGCTAGAGTCGCCCTATGAATCCGTTCCGTTGGCCGTTCCGCGCCCAGTTCCTGCTGGGTTTCCTGATCTGTGCGGGTCTGCTCGGCTACGCCATCTTCCTGCAGTTGCAGATGGGGCTGGAGCCGTGCCCGTTGTGCATTTTCCAGCGCATCGCCTTCGCCGCGCTGGGCCTGCTGTTCCTGATCGGTGCGCTGCACGGGCCGTCCAACCGCCCCGGCCGGGTCACCTACGGGGTACTGGCCTTCATTGCCGCCGGCGTGGGCATCGGCATCGCCGCACGGCACGTGTACGTGCAGATGATCCCGCCGGAGTTCGGCGCCACCTGCGGCCCGCCGCTGGCCTTCCTGAGCGAAACCATGGGGCCCTTCGAAGTGTTCCGCACGGTGCTTACCGGCACCGGCAACTGCGGCAACATCGACTGGACCTTCCTGGGCCTGACGATGCCGATGTGGTCGCTGGCGTGGTTCGCTCTGCTGGCGGCCTGGGCGTTGCTGGTATCGTTTCGCCGCACGCGCTGATCGTGCCTGCTGTAGTTGTTCCGCCGGGCATGGCTCGGCGCTACCCTGAACGTTCTGGAGTTCGCCATGTCGTCCGTTGATTCCCTGCCCACCGTCGACTGGTCACCGGACAGCTGGCGCGGCAGGACCGCACTGCAGATGCCCACCTACCCGGATCCAGTGGCGCTGGATGCCGCACTGCATGAGCTGAAGCGGCTGCCGCCGCTGGTGACCTCGTGGGAGATCGTCGCACTGAAGCAGCAGCTGGCCGACGCCCAGGAAGGGCGCCGTTTCCTGCTGCAGGGCGGTGACTGCGCGGAGAACTTCAGCGACTGCGAGTCGGGCATGATCTCCAACCGGCTCAAGGTGCTGCTGCAGATGAGCTTGGTGCTGGTGCACGGCCTGCGCAAGCCGGTGATCCGGGTCGGGCGCTTCGCCGGCCAGTACGCCAAGCCGCGTTCTGCCGATACCGAAACGCGCGACGGGGTGACCCTGCCGAGCTACCGCGGCGATGTGATCAACGCGCCGGCGTTCACCGAGGCGGCCCGCCTGCCTGATCCGAAGCGGATGCTGCAGGCGCATGCGCATTCGGCGATGACGATGAACTTCGTGCGCGCGCTCATCGACGGCGGCTTCGCCGACCTGCACCACCCGGAATACTGGAACCTGGAGTGGGTGCGGCATTCGCCGCTGGCCGTGGAGTACCAGAAGATGGTGACCTCGATCGAAGATTCGATCGGCTTCATGGAAACCATCTCCGGCTCGCGCGTGCACAACCTCAAGCGCGTCGATTTCTACACCTCGCACGAGGCGCTGCTGCTGCCCTACGAGCAGGGCCTGACCCGCCAGGTGCCGCGCCAGCAGGGCTGGCTGAACCTGAGCACGCACTACCCGTGGATCGGCATGCGTACGGCGGCGCTGGACGGTGCCCACGTGGAGTACCTGCGTGGCGTACGCAACCCGATCGCGATCAAGGTCGGTCCGTCGGTGCAGCCGGACCAGTTGCTGCGGTTGATGGACGTGTTGAATCCGCAGGACGAACCGGGTCGCCTCAGCTTCATCCACCGCATGGGCGCGGCGCAGATCGCCGACAAGCTGCCGCCGCTGCTGGATGCGGTGAAGCGCGACGGGCGTCGCGTGCTGTGGGTCTGCGATGCGATGCATGGCAATACCGAAAGCACCGGCAACGGCTACAAGACGCGTCGCTTCGACAACATCCGCGGTGAGGTGGAGCTGTCCTTCGACCTGCATGCCGCGGCGGGCACGCGACTGGGTGGCGTCCACCTGGAGATGACCGGCGAGGATGTCACCGAGTGCACCGGCGGCGCACGCGAGCTCACCGAACGCGACCTGGAACGAGCGTATCGATCCAGCGTGGATCCGCGACTGAACTACGAGCAGTCGCTGGAAATCGCAATGGCGATCGTGCGCAAGCAGGCGGGCTGACCCCTGACGCTGACCCCCTGTTTACGAACGGCTGACGCCGCGATCATGGCCTTTGCGACACGCTGATCCTTTGACGTGGTGGCGGAGGTGCAAGGGTGATGCAGTGGGAACAGGTGCAGGCTTACGTGGTACCGCTGGGCATCGCACTGGTGGTCGGTGCGCTGGGCGCATGGGTCATCCTGGCGCTGTATCGTCGCCTGGCCGGCAGGGACCGGCGGCGCGCACGTATCGGCCGGATGCTGGGTCCGCCGCTGGCGCTGGCGTTCCCGTTGTTCCTGATGGTTCCGGCGCTGGAAGCCACGCCCCTGCACGGTGGCTGGCTGGTACAGGCACAGCGCGTCGCCCACATCGGCTTGACCGCCTGCTTCATCTGGCTGCTGGTGCGCGCGGTCGCCGCCGGTGAAAAAGCCATCCTGCGCAACCATCCCATCGAAGTCGCCGACAACCTCGAAGCCCGTCGCATCCAGACCCAGACCCGCGTCCTCAGCCGCGTGCTCATGGGCGGCATCATCATCCTGGGCGCGTCGCTGGTGCTGCTGCAGTTCGAGATGGTGGCCAAGATCGGCTCGGCGCTGCTGGCTTCGGCAGGCCTGATCGGCCTGGTCGCCGGTATTGCCGCCAAGCCGGTGTTCGGCAACCTGATCGCCGGCATGCAGATCGCGGTGACCCAGCCGATCCGGCTGGATGACGTGGTGATCGTGGAAGGGGAGTGGGGGCGCATCGAGGAGATCGGCAGCAGCTACGTCGTGGTCCGCATCTGGGACGAACGACGGATGGTGGTGCCGCTGACCTGGTTCATCGAAAACCCGTTCCAGAACTGGACCCGGCGCAGCGCCGACCTGCTGGGTACCGCCTTCCTGTGGCTGGACTACCGCGCGCCGATTCCCGCGATACGGGCAGAGCTTGAGCGCATCTGCAAGGACGCCCCGCTATGGGATGGCCGGGTCTGCGTCACCCAGGTCACCGAGACCACCGAACACACCCTGCAGGTGCGCCTGCTGGTCAGTGCGCGCAACTCCGGCGACGCCTTCGACCTGCGCTGCCTGGTGCGTGAACGCATGCTGGATTTCCTCGCGCGTGAGCACCCGCAGGCGTTGCCGCGGCTGCGCGCGCAGATGGAAGAGGGCGCCGACATGCCGCGTCACCGGGTGGCGGCGCCGCCCGAAACGGATGTCCGTTCTCCCGGTGCGGAAGATGGCGAGCCGGCCGTGGGGTAGCGCCGAGCCATGCTCGGCGGCCGCACCCGGGTAGCGCCGAGCCATGCTCGGCGGAATGTCGACGAGCCAGGCTTACAACGGCGGCGGACGGCGCGCCATGGTCCGCTGTTCGTAGGCATAGCCCAGTTCGATCAGGCGCGGTTCGGTCCAGGCGGTGCCCATGAACAGCAGCCCCACCGGCAGGCCATCCACGTGGCCCATCGGCACGCTCAGACTGGGGTAGCCGGCAACGGCGGCGGCACTGTAGCTGCCGCCGGGGAAGGCATCGCCGCCGCTGCGGGTGATCGGCCATGCGGTACCGGTGGTCGGCGCCACCAGGGCATCCAGCTGGTGGGCGCGCAGCAAGGCATCGATGCCTTGTTCACCGGCCAAACGCCGCGCCTGGCTGCGCGCCTGGATATAGCCTGCATCGCCCAGCGTGCCCGCCTGTGCCGACGCTTCCAGCAGTTCCTGGCCGAACAGCGGCAGTTCCTGGGCGGCGTGTTCCCTGTTGAAGGCGATGAGTTGGGGCAGCGTGCGCAGCGGCGCCTTCCAGCGACGCAGATAGCGTTCCAGGCCGGCCTTGAACTCGAAGCGCAGCACGGTCTGCTCGGCCTCGGCCCACTGCGTCTCGTCCAGCGCCGGCACCCTCACCACCGTCGCGCCGGCCCGGCGCAGTTCGTCCACCGCATGCTGCATCAGCGGGCCGATGCCGGGGCGCTGGGTCAGTGGGCTGTCCAGCACGCCGATGCGGGCGCCGCGCAGGCCATCGGGATTCAGCCGCGCGGTGTAGTCGTACACCGCGCGTCCCGGCAGGGTGGCGGTAGCCGGGTCGGCATCATCACGTCCGGCGATGGCCGTCAGCACTGCGGCGGCATCGGCCACCGTGCGGGTGATCGGCCCTGGCGTGTCCTGGCTGAAGGAGATCGGGACGATGCCATCCCGGCTGACCAGGCCCACGGTGGGCTTCAGGCCGACCACGCCGTTGACGGCGGCAGGACAGACGATGCTGCCATCGGTTTCGGTGCCGATGGACACGGCGGCCAGATTGGCGGACACCGCCACCGCGCTGCCACTGCTGGAGCCGCAGGGGCTGTAGCCGGGCCGATACGGGTTGCGGGTCTGGCCGCCGCGTGCGCTCCAGCCGGAGGGGGAGTCCTCGCCCCGGTAATTCGCCCATTCACTCAGGTTGCCCTTGCCGAGGATCACCGCGCCGGCCTCGCGCAGGCGACGCACCAGGAAGGCGTCCGGCGGGCGGAAACCGGCCAGGGCCAGCGAACCGGCCGTGGTGCTCATGGGCGCGGCGTTGATGTTGTCCTTCAGCAGCACCGGGATGCCATGCAGGGGGCCGCGCAGGCGGCCGCTGCGGCGCTCCTGGTCGCGTTCGCCGGCCTCCTTCAGCGCATCCGGGTTGAGTTCGATGACCGCACGCAGGCGCGGTCCCGTGCGGTCCAGCGTAGCGATCCGTTCCAGATAGGCGCCGGTGAGGGTGCGGCTGGTCAGCTCCCCGGCCAGCATGCGTGCCTGCAGGTCGGCGACTTCGGCTTCGGCATAGGCGAAAGGCGCCGCAGCCGCAGCCGCAGCCGCAGGATGCGCCGTGGGCGTTCGTGACGGCGCTGCCGACAGGCCGCCCGGGCACGCCAACAGCACCGCGGCGAGCACGGTGGACAGGCGGAAACAGGGTTGCAGCTTCGGGACGATGCGCATGAGGGGCGGCTTGGTCACCGGCCCAGTGTATCGCGGGGTCGTCAGGGTTTGCGCTTGAGGATGTCGCGCGCCAGCACGTAGACCACCAGCAGGTTGATCACCAGCACGGTCCAGGAGGCCCAGCCGGGATGGCGGGCAATGGCGTACACATCGAAGGGCAGGTAGATGCCGGCTGACACGCAGCCCAGCCACGACGCCCAGGCCTTGGCGCGCCACAGGCCCCAGGCTTCCACCAGGTGCAGCACCGCATAGGCGAGCATCGCCGCCGCCGCCAGGTGCACCGCGTCGGGACTGATCATGTTGAGCAGCGAGGGCAGGGCGCCGTGATCCGGGTCCAGGCTGAAACGCCGGATCAGGGCACTGATTCCATCGCGCAGTGGCTGCGGACCGAGCAGTTCCAGCCCGGTCGCCGCCAGCAGTGCAAGCACCGCCTTGCCCGTTTCGAGCAGGGCGATGACATGCAGCCCCGGATGCCGTTTCGGATCCGGGTTGTAGGCGGTCTGGCTCACGTGCCGGCTCAGCCGCCGCGCGAGGCCTTCTTGCGATCGCTTTCGGTCAGCCCCTTCTTGCGCAGGCGGATTTCCTTCGGCGTGATCTCGACCAGCTCGTCGTCTTCGATGAAGTCCAGGGCCTGCTCCAGCGAGTACTTGATCGCCGGGGTCAGCTGGATCGCATCGTCCTTGCCGGAAGCGCGCATGTTGGTCAGCGGCTTGGTCTTGATCGCGTTGACGGTCAGGTCGTTGTCCTTGGAGTGGATACCGATCAGCTGGCCTTCGTACACGTTGTCGCCTTCGGCAGCGAACAGCTTGCCGCGTTCCTGCAGCGGTCCCAGCGAGTAGGCGGGGGTGGCGCCCGGCGCATTGGCGATCATCACGCCGTTCTGGCGCTTGGCGATGCTGCCCTGTTCCTTGGGACCGTAATGGTCGAAGACGTGGAACAGCAGGCCCGAGCCCTGGGTCAGGGTCTTGAACTCGTTCTGGAAGCCGATCAGGCCACGCGCCGGGATCTGGTATTCCAGGCGCACGCGGCCCTTGCCGTCCGGCTCCATGTTCTTCAGCTGGCCCTTGCGGGTGCCCAGCTTTTCCATGACGCCGCCCTGGTGCTGTTCTTCGATGTCCACCACCAGCTGTTCGATCGGCTCCATGGCCTGGCCGTCGATCTGCTTGATGATCACTTCCGGGCGCGACACGGCCAGCTCGTAGCCTTCGCGACGCATGTTCTCGATCAGCACCGACAGGTGCAGCTCGCCACGGCCGGAGACCAGGAACTTGTCGGCGTCTTCCAGCTGTTCCACCTTCAGGGCCACGTTGTGGACCTGTTCGCGGTCCAGGCGGTCCTTGATCTGGCGGCTGGTCAGGAACTTGCCACCGGACAGGTCCTTGTTGCCGGCGAACGGCGAATTGTTGACCTGGAAGGTCATCGAGATCGTCGGTTCATCGACGGTCAGCGCCGGCAGCGCTTCCGGGGTATCCGGATGGCACAGGGTGTCGGAGATGGTCAGCTCGGCGATGCCGGAGATGGCGACGATGTCGCCGGCTTCGGCGGTGTCCTGCTCGATGCGCTCCAGGCCCAGGAAGCCCAGCACCTGGGCGACCTTGCCGTTGCGCTTCTTGCCTTCACGGTCGATCACCGCGACCTGCATGTTCTTCTTCAGGGTGCCGCGCTGGATGCGGCCGATGCCGATCACGCCCACGAAGTTGTTGTAGTCCAGCTGGCTGATGCGCATCTGGAACGGGCCGTCCGGATCCACTTCCGGCTTCGGCGCGTGCTGCATGATGGCTTCGTACAGCGGGGTCATGTCGCCGTCGCGGACGCTGTCTTCCAGGCCGGCATAGCCGTTCAGGGCCGAGGCGTAGACGATCGGGAAATCGAGCTGCTCATTGGTGGCGCCGAGCTTGTCGAACAGGTCGAAGACCTGGTCGATCACCCAGTCCGGACGCGAGCCCGGACGGTCGACCTTGTTCACCACGACGATCGGCTTGAAGCCCATCGCGAAGGCCTTCTGGGTCACGAAGCGGGTCTGCGGCATCGGGCCGTCCATCGCGTCGACGAGGATCAGCACGGTGTCGACCATCGACAGCACGCGCTCCACTTCGCCGCCGAAGTCGGCGTGTCCGGGGGTATCGACGATGTTGATCCGGTTCTTGATACCGGTCTTCTTGTCTTCCCAGGTGATGGCCGTGTTCTTGGCCAGGATGGTGATGCCGCGTTCCTTTTCCTGGTCGTTGCTGTCCATCACGCGCTCGGCGAGGACGGTACGCTCGGACAGGGTGCCGGACTGCTTCAGCAGCTGATCGACCAGGGTGGTCTTACCATGGTCGACGTGCGCGACGATGGCGATGTTGCGAAGATTTTCGATGGACATGCGAAAGGGGGCCAGTCGGCGCCGGATTTGGAAAAAGAAGTCCATCATCATACCGCGATCTGGCCGTTTCGCGAAAACCTTGTTTCAGGCGCGGGCAGATGCCCATTCAGGTGGAAGCGCAGCGCCTTCGTTTCCACGGTGGGGCGGGGTCGGGGCAGGCCACACAGGACACGCCGTGAACCCTTCCATGGGGGCTTCAGTTCGGCTCCTGCCTCACAGAGTCCTGTGTGGCCTGCCCCGACCCCGCCTGCGAGTCCCCGTGCCCGGCGGCAGGACCCCTGCCACGGTCGACCGCCTTTGCCCTTGCTCTTCCTTCCCCCACAGCAGCGGCCATCTGTCTGGCGGGGTGGGAGGGGGCGGTGCGGGGCCGTTAGAGCCGCATGGATGCGGCGACGAGCCTACAGGGAGGTATTCACGGCGTGGCCCCCCCCCCCCCCCCCCCCCACCCCCCCCCCCACAAAAACAAACCCCCACCGAAAACAAACAAGAAAGTGAAACCCCGCCCCCGA
>NZ_JBDJNU010000010.1:0-93289 GCF_039674585.1 Stenotrophomonas lacuserhaii | reverse complement strand
GGCGGGAGGGATGGGTGGGGGACGGCAAAGACCGCATCCATGCGGGCCTCGTTTCGCGCCATCCATGGCGCTCAACGCCCCCACCAACCCCTCCCCCCCCGCCCGGACCGTCCGCCCGCGCGGCCCGCCCCGTAAAAAAAAAAAAATAAAAACGGTAGCCCCGACCCATGGTCGGCGAGCGCAGCGGGCCGTTGGCTGGAACATTCCGCCGACCATGGGTCGGCGCTACCGCCTTTTTCTCTTTTTTACGTGGCTGGCGGCCCGTCGGAATCTGTGCAGGGGGCGGGCGGGGAGGCTGTGCGGGGCCTTGAGCGGCAGGAGCAGCGAAGAGCTACATGGACGTACTTGCGCGTGCCCCGCATCTCCTCCCCGCACGACCCAACCCAGTTGCAGCTCCGAATCAGCCACCGCCCACGAGGGGGCTTGCCGCTCGCCGCCTCAGCGCCTGCGGCCGCTGCGCCAGATGGAGAACAGGATCCACACCCCGCACAACCCGGCCCCGATGAACCCCCCCACACCCAACACCAGCAGCCAGCGGCTGGAGAGCCCGCCCACGCTGTGCATCACGATCGATGAGCCAATGATCAGCGCGGCCGTGACGATACCCACCACCATGCGGTTGGCCGCCTGGTTCACCTGGTCGCCGAAGCCTTTCAGCGCATTGGTTTCGACCTTGATCTGCAGGCGTCCGCGGCGTGCGGCCTGCACCAGTCGGCGCAGGTCGCGCGGCAGTTCGCCGGCCAGCTCGATCATCCCCAACAGACTACGCCGGCCACGCTTGAGCAGCGCCCGGGGGGCATAGCGCTGCAGCACCACCTGCTCCAGGAACGGGCGTGCCGCGCTGGCCATGTCGAACTCGGGATCGAGCTGGCGGCCCATGCCCTCCAGCGTCAGGAACGCCTTGATCATCAAGGCCAGGTCGGCCGGCAGCATCAGGTTGTAGCTGCGCAGCAACAGGGTGATGTCGCTCAGCATCAGGCCGATGCGCAGGTCCTTGAGTGGCACGCCGCGATAGCGGTCGACGAACTGGCTGATGTCCTGCTGCAGCCGTCCTTCGTCCACCGCCACCCCGCCTGCCCAGTCCAGCAGGATGTCGGCAACCGCTTCGGGTTCCTGCTCCACCAGCCCGTGCAGCAGCTGCGCCACCTGGAAGCGACGCGACTCGGACAACGTGCCGATCATGCCGAAATCAATCACGCCGATCCGGCCATCGCGCAGGTAGATGATGTTGCCCGGGTGCGGATCGGCGTGGAAACACCCGTCCTGCAGCACCATCTTCAGCACGATGTCGGCACCCCGCGCGGCCAGTTGGCGGCGATCCAGTCCGGCCGCGTCCACCGCCGCCAGGTCCCGCCCGGCGATGCCATCGACGAAGTCCTGCACGTTCAGGCTTTCGCACGTCCACTGCCAGTGCACGGAAGGAATCAGGATGTCGGTGCGGCCGCCGAAGTCGCGCGCGATGCGCTCGGCATTGCGGCATTCGGCGGCAAAATCCAGCTCACGTCGCAGTGAGCCGGTGAACTGTTGAACGACCTCTGCTGGCCGGTAACGGCGCAGGTCGGGCAACCGCGCCTCGATGATCTCCGCCAGCCGCGCCAGCAGCCGCAGGTCCGCTTCCACCACGTCGCGGATACCGGGGCGGCGCACCTTCAGTACCACCTCGCGGCCGTCGTGCAGGCGCGCACGATGCGCCTGCGCCAATGAGGCGGCCGCCATCGGCACCTCATCCAGCCAGGCAAATACCTGCGCCGGATCGCCGCCGACATCCCGCTCCAGCTGTTCGCGGATCTGCGCGTACGGCAGCGGCGGCACCGCGTTCTGCAGCTCTGAGAATTCGGCGATCCAGTCGGGCGGGAACAGGTCCACGCGGGTGGCCAACACCTGGCCCAGCTTGACGAAGGTGGGCCCCAGTTCTTCCATCGCCCGGCGCACGCGCATCGGGGCGGTCAGCGGCGTGCGCTGGGTGTCGTCGCCCCAGTGCAGCAGGCGCCCCGCCCGCTCCAGCACGTCGGCCAGGCCGATCCGCCGCACCAGGTCGCCGAAGCCGTTGCGGATCAATACCGATGCGATTTCCTGCAGCCGGCCGAGATCACGGACGGTGCCGAGCGTTTCCCACATCGATGCGTGCTCCAGGCTGTGCGAGCGCGCAGCATCTCACAGCTGGGCGAGCAGTCCGTTCAATGCCGCCGAAACGGTCTGCCGGCGGATCGCATCGCGGTCGCCATGGAAGTGGAACAGTTGTGCCTGCGCATACCCGCCACGGCGTTTCCAGCCGATCCATACACTGCCCACCGGCTTGTCGTCGCTGCCGCCGCCGGGGCCGGCGATGCCGGTCACCGCCACCGCGATGCCCGCGCCGGAGTTGACCAGTGCACCGGATACCATCTCCAGCACGGTTTCGCGGCTGACCGCGCCGAACGCTTCCAGCGTCTGCGCGCGTACGCCCAGCAGCCGCTGCTTGGCTTCGTAGCTGTACACCACCATGCCGCAATCGAAGAACGCCGATGAGCCGGCGATATCGGTCATCGCCTTGGCGATCCAGCCGCCACTGCAGCTTTCAGCGGTAACCAGCTGCAGGTTCGCTGACTGCAGCGTGCGGCCCAGTTCGCTGGCCAGGCCGGCCAGCATGTCGTCGGTAGGAGGGGTCATGGAACATTCCTGGAACGCGGGATCAGCGTTCTTTTACTACGAAAAGGCGCGCTGACCCCAACCGCAGGTGAAATCACCACTCCGGGAGTTTTTCCGGCAGCAGTGCCTGGATCGCAGCCCCGTCTTCGCCGGCGGCCAGCTTCTCCGCCTCGGCGATCGGGATTTCCACCTGCAGCAGCCAGCCTTCTTCGTCCACGGTTTCGGCGCGGACCACTTCCAGCTGGTGCAAGCGCGCGCGCAGGCGTCCCTGCGAAGCGGGCAGGCGCAGCTCGCCGGTCACATGCTGCAGGCCAAGGCGCTTGCCCAGCGCCGCTTCCAGCACGTCCAGCCCGCGGCCGTCGCGCGCGGAAATCCAGACCCGCTCGCGGCGCGATTCATCGGGCACGCCGTCGTGGCCATCGTGGCGCACTTCGGCCCCTTCGATGCGGTCGATCTTGTTGAACACCAGCAGCTGCGGCAGGTCGCCTGCACCGATGGCGGCCAGCACTTCGTCCACCTGGGCGATACGCTCTTCGCGATGCGGATCGGCGGCGTCGACGATATGCAGCAGGAAATCAGCCTCGCGCGCTTCGGACAGGGTGGAGCGGAACGCCGCCACCAGGTCATGCGGCAGGTCGCGCACGAAGCCCACCGTATCGGCCAGCACCACGTTGCCACCGGGCAGCGCGATGCGTCGCACGGTCGGGTCCAGGGTCGCGAAAAGCTGGTCGGCGGCATACGCTTCCGCGCCGGTCAGCGAGTTGAACAGCGTGGACTTGCCGGCGTTGGTATAGCCCACCAGCGCCACGCGCGGCAGCTCGCTGCGCAGGCGGGCACGACGCATCTGGGTGCGCTGCACTTCCACTTTTTCCAGCCGTTTCTGCAGCTGCTCCACGCGCTTCTGCAGCAGGCGGCGATCGGTTTCCAGCTGGGTCTCACCCGGGCCGCGCAGGCCGATGGAACCACCGCGCTGGCGCTCCAGGTGGGTCCAGCCGCGGATCAGCCGGGTCGACATGTGGCGCAGCTGCGCCAGCTCGACCTGCAGCTTGCCATCGTGGCTGCGCGCACGCTGGGCGAAGATGTCCAGGATCAGCCCGGTACGGTCGATCACCCGCCGTTCCAGGAACTTTTCCAGGTTGCGCTCCTGGCCGGGCGACAGCGCATGGTTGACCAGGATCAGGTCCGCACCCGTCGCGTCGGCAGCCGCCTTCACCTCGTCCAGCTTGCCGCTGCCGATCAGGGTGGAGGGATTGGGGCGGTCGATCCGCGCGGTGATGGTGGCCGCGATGCTGGCACCGGCCGAGCGTGCCAGGTCGCCGAACTCTTCGAGCACGTCCTCTTCCAGCTTGCCGAAATGGGGCTGGATCAACAGGGCGTTTTCACCCTTTTTCGAGCGATCAAACACGTACCACTCCAGGATTATTCAATGGATTCTTCACCCGCCGGTTGGCCATCTTCGTTGGCCTGCACGAAACCACCGCCCGGGCCGAGCTTGACGTTGCGCGCCGGGACCACGGTGGAGATGGCGTGCTTGTAGACCATCTGGCTGACGGTATTGCGCAGCAGCACCACGAACTGGTCGAACGACTCGATCGTGCCCTGCAGCTTGATGCCGTTGACCAGATACACCGAAACCGGCACGCGCTCGCGCCGAAGTGCATTCAGAAACGGGTCCTGCAGCGATTGCCCCTTGGACATTGCTAACTCCTGATTATTGTTTTTATGGGTGTCGGCAGATGCCACGGCCCCCCAGCCGCCCACCGACAGGTCGATGGTACACGGCAGGCGCCCGGCACGCTGTCAGGGCGGCACGAACGCGGAAACCGCCGCCGTCAACCGCTGCTGGTCTACATGGGGATCGAACCAGCGCGCATCAAGCTCGCCACGCAGCCAGGTCAGTTGCCGTTTGGCCAACTGGCGGGTAGCGAAGATCGCTTTGTCGCGGAACGTGGCGGCGTCCTGGGTGCCGTCCAGATACTCCCAGGCCTGCCGGTAGCCCACCGCGCGCACTGCCGGCAGCTCCAGTGGCGAAGCCACCGTCGCCATCGCGGGCAGTGCCCGCAGGGCCCGCACTTCATCCAGGAAGCCGCCGGCCAGCATCGCATCGAAGCGCCGCTCGATGCGTTGGTGCAACACGGCGCGGTCGCGCGGCGCGAGCACCAGCTTGAGGGTCCGCACCGGCAGCCGGCCCTCCCCGGGCATCCGTTGCCAGGCGCTGATCGGCCGGCCGGTCAGCCGGTAGACCTCCAGCGCCCGCTGTATCCGCTGCGGGTCGGTGGCGTGGATGCGCGCGGCGGCTGCCGGGTCCACCGTGGCCAGCTCGGCATGCAGCGCCGGCCAGCCACGCTCGGCCGCCTCGGCCGACAGCTGCAGGCGGGTGGCTTCGTCGGCCGGCGGCATCGGCGACAGCCCTTCCAGCAGGGCGCGGAAATACAGGCCGGTCCCGCCGGCAAGAATGGGCCGCTTGCCGCGGGCGATGATGTCATCCACGGCAGCACGTGCGGCGCGTGCGAATTCGGCAGCGGAAAACGCCTGCCATGGATCGCACAGGTCCAGCAGGTGGTGCGGCGCCTGCGCGCGTTCGGCGGCATCCGGCTTGGCCGATCCGATGTCCAGATGGCGATAGACCAGCGCCGAATCGACGCTGACGATCTCACCGTCCAGCCGCCGCGCCAGATCGATCGCCAGCGCGGTCTTGCCGCTGGCGGTCGGACCCATGACCGCGATCGCAACGGGCCGACGGTCTTCCGCCATCAGCCTTCGTCCGGCCAGCGGATCGTCGGCGCGGCGTCCTTGCGCGGCGCGGGCACCGCATCCACGGCGGCCCACACTTTAAGGGCATCCACGGTGGCGGCCACGTCGTGCACGCGCACGATCCGCGCGCCGCGCTGCACTGCTACCAGGTGCGCGGCAACCGACGCCGCCACGCGTTCGGCAGGCAGCTGGCGGCCGGTCAGCTCCCCCAGCGTGCGCTTGCGTGACAGGCCAGCCAGCATCGGCACGCCCAGTTCGAGGAAGCGTTCCGAACGCGCGAGCAGGGTCATGTTGTGGTCCACGCGCTTGCCGAAACCGAAGCCGAGGTCGATAACCAGGTTCTTCTTCGCGATGCCGGCCATTTCCGCGGCGAACAGACGCTGGACCAGGAAGCGATGTACTTCGGCCACCACGTCGTCGTACTGCGGATCGGCCTGCATGCTTCCGGGCTCGCCCTGCATGTGCATCAGCACCACCGGCACGCCGGCGTCGGCCGCGGCGTCCAGTGCGCCGGGCTGCCGCAGCGCGTGGATGTCATTGATCATCCCGGCGCCCGCCGCCACCGCCGCCCGCATCACCTCCGGCTTGAAGGTATCGATGCTGATCGGCACCGTGGTGCGTGCGGCGAGCTGCTCGATGACCGGCAGGACGCGGCGCAGCTCTTCGTCCAGCGGCACCGGCGCGCTGCCCGGGCGGGTCGATTCACCGCCGATGTCCAGCAGGTCGGCGCCCTCTTCCACCAGCTTCAGGCCGTGCGCGACGGCAGCCTCGGCACTGTCGTGCTGGCCGCCATCGGAAAACGAATCCGGGGTGACGTTGACGATGCCCATCACCCGCGCACGGTCGAGGCGCAGTACGCGGCCGGCACAGTCGAGCTGGGGGGAAATATCGAACATGGCGATCCCTCGGGGTAGTGACGGCCGCTGGCCGTCAACAGGAATTCGAACGTTGCGCCGGGCATGGCCCGACGGTGTCAGGGTCGGAATCAGCGCCGGCGACGCTTGCGGTCCAGATACAGCGTCTTGCCGATGCTGAGCACGATGCCCAGCGCGATGCCCACCCCGCAGCCGAGCAGCAGGTTGTCCAGGCCCAGGCCGACGGCCACGCCGACCACCGTGGCAATGACCATCTCAGCGGTATGGGAAATCGGCTCGGGCGGGGGCGTCGACATGCAGTTACCGGTCAGTAGACAAACGTGGTCCCCATTGTCCCGCAGCCGCCCCCTGCGTGCACGGGCTGGCTGAACGGAAAAGGCCGGGTTTCCCCGGCCTCTTCCTTCGACGCTCAGCAGACGGTGGTCAGATCTGCTCGGCCGGGCCGCTGATCGGCGGCACCGGGCGGGCGTCGCCGCCCTTGTCGTTGCCACCGCCATTCTTGCCATCGGTATTCGACTTGCCCCAGCCCATCGGCGGCGGCGGGTCGCGGCCTTCCATGATCGCGTCGATCTGCGGCGCGTCGATGGTTTCGTACTGCAGCAGCAGCTGGGTCATCGCATGCAGTTTGTCGACGTTGGCGGTCAGCAGTTCGGTGGTCCGGGCATACGCCTTGTCCAGGATGCTGCGGACTTCTTCGTCGATACGGCGGGCGGTGTCGTTGGACACGCTCTTGTGCTGGGTCACCGAACGGCCAAGGAAGACCTCGTCGTCCTCTTCACCATAGGCGATCGGGCCGAGCGTTTCGGACAGACCCCACTTGGTGACCATGTTGCGCGCCATCTTGGTCGCACGCTCGATGTCGTTGGAGGCACCGGTGGTGACCTTGTCGGCGCCGAAGATCAGCTCTTCGGCGACGCGGCCACCGTACAGCGAGCACAGCTGCGAATTGATCGCCACGCGGTTGATCGAGTACTTGTCACCTTCCGGCAGGTACATGGTCACACCCAGCGCACGACCGCGCGGAATGATGGTGACCTTGTAGACCGGATCATGCTCGGGCACCAGGCGGCCGACGATCGCATGGCCGGCTTCGTGGTATGCCGTCAGGGTCTTCTCTTCTTCGCTCATGGCCATCGAGCGGCGCTCGGCACCCATCAGGATCTTGTCGCGCGCCCGGTCGAAGTGGTCCATGCGGACTTCCTTCTCGTTGCTGCGCGCGGCGAACAACGCGGCCTCGTTGCACAGGTTGGCCAGGTCGGCACCGGAGAAGCCCGGGGTACCGCGCGCGATCACCATCGGCTCGACATCATCGGCCAGCGGCAGTTTGCGCATGTGCACCTTGAGGATGTGCTCGCGGCCCTTCACATCAGGCAGGCCGACCACCACCTGGCGGTCGAAACGGCCCGGACGCAGCAGCGCCGGATCCAGCACGTCCGGACGGTTGGTCGCGGCGATGACGATCACGCCTTCGCCGCCTTCGAAACCGTCCATCTCCACCAGCAGCTGGTTGAGGGTCTGCTCGCGTTCGTCATGACCGCCGCCCAGGCCGGCACCGCGGTGACGACCGACGGCGTCGATTTCGTCGATGAAGATGATGCACGGCGCGTGCTTCTTGGCCTGCTCGAACATGTCGCGCACGCGGCTGGCGCCGACGCCGACGAACATTTCCACGAAGTCCGAACCGGAGATCGAGAAGAACGGCACCTTGGCTTCGCCGGCGATGGCCTTGGCCAGCAGGGTCTTGCCGGTGCCGGGCGGGCCGACCATCAGCACGCCGCGCGGGATCTTGCCGCCGAGCTTGGTGAACTTGGACGGGTCGCGCAGGAAATCGACCAGTTCGCCGACTTCTTCCTTGGCCTCGTCACAGCCGGCCACGTCGGCAAAGGTCACCTTGACCTGGTCCTCGCCCTGCAGCTTGGCCCGCGACTTGCCGAAGGACATCGCGCCCTTGGCGCCGCCACCGCCGCCCTGCATCTGGCGCATGATGAACAGCCAGAAGCCGATGATCAGGATCACCGGCAGGAAGTTCATCAGGATCGCGCCCAGCGAGATGCCGCTGGACGGCTCCTGCTGGACGATTTCAACATTCTTGGTGCGCAGCACGTTGATCAGGTCGCGATCGAACGGCGCGGTGATGGTGGAGGTCTGGCCACCACGCGTGGTGTAGGTGATTTCGTTGGTGCCGCCGCGCATGTCACCGGCGAAGGTCACCTTCTGCACTGCGCCGCTGTCCACCTGGTCCAGGAACTGCGAATAGGTCGCGCCCGGCGCACCGGCGCCGCTCGTTTTTGGCGAGAAGCTCTGGAATACCACCATCAGCACGACGGCGACGACCACCCATAGCAGGAGGTTCTTGGTCAAGTCGTTCATCCTCATTGGCTCCGGTATTCCTCTTGTGCGGGCTGGTGCATGGGTCGGGCTTGCTTGACGAGCTTACTTCATCACGGCGCGCTTGCCCTGTCCGAGGGCATAGACCTCGGGGGAGCGCTTGCGCGAGGCGTCCGGCTTGCGGATGGAGACCTTGTCGTACCGCCTGCGCATTTCACGCACGTAGTCGTCAAAACCCACACCCTGGAACAGTTTGATCAGGAACGCCCCACCGGTCTTGAGGTGGTTGTCGGCGAAATCCATGGCCAGCTCTGCCAGGTGCATCATCCGCGGCTGGTCCACCGCGTCCATTCCACTCTTATTGGGGGCCATATCGGACAGTACAAGGTCTACCGGCTGGTCCCCGACCATGGCCTCGAACTGCGATAGGACGGCTTCTTCCCTGAAGTCTCCGTGAAGGAAATCGACGCCGGCCAGCGCGGGCATCTCAAGGATGTCCAGTGCGAACACCCGGCCGGTGTCGCCCATCTGCCGGCGGACCTGCTGCGACCAGCCCCCCGGGGCAGCGCCGAGGTCCACCACCACCATGTGCGGCTTCAGCAGCCGGTCACGTTCGAGCAGCTCTTCCAGCTTGTAGGCCGCGCGCGAGCGCATGCCTTCAGCCTGCGCTTTCTTCACGTAGGGGTCGGAAAAGTGTTCTTTCAGCCAGCGCTGGCTGCTCTTGCTGCGGGAAACCATGGTAAATACAGCCGGATGGGGTGGCCATGATACCCTGAACCCCCCAAGTCACAGCGCTTTCCTGCATGTCCACTGCCCTGACCGCATCCCAGACCCGTTTCCTTCGCGGCCAAGCCCACGACCTCAAAGCCCTGCTCCAGATTGGCGGCAAGGGCGTGACCCCGGCCTTCCTGGCCGAGCTGGAAGAGGTGCTGGAGCGCCATGAACTGATCAAGGTGAAGGTGGCGGCAGAGGATCGCGAAGCCCGCGACGCCATGGTCGCCGAGCTGGTCGGCACCACCGGGGCGGCGCTGGTCCAGCGCATCGGCCACGTCGCCGTGCTGTACCGGCCGAGCAAGGAAAACCGCCAGATCGTGCTGCCGCGCGGCTGATAACCCGGTCCTGCCATGCAACTGAGCCACGAAGCCCCTGATTACGCCTACACGCTGCGCGGTGCGGATGGTCGCTCTGCGCGGATCAACGACCGCGAACTGACCGCGAGCTTCATCGTCACCCCGCAGGTGCTGGTGGAAGACTGGCCGGTGGGTTCGGTGGCCGAGCTGCAGCCAGCCCATCTGGAGGCGATCCTTTCGCTGGAACCGGTGTTGATCATCCTCGGCACCGGCGCAACGCAGGTGTTCCCTTCGCAGCAGCTGATGGCGGCGTGCCTGTCACGCGGGATCGGGCTGGAAGTAATGAACAATCCTGCCGCGGCGCGCACGTTCAACATCCTGGCCGGAGAAGGCCGCAAGGTCGCTGCGGCGTTCATTCTCGAACGTTGAATTCTGGTCGCTGAGGGCGGCTTTCGGCCACGGATTCTGTGTTCGGGGCGGGATAGGGGGCATTGGCAGGACACGCCGTGAACCCGTCCATGGGGGCTCGCTTTTCGCATCCATGCGAAAAGACGGTCCTGCCAACGCCCCCTACCCCGCCCCCCGACAATCCCCGATGGCCGGGGGGAAAAGAAAAAAGCAAAAGCAGACAGCCGATCCAAGGATCGGCTGCTTTGCGTTTGCCTTTGCTTTTTTCTTTCTCCCCCCGCCGAGGCGACCGTGTCGAAGGCGGGTGGCGGTGGGCTAGCCGGGACCGTTAGAGCCGCATGGATGCGGCGACGAGCCTCCAGGGACGGATTCACGGCGTGTCCCGGATAGCCCACCGCCACCCGCCAGGCAGGCAGACAACACGGCAACCGCTCTAGGCGGCAGCCGCGCTCACCGCGCCGGCAGGTACTGCTGCGGGTCCACCGGCTTGCCGTTGTAACGGATCTCGAAATGCAGCATGTCCCGGTTCGCACCGGTGCGGCCCATCTCGGCGATCTGCTGGCCGGCCTTCACGCTCTGGCCTTCGTTGACCAGGCGCTTGCGGTTGTGGCCGTAGGCCGACAGCCACTGCTCGTTGTGCTTCACGATGATCAGCTCGCCATAGCCCACCAGCCCGGCGCCCGAATACACCACCACGCCGTCGGCGGCCGCCTTGACCGCCTGGCCGCTGGTGCCGGCGATGTCCACGCCCTGCTTGGTCGTCTCACCTGCCACGAAGCGCCCCACCACCGCGCCATCAGCCGGCCAGCGCCAGTTGATGCTGCTGCGCACCGGCGGCGCAGCTGCCACCGGCCGGGTCGTGGTGGTCGTGCCGCCGGACGCCCGCGGTGCGGTCACCACGGTGGTCGGCACGCGGCCACCGCCCGCACCCTGCGGATACAGGCGGATCACCTGGCCGGGGTAGATCGTCGACGGGTTGGACAGGCTGTTCCAGGCGATCAGGTCGGCCGGGGTGATGCTGTGGATGCGTGCCAGGGCGTAGATGGTGTCGCCCTTCTGCACGCGCACTGTCTTGCCCGGCTGGGCAATGGAGGCCTTCGGCGTGGCCGACGCACCGCTGCCACCCGAACCGGAGGGACGCACCACGGTGGCGGTACCGCAGGCGGTCAACGCGGTCAGCGTGATGGCCAGCGCGCCCAGGCGCAGCCCCCTGTTGAAACGATCAGCACTCATGCGAACTTCGACCTCCATACAAGCCAGGCAACCAAGGCCACCACCATCGCGGTGGCGATCCAGCCCAGCGGTTCAATCCAGCGACGCAGCGCCGCTTCGGCGCGCGGTCCACCGATGCGGATCACCGCGGCCAGCACGAACACGCGCTTGCCGCGACCGATCAGCATGCTCAGCAGATACTGCGGCATCGGTACGCCGACGATACCCGACGCCCATGTGAAGACCTTCATCGGGATCGGCATGAAGCCGCCCAGCACCAGGAACGTGAACACCGCCCACGGCGACTCGGCCATCTTGGCCTGCACGATCGCGATGCCGCGCTCGATGCCCGGCAGCATGCCCATCGTGTCCAGCAGCGGCTTGACTGCCTCGAACGCGAAATGGCCCAGCGCGTAGCCGACCACCGCACCCACCATCGAACCGGACAGGCTGAGGGTGGCGAACCACCAGCCGCGCTTGGGCTGGGCCACGCACATCGGGGCCAGCATCACTTCCGGCATCACCGGGAAAATGATCGCTTCGATGAAGCTCAGTACCGTCAGGTAGGTCGGTGCCCGCTCATGGTTTGCCCACTTCAATGCGCGCTCGTACAGCGGCCCGAAAATCTTCATGAATGCCCTGCTCCGTGAAAAATCAGTCCAGCATGCCAGACAGCAGTGGGACGAAGGTGACCGGCGCCAACACGGACTGCGTGATGCTGCCGTCGGGCAGGCGATCCAGCTGCACCAGCGACTGCGCGCCCGGCCCGCCGACCGGCGCCACCAGCCGCCCGCCGGGGGCCAGCTGCTCGATCAATGCATCCACCAGCGCCGGCGCCGCGGCGGTGACCACGATGGCATCGTACGGCCCATGTTCGGGCCAGCCGACCCGGCCATCGTCATGCTTGGTGCGGATGTTCATGGCCAGCGAGCGGAACCGCTTGCGCGCCTGCCGCAGCAGGTCGCCGATGCGTTCGACGGTGAACACGTCCAGCCCCACGGCGGCCAGCACGGCGGCCTGGTAGCCCGAACCGGTGCCCACTTCAAGCACGGTCTTCGGCGCCACCTGCAGGATCGCCTCGGTCATGCGGGCGACCACCCACGGCTGGGAAATCGTCTGGCCGTGGCCGATCGGCAGGGCGGTATCTTCGTAGGCCCGCGAAGCCAGCGCTTCGTCGATGAAAAGATGGCGCGGTACCACGCGGATCGCGTTGAGCGTGGCCTCATCGATGATGCCGGCCTCGCGCAGGCGCTCGACCAGGCGGTCGCGCACGCGCTGGGAGGTCATGCCGATGCCCACCGCTTCAGGCTGCAGTCGCAGGCGCGCGGTCATGCCGGGCGGCCCAGTGCGACGCTCAGTCCGCCGACCCAGCTGGCCACTTTTTCCAGCGCCTGGTAGCGCGTCAGGTCGACCTGGATCGGGGTGATGGAAATAAAGCCGGTGCGCACCGCATGGAAATCCGTGCCCGGGCCGGAATCCTGCTCGCGCCCTGCCGGGCCGATCCAGTAGACCGCATTGCCGCGCGGGTCCTTCTGCGCGATGCAGCCTTCGGCGCGGTGGCGGTTGCCCAGCCGGGTCACTTCGAAACCCTTGACCTCGCTCCACGGCAGGTCCGGCACGTTGACGTTGAGGATCGTGTCGGCAGGCAGCGGATCGGCTTTCAGCTGCGCCACGATCTCCACCGCGGCGCGCGCGGCGGTCTGGAAATGCTTCGGCTCATGGTTGTGGCTGACCAGCGACATGGCGACCGCAGGCAGCCCCAGGTGACGCCCTTCCATCGCCGCCGAGACGGTGCCGGAATAGATCACGTCGTCGCCCAGGTTGGCCACGTTGTTGATGCCCGACACGACGATGTCCGGCTCCTGGTCCAGCAATCCGGTCAGCGCCAGGTGCACGCAGTCGGTCGGGGTGCCGGCGACGGATACAGTGTGGTGATCCAGGCGCTTGAGGCGGATCGGCAGGTCCAGGGTCAGCGAGTTGCTGGCGCCGGACCGATCCCGGTCGGGGGCGACCACGGTGACCTCATGCCCGGCCTGGCGCAGGACCGCCGCCAGCATGGCGATTCCCGGGGCATCGACACCATCGTCGTTGCTGACCAGGACCCGCATCTGGGTTTTCACCACTTCATCGTTCAAGACTTCGCTTCCATCACTGCTGACATGGACGGGGTCACGGCGCTCCCCGGCGGCGACCTCGCAGGTGCGTCTTGTATTGTGCCGCATGCGGGTCGCAAGGCCCACCCTGCCATGGGTAACTGGACACCCTCATGACGGCTGCGGCATGCGTTAACCTGTCGCCATGTCGCATCCGCATGACGAAGATCCCGCCGAGCTGTTCCGGTCGGCCATCGGCCAGGTCACCCCGCTGCGCAAAGGCAGCGGGCCGGCACCGGCCGGGCCCAAGCCGCGCCCGCGCGCGCGTATGGCCGAACGCGATGAACAGGAAGCCCTGGGGGAATTCGCCCGCCTGTTGCGCGCCAGCGCGCCGCTGGATGCCGGTGATGCACTCAGCTACCGCCGCGACAATCTGCCCCCGCGCATGTTCCAGCGGCTGAAGAAGGGCCAGTATTCGGTGCAGGACGAACTGGACCTGCATGGCGCCACCGCGGCCCAGGCCGAACAGCTGCTGCGCCAGTTCCTGCTGGAGGCGCATGACCACGAACATGGCTGCGTGCGGATCATCCATGGCAAGGGCCTGCAGGCTGATGGCGGTGCGCCGGTGCTGAAGAACCTGGTCGACCGCCACCTGCGCCTGCGCAACGACGTGTTGGCCTTCCACTCCGCGCCCACCGCACAGGGCGGCACCGGCGCCGTGCTGGTGCTGCTGGCCCGTTGAAAAAGGAAAAAGGGGACGGAGGGGATTAAGTCGTTTTCGGTCGGCGAAAGCGGTCGAAACCGACTTAATCCCCTCCGTCCCCTTTTTTCGTCCCCTTTTTTTACGTGACCGGCCCGAGTTCGTGCAGTACGGCGGTGGCGTAGCAGCCCGGCGGCAGCGCGAAGGACAGTTCCAGCACGCCTTCCTGCAGCCATTGGTGCTGCAGCAGCGCCGGACGCAGGCGCAGCGAACGGCGCTCGTGCTTCAGGCCTTCGGCTTCCAGCCCGGCACGCAGCGCCTGCGACTGCTCGTCGTCGATCGCGGCCAGCTCCAGCGCACGCGCCGCATCGCTGCTGCGCAGGTCGCCGACGCCCCACAACGGGCCGCTGGGGTGGATGTCGAAACGGGCCAGGCGTTCAGCCAGCACCTCGCTCCACGGCTCGGGACCGAACACGCTGCGGCTGCCATCCAGCATCCAGACCTCACCGTCGATCGGCTGGTCCCAGCTGCCCTGCTCCACGCGCGCGGCCAGCACGCGGTTGAACAGGGCCGAGCGGGCGGCCGACAGCAGCAGCGAACGCTGGTCCTTGCGCATGCGGCGGCCGCCGAACATCGCCAGCGCGGCGGGCACGTTGCCACCATCGCGGCCGAACCGCTGTTCACCGAACCAGTTGGGAATGCCGCGTTCGGCGATCTGCTGCAGGCGTGCGTCGATCGCCGCGGCATCCCCGTCCACTTCGCGCAACACCAGCTTGAAGCGGTTGCCGGCAAGCGCTCCGCGCTGCAGCTTGCGGTTGTGCCAGGTCGAGGACACCACTTCCACTTCGTCGCTGGCCAGCAGGGCCAGGTCCGGCGCCACGCGCTTGGGCAGGTGCACGCTGAAGCGCTGGGTGGTGACCGCGTGCCGATCCTTCATGCCGGCGAAGCTCACCGCCATCTCCGGCAGGCCGGCCCACTGCGCCAGCAGCTTGGCCACGTGCACCGTATTGGCGCCGCGCTTGCGGATCTCCAGCAGCAGGTGTTCGCCTTCGCCGGTGGGTTCGAAGGACGGCAGTTCATCGACCTGGAAATCATCGGGCGTGCTGCGGACAAGTGCACGTGCGAACAGTGGCTCACCAAAGGCCAGCGGCAACGGCATCATGCCGCCACCAGCAGCACGATGGCCTGCGCGGCAATGCCTTCCCCGCGACCGGTGAAGCCCAGCTTCTCCGACGTGGTCGCCTTGATGCTGACCGCATCGACCGGCAGCTGCAGCAGCTCGGCGATGCGCTCGCGCATGGCCGCGGCATGCGGCCCGACCTTGGGACGTTCGCAGATCACGGTGATGTCGGTGTTGCCGACCTGCCAGCCACGCGAGCGCAGCAGCACGTCGCAGTGGAGAAGGAAATCGCTGCTGTCGGCATCCTTCCAGCGGTCATCGCTGGGCGGGAAATGCTGGCCGATATCGCCCAGCGCCAGCGCGCCGAGCATGGCATCGCACAGCGCATGCAGGACCACATCGCCGTCGCTGTGCGCCAGCACGCCGACGGTATGCGCAACGCGCACTCCCCCCAACATGATGTGGTCGCCCGGGCCGAAGGCGTGGACGTCGTAACCCTGGCCAATGCGGACAGGCGGGAAAGGAAGCGTGGTCATCGGAACAGCCTTTGCTATGCAGCGCGCGCGCCGGTCATTCGGCGCGACGGGAAAGTACGAATTCGAAGCGATCCAGGTCCGCCGGCGTGGTGACCTTGAAGTTGTCCTCGCTGCCCTCCACAAGCACCGGGCGCTGGCCTTGGCATTCCATGGCCATGGCATCGTCGGTAACCTCGATGCCAGCGGCAGCCGCCTCGGTCAGTGCCCGCGCCAACTGGTGGCGACGGAACAGCTGCGGGGTCAGTGCCCGCCACAGCCGCGCGCGCGGCTCGGTGCCATCGATGCCGCCATCGTCGCCGGCGCGCTTCAACGTGTCGCGCACCGGGGCGGCCAGGATCGCACCCACCGGATCAGCGCGCCCCACTTCCAGCAGCCGGCTGAGATCGGCCAGCGCCAGGTTGGGCCGCGCCGCGTCATGCACCAGCACGAACTCATCGGCGCGCACGCTGTCGGGCAACGCGAGCAGCCCGGCCAGTACCGACGCCGCCCGCGTCTCGCCGCCGTGGCAGGTCAGGACGGGCTTGCCGGACCATTCGGTCCAGCCCGGCCAATCCGCATCATCGGCACTGATCACCACCATCGCACCGGCCACCGCCGGGTGCACCAGCAGGGCATCCAGGGTGTGGGCCAGCAGGGTCCGGCCGCCTGCCTGCAGGTACTGCTTCGGCACCGGAGCGCCGAAACGACTGCCACGACCGGCAGCGGGCACGATCACCCAGATCGCCGCGCTCATGGCACGTCGGCCGGGTGATCGGCCGGCGTCGGCGCGGCTACGGGGGCGCGCACCGGGGCCACCGGCGCATCTTCGACCACGCGGTAGAACTTCTCGCCGGGCTTGATCATGCCCAGCTCGCTGCGCGCGCGCTCTTCGATGGCCGCCTGTCCTTCCTTAAGATCCTGGACTTCGGCAGCCAGCGCATCGTTGCGCTGCTGCAGGCCATCGTTGTCACGGTTCTGGTGCTCGACCTGGGCTTCCAGGGTCATCACTTCGCCTGAATTGCCCGGGCCGAACCAGAAACGGTACTGCAACCATGCCAGCAGCAGGGCCAAGGCCAACAGCGCCCACCGCCAGTTGCGCATGGGGTCAGCGCTTCAACGAAACGAAGGCATCACGACCGGCGTAACGCGCGCCGGCGCCCAGTGCTTCTTCGATGCGCAGCAGCTGGTTGTACTTGGCCACGCGATCGCTGCGGCACAGCGAACCGGTCTTGATCTGGGTCGCCGTGGTGGCAACGGCGATGTCGGCGATGGTGGTGTCTTCGGTCTCGCCCGAACGGTGCGACACGATGGCCGCGTAACCGGCGCGGTCGGCCATGGCGATCGCTTCCAGCGTTTCGCTCAGGGTGCCGATCTGGTTGACCTTGATCAGGATCGCGTTGGCGGTGCCCGAATCGATGCCTTCCTTGAAGATCTTCGGGTTGGTGACGAACAGATCGTCGCCGACCAGCTGCACCTTCTTGCCGATGCGGTCGGTCAGCAGCTTCCAGCCGGCCCAGTCGTTCTCGGCCAGGCCGTCTTCGATGGTGATGATCGGGTACTGGTTCGACCAGTCAGCCAGGAAGTCGACGAACTGCTCGGAGGTCAGGCGCTTGTTCTCGCCGACCAGGTTGTACTTGCCGTTTTCGTAGAACTCGCTGGAGGCCACGTCCAGGCCCAGCAGCACGTCGTCACCGGCGGTGTAACCGGCCTTGCCGATCGCTTCCAGGATGGTGTCGAGCGCTTCGACGTTGCTGCGGAAGTCCGGCGCGAAGCCGCCTTCATCGCCCACGGCGGTGCTCAGGCCATGGCCCTTCAGCACCGACTTCAGTGAATGGAAGATTTCGGTACCGGCGCGCAGGCTTTCGGAGAACGAGCTGAAGCCCACCGGCAGCACCATGAACTCCTGGAAGTCCACGTTGTTGTCCGCGTGCGCGCCGCCGTTGATGATGTTCATCATCGGCACCGGCAGCGACGGTGAAACACCGGTCTTGCCGGCCAGGTACTGCCACAGCGCCTGCTTGTTCGATGCGGCGGCGGCATGCGCGGCGGCCATCGAAACACCCAGCAGCGCGTTGGCGCCCAGGCGGCCCTTGTTCTCGGTGCCATCGAGGTCGATCAGGCGGCGGTCAAGGCCTTCCTGGTCGGCGGCATCGAAGCCGGTCAGTGCGCCGGCAATGGCGCCGTTGATGTTCTCCACGGCCTTGCGCACGCCCTTGCCGAGGTAACGGGTCTTGTCGCCGTCACGCAGCTCCACCGCTTCCTTGGTGCCGGTCGAGGCGCCGGAGGGGACTGCGGCGCGACCGAACGAACCGTCCTCCAGGATGACGTCGGCTTCCAGCGTGGGGTTGCCACGGCTGTCGAGGATTTCACGGGCGTGGATGCTGCGGATCGTACTCATGGGCTGGCCGGTTACCTGTCAGTAGAGGAAGGCGACAAAAACGAATGCCGCGTGATTATCCCCGCACGGCCGCCCATTGCCAAATCGGTCGCTGAATCCCGTGCCGCCACGTCTGCAGCGGCGCGTCTAGAACAGGCGCGGCAACAGCAGGCAGGCCACCAGCAGGGCCAGCAGCGCGAGCGCTGCGATGCCTGCGGCCGGCCGTTGCGGCAGGCGCAGCGACAGCACGCTGGCCACCAGGCAGCCGAGCGTCACCAGCACGCCGATGGACAGGGTGATCAGCAGGGGAATGCGGGTCGCCCGCAGGGCATGGTCGCCATCGCCGGGCATGCCGACACTGGCGAGCACCAGGAGGGCCAGCATGAACACGCTGGCCCATGCCGCCAGAGACATCCCAAGCGCCATCCAGCCCCACGGCCAGCGCTGCCACTGTCGCCGCTGGCGGCGCGCATCCAGCGCCGCCCACGGGTCAAGACTCATGCGAAGCGGGAGAAGCCGTGCTTCTTGGTCACCGCATCCAGCTCCATCAGGGTTTCCAGAAGTTCTTCCATGCGATCCAGCGGCCACGCGTTCGGGCCATCGGACAGTGCCTTGGACGGATCCGGATGGGTCTCGGCAAACAGCCCGGACACACCCACCGCGACCGCGGCGCGCGACAGCACCGGCACGAACTCGCGCTGGCCACCGGAACTGGTGCCCTGCCCGCCCGGCAGCTGTACCGAATGGGTGGCATCGAACACCACCGGGCAGCCGGTATCACGCATCACCGACAGCGAGCGCATGTCGCTGACCAGGTTGTTGTAGCCGAAGCTGGCGCCGCGCTCGCAGACCATGATCTGCTCGTTGCCGGTCGCCTTGGCCTTCTCCACTACCGGCTTCATGTCCCATGGGGACAGGAACTGGCCCTTCTTGATGTTCACCGGCTTGCCGGCGGCACAGACCTTGGTGATGAAATCGGTCTGCCGGACCAGGAAGGCCGGGGTCTGCAGCACGTCCACCACCGAGGCCACTTCGTCCATCGGGGTGTATTCATGCACGTCGGTCAGCACCGGCACGCCGATCTGCTTCTTCACTTCGGCCAGCACCTTCAGGCCTTCTTCCAGGCCCGGGCCACGGAAGGCGGTACCGGAAGTGCGGTTGGCCTTGTCGAAGCTGGACTTGAAGATGAAATTCACCCCGAGCCGGCCGGTGATTTCCTTCAGGCGGCCAGCGACGTCGAGCTGCAGCTGCATCGACTCGATCACGCAGGGGCCGGCGATCAGGAACAGGGGCTGGTCCAGCCCGACCTCGAATCCACACAGTTTCATGGCGTTTCCTTGTTGTGGCGCGGCGCCGGCACGGGCCGGCAGGCATCAGGGGTTCAAGCGCGGAACATGGGGGCTGCACGCCCCCACTGCAAGTCAGGCAACGGCGTCGGCCAGCGGCTGCCCCGCCGCCTTGCGCTCGCGCGCGGCACGGATGAAGCCGATGAACAGCGGGTGGCCGGCACGCGGGGTGGACAGGAACTCCGGATGCGCCTGGCAGGCCAGGAACCACGGGTGCGCACTGCGCGGCAGTTCGATCACTTCCACCAGGGTGTCGTCCATCGACTTGCCGGCGATCACCAGGCCGGCATCTTCCAGCTGGGTGCGGTAGCGGTTGTTGAACTCGTAACGATGGCGGTGGCGCTCTTCCACCACGTCCTTGCCGTACAGCTCGCGGGCCAGCGTGCCCGGCTTCAGGCGCTGCTCCTGCAGGCCCAGGCGCATGGTGCCGCCGAGGTCGCTCTTGTCGTCACGCTTCTCCACGTCGCCGGTGGCGGTGCGCCATTCGGTGATCAGGCCGATCACCGGATCCGGCGACTGGCGGTCGTTCTCGGTGCTGTTGGCGCCTTCCAGGCCGACCACGTGGCGGGCATAGTCCACCACCGCAGCCTGCATGCCGTAGCAGATGCCGAAGTACGGCACCTTGTGTTCGCGGGCGTACTGCGAGGTCAGCACCTTGCCTTCGAAGCCGCGGTCACCGAAGCCACCAGGCACCAGGATGCCATCGACATCGGCCAGCGCGGACATGTCGCTGCCTTCCAGCTCCTGCGCTTCCAGCCACTTCAGGGTGACCTTGGTGCGCTGGCGCAGGCCGCCATGCTTGAGCGCCTCGCCCACCGACTTGTACGCATCCTGGTGGTCCACGTACTTGCCGACCACCGCGATGGTCACCGCATCGAGCGGGTTGAGGGTGGCATCCACCGCGTCTTCCCACATCGACAGGTCGACCGGGCCGGCCTTGTCGGCCAGCTTGAACTGGTTCACCACGATGTCATCCAGGCCCTGCGCGTGCAGGCCCATCGGGATGCTGTACAGCACGTCCACGTCCGGCACGCTGATCACCGCGCGCTCGGAAACGTTGGTGAACTGGGCGATCTTGCGGCGCTCCGAATCCGGTACCGCCTGCTCGGAACGGCACAGCAGCACGTCCGGCTGGATGCCGATCGAGCGCAGTTCCTTGACCGAATGCTGGGTCGGCTTGGTCTTCAGCTCACCCGCCGCGCTGATGTACGGCACCAGGGTCAGGTGCATGAACAACGCTTTTTCCGGGCCGCGTTCGGTGCGCACCTGGCGGATCGCTTCCAGGAACGGCAGCGACTCGATGTCACCGACGGTGCCGCCGATCTCCACCAGCGCCACGTCGAAGCCTTCGGTGGCTTCGTCGATGCAGCGGCGGATCTCATCGGTGATGTGCGGAATCACCTGCACGGTGGCGCCGAGGTAGTCGCCGCGACGCTCCTTGCGGATCACGTTCTCGTAGATGCGCCCGGTGGTGACCGAGTTCTTGCGGCTCAAGCGGGTACGCACGAAACGCTCGTAGTGGCCCAGGTCCAGGTCGGTCTCGGCGCCGTCATCGGTGACGTACACCTCGCCGTGCTGGAACGGGCTCATGGTGCCCGGGTCGACGTTGATGTACGGATCGAGCTTCATCATCGTGACCTTCAGGCCACGGGCTTCGAGGATGGCGGCCAATGACGCGGCGGCAATGCCTTTGCCGAGCGAGGACACCACGCCGCCGGTTACGAAAATCAAGGGAGTCATGGCTGCAAGCATCCTGTATTGAATTGAGGAACGGCCACACCCCTCCGGCCCAACGGGCGGGGGGTGGGCAGAAAGGGGGATTGGCGACTCGCCGGGGCGGCGAGGAGGGAGCTGAGGCGGTGGCCAGCGAGCGAGGTCAGCTTGGCCGTGCCGGTCGTGGAGACCGTCACCTGCGCCCAGCCTTGCTGGCTGCCACGCATGGCCTTGCCAGTCCAATCGCTGATGGTGGACACGCACTACTCCCGGAAAGCGATAGTTTACAGATTGAAGGCCTCAAGCCCAAGGGGCAGCCGACAACCGGGCAAAAAGAAGGCCCCGGCAGAACCGGGGCCCGAGCACGCAAGCGCGGCAGGTCAGCGCTTCTTGCGGGCTTCTTCCTCTTCTTCCTCGCGCTGCGGCGCCTGCTGGCCGTTGGCCTTCAGCTCGGCGTTGGCCTGCGCGCGGCGCTTGGCCTTGGCTTCGGCTTCGGCCTGCGCCGGATTGGCCTGGTCGCCCTGCTGCGGCGCCGGCTGGCCGGCGTTCTGGGCCAGCGCCAGCGGCACGGCGACCACGGCAGCGGCAACGATGGCGATAGTGAGCAGCTTCTTCATGGAGTCCTCCTTGCGGTAACGACCCGAAACATGGGGGCGCTGGGGTCGGTTTCCCAGCTGTGGCCATTTTAGCGCCGCCGGTGGCCCGGCAGATGAACCGCAGGCGTGCAAAATCCCTGCCCAGACCGCACACTTGCGCGTCGCTCCAACGCTTTGAAACATAGATGAACACCCGCTATAACGCCGCCGATATCGAAGTCCTGTCCGGCCTTGACCCGGTCAAGCGCCGCCCCGGCATGTACACCGACACCACCCGCCCGAACCACCTGGCGCAGGAAGTGATCGACAACTCGGTGGATGAAGCGCTGGCCGGCCACGCGCGCTCCATCGAGATCACGCTGTACAAGGACGGCAGCGTGGAAGTCAGCGATGACGGCCGCGGCATGCCGGTGGACATCCACCCGGAAGAGAAGATCCCCGGCGTGGAACTGATCCTGACCCGCCTGCACGCGGGCGGCAAGTTCAACAACAACAACTACACCTTCTCCGGCGGCCTGCATGGCGTGGGCGTGAGCGTGGTCAACGCACTGTCCACCCTGGTGGAACTGCACATCAAGCGCGACGGCGCCGAGCACCGCATCACCTTCCGCAATGGCGACCTCGCTTCGCCGCTGGAAGTGGTCGGCAGCGTGGGCAAGAAGAACACCGGCACCCGCCTGCGCTTCTGGCCGGATCCGAAGTACTTCGATACGCCCAAATTCGCGGTGCGCGCGCTCAAGCACCTGCTGCGCGCCAAGGCCGTGCTGTGCCCGGGGCTGACGGTCAAGCTGACCGACGAAGCCACCGGCGAAGTGGACACCTGGCATTACGAAGACGGCCTGCGCGACTACCTGAAGCTGGAACTCGGCGAGCGCGAGATGCTGCCGGGCAACCTGTTCGTCGGCCACGTCAAGAAGGAAAACGAGATCGCCGACTGGGCCGTGGCGTGGATGCCCGAAGGCGAGCTGGTGCAGGAAAGCTACGTCAACCTGATCCCCACCGCCCAGCACGGTACCCACGTCAACGGCCTGCGTACCGGCCTGACCGAGGCGTTGCGCGAGTTCTGCGACTTCCGCAACCTGCTCCCGCGCGGCGTCAAGCTGGCGCCGGAAGATGTCTGGGACCGGGTCGCCTTCGTGCTGTCGATCAAGATGACCGACCCGCAGTTCAGCGGCCAGACCAAGGAACGCCTGTCCTCGCGCCAGGCCGCCGGCTTCGTCGAAGGCGCCGCGCATGATGCCTTCAGCCTGCTGCTGAACCAGAACGTGGAGATCGGCGAGCGCATCGCGCAGCTGGCCATCGAACGCGCCAGCGCACGCCTGAAGACCGAAAAGCTGGTGGTGCGCAAGAAGGTCACCCAGGGCCCTGCCCTGCCCGGCAAGCTGGCCGACTGCATCAGCCAGGACCTGTCCCGCACCGAGCTGTTCCTGGTGGAAGGTGACTCGGCCGGCGGCAGCGCCAAGCAGGCCCGCGACAAGGATTTCCAGGCCATCATGCCGCTGCGCGGCAAGATCCTGAACACCTGGGAAGTGTCGTCCAACAGCGTGCTGGCCTCCGAAGAAGTGCACAACCTGGCCATCGCCATCGGTTGCGATCCGGGCAAGGAAGACATCAGCGGCCTGCGCTACGGCAAGGTCGTCATCCTGGCCGACGCCGACTCCGATGGCCTGCACATCGCCACCCTGCTCACCGCGCTGTTCCTGAAGCATTTCCCGGCGCTGGTCGATGCCGGCCATGTGTTCGTGGCGATGCCACCGCTGTTCCGCATCGACGTGGGCAAGCAGGTGTTCTACGCGCTGGATGAAGAAGAGAAGCGCACCATGCTGGACAAGATCGAGCGCGAGAAGATCAAGGGCGCGATCAGCGTGACCCGCTTCAAGGGCCTGGGCGAGATGAACCCGCCGCAGCTGCGTGAATCGACCATCCATCCCGATACGCGCCGTCTGGTGCAGCTGACCATCGATGATGGTGAGCAGACCCATTCGCTGATGGACATGCTGCTGGCGAAGAAGCGTGCGTCGGATCGGAAGGGGTGGTTGGAGACCAAGGGCGACCTCGCGTCGCTGGAAGCCTGAACAAAAAACGCCGGCCTCGAGGGCCGGCGTTTTTTTGTGGCGGTGCGGGGCGTCGGGCGATCAGGCCCAGCCCACCATCTCGAACAGCTTGAGGATCAGGTAGGCACAGCCGCCGGCCGCCGGGATGGTCAGGATCCAGGCCCACACGATGCGCTCGATCACGCCCAGGCGCAGCGAACGCGGGTTCTTGGCAAAGCCAACGCCCATGATCGCGGTGGAGATGCTGTGCGTGGTCGACACCGGCATGCCGAAGTGCGCCGCCACGGTCAGCACCGTGGCCGAGCTGGTTTCCGCAGCGAAGCCATGGATCGGGTGCAGCTTGACCATCTTGTGGCCGAGCGTCTTGATGATCTTCCAGCCACCTGAAGCCGTACCGGCCGCCATCACCACCGCGCAGGTCAGCACGATCCACATCGCGATGCCGTCACCGGCACTCGCGTCGGGATGCATGAAGGCCAGGAACGAAGGCAGGTTGTCCAGTGCACCGGTGGCCTCGGCGCCGATCAGCGTCATGGCGATGATGCCCATCGTCTTCTGTGCATCGTTGTGCCCGTGCGCGAAGCCCATGTAGGCCGCCGAAACGATCTGCGCCTTGCCGAAGAACATGTTGACGAAGCGCGGGCGTGCCAGGCGACCGATCACCCCACCCACCTTGGCCAGGCCGGCGATCATCGCCCACAGCAGCAGCATCACCACGATGCCGAGCAGGAAGCCGGCCACCGGCGAGGTGATCATCGGCACGAACACCTTCCACAGCAGGCCTTTGTTCTGCGCCCAGCTGCCCAGCCGCTCGGACCAGATCAACGCATCCCAGTTGTTGTGGGCAGCGGCCAGGCCGGCGCCGCACAGGCCACCGATCAACGCGTGCGAGGAAGAGGACGGCAGCCCCTTCCACCAGGTGATCAGGTTCCAGATGATGCCGCCCAGCAGTGCGCACAGGATCACCTGCGGGGTCACGTCGACCACGTTGGTGTTGAGCAGGCCGGAGGCGATGGTCAGCGCGACGGCAGTGCCGGTCAATGCGCCGATGAGGTTCATGAAGGCCGCCAGCATGACCGCCCAACCCGGCGACAGCACCTTGGTGGCGACCACGGTGGCGATGGAATTGGCGGTATCGTGGAAGCCGTTGATGAACTCGAAGACGAGCGCGGCGAAAATCACCACCAGGACAAGGGTCAGCATCCGTGCGGCCCGTCAGCTGTTCTTCAACACGATCTGGTACGCCACCACGCCCGCCTCGCGGCAGCGGTCGATGGCCTTTTCCAGGATCTCGAAGAATTCCTTCAGCAGGAACATCTGCAGGTGGTCCAGGCGCCCGGAATAGATATCGCGGTACAGCTCCAGCATCAGCCGGTCGGCCTCGTTTTCCAGCGCGCGCAGCTTTTCGTTGAGCGCGGTCATCCGGTCCAGGTTCATGTGGCGCAGGTCGGCCACCATTTCCACCACCACCGCGGCGGCCTGTTCCAGCATCGCCGCGCGCGGGGCGAAGTCGATGTGCTCCAGGTGGGCTACGGCCAGCGAATAGCGGTCAGCGAACTTTTCGACCTGCTTGGGGATCTTGTACAGCGCCGAGCCGAGCGCTTCGATGTCCTCGCGCTCGATCGGGGTCATGAAACTGTCCACCAGTGCCTGGCTGATTTTGTCCGACGCGGCGCGTTCACGCAGACGGGCAAGCTTGAAGGCATCCAGCGCAGGCTGGCGGTCGGACTCGCGCATCATCGCGTGCAGGGCGCGTGCGCTGTCGCTGGCCGCGACGGCGGCCTCATCAAGCAGGGTGTAGAACTGTTTGCCGGAGCCGAAAATGGTCTGCAGAGAGAACATTGAGAAACCTGTTCGCCGTCACGGGAAGGACGGCACCAGGTGGAATTATGACGGCTAGATGACCGTTCCGGGTACTCCCGGACGTTTCTGACGGAATCCGCCCCCAACCTGAACGGGCAGTTGCCGCTCGCCACCCTCTGTTTGCTAAGATGCCAGCGCGCCTACGGGCGCACACCTATGGACGACGACCCTTACCCCCCGCCGCCGCGCCCGACCCCGGTCCCCAGCGCCTGCCGCCATCGCAGACACCCTTCCTCCCTGCCACCAACCGGGGACGATGCCCGTGTTTGAACTGATTATTGTCCTGGCCCTGATCCTGCTCAACGGCTTCTTCGCCATGTCCGAAATGTCGGTCATGACCTCGCGCAAGAGCCGGCTCAAGCAGATGGCCGCCACCAGCAAGCGCGCCGAACGCGCACTGGAACTGTCCGAAAAACCGGAAAGCTTCCTGTCCACGGTGCAGATCGGCATCACCCTGATCGGCATCCTGACCGGTGTGTTCGGTGGCGAGGCGATCGGCCTGGCCATCGCCACCTGGCTGCATGAGCTGTTCCCTGGCTTCGCCTACGCCAGCCAGGTCGGCAAGGCACTGGCCGTGGCGCTGATCACCTTCCTGACGCTGATCTTCGGCGAACTGGTGCCCAAGCGTCTTGCCATCACCCGCTCGGAAGACATCGCCGGCCTGGTCGCCTGGCCGATGGGTTGGCTGTCGCGGATCGCCTTCCCGGCCGTCTGGCTGCTGTCCCACAGTACCCGCCTGGTGCTGAGGGTGATCGGGCTGGGCAAGGACGAGGCCGCCAGCGTCACCGAAGAAGAAATCCGCATGCTGGTGGCCGAAAGCCACGAGGCCGGGGTGATCGATGCGCACGAGCGCGACATGATGAACCGCGTGATGCGGCTGGGCGACCGCACCGCCGACAGCCTGATGACGCCGCGCAACCGCATCGCCTGGCTGGATACCCAGGGCGCGCTGGAAAAGAACCTGGAGATCATGAGCGAGAACGAATTCTCGCGGTATCCGGTGTACCGGGATAATGACGCGGACGTGGTCGGCATCCTGGAGGTGAAGACCTTGGCCACGCGCATGGCGCGCGGTGACCACGCCTTGTTCCAGAATCTGCGCGAGGTGCTGTACGTATCGGAAAGCACCCACGCGATGAAGCTGCTGGAGATCTTCCGCGAGGAACAACAGTCGGTGGCGCTGGTGGTCGATGAGTATGGCGAAATCCAGGGCCTGGTCACCATCAGTGACCTGATGGGTGCGGTGGTCGGGCGCCTGCAGGCAACCGAAAATGCGGATGAAGACGCGCTGGTGGTGACCCGCGAAGACGGCTCGCTGCTGGTGGACGGCTCGCTGCCGATCGAAGACCTGCGCGAGCTGCTGGGCACCAATGACCTGCCCGATGCCGAGGACGGCGACTACTACACGCTGGCCGGCATGTGCATCCACTTCTTCGGCCGCATCCCGCACGTCGGCGAGTACTTCGACTGGGCCGGCTGGCGCATCGAGGTGATCGACCTGGACGGCGCGCGGGTGGACAAACTGCTGCTGCGCACGCTTTCCGACGAGCAGGCCGATGAACTCACCGCCTGATCCCGGCCTGCCGCCGGATGACGCGTGCCCCGCAGACAGCGGGTCGACCTACCGCAACGAAGGCATCCGCACGCTGCTGGCGATGTTCGAGTTCGGCGATCCGGCCCAGCACATGAAGCTCGGGCAGATCCTGCAGAACCTGCAGCAGAGTGCGTTCGGCGTGTTCCTGTTCATCGCCATCCTGCCCTCGTTCATCCCGATTCCGGGCGTGGGCGGGGCCCTCAGCGGTCCGCTGGTGATCCTGATCGGCGCGCAGATGATGTGCGGGCTGCGCAAGCCGTGGGTTCCGGGCTTCATCGCCCGCCGTGGACCCAAGCGCGGCACGATGCACAGGTTCCTGGACCGTATCGATGGCGCGCTGCGCCGGCTCGACCGCCTGCTGAAGCCGCGGCTGCCGCAGCTCCTGCAGCCGGTTGCCGCGCATGCCTTCAGCGGCCTGCTGCTGGTATTGCTGGGGGTGCTGCTGTCGCTGCCGATCCCGTTCACCAATTATCTGTTCGGCTTCCAGCTGCTGCTGTTTTCGCTGGCGCTGCTGGAACGCGACGGCGTGCTGATGCTGGTGAACTGGATAGCCGCGGTGGTCGCGGTGGTGTTCTTCGGTTTCAGTTCCGGGCAGCTGGTCGAGTACGTCGCGGAGCTGTTCCAGCGCTGGTTCTGACCGGCCGCGGTGTCGAGCAAGCTCGACACTACAGGGCGACTGCCGACCAGACCGTAGTGTCGAGCTTGCTCGACACAGCAGACCGGGGATCAACGAAGGTCGACGAAACCGTTGTCGCCCAGCCGGCTCGGCTCATCCTGCACCGCCGACAGCACGAAGCTCAGCGCCTTGCCCAGCAGGGTACCCGGGCCATCCCAGTATTCGGCCGATTCGGCCTGGACGTGGATCAGCCGCAGGTTCGGATCATCCTTGCCCTCCGGGAAGAACAGCTTCATCGCCGGTGACCACAACGCATCGATCTTCGCCCGGTCGTCGACGATCCGCGCGGTGCCCGCGACGGACACGTAGCTGTTCTTCGACGGCGACGCGTAGGCCACGTTGACCCGCGGATTGAGCGCGATCTCGGCCACCTTCGGACTGTCGGCCGAGGTGGCAAACCACAGGTCGCCGTCGAACTCCACTTCCTGGGTACCCAGCGGGCGGCTGTACAGGCGGCCATCGACGCCGGTGGTGGTGAACATGGCCACCTCGACATCCTTGATCAGGGCGGCGAGCTGGGTGATGTGCTGCTGGCGATCTGCGTTCATGGGTTGCTCCTGGGTAGAGCTCCATCTCACGCGAGCGCCGTGCAACGCCGCGTGAGGTGGATGTTCAGCGCGCGTGGTGGCGTACGCGCGGCATTCAGGCAGCGTGGCGCGCGTGCCAGGCCTGCATGGCCAGTTCGAACGAACGCAGGCGCGCGCGATGGTCGTAGATGTTCGCGGTCAACAGCAGTTCGTCAGGCTGGTGGCGGTCGACGAAGGCGGCGATGCCCTCGCCCACCTGCTGCGCGTCGCCCAGCACGGTGCAGGCCAGCGCGCGCTCCACGCCGACCTTTTCATGCGGCTGCCAGAACGTATCGATGTCGTCCACCGGCGGCGGAATCCGACCCGGGTTGCCCCGTCGCAGTTTGACGAAGCTCTGCTGCTGGCTGGTGAACAGCCGCCGCGATTCGGCCTCGCTTTCGCTGGCGACCACGTTCAGGGCCAACATCGCATGCGGCCGCTTGAGCGTGGCCGACTCACGGAAATCACGACGGTAGACGGCCAGCGCCTCGTCCATCGAATCCGGCGCGAAATGGGAAGCGAAGGCGTACGGCAGGCCCAACGATGCGGCCAGGCGTGCGCCGAACAGGCTGGAGCCCAGGATCCACACCGGCACCCGCAGGCCAGCCCCCGGCACTGCCTGCACGGCCTGCCCGGGCTGTGCCGGTTCGAAGTAATGCAGCAGCTCGCGGACATCCTGCGGGAACTGGTCGGCGCTGTCGAAATAGCGCCGCAGCGCGCGCGCGGTAGGCTGGTCGGTGCCCGGCGCGCGGCCCAGTCCCAGGTCGATGCGGTCGGGATACAGGGAGGCCAGCGTGCCGAACTGTTCGGCGGCCTGCAGCGGGGCGTGGTTGGGCAGCATGATGCCGCCGGCCCCGACCCGGATGCGCTGGGTGCCACCGGCGACATGGCCGATCAGCACGGCGGTGGCGGCGCTGGCGATGCCAGGCATGTTGTGGTGTTCGGCCAGCCAGAAGCGGCGGTAGCCCAGGGCATCGGCGTGCTGGGCCAGTTCGAGCATGTTGGCGAAGGCGGCGGTGGTATCACTGCCCTCGCAGACCGGGGCCAGGTCGAGGATCGACAGGGGAATCATCAGGCAGGCATTCCATCAGGAGATCCCCAAGGTATGGGGGCGTGTGGACACGCTTGCCAGTGTCGATGGCGGGACGCTGATTCCCGTGGCCCTCGAGGCCGTGAACCCCCGGTAGCGCCGAGCCATGCTCGGCGGCCTCTGCTTCGGATCCCACGATGCCCCATCGCTACCCGACGAGCATGGCTCGGAGCTACCGCGCAGAGTCAGAACGCGCTGGGCTTCGGTTCCGGCAGCGGCTGGTCCACCAGCGGCTGCAGCTGCGCGTCCAGTGCCACGCGCTCGTCGAATACGAAGCAGCGACCGTCATAGCCTTCGCCGCCCACTTCCTCGAAGTAGCCCAGGATGCCGCCCTCCAGCTGCAGCACGTTGTCCATGCCGTCGTTGCGCATCCAGAGCGCGGCCTTTTCGCAGCGGATGCCGCCGGTGCAGAAGCTGACCACGGTGCTGTCCTTCAGCGCGTCGCGGTGCGCTGCCAGCGCTGCCGGAAGATCGGTGAACTTCTCGATCGGCAGCACCAGCGCATCCTGGAACGTGCCGAATTCGACTTCCTGCAGGTTGCGCGTGTCGAGCATAACCACCGGCTTTCCGGCATCGTCGTGGCCCTGGCGCAGCCAGCGCTGCACGGTGGCCGGGTCGATCGCCGGGGCGCGTGGATACGCCAGCGGCTGGCCGTCATCGCGGCGGAAACTGATGATCTCGTCCTTTACCTTCACCTTCAGGCGGGCGAAGGGCTGGTGTGCGCTGTAACTGGTCTTGACCCGCATGCCCGCAAATCGCGCGTCGGCGTGCAGCGCCGCGTAAAACCCGTCGACGTCGGATGGAGCACCGGCGAGGAACAGGTTCAGCCCTTCCCCCGCCACCAGGATGCTGCCCCGCAGCCCTGCGGCCTCGGCCCGTGCCAGCAGCTGGTCGGCCAGTCGCCGGGGGTGCTCGATGGGGACGAAGTGGTAGGCGGCGGTATTGGCGATCATCCGTCCATTTTACCCGCTGCGCGCCCGCTCAGCCGCGCAGCAGCATGAACGGAAGCAGCACCAGCGCCGCCGCCACTCCCATGCCCAGCAGCACCAGCACGACAAACCCCGGCCGACGCCGAAGCAGGCTGCCGAAGGTTTCCGCACTACCGTCCTGCAGGGCCCGCTCGCGCTCGGCGCGCATGCGGACGCTGCGCTGCGCCTGGTAGGCGCCCATCAGATCGCGGGCGCGCGGATGGTCTTCGTCCTCGCGGATCCACAGGCCGCCGTTGGAGATGCCCCAGGGGCTGGGTTCAGTGCGATACCACGCGATGCGGTGCTGGTCCAGCAGCGTGCACACATCGTGGTACTCGTCATCGCCGACGTCGCGCAGGTTGAGCAGGAGTTTTGACATGGGCCCATCATAAGGCCACGGACTACTCCTACGCCGTTGCGCTGCAGTGGATGATGCCCGTGCAGCTGCCAGGTTGAGACCCTTGCCCTGCCGCAAACGGCGGCGATCCTTTCAAAGGAAACACCATGGGCATCTTCAATATTCCGTTCCTGATCACCGGCGCCATCCAGGTCGCCGACCTGCAGCTCAATGCGCAGGAAATCGCGCTGCTGGGTTGATTCTCGGTTGAGTGAGAGCGCTGCAGCCCTCCTGCTTCTGGCTGCAGCGCTCACATCGACACCGGACCGGAGCGCAGGCACGTCGCCGGTTCGCAAGTGGCACCTGTCCCCCAGCCCCTTCCTGCGGACCCGCACAGCCCATGAGCACACCCAGCATTCCCGAGGAACGGAATTACAGCCTGCCCGACGCAGCGCAGCGCATCCGGGCAGCATTCGACAGTCTCGATATACGCCCCGTCACCAGCTTTACCGGGCAGTCGCCGTGCGCGGCATTGACCGAGCTGCACGACGCCGATGGCGCACTGCTGACCGGCGGATGGGGCAAGGGCGGCCGCGAAGCGGCGGCGGTAGGTTCGCTGTACGAGGCCATGGAGCATCTGCTGATGGATCGCCATGCCGCGCATGGGGCGGAGGTGCGCCCGGTGGAAGACCTGATCGCGTTGCTCGGCCCTGACCTCACCGGCTATCTTCCCGGCGCGCTGTTGTTCGACCAGATCGAGGAGACCATCGCCACGCGCCACTACACCGGCCTGGCCGGCGCGACGGACTTCCACTACCCGGTTGCACTCTCCGCGCCCACCTACGCCGATGCACCGGTGGCTGCGGACACGTTTGATTACGCTCCCCTGCGTCGTTATGCGAGCAACAGCGGCACGGCGATCGGCGGCAATCTGGAAGAAGCCCTGCTGCACGCCTTGAACGAGTGTGCCGAACGCGATGCCATCTCGCTGTTCCTGCTCACCCACTTCTTCCATGCCGGCAACGATGCACTGCGCGTGGCCAGCCCTGCGGGCCTGCCTGCTGATGTCGCCGATCTGCATCGCCAGGTCAGCCAGTGCGTGGAGGCCGATATCTGCCTGCTCGACATTTCCAGCACACCCGGCATCACCAGCTGCCTTGCCGTCGCCCACCGCTTCTATGACCACGCGCGTCCGTATGGCGCTGGCGCTTCACTCAACCCCGCCCACGCCGCGCGCAGGGCCCTGCACGAGCTGCTGCAGTCGCATCTCGCGCTTGCCAGCGACGCCGCTCCGGCATGCGCCGGTCGTGCGGCGTCCGTCCATCCGGTGCAGTCGCTGCAGCAGTGGCCACGGCTGCAGCCCAGCGCGCGCATGGATATCGAAGACCGCCTGGCGAGCCAGCCGATCGTTGCCGTCCCGTTGGAAGACCGACCGGCAGGGCCGGTGGAGGCACAGATCCAGCAACTCGCGCAGGCCCTGAAGGCAGACGGGCTGGTGGCCGGCTACAACGTGGTCCACAGCTTCGACAACGGCATCACGCTGGTCAATGCGGTGGTGCCGCGCTTCGAGCGTTTCCATCTGGTCACCCTGGGCCACGTCGTGGTGCCGGGTCGGCGCGGTGGTGCACCGGGCGGCTCCGGCGAGCGGTAGTGACGGCCGCTGGCCGTCAATGCGACGGCCAGCGGCCGTCGCTACCGGGGTGCGGCCTCCGTTTCCGCGCGATGCGCTACCCTTGCATCCCTTCGATTTGGATGCCGCCCATGCGCCGCCTGCTCGCTCCCCTGCTGCTGTCCCTGGCCCTCGCCGCATGCGCGCCTGCCGGCCCGCCGCCGGGCGGCACCATCGCCGCCTTTGAAACCATCGATACCCGGCCCGGTACCGGCGCGGTTGCCACGCCGGGCAGCAAGGTCACCGTGCACTACACCGGCTGGATCTACGACGAGCGCGCAGCAGACAAGCATGGCAAGACCTTCGACAGCTCGGTGACCCGTGGCGAGCCGTTCTCGTTCGATCTCGGCGGTGGCCAGGTCATCCGCGGTTGGGATGAAGGCGTGGCCGGCATGAAGGTCGGCGGCAAGCGCACCCTGATGATCACCCCGGACATGGGCTACGGACAGCGTAGCGTAGGGCCGATCCCGGCCGGGTCGTCGCTGGTGTTCGATGTCGAGCTGCTTGATGTCCAGCCCCGCTGATCCTGCCCGTGCAACCCGTGTCGCGGTGATTGGCGGCGGTCCGGCCGGACTGTTTGCCGCCGAACTGCTGTGCGCGGCCGGGCTGTCGGTGGATCTGTACGAGGCCAAGGGCTCGCCCGGGCGGAAGTTCCTGATCGCCGGCAAGGGCGGCTTGAACCTGACCCATTCCGACGCCCGCCCGCTGTTCGACAGCCGCTACCGCGAGCAGACCGCTGCGGTCGCCGGATGGCTGGACGCGTTCGATGCCGACGCGCTGCGCCACTGGGCCGCCGGCCTTGGCGTAGAGACCTATGTCGGTAGTTCCGGGCGCGTGTTTCCGGTGGACCGCAAGGCCGCTCCGCTGCTGCGCGGCTGGGTGCGCCGGCTGAAGGAACAAGGCGTCCGTTTCCACGTGCAACATCGCTGGCAGGGCTGGAACGCCGAGGGCGCGTTGTGCTTTTCCACCGCAGACGGCGAACGCAGCGTGCACGCCGATGCCACGCTGCTCGCGCTGGGCGGTGGCAGCTGGCCGCAACTGGGCTCCGATGGGGCATGGGTGCCACTGTTGCAGTCGCGCGGCGTCACCGTGGTGCCGCTGCAGGCAGCGAATTGTGGCTTCGATGTGCCCTGGACGCCGTGGTTCGTGCAGCGCCATGCCGGTGCACCACTGAAATCGGTGGTTGCCCATTGGATCGACCTGCAGGGCGCCCAGCGTCATCACCAGGGCGAATGCGTGGTGAGCGAGTACGGCATCGAAGGCAGCCTGGTCTACGCCCTGTCGGCCGACCTGCGCGAAACGATCAACCGTGACGGCAGCGCGACCCTGTGGCTCGACCTGGTACCCGGGCGCGAACCGCAACGGCTGGCCGACGACCTGGCGCGCCCGCGCAAGGGCCGCAGCTTCGGCGAGCACCTGCGTCGTCAGACCGGGGTCGATGCCGTGAAGGCGTCACTGCTGTTCGAAGTGCTGGGCAAGGACGCCGGGCAGGACATCGACGCGGTTGCTGCCACCCTCAAGCGTCTTCCCGTGCATCTGCAGCGCCCGCGACCGATGGCCGAGGCGATCAGCACCGCCGGCGGGGTGACGTTGCCGGCGCTGGATCCCGCGCTCATGCTGAAGGACCTGCCGGGCGTATTCTGCGCGGGCGAGATGCTGGACTGGGAAGCTCCCACCGGCGGCTACCTGCTGACCGCCTGCTATGCCAGCGCCAAGCGCGCGGCCGACGGTGTGATCAACTGGCTATCGAAGCGCTGACGCGGCGGGCCGGCGCATCCGTCTGGCCGCCAGCGTGATGCCGCTGGGGTGCAGGTAGGCCTGTTCCCCTTCATCCAGGAAGCCGGCACGGCGATAGAACGCGACCGCGTTGAGCGAGGCCGACAGCAGCACGTCGCGCTGCGGATCAGTCAAGGTCAGCAGCTGTTGCAGCACGGCCTGGCCCAACCCCTTCCCGGCCTGCTCCGGGGCGACGAACAGTGCATCGACCTCATTGTCCTGCAACACCAGGATCCCGTAGCCGAGCAACCGTCCCTGCGCGTCGTCGGCCACCACGCAGCCTCCTTCCGCGATCAGCCCTGCATAACGCGGTGGCGGCGGCGAAGCCGACCAGCGCGCGATCATCGCGTCCGGGTAATGGCTGCGGCACAGTTCGCGCACGCAGCGGGTGCGCAGCGCCCACAACGCAGGCGCGTCGTCGGCGCGACCGCCACGGAAGCGCGGCAATGCCTCCACGCTCACCGCGATTTGCTCGCGCGCAGCGCCTGGATACGGGCCGGCGGCTGGAACGAATCACTGCGCGCATCGGCCCAGTAGTCGTGGAATACCGCATGGTCCGGCACCTGCCGCAGCAGCTCGCCAGGGGCCAGGTAGCGGTACAACGAGGCCAGCGAACGTATCTCCACCGGGGATACCCGGCGCAGGATATGTTCCGGGCCCAGCTCGGCTGGATCATTCAGGCCGGCCGCGCACAGCAGCTCTTTCAACGCATGCAGGGTATGCCGGTGGTAGTTGTGCACCCGTTCGGCCTTGTCGGTGGGGTCCAGGCTGCGCCAGCGCGATGGATCCTGGGTGGCGATGCCGGTGGGGCACTTGTCGCTGTGGCAGCTGAGCGACTGGATGCAGCCCAGCGCGAACATGAAACCGCGCCCGGCGTTGCACCAGTCCGCCCCCAGCGCGATGGTCCGGGCGATGTCGAAGGCACTGGTGATCTTGCCGGCCGCGCCCAGCCGGATGCGGTCGCGCAGGTCCAGGCCGACCAGCGTGTTGTGCACCAGCAGCAAGGCTTCGTGCATCGGCACGCCGACGTGATCGATGAACTCGGCCGGCGCCGCGCCGGTCCCCCCTTCGGCACCGTCCACGACGATGAAATCCGGCAGCAGGCCGGTCTCGCCCATCGCCTTGGCGATGCCGAACCACTCCCACGGATGGCCGATCGCCAGCTTGAAGCCGACCGGCTTGCCACCGGACAGCTCACGCAGGCGGGCGACGAACTGCAGCAGTTCGATCGGTGTGGAGAACGCCGAATGCCGCGAGGGCGACACGCAGTCCACGCCCATCGGCACCCCGCGGGTGACCGAGATCTCCGCGCTCACCTTGGCTGCGGGCAGCACGCCGCCGTGGCCGGGCTTGGCACCCTGGGAGAGTTTGATCTCGATCATCTTGACCTGATCGGTGGCCGCGTTGGCGACGAATCGTTCTTCGCTGAAGGTGCCGTCATCGTTGCGGCAGCCGAAGTAACCCGATCCGATCTCCCATACCAGGTCTCCCCCCATTTCACGGTGGTACGGCGAGATGGACCCCTCGCCGGTATCGTGGTGGAAACCACCGCGCCGCGCGCCTTCGTTGAGCGCGCGGATGGCGTTGGCCGACAACGAACCGAAGCTCATTGCCGAGATGTTGAACACGCTGGCCGAATAGGGCTTGGCGCAGTTCGGACCGATCAGTACGCGGAAATCGCTGTGGCCGATGAGGGTCGGCGCGAGCGAGTGGTTGATCCACTCGTAGTCCACCGCATAGGTACTGCGCAGCGTGCCGAACGGCACGACGTCCATCTCGTTCTTGGCGCGCTGGTAGATCAGGGCGCGCTGCTGGCGCGAGAACGGGACGTCTTCCAGGTCGCTCTGGACGAAGTACTGGCGGATTTCCGGGCCGATCGATTCGAGCCCGTAACGGAAATGCGCAAGCACCGGATAATTGCGGCGCAGCGTGCTGCGTGCCTGCAGCAGGTCCCAGGTGCCCAGCACCACCAGCGCGGCCGTCAGCCCGACCCCCCAGTACCAGGCGGTCCAGTACGTGGCGAGCCACAGACTGACCGGAAGCAGAACGATGGCGAGCACGTAGGCCAGGTAGCGATGCATGGCGTTCCTTTCAGGATGGCTGCGGCCAGTCTACCCGCGCTGCGGCCGACGACGGGTCAGCCGCTTACAGGCGGCCATCCACCGAAGCACGCGGCCACGCCGACTTGACGTCGTACACGATGCCGCCCGGCGCCTGCAGGGCCGCGATCTGGTCGGCCTCCATGCCCCGGAACGCGGCGTGCGCCACCGCCAGCACCACCGCATCGTAGGCGCCGGGTTCCGGACGGGCGACCCACTGCACCGCGGTGTCCGCCAATGCCGCCGGACCCACCCACGGATCATGCACGTCCACCCGCGCGCCACTGGCCTGCAGCTGTTCGGCCAGTTCCAGCGCACGGCTGTTGCGCAGGTCCGGACAGTCTTCCTTGAACGTGACGCCGAGCACCAGGATGCGCACCTGCGCCGGGGTGCGGCCGCGGTCGGCCAGCAGCGACAGCACCCGCTCGGCCACGTGCGCCCCGACCCGGTTGTTGACCTGGCGCGCGGTATGGATGAGATCGGGGTGGTAGCCCACGCTTTCGGACTTGTGCAGCAGGTAATACGGATCCACGCCGATGCAATGCCCGCCGACCAGGCCGGGCCGGAACGGCAGGAAATTCCACTTGCTGCCGGCTGCGTCGAGCACGTCCTGGGTATCGATTCCGAGCTTGTCGAAGATCAGCGCCAGTTCGTTGACCAGCGCGATGTTGACGTCGCGCTGGATGTTCTCCACCACCTTGGCGGCCTCGGCCACGCGCATCGACGGTGCCGGGAACGTGCCGGCGGTGATGATCCGGCGATACAGCGCATCCACCACTGCGGCGACCTCCGGGGTGGACCCGGAAGTGATCTTGCGGATGTCGGCCAGCCGGCGCGTGCGGTCGCCGGGGCTGACCCGCTCCGGACTGTAGCCGCAGTAGAAATCCTGGTTGAAGCGCAGCCCGGACCCGGCCTCCAGCAGCGGAATGCAGACTTCCTCGGTGGTACCGGGATAAACGGTGGATTCGTACACCACCAGGTCGCCGGCCTTCAGTACGCTGGCCACCTGTTCACTGGCCGAACGCAGCGGTCCCAGGTCAGGCTGTTCGTGCGCGTCGATCGGCGTGGGCACGGTGATGATGTACAGATTGCACGCGGCCAGCTCGCTGGCATCGGCACTGCAGCGCAGCAGCGGTGCGCCGGCCAGCTCGCCGTCTTCCAGTTCCAGGGTGTGGTCATGGCCCTGCTGCAGTTCGGCAACGCGCGCGGCATCGATGTCGAAGCCCAGCGTGGGGAACAACCGCCCGAAGGCGACCGCCAAGGGCAGGCCGACATATCCCAGGCCGATGATCGCGGGGCGCGGCGACGCGGCAGCCGACACCGGGCTGCTGATGCGCTGCGCCGCTGCTGCGCGATGCGCGGTTGAACTCTCCATTGCGCACCCGCCTCCGATTCAAAGAGGCACAAGGGTAACCGCCATGCCCGACGCTGACCACGCCTGCGACCTCAGGAACCCAGGCTGACCGCGGCCGGCTCCAGTTCGCCATCGCCGCCGGTCCAGCTGCGCAGCAGCAGCGCCAGTCCCTGCCCAGCCGCGGGCCGGGCGGCGCCGATGCCCGTCCAGGGTGCGTCGATGATATGGCTCATCGTCAGCGGATCGATCCGCCGGTTGGCCATGGTCCAGTGGGGGAACCAGCGCGTGCCTACCACTGCCGCGGCCAGTTGCCGTACACCATGGTGGCGGCTGGCATTGAGGACCCTGCCGTAGACGGAATCGAGTCCATCACGCGGGCCTTCCAGGTATTGCAGGAAGCGTTCGCCATCGAACATCAGCACGCCGGTCACACCCGCCATCCGGTTGAACGCGGTCGCATCGGCCAGCAACGCATCCAGCTCCTGCGGTGCCAGCTCCGGACGGGCCTGGCTGACGTAGGCAATCGCGTGCAACGACATGGTCACTCCCTGGCCCCTGACAAAGCCGAATATGGCATGAACAACGCATTGTTGACAGCTGGGCGGCCCATACCGCGCATCTGGTCACGGTTCCACGCACGCGCCCCGCCATTCCAAATTCGCGCCCCGTGGTGCACCCTATGCCGCGCGGCCCGGATGGCGAAACTGGTAGACGCAGCGGACTTAAAATCCGCCGACCGCAAGGTCTTGCCGGTTCGATCCCGGCTCCGGGCACCACCAGACGCTGCCGCCGCCACGCGCCGCATCAGATCGCACGCGAGTACCGCGCCGGTTGTCCCGGCCGCGACAGGTAGCGGTCGAAGCACATCGCCAGCAGGCGCAGCAGCGGGCGGCCCTTGCCCGTCGCGCGCACCACCCCGCCCTGCACCTCTGCCAGGCCATCGGCCTGCAGGCCTTGCAGCTGTGCCAGCGCATCGGCGAAGTAGACCCCGGCCGTGATCGCCTGCGCCGCGCACAACGCGGCCAGATCCACTTCGCCATGGCACATCAGCTGCTGGATGATCTCCGCGCGCAGCAGGTCGTCCTGGTCGAGCTGCAGGCCCCGCCACACCGGCAGATGCCCGGCATCGACCGCCGCCTCCCACGCCGGCAGGTCACGCGGGTTCTGGCTGTAGGTGCTGGCCACCGTGCTGATGGCGCTCACCCCCAGGCCCAGCAGATCGGTATCGGCATGGGTGGTGTACCCCATGAAGTTGCGGTGCAGCTGGCCGGCACGCTGGGCACGCGACAGGTCTTCTTCCGGCAGCGCGAAATGGTCCATGCCGATGTACTGGTAGCCGGCCTGCAGCAGCCGCTCCACCGCCAGCCCCAGCAGCGCCAGCTTCTGCTCCGGCGCCGGCAGGCGGGATTCGTCGATCTGCCGCTGCGCGCGGAACAGCTGCGGCAGGTGCGCATAGCCGTATACCGCCAAGCGATCCGGGCGCAGTGCCAGCACCTGCTCCAGCGTGCGCCCGAAGCCCTGTTCGTTCTGTCCTGGCAGGCCGTAGATCAGGTCCACGTTGACCGAGCGCATGCCGTGGTCGCGGCAGGCCTGCAGGATGTCCAGCGTCTGCTCCACGCCCTGCAGGCGGTTGATCGAAGCCTGTACCGCCGGATCGAAATCCTGCACACCCAGGCTGGCCCGGTTGAATCCCAGTTCGGCCAGCTGCGCCACGTCGTCGCGGTCGATGAAGCGCGGATCGAGTTCGATGGAGAAATCGCGCGCCGCGGAGTTACTGAACCGGAAGCGCCTGCGCAGGCCCTGCAGCAGTTCGGTCATCGCCTCGCGGGTGAGGAAATTGGGCGTCCCGCCGCCCAGGTGCAGCTGGATCACCTCGCGGGACGGGTCGATATGCGAAGCCACCCGGTCCGCCTCGGCCAGCACCCGCGCCACGTAAGCGTGGCCACGGCTGCGGTCGCGGCTGATGATCCGGTTGCAGCCACAATAGAAGCACGGGCTGCTGCAGAAGGGGACATGCACGTACAGCGACAATGCGCGCGCCTGCCCGTTGCTGCGGGCCAAGGCGGCGGTGAAGTCAGTCTCACCGAATGCCTCATGGAAATGCGGCGCGGTCGGATACGAGGTGTAGCGCGGACCCGGCTTGTCGTGCCGGCGCAGGGTCGCTGCGTCGAAACACCAGGCCAGGCCGCCTTCAACAGGTGAGTACGTGTCCATGCCTGCAGCGTGCCTGCACGCGGGCCGGCGCGCTTTGACCCAGATCAATCCAGGCCGATCAGCCGACGATCGGCAGGCCGATCGATGGCAGGCGCAGCATCCGGTAGCGCTTCCAGAACGTATCGGCGATGCGCGCGGCGATGTCGTCGGCCAGCCGCTGCATCTCCGGATTGCCACTTTCCGCCGAGGTCATCCGGAACAACACCAGCCAGCGGTCGAACAGGTCGCGGTCCATGTCATCGATGGCCATGTGCTTGGACATCGGCGAGCCCTGGAAACGCCGGGTGCCGCGCAGCAGGGCAGACCAGAAATCGACCAGCTGGGCCAGGTGGGTCGGCCAGTCCTGCACGTGCGCGGTGAACACCGGACCCAGCCGGGGTTCGTCGCGTACGCGCGCATAGAAGTCGTGCACAAGACGGGTCACTTCCGCTTCGGTGCACAGGTCGGGGGACGCTACGGGGAGCGGGAGTGGCAGGGTGTCCATGGAATGCGCGCGGGTCTGATGGCCCATGATCGCACCGGGCTCCACAACGCCCGCTTGATCAGGATCAAGGACGCCGGCCGGACCGGTTCCTACAGTGGCTGCTGCCGGTGGAGGCTTCCTGCTCCCGTCGGCGCCTGCTGCCCTCCTGCCGGAACGTGACCCATGCCCCGACAGTGCCCTACCGACGCCCGTTCGCCCCCAGCGCGACGCCTGCCCGCGCTGGGCGCGATCCTGTGGCCGGGCTTCATCACCGCGGCGTTGGCGTGCGTGGTGTTCTTCGCCTTCGTCGACCCGCTGCGCCTGCGCGATATCAGCTTCCCCGGCCACGGCATCAGCCGCGGGCTGGGCTACACGCTCGGGTTCTTCATGTTCTGGGGGATCACCAGCCTGTCCAGCGCCACCACCTGGTACCTGCTGCGGCCGGCATCGAAGCACGGTGGGGACGACGACGAGGTGCCGCTGGGATGAACCCGCCTACGCTGCCGTCATGGACCCGAACGGCCTTGCCGGTCGTGCTGCTGATCGGCTTCCACGCCCTTCCGTGGCTGCGTTGGGACGGCCGCCAGGCGGTGCTGCTGGACGTGGTGGAGCGCCGCTTCGATGTGTTCGGCCTGACCCTGTGGCCCAGCCAGGCCGGCCTGTTGCTGGGGGCGCTGGCGGTGCTGGCGGTGACACTGGCCTTGTGCACGCACCTGGCCGGCCGCCTGTGGTGTGGGCATGCCTGTCCGCAGACCGTGTGGAGCACGCTGTTCGCCTGGGTGGAACGCGGCACCCGGCGCCTGTTTGGACAGTCCCGTGCAGAGCCGGTCGCGCGCCATGCGCTTTGGATCGGCATCGCGCTGTGGACTGCGTTGAGCTTCGTCGGCCTGTTCACTCCCATCCAGTCGCTGCTGGCCCGCGCCGTCACCCTGCGGCTGGACGGCTTCGAGTCGTTCTGGATCGTCTTCTACGCCGCGGCAACCTGGGGAAACGCCGGTTTCCTGCGCCGTCATGTCTGTCGCCTGCTGTGCCCCTTCGCGCGTCTGCAGCCGCTGCTGCGCGATGGACATACCCCGCGCATGCTGTACCTGGCGCCTCGTGGCGAGCCGCGCGGGCCAAGGCGGCCAGGCGGCGGCAGCATTGCCCAGCGCGGACGCGGCCTGCTCGATGCCGGCACCGCACAGGACTACGTATTCCGCTGGGCCCATCCGCAGCTGGCCGGACCGATGCCCCGTTTTGCGGATGATCGACTGGGCGACTGCACCGACTGCCGACGCTGCGTGCAGGCCTGCCCGATGGCGCTGGACGTGCGCGATGGCCCGCAGGCCGATTGCCTGGACTGCGGTGCCTGCGCGGTGGCCTGTGAGCAATCGCAACGGGCGGCAGGTCTGGGCCCCGGGCTCATCCAGCACACCAGCCCGCAGCGACTGGCCGGACATCGGCCGCAGTGGATACGACAGCGGACGCTTGCGCTGCTGGGACTGCTGAGCCTGCTGCTGGGACTGGTCGTGCTGGGTGCCGCGCTGGCAGGGTGAATCAACGCGATGGCGGGTCCGCCGGCGGCACCAGCTGGGCGCGGCGGACGATGCCGAGCTGTTCGATCAGCAACGCCATGTCGTTGGTCACCTGGGTGCGCTCACGCCCCTCCGGTACCAGCCGCGCCAGCACCTGCTGGTAGGTATTCCAGAACTCCGGGCCGCATCCATGCCGCTGGTAGCTGTCCTGCAGCTCATCGCGAACCTGGTCGGCCAGGTCCTGTCTGCCGTAATCCATGTACGACCTCCACGAAATCGGTGGCAGCGGGGATGCGGGGGCATCCAGCGAGGCAACACGATGCCTATGAATTAGACATGTTTTTATCTACGCGTCAATGACACCGCGAGCACCTCCGCCGCACCTCGCTGAATCATTCACTTCATCGGCCCGGTGCGCAGGGCGTCCTGCGACGTATGCCGACGCGCCCCTCACTCCGCCTGCGTAGGCTGGAATCTTCGATGGCAGAAAGGAGACTACGCATATGCAATTGACCGCGCAGCAGCAACGTATTCTGGAAGACATACAGGCCACCCGCCCGGTTGCGCAGGAAGACGCGAACTGGGCGGTTGAAGCGGGGCTTGCCGCGCAGGGGGAAGACGGCGACATCGACCTGACCCAGCAAGGACGCCACTACGTGAATTCTTCGCAGCTGTGACGGCAGCAGCCGCATAGGCCTGCGCAGGATGGCGCGATGCGCGGCGCGGTTTGCGGACCGCCCATTGCACGATCCCTGCGGCGCGGCGCGCGGCCGCCTTCCACTGGATTGCAGGCCACTGCAGCGCGATGGTGCGTACATCTCGTGCACGCCTTGCAACGCCCCGGCCCGTGGAGTGACTGATGATCAACGCCGCCCTGCTCTCGCAGATCCTGATGTGTCCGCTGGCGCTGGCGCAGCGGTGGACCACGCCACTGAACGAGGCGATGCAGCGCTTCGACATCACCACCCCGCGGCGGATTGCGATTTTCCTGGCACAGATCGGCCATGAAAGCCTGAGCCTGCAGCACCTGCAGGAAAACCTGTCGTACAGCCGCAAACGCATCGGTGAAGTATTCGGCCGGCGCCTGTCCGAGGCCGAGCAGCCGCAGTACGTGCGCAAGCCGGAGCGGCTGGCCAACCGCGTGTACGCCAACCGCAATGGCAACCGCGACGAGGCCAGCGGCGATGGGTATCGCTACCGCGGCCGCGGACCGATCGCCTTGACCGGACGCGACAACTATCGGCGCATCGGCGAACTGCTCGGCCTGCCGCTGGAGGAACAGCCCGAGTTGCTTGAATCGCCGGAGGTGGGTGCGTTGGCTGCTGCCGCGTGGTGGCAGGACGCCGGCCTCAATGCACTGGCCGACCGCGATGACCTGCTGGGCGTGAGCCGACGGATCAACCTGGGATCAAGCACCAGCAAGGCCACGCCGGAGGGCATGGCCGACCGCACGATGCGGACCAGCCGCGCGCTGCTGGCGATGGGCGTGGGTTCGGGCAGGTAGCAGGAAGCCCGCCAGTGGCGGGCTTTTTGCATTGATTAGCATCCTTCCATTCAGCACCGGATATTCGTACCGGTCTCCGGAAATGAACTGCCCATTGGGCGCCAGAACGGTCCGCAACCGTCGTTGAGAATCTCTTCAAACTTGCTGTGTGAAGTTGTGTAGCTGGCGCGCAATGGGCAAATAGCCCATGGACAGCCGCCCCCTGTTCAAACAACAGTCAGCCGACGGATTCGAGCTGGTTTCCACCCACGTTAGCCATAACAAGCTTCGCCAAGGAAACGGGATAGTCATCCTTCCCCGCCCGCAGAAGAACCTGCCTATTGGCGCGGGCAGCAGCATCTACCGGCAAGCCAGATGGAGGACCTGACTTTCTATCCCGTATACGTCCACCACGAACCAGGCGCCGCCTACGGCGTCACCATTCCTGATCTTCCTGGCGTCTTCTCTGCGGCCGACCAAGCAGCGGATATACCGCGCATGGCGCAGGAGGCGGTAGAGGCAATGTACGATAGCGAATCGAACGGTCCCACGCCGGCATCGCCCTTTGATCGGTACAGCCAGAGCGAGGAGTACACCGGAGGCTTTTGGATGTGGTTGATGTCGATCTGTCCAAGCTCAGCATGAGAGCGGTGCAAAATGCGCTTCTTGAGAAATTGGCTAGCGCACACCTCAATAGCCCAGTTGTGCTACATGCAACTACTACAGCCCGGGTGCACCGTTTATTACTTGGGGCCTTAGGCAGACGTTAATGGCTCTTTCCTAAGGGCCATAGCGTGGCGCAGCCACTGGTGATGTCGTTCCGAAACAGTGGACGGGCGGTGGCGAAACCGCCCCACGTCAGGGCGTAATTTGAAACTTCTCAGCGCCTATGGCAATTGATACGGCAACAACCAACATTATAATTATCATCAGCATAAGAAGCGCCGCTGATAGATTTGGTTTCTGCAGCGAAACCAGCCCAGAAATCAGGAAGAGCAGAGGAAGAACAGCAAGTCGATTCCCAGCCCAGCGGTGAAGGGCGGAAGGGTCCTTTACTCGCGCGTAGTTGACGATATTGAGCGGCCGCGATTTTCCTGCAAAGCGAACAGCCATTGCGGGAATGAGGAGTACAGGCACAAGCAATAGTTGAATGATCGCAAGCAATGCCGCCATCTTAATTCGCTCCAATTTGTAGTTTCGTGACGTAAACGACGAAGGCTTTGTGTAGTTCTATTGAAGTAGCGATCAACACTTTCGTGCAGCCACGCGGCAGCGTCGGCAGATGAAGGGTTGTTCACCCTTCGATTTTTTGACACTTGCAGCATCAGCTGGTGAGAGCAGTCCACTGACATATAAATATTCATCGACGACTCTGCACCAAACTCGCCATGTCGAGCAAGCATGTCTGACTTGATTGAGCCTGTAGTACCCCGCATCGCGACGGAATGATCGGGCTTCAACAAGCCAAGGACGATCGGCAACCTGTCGAGGTCAAGTGCACTCGAGTGGAAACCAAATACCGAAAGGAGCGCCACAATCCATGCCTGTATGGCTGCTGCATGCTTCCGGCCAACTTTTGCTCGACTTCACGAGAGCGACTACAGCGGCGCGCCCTTCGTCACTGGACGGGCTCATATCGCTTCGTCTAGAGCGAAAACGTGGCGAGCCATCGGATGGAAGCGCTGCGCAGGCTCGCCCGGCCTTTCACACATGATTGCGCCCATGAGCATCACCTCCCCGGTGAGCGGCCAGTCGGACTCGTCATGGCCTAGATCGGGCACATAGTGATCCATGTCATTCCGCGCGTAACTGCAAAAACCCGTCGGCAGCGCCGTGGCAGGAAACATCATCCAGCCAAATATCCCCTCTGGATAGTCTCCCAGGTTTCCTAGAAGGCGCGCCCTCGGCAACGGCCGTACACGACGACCGGACGAATTTTTGGTCGTTGTTCAAACCCTGCCATTCGAACTACCTCAGGTTTGCGCAGCCTCAAGGACACGCCCGCTTCGCACCCGCACATCCTTGTAAGGAATCGGCAAGACCAGCTGTCCGACAGCACGCATTTTCAATCGCCGTCTGTCGTCAAGCTGCTGGTACCGTCGCCGTCACGCGCGGTGACGGTGGCGATCCTGGTAGTCCTCCTGCACCACGTGGTCCGGGGCGACCTCCTTCCAGTGCCAGGGGATCGCGGGATAGCGCGCGTGAATGCGTACTGCTTGGCGGCGCGTCGATTCGACCCCAAATCAGGGGATTACGTAGCCGCCCACCAAACGCCAGACATAGAAAAGCCCTGATAAATCAGGGCTTTTCAACTGGAGGCCTGGGTCGGAATTGAACCGGCGTACGCGGCTTTGCAGGCCGCGAACATCTCTATATTTTCAATACCTTATGGATTGTTGCCACACGATTTGTCACGCACATAGAGGTTGGAGTGTTGGTTGTAACAGCCCCAAGTAGTTGCACGTGCCAAGTGCAATGTCGCCGAGCACAGCATGGCGATCTGCACCGAAAATCACGGGCGACTGCCGAGCGTATCGAGCGCTAGAAGGTACTCAAATTCAGGGGTAGACCATCCTACATTCCACGCCTGCACCAAGTTCATCCACGCCCCGTTCGGATCCTTGAAAGCCTCCACCGAAGGCGCCCCAAGGAGTCCAAGCGCGTTTTCAAAGTGCCGCCTGGACACGCCCCGCGCAAAAAGCTCCAAGGGAGCGCTTCGTTCTGAGTAGATCGGAGTCACGGGGAACCACCATGGCCGTCCGAAATCTGCAGCGGCGGTGCGAAGCCAGAGAAATATATCAGCCTGCATAAGCGACTCGAACGGAACGCCGGAACTGGCATTCCTCGCATGCAGCAGGTATCCACGAGCAGATGTTTTCCGGAGGTGCTGGGCAATCCACCGCTCAGAATCTAGCATACCGTACAGCGCCCAGTAGCCACGAACTTCCCTACCGCCGGAGGCTCCAGCCGAGGGGTAGTAGACGGCGGACAACAAGTGTTGGACCGTCGAATAACGCTCCCTTTTCAGCAACGCCACGATCGTGTACATAAATATTTCTGAGATCAATAACTTTACAGGATCTCGAACAACGCTCGTCCTTCCATTGATGACGACTTGCTTATTAATCAAGTCCACGCACCGCTCAAAGAATCGATGTAGAACCCGCGCCATCTCATCATCTGTAGCATATTGGGCGACAACCCCAATCATTGAGATAAACTCGTTGCGGGCCGAGATCGTTCGCTCAATTGCCGACAACAAATCGTCCGGATCCGCAGCATCTTCCGGAGCAGCCTCCAACAGGTCGATGGCAGATGCAAAATGATCGAGGTATTCCTCCACCGCAGGCACTGCAAATACCTTGCCGCTTCGCAGAGCCTCGGTCGCCCGCTGTTTATACACCTCAGTACCTAGCGACGCCTGCGCGCCCTCGCCCAGAAAACTAGGCCGCTCACCGAGCGCCGGCTTTACATGAAGCGGCCTACCGTATAACCAGCGAAGCACTGCCTCATAGTTCTGAGCCTTAGTTTCCTCATCACCTAAGTCGATAAAAATTTTCGATCCATAATAAGTTGGTATATATTTCTGACGAACGTCATCACGCGGCGGCAGCACGACTACGAACTTGCTTTGATTCTGCGCGGCGTAGACCTCTCGAGAGATGATAGTTGTCTCAGTACCGACCCCCCCCTCCCTACCATCAGCCTTAGCCGCATACTGAGCGTCAGAAACCATCATGACGTGGGTTACGGTCGGATCGTTGACCATTTTCTCCATGAAATGATGACTATCGTGTCCTTCACGGAGGTCCCATACATCGAGAATTACGTCGACACCGTTACTCCTGAGGCGAGTCGCTAGGTCAATCACCCACTCTTGGTGCTCTGGAGATGTCCAGCTGTAGGAGATAAAGAGACGGGGAGGCGTATCGGTCATGGCCGGCTGCTCGAGAGGACTTGGGCGATCGTCGCACATCATGGCGCTGGCATGGCTTATCCAGCCGGGTCGGCATCTGCGAGATAGCCGCGATCTGATCGAACAGCCACGCCAGCAGGCTCGGTCCCTAAGTCCCGGCCACGGCCTCTCAGGACGACGTTATCCTGTATCCACTGCAGCTTCGCGCCCACCTTCCGGCGAAGCACCTGCTCATGGCGTAGGGCCCACATCTCGCACCCGCGCCGACCGGCATCGAACGAGCTGCACTGTCTGAGCAGCAGTGGCGCATGAAGCCCGTCCTCAGGGCTCAGCCTAGCCAGCCATGAGCCGTCGACCCTCTGCTGCATGGAGGCCACCTGCTCGCCGTGGAGGAATAACCCCGTCGGGAGCGTGTCCAAGTGGCAGCGGGGCTTCCAGCAGAAGCCATCGGGCATGGGGGTCAGGGTCTGGGTGTCGGCGTCCATGGGCGGGAGGATATGCCCGGCCAGTCTCATAGCCCGATACATCGTTGAAGGGTTCAGCCTGCGCGGCACTCGTCCTGCCGGTGCCGACCTAAGATCTTGACCAGGTAGTCCATCGCCTTGGCCGCATGGGGCTCCCGCGGCGAACGAAGCTGCTCCAGTCTGCGGCCGCAATTGTGCCGAGGTCTCTTCGCGGCGCTCCCACCATGGTCATCGACCAGTACGGGACAGGGCGGCTGCCGACCAAGCCGCGAGCCAGCTGCACAACGTCGAAGTGACTGGTTGCGGTGAGCACGCGGCCATACGCCGCATGTAGCCTGTCCTCGAGCCCTTCTAGGTACGGCAGAAACCGTTCCCCGTTGAACAGGGGGCAGTTATGTCACGCCTGCGAGCGCATTGAACCTCGCCGCGTCCAAGACGAGACCTCCAAGCGGTCCGCTGGCAATTCAGCGGACGTGACTTGCGTAAACGACGGCGTGAATTCGCAGGTGGCCCCCGGGTGGGGCCCCGACCTTTCATTTTACCCGGCCATGCTGTCGCGCTAGCGACGCCCATCGCCAAAGTGTTGTATCCAAAGCGCGAATCCACGCTGCTGAAGTCTGTAAATCCCGTCTTTAGTTGGATCTTTCAAGATGATCCGCCTAGATGTTAACGCCTGGAGCGCATTTGTCAGCTTTGTATCCCCGCCATGAAACTCCGCTCTAATTTCTGATTTTCTAATCCAGTCATTTCCCCTAGCCGCCATAATCTTAAGAACCTGGCGATACTCATCAGATTTAATCTTGTTGTAGAAATCTGATTGATAGTATTTCAACCCGATAGTTTCGATAGCACCGTTTGGGGCATACGTCGAATTAATGACATCATCGAACTCAATCTGCGCGCCCCTCGCCTCCCTGAAGGCCGAGAAGGCGAATTGTTGAATGAAATGCGGATAGCCCTCAGACAGAAGCGCTATCTCGTTTCGCGCAGCTTCCGAAATACCAATTTTTTCAACATTAATTTCATTTGCGTGCGCCAAACCTCTGTCAATTACGTACTTCCGGTCTTCGTCACCCAGCTCATGCAGTGGGAGAGGATGGAATATCCTCACGGACGACTCGTGGCTCTGTCGCAATTTCTCTACAACATCCGTCAAACCCGCGACGACGAAGGCTACGTGATCGCACCCGAGCTTCTGCAGCTCCTCTGTAAGCGTTTTGAGAAAATATCCGAGACGCAAATCCGGGCATGCGTTATCAGCCTCATCGATAACTATAACGAGACCATCAAATCTTTCTTCGCCCTGGCCCGGCCTTGTAAGCCGCTGCACAGTTGAGGAAAGAGATAAAGCAAACTCATTTACTACCAACTCTTCCTCATACTCCCTCTCCGCCCTATCAACTCCGCTGTCCATTATTTTTACGCGCTGGGCAAAATCCCAAGCCTGAGTCAAAAAATTACGAACCACCTCCGTCTTCCCCGCTTCTCGACGAATGGCCGCACTTAAAGTCTTAATGAATGCCGAAAGACCAATCCTATCAGACACTTGAACATTGACAACGCAAAACTTGAAATTCTCATTGCCCAGGCCTCTTATCGTGCCGCGCGCAACTGCAGCAAGAAAAAGCAGGAGTGAAGACTTTCCGATACCGCGATCACCCGTAAGAAGATAATTTACAACCTCACCCGCTCGAGCCTGAGAGAGGCCTGCCTCGAGCTCCTTCAATTCCTCTATTCTTCCCGCGAACATGCCTATCGGAACAGGGCTACCGGGCTTAAATGGATTAGTTCTCATCTAGCAAATTCCTTTTAATGCCATCGATATGTGTGCAGGGAGCATATCGGCTTGTGCAGGGATTGATCAACGATTCGATCCGAGTCGCCCAGCACAAGTTTGGCTGGCTCGTTCCTGAAGCGGCTAAGCACTAGTTCTTGTGAGCCGCGCTGCCGACTTAGCGTCGAGCGCTTCAAGCCGTTGCTCGGTGCGCCAAACCGCTAGCGAACCGTCGCCCATGGAGGCCCGTCGGGTCAGCCGCGCGGAACAATGTCGAGCAGCTGCTGGAAAGGATGGCCTGAGCGCTCAGCCCCACATCGGCAGCTGATCGTCCTCCCACGACTTGATGATCAGCTCCCCGGACTTCTTTCCGGTCGATTGCCGCGCCATTGTGTATTCGAGCTGCAGCGGCACCAGCGCCAGGCCTTCGAAGGCGTGCCGAATGTCCGGGTGGTCATTGATCGAAAGCACCGCCCTGCCCTTCATCCCGCGCATCAGCGCCGCCATCTCTTCGTACTGCTCCATCCCGAAGGGGACGCCATACCCCCCGGTCTGCCAGTACGGCGGATCCAAGTAGAACAACGCGCCGGGCCGATCGTAGCGGCGGATGCATTCCTGCCACGGCAGATGCTCGATCACCACGCTCGCCAGGCGGATGTGGACGGCGCTGAGCTCCTCTTCGATTCGGAGCAGGTTCAAGCGCGGACCGCCGCTCGCTACCAGGCCGAAGGACTGCCCCTGCACCTTGCCGCCAAACGCCAGCTTCTGCAGGTAATAGAAGCGAGCCGCTCCCCTACCGCGCCGACGCGCAGGTTCACCAGGCGGTGCATCAACTGGCTGGATAACCGAGCGCTGGTCACCTTCGACGATCCGCAGCTGCCGCGTCTGGTGCGACTGAACGCCGCCGGCGTGCGGCAAGCACAGACGCTCATCGACCAGGCACGTGCAGCTCACGGTGCGGTGGCAGGTTTCGCATGAGCGGCGTGAGCTTTCCCGTTGAGAAGTCCTTCGCCACCGGTCAGCAAGGCGCCACGTTGGTGCTGATGGTATGTGCCGGCTGGCTGTGGGCTGGCCTCTACGCCACGCCGTACAGCATCACTCCGTACCAGGTCGCGGCCACCGTCGGCCATAGGGTCCGCATCACTCCAAGCCAGCTGCTGGTCGGAGCAGGCGCGTTCCCGCTTACCGGCAAGTCGCTTCAGGCAGCACACCGCTGGCTCGACCGCCAGGGAGTGACGGTCCGCGCCGTGTCCACCACCGCCCGCAGCCGGGCAGCCAATCCAGCAGAGGCAGTATGAGCAACCGATCCATCGTCATTTACGGGCCGCGAGCGTGCGGCAAGACAACGCACGCGGAACAGCTCCGCGTCCATTTCGAACTGGAAACCACGGTCGACGACTGGGACGGCGTAAGCGCCTACCCGCGCGAAGGCGCCTTGGTGCTTACGAGCAACCCTGAAGCACAGGTGCAAGGCTCCGACCAATCGATGCACTTCGGCGCTGCCATGCGCGCCCTGAGCAGTGAGGCCACGCGATGACCGCAAAGATCCAGCGCTACGGCCGCGCAGCCAAGATCCGCGACGTGCTGTTCGCGATCCCCACCGGCGCCACCACCTTAGAGATCAAGGCTGTGGCCGACCTGTCCGACAGGCTCAGCGCGATCGGGACCTCGCTCATTGCCATGCGCAAGAGCGACCAGGTGAACATGACGATGGGGCCGAACTGCATCATCTGGCACCTGACGCCAAAGACGCGGGCAGAGATGGCGCGAATGGCTGCTACAGCAGCGGTGTTCAACCGTCCGCGGCGTGCGCTCCCTGCGGCGTCTGCCCGCCCGTCCGACAGCAGCACGACGATCCGGCACAAAGATGATGCACGTGCCGCGATCGCCGACCAGCTCGACGCGTTCCGCCGAGCTGGCGGCAAGGTGGAAGTCCTCGGCAACACGCCCTTTAAGTCCGTAATAAACCGTCGCCAAGGCAATGACCGCCGCGTGGCGAGGAGCGCCAAGGCATGAGCCATCTCACCGTTCCCCTCTACTGCGCCGGCACCACGGCATTCCTGGTCGCGCTGCTGCTGCGCGCCATCTGGACCAGTGCACACACGTTCACCGCAGTGTTTCTCGCCGCCCTGCTGTTCTTCGCCTGGCGCACCTACGCGGAGACCCGCAAGAATTGGCCGGCGTTCAAGGCCGAGATGCGCAGGCGCACTGATGACCGACGGCGAGCAGCGCAGCAGAAACGCCATCGCCACCACTGAGTTCGCCCGCTCGGCCATGCCGGGCTCCGCGCCTGCCGGACTTCCATGATGCAGGATTTTTTTATCGATACGGCTAGGAGCGAAATCTAATGGCTGAACTTGCCTCTCACTGCATCAACATCAAAAATTATCTAGTCCGCGCCCAAAAGCGGCACTGCAGCGTATTGGAGTACGGTGATCAGGCGCGCGATTCAAGCGGGGCTCGCGCTTCCATCGACATTGAATTGCGAAAAGTCGCGGGGCTCAACTTGCGTGAAATCTCTAAGCGCCACCGCCGTCGGGATGGCATATCGAGAGAACTTCTCGACGTACGTTTTGTACGTCTCGATCAGCCTCAAGTCTCCAGTATAAACCGTCAGTCCCGAGAATCCTTCGCTTGGTCGCTTTATAACCTTGACATATTGAAGCAGCTCACTGCTCATTGCATTCAGTGTCCGGCTGTAACCAACGAGAACAGCGAGATCATTACCCATTTCCTCCGGAAGGTTATGAAGCCGATCCTCAGACTTCTCTGTTCCGGGCAACAACGAAAGCGTGCCGCTGCGAAGCGTGTCCTCCAGGAATACATTGTCTCTTTCGCTGTTCACGCCAACCTCCAATACCCGGTCGCAACGCTTAATCAGGATATGGAGGTTGACGGGGAGTTCGGAAATCTCGTGAACGATGAGCCTCCTGACGATTCGTGCGTTGGCCTTGCGCATATCAACCGCCTCTGCATGTTGCTGTTGCGCGATCTTTCTTGCCTCCTCTGCGATAGCAGCAGCGCGTTCGGAAGTATTGCGCGCAAGCCACGCCACCCAAATTGTGCCGGCCGCTGCTATGAGGCCCACGAGCACGGCGACCCATTCCGCCCAGTTCCCCCAAGCCGCCTCGAGCGGACATATCTCAAACGACATAACCCTCCCTCACTGACACTACAAGCTACCAATTCGCAAGCTGCCCACGATCCCTCAGAAGCCCTTGCACGCGCGGCTAGTTACGCGCTCGGCCTTCTTAATCGCGTCCATCGCGCGATTGAAGGCCTTGTTGACGCTCCCCATGAAGTCGTGCCAATCACGCGCCTCATGAGAATTAGCCAGAAGCTCGGCACCCTTTTGAAAATCTCGAACACGCTGTATGGCTCTTGCCACAGCCACAGCAATTTCTATATCAATGGCCGGCCATTTCGAGAGACCTACTTCACGCCCACAAAATGCATCCAACCCAGAGCATATAGTGAGGAACAGCTCTCGAGTTTCTCCTTTCGTGATGGATTCGTGCACGGCCCATCCATCATCTGCATCAGGATTCAAGGGGTAAGTATTCTTCAATCCTTCCAGTCTAACGACAGCTTCGAGAAGATCATTCTGGTAAGCGATCGAGAACATTGCATTGGTTTTGCGCTTAACAAGCCAGCGCTGGACGGACGGCCCGAAGAGAGCTACGAAAACTGCTGCGATGGTTCCCCAGGCGGCCCACGCCTCCCAGTCCACCACACAATGTTTACTCAGCCACCAGCACTGACTGATCCCCTGACTCATCGAACCCAGCTCGCTGAGCAATCCCATGACGCCCCCCTGTTCCTGATGCAGCCGATTCTGGCATGCGAACGCAGCATTCGCCTCAATGACGTTGTACGGAGCTCCCTCGCGCGGCAGCAAGCGGGACTGCCCGCAGCCTACAGCGAAGCCTCAGAAGTGGCTGACCCGGAAGACCATCGCCACGATGACGGACAAGGCGAACCCGAACGACTCGCAGCGCAGATTGCGGCCCTGAACGAAGGCCAGGTGGTGGGCAATGCCTGAGCCACGACCCATAAACCTGCTCCACTTAAATGACCAGCGTGCCGTCTCCACGAATGCTCGTCACATGTCGCAGCAGTTGTGCAGCAAAGTCTATCGCCTCGCGATCAGCCATCTGACGACTGGGCACAGGCTCCATCAAGTGCCGGTGCACAACAGAGTCGCCTTGGCTCACTTCTACGTAAGCGTCAAAGTACCCAGTGCCATCCGACCGCTGCTGGCAACGCGCCTGGAGCACGTGCCCAGTCTCGTTTATCTCGCGACGCAGTGTCTGAGCAATCTGCAACCTCGCGGTGCGAATCCCAGCTTCGCGCGCATCTTCCAGCGAGCCTGGAACACCAAGCCCACGCCCAAAGCTGATCGTGTTTCCGTTCGGTTGTTGGACCTCCACGACATGCACAGACCAACCGTTGTTTGTCTTGGTCACGCTGACCTTTGCAAAGAGGCCGTCCTGATGAACGAGAAAGACTTCGGAATGATCGAGTTGGATATGCGACATGGCTTTCGCTCGTTAGGGTGGGCCCGAGCTTATCACCGCGGAGATCGCTCCAATGGCTGACGGCTCGCGCTCCTTCAACTTTCCTGCGCCGCAGAAAACATCGCTTGTGAAGGCCGCAGACTTCTTCTGCGGCGGCGGAGGCGCGACCGAAGGTGCCGAGCAAGCCGGATGTGAGGTGGTGGCAGCGGCGAATCACTCACCTATTGCCATCGATATCCATGCCGCCAATCACCCGAAGACCAAGCACTTCTGCCAGGACCTCCAGCAGATGGACTTCTCGCTTCTGCCCCACTTCGACCTGCTTCTGGCGTCGCCCGCGTGCCAGGGTCACACCCATGCGCGCGGCAAAGAGCGGCCGCACCACGACTCCACCCGAGCCACCGCGTGGGCAGTGATTGCCGCCATGGAGCTATAGCTGCCCGAGGCCGCGGTCATCGAGAACGTACCCGAGTTCTTGAAGTGGAAGCTGTTCCCCGCCTGGTGCGCCGCGCTTACGGCTCTTGGCTATGCCATCAGCCCGCACTTGCTCGACGCGGCGGACTTTGGCGTCCCGCAGCACCGTAAGCGCGTTTTCATTATTTTGACGAAGAGCAAGCACCCTCTGGAGCTGAAATTCCGGCGCCGCGACCACGTACCGGCAAGCTCTTTTATCGACTTCGACGCCGGCGTCTGGACGCCCATCGAGAAGGCAGGCCGGTCGGCCGCCACCCTCGCACGGATCAAAGCTGGACGTGCCGCTTTCGGCGACCGATTTATCGCGCCGTACTTCGGGAACGGGTCAGGCCTGACTGGCCGATGCCTTTCCCGGCCCATTGGCACCATCACCACGCGCGACCGCTGGGCGGTGATCGATGGAAACAGGATGCGGATGGTCATGGTCGACGAAGCACGTGCCGCAATGAGCTTCCGGGCGGACTACAAGTTGCCGCTGAGAAAGCGCGATGCGATGCACATGCTGGGGAACGCCGTCTGCCCATTCGTGGAAAGGGATGTGATTCTGGCACTGAAGGAAGCAGCCTGATGAGCCAACGTCGAGAGCTTGCTCAAGGCCAGGAAGACACACTGGGCCTTGAGGACGCCGCCAAGGTCCTACGCCTCGGCCTTGAAGCCATGAAGGCCCTTGTGGAAGAAGGCACAGTTCCCGCTGTGCGCCTGAACCAGAAGCACACGGTCATGCTGCGCGAGGACCTGATCGAGTTTTTGCGCGCAGAGGGCCGGCGCCAGGCAGCGGAACGAAAGGCGGCGATCGGTAAGCGGCCGGCCGCCAACAGTGCGCAGCTGTCGCCCCAGCGCGCCAAGCCGGCGAAGGCGCGGCGGATCTCCCCGCCCGACCTCGCCGCGTACGAGGTCAAAGGCTGATCACCAAAGGTGGTCAGCCAGTGTGGATGCGCGCAGGTTGGCATAGCGCTTCAGCTGCCTCGGGTCCCGATGCCCGGTGATGCTGGCAATCTTGAGGTCGCTCAGCGTCGTCCTTTCGTACAACCGGCTTGTGGCTTCGTGACGCATGTCGTGGAAGTTGAGGTCGTTGCAACCAGCGGCTTGGAAGATGCGGTCAAACTGGCGCGACAGCTGTGATGTGATCTTCGCCAAGGCCTTTTTGTCCAGGTTCCCATCCCACCAGGGAAACAGGCGCACCTCGGATCCGCCGCCGTAGGCGCTGAGCTTCGCCACCAGCACCGACGACATGGGCACCTGGCGCTTGCTGCCGTTTTTCGTCTTGCTCAGGAAAATCGTCCGCCGCTCCAGGTCGATCTGGCTGCGCTCCAGCGTGTACATCTCCCGCATGCGCATGGCCGACTCCAGCGCCATATCGAAGAGCAGCGTCAGCGCCTCCGAATGGCGGAGCTCCAGCGGGCGCTGCCGGCCTTCCGGCTTGGCGCCGGCGAGAATGGCGCGGATTCGCTCCTCCTCCCCGGGCTCCAGCCGCCGATCACGCTCCACATCCGCCTTGATCGCGCCCTCAATCTTGGAAACCGCGATCACGTCGTCGGGCGTATAGGTCGAATAGCCGCGCGGGAGTAACCGCAGCGGATTCAACGGCACCGCGCCGTGCGCAGCGAGCCAGTCCAGCGCACGCGAGAGCGCGCCGACGTGATGCCGGATGGTTGATGGCGCGAGATTCTGATCACGCTTCATGGAGGAAACCCATGCCGTCGCCCAGGTGAATGTCAGCTCGGGCAAAGTGATGCCGATCGGCAGCCTTGCCAGCACCACCGGCAGCAGCTTGTTGTCGTCGACGGACACATGTTGGACGCTGCGGTACTCGCTGACCTGGGCGCGAAGATCCTTCGCCGCTGCCTTGGTGTTGGCCAACTCTTCCGGCACGATGCCGCGATCGAGCAGCGCCTCCAGGCGACGCACCTACTCATCGCCCTCGGCTTCGGATTCGAAGCTGAGATAGACCGGCTGCGGCAGGAGCTTTGTCCTGCGCACCGTGTAGTGCCACGTATTGCCCCGCTACCTCTTCGTTGCCATCTCTCATCTCAACTCGCGTACACGCACTCGGCACATGCTAACGCGAGTTTGCCACTCGAAAACGCGTGGCAACCCGATGATTTCGACCCAAATCAGGGGATTCCGGACCTTCCTGCCAAACGCCAGCCATAAAAAAAGCCCTGATAAATCAGGGCTTTGTCTGGAGGCCTGGGTCGGAATTGAACCGGCGTACGCGGCTTTGCAGGCCGCTGCATAACCACTCTGCCACCAGGCCGGTGTACAGCTACCAGGAATGCGATCCTGGTAAGACGAAACCCCTGTCGGGGCCTGTCGGGATTTGGAGCGGGAAACGAGACTCGAACTCGCGACCTCAACCTTGGCAAGGTTGCGCTCTACCAACTGAGCTATTCCCGCGTGAGGCCGACATGCTACCGGAAGACCCGGGACCACACCAGCGTTTTCACGCTTCAAAACACCGCTTTTCCGCTGCGCCACTCCCTTCCGGAAGGACCGCCCCGCACGGCCGGTGCGGGAGAAAAACAAAGCCCCTTCCGGGGCCCGGTAAAACTGGAGCGGGAAACGAGACTCGAACTCGCGACCTCAACCTTGGCAAGGTTGCGCTCTACCAACTGAGCTATTCCCGCAATCTCTTCGACCTGCGCCGAAGAAGCGATATTGTGTCGAAATTCCTTCATCTCGTCAAGCCTGTTCAGCTCTCCGATCGCAGCAATCACGCACGCAGCGCACCTTCGAATACAGGCAAAAAAAAGAGACCGCGTGGGCCTCTTCTTCAAAACCTGGAGCGGGAAACGAGACTCGAACTCGCGACCTCAACCTTGGCAAGGTTGCGCTCTACCAACTGAGCTATTCCCGCTTGGGAGGCGGCATTTTACCTGTCTTCACATCGGTGTCAACCGCTTTCAGCCGCCCTTCTTCACCCGTGCGCGCTCACGCGCCGCGCGTTCGTCGGCGCGCAGGCTCGGCCACGCCGCATGCAGGTACTGCAGGCCCGACCACAGGGTCAGGATCGCGGCGATCGCCAGCGTCCAGTCGCCCATGTGGAACACCGGCGGACCCATCCAGATGTCCTCCACCGGGGTGTTCGGCGCCACCGAATACAGCAGGCACAACAGCGCGACCATCTGCGCGGTGGTCTTCACCTTGCCGATCACCGCCACCCGCACTTTTGCCCGCTGGCCCAGTTCGGCCATCCATTCGCGCAGCGCCGAAACGGCGATTTCGCGGCCCACGATCACCGCCGCCCAGAACGCCATCCACGGCGTGGGATGGCCCTGCACGATCAGGAACAGCGCCACGGCCACCATCAGTTTGTCGGCCACCGGATCCAGGAACGCACCGAACGCCGATTCCAGCTGGTAGCGCCGCGCGATCCAGCCATCCAGCCAATCGGTGATCGCCGCCAGGCCGAACAGCGCCGCCGAGGCGAAGTTGGTCCACGTGTAGGGAAGATAGAACACCAGCACCAGCACCGGGATCATCAGGATCCGCAGCAGGGTCAGCCAGGTGGGGAGGGTCAACGTCATCGGTAATCTCTACTCGCCCGCCGCATTCGGCTCGGGCAGTCCATGAAGGTTAGCGTAGATACGCGCGGCCAGGGCAGCATTGATGCCTTCCACCTTGGCGATTTCCGCCTCGCCCGCCGCCTTCAGGCCGACCAGACCGCCGAAATGCTTGAGCAGGCTGGCCCGCCGACGCGGCCCGATTCCGGCGATATCTTCCAGCTTGCTGGTCATGCGGGCCTTCTGGCGGCGCCCACGGTGCCCGGTAATGGCGAACCGGTGCGCTTCGTCGCGCACCTGCTGGATGAACTGCAGCGCCGGCGAGGCCGCGCCGGGGCGCAGCTCGCGGCCGTCCGGCAGCACCAGCGCTTCGTGCCCGGCGCGGCGTTCGGCGCCCTTTGCCACGCCCACCAGCAGCACCCCTTCCACGCCCAGATCGGCCAGTGCGGCCTGGGCCTGCGCCAGCTGGCCGGCGCCACCGTCGATCAGCAGCACATCCGGCAGCACGCCCTGCTCTTCCACCGCCCGGCGGAAACGGCGGTCGATCGCCTGGCGCATGGCGGCGTAGTCATCGCCGGGTTCGATGCCGCTGATGTTGAAGCGGCGATATTGCGCCTTCACCGGCCCGGCTGCGTCGAACACCACGCACGAGGCCACCGTGGCCTCGCCCATGGTGTGGCTGATGTCGAAGCATTCCACCCGCTTGACCGGCTCGGCCAGGCCCAGCATCTCGCGCACCGCCTCGCTGCGTGCATGCTGCGAGTCGCGGCTGTTGAGTTCGGTGGCCAGGGTCAGCTGCGCGTTGCGGCTGGCCAGTTCCAGGTAACCCGCGCGTTCGCCGCGCACGTTCCACTTCAATTGCACGCGGCGTTCGGAAGACGCGGAAAACGCGGCTTCCAGCAGCGTCGCATCCGGGATTTCGCGATCCAGCAGGATCTCGCGCGGCGGCTCGAATTCCACGTAGTACTGCGACACGAACGCGCCCAGCACTTCTTCCGGACTATCCTCGCCATTGGTGCGCGGGAAGAACGGGCGCGTGCCCATGTTGCGGCCGTCACGGAAGGCCAGCAGCATCACGCAGGCCTGCGCGCCACGCGTGGCCACCGCCAGCACGTCCAGGTCGGCGGCGCGGCCGTCCACGTATTGCCGGGTCTGCATGCTGCGCAGCGATTTGACCAGGTCGCGCAGGCGCGCAGCCTGTTCGAACTCCAGCGACTCGCTGGCCGCCTGCATCTGCTCGCCCAGCTCGCGGGTCAGCTCATCGCTCTTGCCTTCCAGGAACATCGAGGCGCGACGCACCGCTTCGGCGTAGTCCTCGGCCGCCACCAGATCCACGCAGGGCGCGCTGCACCGGCCGATCTGGTACTGCAGGCACGGCCGCGAGCGGTTCTTGAACACGCTGTCCTCGCAGCTGCGCAGCTTGAACAGCTTGTGCATCAGGTTCAGCGTTTCGCGCACCGCGGTGACCCCCGGATACGGCCCGAAGTAGCGGCCCGGCACGGCGCGCGGCCCGCGGTGCAGCGCGATGCGCGGCCACGCCTCGCGGGTCAGCAGCACGTGCGGATAGGTCTTGTCGTCGCGCAGGGACACGTTGTAGCGCGGCGACAGCGATTTGATCAGCTGGTTTTCCAGCAGCAGCGCTTCGCTTTCCGAGCGCGTCACGGTGACGTCCATGCGCACGATCTGCGACAGCATGGACATGATCCGCGCGTTCTTCGGGCTGCCGTTGAAGTAGCTGCCGACACGGTTGCGCAGTGCGCGCGCCTTGCCGACATACAGCAGCACGTCGTCGGCGGCGTACATGCGGTAGACACCGGGGGCGGTGCTCAACGCGGCCGCGAAGGCCTTGCCATCGAAAGCGGGTACAGCGTTCATTCGGTGATCGGGACGTCGCTCAGCACGCCACTGGCCGGGTCGAAGCGCAGCACGGCGTGGGCATCGGTTTCGGCGATCCAGACCGCACCGGATCCTACTGCCAGGCCGGCCGGCCCGTGCAGCCGGCGGGGCAACGCCTGGGTGACCAGTTCGCCGCCGCCCAGCCGCAGCGTGCGCAGGCGACCGTTGCCGGCATCGGCAATCCACAGCAGCGGTGCATCCGGGCTCAGCGCGATGGCCTGCGGGAACTGCAGGCTGGCCCGGTCACGCGGACCGTCTTCGCTGCCGTGGTTCCACACGCCCTGCCCGATCAGCGTCTGCACCAGGTCGCCGCGCAGCTGCACGCAGCGGATCGAAGAGGCCAGCGCATCGGCCACGTACAGCGCCTGCTGCACCACCGCCAGTCCGGTCGGCTGGGCGAAGGCCGCCACGTTGCCACTGCCGTCGCGCTGGTCGATGGCGCCGCTGCCGGCGCGCCGGGTAAGCCGTCGCTGGCCCAGGTGGTAGCTCCAGATTCGGTTGTCGCCGGCCATCGCCACGTGCAGTTCGTTGTCGGCCAGTGCCAGCCCGGCTGGATGGTTCAGCGCCACGCTGCGTGGGTCGTCGACCTGCCCGTCGTGCGGTTCGCCCGGCCGGCCATTGCCACACAGCGTGTCGACCTGGCCGGTGATGATGTTGATGCGGCGCAGGGCATGGTTGCCGGTGTCGGCCACATACAGCGACTCGCGTTCCACCACCAGCGCCTGCGGCCGGTTGAAGGCTGCGTCCTGCGCCCCGCCATCCATGAAGTCCGGCGTGCCCTGCCCGAACTGGCGCAGCACGCGCCCGCCATGGGTGCATTCCAGCACGCGGTGGTGGCCGCTGTCGGCGATATACAGCCGCTCGGTGGTGACCGCCAGCCCGGTGGGGAAACAAAGCGGCAGGCGCGGCTCCGGGCGCAGCTCGCGCAGTGCTTCGAACGGTGTCGGCTGCAGGTTGCCGCACAGTTCGTTGAGCGCGCGGTCCAGCTCGCCCGGCTGGCCGAGGCCGACCAGGCGGCTGCTTTCGCGGCCGTAGACATCCATCAGCACCATCGTCGGCCAGGCCGTCACCCCGAAGCGCCGCCAGCCGTCCCAGTCGCTGTCCAGCAGCGCGATGGAGTGCAGGCCCTGGCGGCGCAGCAGCTTCAGGCTGGCCGCTTCATCGCGTTCGAAATCGAAACGCGGCACCTGCAGCACCAGCACCTGCAGCCGCCCGGGATGGCGCGACTGCCAGTTCGCCACGTCGGCCAGGCGTTGCGCGCACCAGGCCGACGCCGCATTGACGAACAGCAGGGCCAGCGGTTGCCCGCGCAGCTCGCTCAGGGTGGCGGGCGCGGCGTTCAGCCACGTGGCGAACTCGGGGAGGTCCTGGACGGGTTGGGCGTTCATACCCTGATTATGCCGGACCGCGCGTCATGCAATCGTTGTGCCACGCGGATTTTTTCCGGGCCCGCTCAGGCTTGGCCAGCAGCCAGCAGGCGCTCCGCCCGCTCCAGGTCTTCGGGGGTGTCGATGCCGGCCGGGAACGGTGCCGGCGACAGCGCCGCGCTGATCGGGTAACCGGCCTCCAGCACCCGCAGCTGTTCCAGGTTTTCCACCTGTTCCAGGCTGCCGGGCGGCATCGCGGCGAACTGCTGCAGGAAGCCGGCGCGGTAGCCGTAGATGCCGATGTGGCGCAGCCACTGGACCCCGTCCGGCAATACATCGCGGCTGCGCGCGAAACCATCGCGGTGCCAGGCGATCGGCGCCCGGCTGAAATACATGGCCTCACCGCGCGCGTTGCGCACCAGCTTGACCACGTTGGGATCGAACAGCGTGGCCGCATCTTCGACCGGCGTGCACAGCGTGGACATCGGGGCGCGGCCGCTGGCCAGCGCGTCGGCCACCGCACGGATGCCGGCGGCCGGTGCGAAGGGCTCATCGCCCTGCAGGTTGACCACCACGGCGTCATCGGCCCAGCCGGCATGGCGGGCGCATTCGGCCAGCCGATCGGTGCCGGACGGATGGGCCGGATCGGTCATGGCCACCTGCACGTCCTGCAACCCCGCCAGCGCCTCGGTGATGCGCGCGTCGTCGGTGGCCACCCACACTTCACGCGCGCCGGCCTGCAGCGCGCGCCGCGCCACGTGCAGCACCAGCGGTTCCCCACCGAGCAGGCGCAACGGCTTGCCGGGCAGGCGCGAAGCGGCATAGCGGGCAGGAATGGCGACGACGAACTCGGTCATGGGGTTCTCCGGTTACAGGCCACGCGCGCAGGCGGTTCAGCGCGCGCGCAGCTTCTCAAGGCGGTCGGTCAATGCCACCCAGAAGGCAGCGGGCAGATCGGCCTGCAGGGGAATGGCGAAGTGCCAGTCGTTGGCGAAGGCGCGGCACTTCACCGCGTCCTTTTCGGTCATCAGGATCGGCAGCTCGCTACCGAAACGCAGGTCCTGCGGCTGGTAGGCGTGGTGGTCGGCGAAGGCATGCGGGACCACGCCGATGCGTTCGGCACGCAGCATGTCGAAGAAGCGCTGCGGGTGCGCGATGCCGGCCACGGCGTGCACGCGCTGCCCGGCAAAGTGCGAAAGCCCGCGCAGGCGTCCGCCCACCAGCGGCTGCGCACTGTCGATGCGCAGGCGCATCGGCCATTGCCCGAACCCGCACGCCACCGCCGCGTTTTCCGCGCTGGCCGCGCCCTGGTTGACCACGCGGAAATCGCAGTCGCCGGCGCGGGCCACCGGCTCGCGCAGCGGTCCGGCCGGCAGCAGCCGGCCGTTGCCGTAACGACGCTGCGCGTCGATGACTTCAATTTCGATATCGCGCGCCAAGCGGTAGTGCTGCAGGCCGTCATCGCAGACGATCACATCGCAACCTGCCTCGACCAGCGCCTTGCCGGCCGCCACGCGATCAGCATCCACCCGCACCGGCGCACCGGTTTTCCAGGCAATCAGCACCGGCTCGTCGCCGCCCAGCGCGGTCGGCGTATCGGCGTCCACCCAGCGGCCGCTGTCGGCCTGCTCGCGTCCGTAGCCGCGGCTGGCCACTCCCGGCTTCCAGCCCGCTGCGCGCAGCTGCTGCACCAGCGCGATGGTCAACGGGGTCTTGCCGGTACCTCCGGCAGTGATGTTGCCGACCACGATCACCGGTACCGGCAGCGTGTACCGCTTCAGCCAGCCGCGCCGATACGCGCGCCGCCGCAGGCCGGCCACGGCCGCATACAGCGGACTGAGCAGGCGCATGCCAAGCGGCACCGGGGAGCCGTCGTACCAGTAGGCCGGTGTCTGCGTACCCTTGCCGGACATCAGGCCTGCCTTTCGCGGAACTGCATGTTGTACAGGTGCTCGTAGAGCCCGCCCATGGCCAGCAGTTCATCGTGCGTGCCGCGCTCGACGATGCGCCCCTGGTCCATCACCAGCACCTGGTCGGCGTGTTCGATGGTGGACAGCCGGTGCGCGATGACCAGCGTGGTGCGCTCGGGCATCAGCCGCTGCAGCGCGTCCTGCACCAGCCGTTCGGATTCGTTGTCCAGCGCGGCGGTCGCCTCGTCCAGGATCAGGATCGGCGCGTCGCGCAGGATCGCCCGGGCGATCGCCAGGCGCTGGCGCTGGCCGCCGGACAGCAGCGCCCCGTTCTCGCCGACGGGGGTGTCCAGCTGCTGCGGCAGGCGCGCGATGAACTCCCAGGCGTTGGCCGCCTCGGCCGCCGCGCGGATCTGTTCCTGGCTGGCATCCATGCCGTAGGCGATGTTCGAGCCGATGGTGTCGTCGAACAGCATCACCTTCTGCCCCACCATCGCCACCTGTCGGCGCAGGTCGGCCAGCGGGTAATCGTCCAGCGGCACGCCATCCAGCGTGATGCGTCCGCCGCTGGGCTCGTAGAAGCGCGGCACCAGCCGGATCAGGCTGGTCTTGCCGCTGCCCGAACGCCCCACCACGGCGGTCACGGTGCCCGGGCGTGCAACGAAGCTGATGTCGTCCAGCGCGGTGCCGGCATCTTCGCGGTAACGCAGCATGACGTGCTCGAAGGCCAGCTCGCCGCGTGCGCGTTCGATGCGCTTGCTGCCCTGGTCGCGCTCCACCGGCATGTCCAGGATCGAGAACAGCCGCTCGGCGGCGGCCACGCCGCGCGAGATCGAGGTCTGCACGCTGGTCAGCCGGCGCAGCGACGGAATGATCGCCATCATCGAGGTCATCAGGCCCATGAACTGGCCGGCGTTGAGCTTGCCGACCAGCGCTTCGCGGGTGGCTACCCAGACGATCACCGCCAGCGCCAGCGCGGCCAGGAACTGCACCGTGCTGGAGGCGAAGGCGCGCGTGGTCTCGACCTTCATGTTCAGGCCCAGCATGCGGTTGGCCAGCCGCGAATAGCGGTCGATCTCATGCCGCTGGGTGCCGTGCACCTTGACTTCCTGCTGGGCGGACAACGATTGCTCCGCCGTGGCGGCCATGGTGCCCATGCCGTCCTGGATGCCGCGGCTGATGCGCCGGTAACGCTTGCCCACGTAGGACACGATCAAGCCGATCATCGGCACCACCACCAGCATAGCCATGGTGACCTTGACGCTCATCTGCAGCATCACCACCAGCATCGCGATGATGGTCAGGGTGTCGGCCACCAGCGTCTTCAACGCATCGGCGCTGGCCTGGGTGACCTGTTCGGTATCGAAGTTCAGCCGGCTGACCATCACCGGCGTCGCTTCGGTATCGAAGTGCGACGACGGCAGGTGCAGGTACTTTTCCAGCACCTGTTCGCGCAGGTCGCGCACCACGCTGCGGCCGGTACGGGCCAGGGTGTAGTCACTGACCAGCGTGGCCAGGCTGCGCATCAGGAACAGGCCCAGGATGGTCAGCGGCAGGATCACCGCCATGCGCGGCTCCGGGTTGACGAAACCGCGGTTGACCAGCGGTTCCATCAAGCGGGTAAAGGAATAGCCGGCCAGGGCTTCGATGGCCATCGCCACCACGGCGGCCACCATGAATACCCAGTAGGCGCGGGTGTAGCCCAGCAGGCGCTTGTAGATCGGCCAGACGGGCGCGTGTTTGGAACTCATTGACGCACCTCGGGAGCGGTTGCGATGGAAATCCGGCGGAAGCCAAGCTGGCCGAGGGCATCCTGGGCGGTGACCACGGCCTGGTAGGGAGTGCGCGCATCGGCGCGCAGCAGCACGGACTGGGTGCGGTCTTCACCGGCAACCGCGGCAATGGTCTGCTTGACCGACTCCACGTCGGTGCGCAGCACTTCCTGGTCGTTGACGAAGTAGCGGCCATCGGCGTTGACCAGGATGCTCAGCGCACGCGGCGGTTCGCTGTTGGCCTGCTGGCTGGCATGCGGCAGCTGCACCTGCAGGGTGGAACGCGCATCGAAGGTGGTGGTGACCACGAAGAAGATGATCAGCACCAGGATCACGTCGATCAGCGGCACCAGGTCGATATGCGGCTCGTCACCGGCGCGGTCGTTGCGGATGCGCATCCGTCAGGCCTTGGCCGGGGCGGCGCTGGCGGGGTTGGCGGCGGCTTGGCTGGCCGGACGCGGCGGCGTGGCCATCACGCCCGGACGGCCATCCAGCGCATCCAGCAGCGCGGAGGCCTCCTGTTCCATTTCGATCACGTAGCCGTTGATGCGGCCCTTGAAGTAGCGATGGAACATCAGCGCGGGGATCGCCACGATCATGCCGGTGGCCGTGCATACCAGTGCCTTGCCGATGCCGCCGGCGAGCTGGTTCACATCGCCCACGCCGTGGTCCAGGATGCCCAGGAACATCTGGATCATGCCTACCACGGTGCCCAGCAGGCCCAGCAGCGGACCGGCCGAAGCGATGGTGCCCAGCGCATTGAGGAAGCGTTCCATGCGATGCACGATGAAGCGCCCGGTGTCTTCGATGCGCTCACGGATCTGGTCGCGCGGACGATTGCGAGCGTCCAGCGCCGCCGCCAGCAGCGCGCCCAGCGGGGAGTTGGCCCGCAGGGTCGCCAGGTGGGCCGGATCCAGCTTGCCGCGTGCCGCCCAGTTGCGCACATCCTGGCCCAGGCCCGGTGGCAGCACCTCGTTGCGGCGCAGGGACCAGAAACGCTCTAGGACGATCGCCAAAGCCAGTACACCCAGCAGCAGCAGCGGCACCATCGGCCAACCGCCGGCCTTGACCAGTTCCCACACGTTTCCAACCCTCCGGCCCAGCGGCCGCCTGTTTGTCCACCGATAGGATAGCAGCCGCCCGCTCCCGGCCCGCAGCATTCCACCAGCGACCGGCATGCACCCGTTGTTCGCGCACCTGCAGCCCCTGCGCGCCCAGCCACACGTGCAGTGCGCCGGAGCTGGCGGTGCCCAGCACTTCGGCACCGCTCGCGGTCCACCGTTGCACCACGTCGGCGCGCGGATGGCCGAAGCGGTTGCGGTGCCCGGCCGACACCAGCGCCAGCCGCGCACCCACCGCCGCGACCCACGGTGCGCTGGAGGAGCCGGCGCTGCCGTGGTGGGCGACCAGCGCCGCGTCCGCCTTCAGCGCGTTGCGGCTGGAACGCAGCAGCTGGGCTTCTTCGGCGATGCCGATGTCGCCAGTGAGCAGGATCACCCCGTGCGCGGTGGCGATGCGCAGCACGCAGCTGGAGGCGTTGCCGCGTTCCCGATGCCCCGCCCCCGGGTGCAGGATGTCGAAGTCCACCCCATCCCAGCGCCAATGCTGGCCGCGATGGCAGGGCAGTGCGCCGTCGACTCCGGACCCTGCCGGCGCCCACACCGGCACCTGTGGAAAAGCACGGCGCAGCCCCGGCAGCCCGCCCGCATGGTCGGCGTCGCCATGGCTGAGCAGCACCCGGTCAGGCACGCCGGCACCCAGTGCGCGGAGCGCGGGCAGCACCACGCGCTCGCCGGAATCGGCCCCGGCGCCAGGCGGCCCAAGGTCATACAGCAGCAGCCGCGACGCGGTCCGCACGATCACCGCCGTGCCCTGTCCGACGTCCAGCACCAAGGCTTCGACCTCGCCCGGCAGCGGCAGCTGCCGATCCGGCCACAGCAGCGGCAGGCACAGCAGCGGGGTCGCCAGCACCCCGCCGCGACCGCGCGGCAGCAAGCACCAGAACACCCCCAGCAAAGCCAGCGGCAGGGTCCAGCGCGGCGCTTCCGGCAACCACCACACTGCCCCGCTCCACGCCGCCAGCGGCTGCAGCCATCTCCAGCTGATGTCGAAAGCCACGCCAGCGAGCCGCCAGCACCAGGCCCCCAACCCGGCATGCAGCGCCTCCAGCGCCGTGCCGAGCAGCGCCAGCGGCACCACCACCAGGCTCCACCACGGCACCGCCAGCAGGTTCACCAGCGGGCCGATCCGCGACGCCTGCCCGAACAGGCTGATGCCGAGCGGCAACAACGCCAGGCTGGCAATCCCCTGCGCGGCCAGGAATGGCTTCAGCAGCCCACCCAGCCCGGTTTCGGCACGCTGCCCGCCGGGAAGGCACCACATCAGCCAGAGCACGCCGCCGAAGCTGAGCCAGAACCCCGCAGCCAGCACCGACAGCGGCGCGGCCAGCAGGGTGGCAAAGGCCGCCAACGCCAGCGACTGCGCCCACGGCAGGCGTCGGCGGCTGGCGCGGGCCAGCGCTACCACCACGATCATCAGCGCGGTACGCACGGTCGGCAGCGCCAGCCCGGCCACCAGCGCGTAGCCCACCGCGCCTGCCGCCGCCGCGAGGGCGGCTGCGGTCGGGCGTGGAAGGCGCCGGGGCAGCGCCGCGACACAGCGCCACAGCAGCCCGACCAGCAGCGCGAAGCCGCCCGCGACCAACCCGACATGGAATCCGGAGATCGCGATGAGGTGGGTCAGGCCCAGCGCGCGCAGCTGCTCCCAGTCCGCATCGCTGAGCTCGCGGGTGTCGCCCAGCGCCAGGGCGCGCAGGAACCGCGAAGTGTCGCCGGGCACTGCCTGCTGGATCCGCCGCGACATGCGTTCGCGCCACGCCGCCAGCCCGGCAGGCCCCTCCAGCAGGAGCGGGGGCGAGCCGGAGCGGACCTGTCCGCTGGCAGCGATGCCGAGCATCAGCGCGTGGCGCTCGCCATCGAATCCCCCCGGGTTGATCCGGCTGCGCGGCGCACGCAGGCGCAGCGGAAGCTGCCAGCGTGAACCGGCCGCGACGGTCTGCCGCATGCCCGGCGTGACCGCCCCCGGGGCGGCGTCGGCGGGCCCGCTGCGTGTGAAGGGTGCGCTCCAGTAGACCTGCACGCGGCGGCCGCGGAACTCGCGCGGCAGCGATGGGGCGTCGTCGAGACGGAGCAGGAAACGGCTGTAGGACGGTCGATGCTCGGGCAGATCGATCACCCTGCTGCGCAGCACCTGGTCGATCGGTGGATGTTGCGGCGGAAGCTGCACCTGCAAGGCCCAGAGCCCGTTCAGCGCCGCCCAGCTGAAACCCACGAGCAGCATGCCCAGCCAACGCCCGCGCCAGCGGCCGAGCCACAGCACGATGCCCAGCAACAGGCCTGGCCAGGCCGCCACGGCCGGCGGCAGTACCGGCATCTGACAGCATGCCGTGGCACCGGCCACCAGTGCGGCGGCACTGGCCTTGCCCCACAGGCCCGGCGACACGACGAGATGATCGCAGGCCTGTCCCCCCATGCCTTCCAGCGTGGACGGATGCCTAGACCGCTGCCATCAGCGTTCTGCACCGTGCAGACTCGGGCTTCAGCCGGGACGACGCACCGAGCGGTTGAATGCGATACGGAAACTGGCACCGCCTCCCGGCGCTTCGCCCACCGTCACCGTGCCTTCGTGGTGCTGGATGATCTCCTTCACCAGGTGCAGGCCCAGGCCGCTGCCGCTGCCGGCCGCACGCAGCCGATGGAAGGGTTCGAAGATCACGTCGCGGTCGTTTTCCGGCACGCCGGCACCCTGGTCGGCTACCTCGAGCGTGCCGTTGCGGTCCAGCCGCACGCTGATCGTGCCGCGACCGCCACCGTGCACGATCGCGTTGTGCACCAGGTTGGCCATCACGCGTCCCAGCGCGATGCCATCACCGACGATCCAGACCGGCCCCTCCGGGGCGTCCACTTCGAAGTCGTAGCCCGCGCCGATCACCAACGGCGCCAGTTCCGCGGCTGCCGTACGGGCCAGCGCAGCCAGGTCCAGCGGCTGCAGCTTTTCGACGCTGCGGTCCAGCCGCTGCAGGTCCAGCAGGTGTTCGGCGACGTTGCCGAGCCGCGCGATGTCGTTGAGCAGCTGCGCCTTCAGCGCGCCCTGCGGCAATTGCGAAAGACGTGCCTGCACCACCGCGATCGGCACGCGTAATTCGTGCGCGGCGTCGGCCAGGAATTTGTCGCGTGCGGCGTAACCCTGCTGGACCTTGCCGATGGCATCGTTGAAGGCGCTGACCAGCGGCGCGATTTCACTACTGACCAACTGCGTGTCCAGCCGCGCTCCCGGCTTGCCGATGTCGAGCAGCCGCGCCTCGCGTGCCAACTGGCGTACGCCACGCATCGCGCGATGGATCACCAGCGGCATCACCAGCAGGGTCACCACGATCAGCGGCAGGAAGAACCACGGGCCGATCAGCCGCAGCACCATCAGCGCGCCTTCCCACAACCCGTGCTTGGGCTGGCCGCCGACCATCGCGGTCAAGCGCCTGCCGTCCTGCTTGCTGATCACGATGCGCGCTGCATCCAGATAAGGCGGCGTCAGCGAACCCAGTTCGCTGTAGCCGACGCGCTCCAGTCGCGACAGCAGTTCGCGATGAACATCCGGCACGGCGCCTTCGGAAAGCTGGTTGCCGCGTTCATCGGTGGCGACGAACCACAGATTGCCGCCCGCCTGTGCGTTGAGTACGTCCCAGCGCGCGCGATCCAGCCGAAGGGTGGTTCCATCGCTGTGCAGCGCGGCGACCACGTCATCCGCCGTGAACATGTCCATCTGCACCGACTCCTGGTCGCCCCAGGTCAGGATCAGCGCCATCACCGCGATCAACACGGTGAACACCTGGGCCAGGCAGACGCGCCAGGCCAGGCCGAGTGAGATGGATCGAATGTCCGTGTTCATTTTCATGCCTCCGCCAACAGGTAGCCGACCCCGCGGATGACGTGGATTTCCACGCCTGCGCCGGCCTGCTGCAGCGCCTTGCGCAGCTTTGAAATATGGGCATCCAGGGCGTTGGACTGGATGTCATCGTCGAATCCGTACACCGCTTCCTCCAATCCACTGCGGGTCACCGTACGCCCCTGGCGCAATGCCAGCGCCTGCAGTACCAGCAGCTGGCGCCGCGGCAGCGGCAGCGCATGGCCGTCCACCTGCGCCTGCAGCGACTCGAAATCAAACCGCAATCGCCCCAACTGCAGCACCGGGGTGACCATTTCGGTCGGGCGACGCGACACGGCGCGGATGCGCGCCATCAATTCCTCGATCGCCACCGGCTTGACCAGGTAATCGTCCGCGCCGACATCCAGCCCTTCCACTTTGTCGCCCAGGCTGCCCTTGGCAGTCAGCATGATCACCGGCAGGTTGGGCCGCAGCGCGCGGGCGATGGCCACGAAGGCCAGTCCATCGCCGTCCGGAAGCTGGCGATCCAGCAGCAGCAACTGGTGCACCGGATCGCGCAGCGCGGCGGCGGCGGCGGCCAGCGTATCCACCACGTCAGCGACCACGCCCTGGCGTTCCAGCCCGGACTGCAGGGCACGGGACAGGTCAGGATCGTCTTCGACCAGCAGGATGCGCATGGGAAACCGGTGGGCAGCAGAAACCAGCGGTGATGATAAGCCGCGCAGGAGGCGCGCAATGTTCTGACAATGTTGATGACGCATCGTGCACGTACCGCTTCTGTATCGAGCCGCACGACGCCATGGACGCTTTCCTCCCCCCGGCCAGCCCCGCGCCCGCCCTGCTCAGGCCTGCCGCCGATCCGCGCGTGGTACTGACCGCGCCGGACCTGGACAGCGCTGAACGCGCGTTCCTCGGCCTGCTGCCTGACCGTGACCATGTGGACGCACTGGCACGCCATGCGATCAGCCATGCGCGGCATGCTTCCGGCAGTGGCTATGCGTTGTCGCTGACACTGGTCGGCATGCGCCTGCAGGAATTCAAGATGGGCGAAGACTGTGCGACCCGCTGCCGCCAAGACTCACTGCGCAGCCTGCGGCAGGCGTTCGCCGCAGGCTGACGCAGGCGTAGCGCATGAAGCGCTGCCGTCAGCGCTCCTGCTCGTCGAAGTACTTGAACGTGTAGCCGATCAGGCTCCAGCTGCCGCCGCCCTTCGAACCAGCCCGCCATTTGTAGGTCCAGGACTCCAGGCCGCCATTGCGCTGGCTGCTGAAGCTGATCACTTCGCCTGGCTTTCCGCTTGCAGGAAGCGGAATCGGCGGATTGTCTCCCGGCGTGCGCTGCACGTTATCCGAACTGACCACCACCGTCCTGCTTATTTCCATCTGCTCCGCGTCAAGGCGTGGACGGAAGTCGGGCGAATTCCTTTCAATCCAGGCTCGCGCGGCAGCGCCGTCCGCGGATCGCGCGTCCACCACGATCGTCCGCGTGCTGGTGATCGATTCATTACCCGCCCTGACGTTGTGGGTCACGGCCAAGAGCGCAACGGCCAGCAGGATCGGCATCATCGTCTTGTTGAAACAGGTCATAGGGTTTCTCCCACGCCGACAGTCCCGGCTACCTGATCTCACTACAGCGGGCGTTGCCAGGCAACGGAACAGCTGCAGTGCTGCGTGCAGCGCCAAGGGCCGACGTCATCACCGGGCCAGGCGCGGCTACCCCTGTGCGGATCAGGACCTTCCCAGCGAACAGGAATCCCGGATTGCAGGCACAAAAAAAACCAGCGCGATGGCTGGCTTTTTTCGTTCCCACTTCGTTGGAAGTGGTGGGCGGTACAGGGTTCGAACCTGTGACCCCTACCATGTCAAGGTAGTGCTCTACCGCTGAGCTAACCGCCCGTTTTTGTTTCCTGCCGCGTTGCGATTGCGTCGGGGCAGGCCGCGTATATTACGGAGGAGACCGGGGTTGTGCAACTCTTTTGTGAAGAAATCTTCGAAAGCGTGGGTAGCGCGTGGTTTCGGGGATTTACGCCGAGCATGGCGCGGCGCTACCGATGCCCCAATCAGCCCAGGCTGGCCTCTTTCAGCCGCTTGATCAGGTCGCGCACGCGCCCGGCCTCTTCGAACTCCAGGTCCTTGGCATGCTGGTACATCCGCTGTTCCAGCGACTTGAGCCGGGTGGCGACCTGGGACGGCGACAGCGTCGCGTAATCGGCGCCCTCCTCGGCGATCTCGACCGCACCGATCTTCCCTTTGCCCTTGCCCTTGCGCGAGGCCCGGTCATAGGCCTCCGAACGCGCGCCTTCCAGCACGTCCACGATCGGTCGGGCGACCGACTTGGGCACGATGCCGTGCTCTTCGTTGTACTCCACCTGCTTGGCGCGGCGACGGTCGGTCTCATCGATGGCCGCCTGCATCGACTTCGTCATCCGGTCGGCATACAGGATCGCCTTGCCGCGCACGTTGCGCGCCGCACGGCCGATGGTCTGGATCAGTGAGCCGGTGGAGCGCAGGAAACCTTCCTTGTCCGCGTCCAGGATCGCCACCAGCGAGACCTCGGGCATGTCCAGGCCTTCGCGCAGCAGGTTGATGCCCACCAGCACGTCGAACTTGCCCAGGCGCAGGTCGCGGATGATCTCCACGCGCTCCACCGTGTCGATGTCCGAGTGCAGGTAGCGCACGCGGATGCCGTGCTCGCTCAGGTACTCGGTGAGGTTCTCGGCCATGCGCTTGGTCAAGGTGGTGACCAGCACGCGGTCGCCCATCTTGATGCGTTCGTTGGCCTCGCTCATCAGGTCGTCGACCTGGGTGCCGACCGGGCGGATTTCCACGATCGGATCGATCAGCCCGGTCGGGCGCACCACCAGCTCGGCCATGTCTTCGCCGGCCTCGCGATACTCATACGGACCCGGCGTCGCCGACACGTAGATGGCGCGCGGGCAGCGCTGTTCCCATTCCTCGAAACGCAGCGGCCGGTTGTCCAGCGCCGACGGCAGCCGGAAGCCGAACTCCACCAGTGTTTCCTTGCGCGAACGGTCGCCCTTGTACATCGCGCCGATCTGCGGAATGGTCACGTGCGACTCATCGATCACCAGCAGCGCATCCGGCGGCAGGTAATCAAACAGGGTCGGCGGCGGCGAACCGGCCGGCTTGCCGGTCAGGTGGCGCGAGTAGTTTTCGATGCCGTTGCAGAAGCCCACCTCGGCCATCATCTCGATGTCGAACTGGGTGCGCTGGGCCAGGCGCTGCGCCTCCACCAGCTTGTTTTCCGCATACAGCTGGTCCAGGCGCTCCTTCAGCTCCACCTTGATGGTTTCCACCGCGGCCAGCACGCGCTCGCGGGTGGTGGCGTAATGGGTCTTCGGGTAGACAGTGAAGCGCATCATGTTGCGCAGCGTTTCGCCGGTGAGCGGATCGAACAGGGTGATCTTTTCCACTTCGCCGTCGAACAGTTCGATGCGCAGCGCTTCGCTGTCCGATTCGGCGGGGAACACGTCGATCACTTCGCCACGCACGCGGAACGTACCGCGATGCAGCTCGTACTCGTTACGGGTGTACTGCAGCTGGGTCAGGTGGTTGATCAGGTCGCGCTGGTCGATGCGCTCGCCCTTGGACAGGATCAGCCGCAGCGACAGGTAGTCTTCCGGCGCACCCAGGCCATAGATGGCCGATACGGTGGCCACCACCAGCGCATCCGGTCGCGACAGCAGGGTCTTGGTCGCGGCCAGGCGCATCTGCTCGATGTGTTCGTTGATCGAACTGTCCTTCTCGATGAAGGTGTCCGAGGACGGCACGTAGGCTTCCGGCTGGTAGTAATCGTAATAGCTGACGAAATACTCGACCGCGTTGTGCGGGAAGAACGCCTTGAACTCACCGTACAGCTGCGCGGCCAGGGTCTTGTTCGGTGCCATGATCAGCGTCGGCTTCTGGATGCGGTCGATGACGTTGGCGATGGTGTAGGTCTTGCCCGAGCCGGTCACGCCGAGCAGGGTCTGCTTGGCCACGCCGGCTTCGAAGTTGCTGCTCAGCTTCTCGATCGCGGTGGGCTGGTCGCCTGCGGGCGAATACGGCGATACGAGTTGGAAACGGTCGCTCATGGTGCTGCCAGGTCCCGGGGACACCAATTATAGCGGGGCGGCCGGTGACGGCAGGTTGAGGGAATCGGCTAGCTGCGGTTGACGGCTCTGGCGACGGACCCGTGCCGGGACAAGGCGGACCATGCAGGCACGGAGGACCTTTGCATGCCACATCCAGCCCGGCCTGCTGCGAGTGCCCAAGGCTACGGCCTGGTTGAACTGTGCATGGCGCTGGCCCTGGTCGCGACCCTGGCGGCGGCGGCCCTGCCCTCGTTCCAACGGACCCTGGCGCGGGTGCGTGCAGACAGTCTGCGCATGCAGCTGCACGCTGCGGTGGCGCAGGCACGCACGGAGGCCATCACCCGAAGGCATGTGGTCGTGGTGTGTCCGAGTGCGGATGGTCTGCAATGCAGCAGCGACTGGAGTGCAGGATGGATCCTTCGCAAAGAAGGCACCAGGGGACAGGTGCTGGCCCACCATGCCCTGCGGCCATCTCCGGGCATCCGGGCCGAAGCCAGCGGTGGCCGCCTGAGGGTACGCTTCCGGCCCGACGGGCGCAGCGGGGGCAGCAATTTCAGCATCCCGATCTGCATCGGCGGGCAGCGCCACAGCCGGGTCGTTGTCAACGTGCCAGGCCGGGTACGCTCGTGTCGCGTCCGAGGCCCCCTACCCTGCCTCAGCGAAAAAGAAGGTTGCTGAAATGACGAAAGCCGCGATCGCTCGCGGCTTTCTACTGAATCTGGCGCCCGAAGTTGGACTCGAACCAACGACCCCCTGATTAACAGTCAAGTGCTCTAACCGGCTGAGCTATTCGGGCGGGGAGGCGCATTCTACGGTGAGATTACGCGCCGCGCAAGCCCGTAGCGAACGATCACCAGCACTCCGGCAAGGTCGCCGCGGAGGGCGTTTTCACGTTGGCCTGGTTGACCGACATGGTGCCGCACTTGTCCTGCGCCTGGGGTCCCTGCGGCGTGGCGGTCAGCGTGAACGTGCCCTGCCCGCCCTGGAAGGTGATCGTATAGCGCGCGGTGCCGCCTTCACGCGGTGACTGGAACGTTGTCGCCCCGTTGCTGAAGCGGAAGTTCGCGTAGGTATTGTTGGTGGTATGCGAGCGCTCGGCCAACTGCGCGTACTCGACCAGATCGGCCTTGGCCTGCGCCCGCCGCGACTTGCGCACCTGCTCCACGTAGGACGGATAGGCGATGGCGGCCAGGATGGCGACCACGGCCACCACCACCATCAGTTCGATCAGGGTGAAGCCGCGCGCGCGCGACCGCAGGCCATGCCGGTGGACGGCACGCAGGGAAACCAGAGAGGACATCGAGGGATTCTCCATTACTGGATCTGGCGCCAGGACTGGCGACCGCAGGGATACGGAACATACATCGGCGGAGCGCCCGCTACGTTGACCACCATCCAGCAGCCCGAGCCCCCCGGCGGGGTCGGCGCGGGCGCGCCACCACCGGGGTTGGCCGGCGGCTGCAGGCGCGGCACCACGGAGACACCGACGTCCTTGACCGGCGCGGTACCTCCCGTGGCCAACGCCATGCTGGCGGTTCCCGCGACTGCGGTGGCACCGCTGATCGAGCCCATGCGCACACCGGACAAGGCACCACCCCCGGTGCGCGGATTGAGCCCGAACAGGTTGTTGCCACCGCCTGCGGTACAACCAGAGGTGATCGAGTCCGGGGTGTAGGTCGGGATGAACAGGATGCCGGACGCCAGCTCGGGATAACCCACCGCGCGCTCGCCGGCAGGCAGGTCGATGTACCAGCCGCGCGCGCTGGTGGGCGCGGTACCGCGGCTCAATGTCCGCCCACCGGTCCCGGCAGCCACCGTATACGGGGTCAGGCTGGTTCGCGTCAGGGTGCTGGTGACGGCCGCATTGGAGGTGTCGTTGAAACCATACAGACTCTGGATCTGCGTCGAGGAAATCGGCAGCGTGTCGTCATTGAAGGAGAAGCTGCCGGTACCGAACATCACCAGCACGCCGCCACTTTCACCGGCCGATGCCTGCAGGCCACCGGTGATAGGCTGGCGATACGTCGCCCCACTCTGCACGAAGGTGTTGGTCGTGAACACCGGCACGGTGACCGAATTGGCCGTGGACAGCAGGTCGAACTTCCACACCGCGCCCTTCAGGTCGGCCGCATAGACGGTGTCGGCATAGCCGTCCCGTACCCTGGCCGGCAAGCCGGTGGACGCATTGATGTTGGCCGTATCCAGCCGATCGAGCACGATGATGTTGCCCAGGCCATTGCTGCCGGCGATGCCCGAGTTGCTCTCGGTGGCTTCGATCATGCGGATCGTCGGCGTAGCCGCGTTACCGATATCCACCACGAACAGCACGGCTTTGCCGCTGCTGCTGGAATAGCCGTTACCGAAGATGGCCTTCCAACTGACGCCACCATTCAGGGTGCGCACCGGCACGATCACCGGCTTGCCGAGGACGTGGCCGATGTTGGCCTTGACTGCATCGGCACCGCTCAGGTCATTGATTTCCCAAAGCCGGTTGGTGGCAGTGAAGCTGCCCGGCGTGGTTACATCCAGCGCGAACACGCCCCGGCCACCCGCGCCGGTGCTGCCGACCAGCGTCGTATTCCAGGTGTCGTTGTAGTAGGTATCTGCAACGGCGAGCGGACCATCCACGAAGTAGCGATGAGAGAACTGCTGGGCATTCACCTTGGCCGGATCGTAGGGAATCAGCAGGTTGCCCATGTGACCGTACGAAGTGGCCGGGATGTAGCCGAACGTTTCACGTCCGCCGTTACCGCTGACCGCCCCGGTACCGTCCATGCCGCCATCGAAGGCGTGCAACATGCCGTCGTTGGCGCCGGCATACACCATGAAACGCTTGCTGGTGCGCTTGCTGTTCAAGTACGCGGCGTAGGTGCTGGCCAGGGTGCCGCCCAGCGCGCGGTACCCGAAATCGTCGGTCGGGGCGCTGATGACCGGCGTGGAATTGATGATGTCGCCCAGCGCGTTGGTGCGATCGCGAAGCTTGCCACTGCGACGGACTTCGTTGGCGGTATCACCCAGCAGGTAGTTGGCGGCGATGGTGGGCGTCGCGCCGAGTCCGGTCAGCCCGCCGGGCGTGCAGATCGCCTGACCCGGATACAACGAGCTGGACAGGCCGCAGAGCCCGGCCAACGTGACCGTGGTCGGGCCGAACTTGCGCACGCTGCTGCCGTCATTGAAGTACACGTTGCGCGCTGCGGCGGCAGGCAGCTGCGCGCTGGCCTCCCAGATCGGCGTGAACTGCGCTTCGCGCGCCGCATTGACGGTCACGCGGGACGCCGTCAGGCGGCTGAACCAGTCGGTACCGTTCTTCTGCACGCTGTATTCGGGCGACACCGTCAGCGAACCGGCGCCGATGCGCGCACCGCTGGTGGCCAGCGTGCCCGACGGCGACGCCGCAGCGCCGACGGCCTCGAGCACGCGACGCATCGCGTCGGTGACGTCGCCCGGCGTCTTGGCATTGATGAACTCACCGCGCGAATTGATCGCGGCATGCCACAACTCGTCGATCACCCGGCCATCGTCGCCCGAGAGCGGATCGCCACCGGCGTTCCAGTTCGGCGGGTTGGCATAGGGATCATCGGTTGCTGCCTGATTCACTTCATAGATGAGCCCCTGCGCACCCAGCGTCACGCCGTAGAAGTTCATGTGCAGGTTGGCTTGGCAGTCCAGCCGCTTCCATTGGGCAGACGAGGGGCTCAGCGTCGAGCATTCTTCCGGCACCGGCACCAGTCCGGTCTGGAAGCTGGCGCCGGTACGCAGGGGCGTCGACGCGCCGCCATAGTACGAAGCCGCGATGTCGGCGATGGTATTGCTGTAATTGTCGGCAAACGGCGCGCCGGGGAAATGGGTGCCGCCGGCGCTATCGGCATTGCCATAGCCACCGGCGGAGTTGCCGCTGTTGGTATAGCCATCGGTGAACAGCATGCCGCCATTGCGCTGGCACGCGCGCACGACCGGCGCACCGGCGTCGGTGCGGCGGAACTGTTCACCCAGGAAGGCCGCCGCCTGGCGGTTCGGCGTACCGCCGCTGGGGTTCAGGCCGTAGATCTGGTTGAACAGGTTCGCACGCTGGGTGGACACGTCATGCATGGTCACGTTGACGCGATTATTGATCGTGAAATAGCCGACCCGCATGTTCTCCACGCCAGCCATCGCGTGCGAGGACGAGCCCACCATCGACAGGATGCGGTTGCGGTGATACTGGAACCAGTTCGCGAAATTGACCTGCGCCGCCACCCGCGCGGTGGCGTCGGAATAGTTGTCCGGCAGGATCTGGTAGCGCCGCATGTTGCAGCCAGGACCGCAGGCATTGGCGATCACCGGGCGGTTGGCATCGGCGGTCTTGTAGCCGGCCGGGGCCGGCGCAGCTGCGGGCAGGTAGAAAGTCGCCGGCACGTAGGCCATCTGCACCGTGCAGTTGGCCCGCACCAGCACGTCCGAGGACAGCGTCGTCCAAGCGTTGCCGGTGCTGGGAAGACCGTTCGTGCCGGAGTTGCAGCTACGCGCATTGGAACGGTAGCGCGTCCCGGAAGGGATCGTCATCCCGGTCATGAACTGGAACGACTCGCCGTTGACCTCGCGATATGCAAGGTTGTAGATCGTGTTGTAGTCGTTGCTGAAATCAGTACCGTAAACCGAGGGATTACGCGGGTCGGCGCGGGCCCTGTCGAACGCGGCGTCAGGCCAGAGCGCTGGAATACCCGCAGCCGGCGGCTCCGGAAGGCTCCACGGGTCGTACTTCACGTTCGGGTTGTAGTAACTCGCGTTGTACGCGGGAGATCGCGCAAAACCGAACTCATCGATCGGCGGAATGGCGCGACCCGGGGTGTAAGAGGTATTGAACGACGCGTGCGGGAACAGGTACAGATAGCAGTCGACCGAGTTGTTCGCGCAGCCCTCGCCCACGTCGTAGAACACGCCGGCCGAACGGAAGAAGCTGCTGCCGTTCCACTGCATGCGTCCATCGCCGCCCTGGAAGATGCGCTCGAAGGTCATCGAGTTCGAGTCATCGACCGCCATGATGAAAGCCGGCTGGATCGAGGTGGTGTTGTTCAATGGAGCCTGCGCCAGGGCACCCTGCCCCTGCGCGGCGAACAGGCTGTAGGCGAAATAGGCGCCCGCGCCCAGCACGACAGCAGCGGACGCAGCAGCGATCCGGAAAGTACGACGTGTCATGCCGGTGGCCTCAGAGCTTGAAGACGGTGTCGACCGAGGCCGTGGACGAGGAATCCGTCGCGGTATCGGTGGCAAAGGTGGTGATCTGGTAGACCGGCGTGACCGGGTCGAGTGCATCGCCCATCGCCAGCGAGCCGCCACCGATGATGCAGGCGTCGATGCGTCGTACGTTGACCGCCTGGGCGGTGGTCAACGGGCGCCCACGCCCCCAGCTGACCGGATCGAAAGCGACGTCACAGTTCTGCTGGATATCGGTATCCACCAGCGGCGCATTGGCCGGCGCGGCGGTGCGGTTGGCGATCGCTTCCAACGCGTTTTCGCTACGCCGGGTGACGCCTTCGGCATTCTGGAAGGCGACGTTGGTGGCGCGGTAATTGGCCGCCATTTTTTCCTGCATGCCGGCAACCTGCATGCCGGCGATGCCGATCAGCGCCAGCAGGATCAGCATGATCAGCGCGACGTACAACACGGCGCCGCGCTGGTTGCGGGGCATGGGTCGCAGGCGGGCAGGAGCATTCATCGCATCAGTTCCCGAACAGTCGGTTGCGCAGGGCAATCGTGGATTCATAGGTGGTGCGGTAGCGGCCGTCGCTGGCCGTGGCCGGCGCGAAGCCGACCCCGAGCGCGCGCGGATAGTTGACCGCGTCCGTGGGCGCTTCGGCCTGCGAACGCGCCGGGCTGCGGGCCAGCACGCCCACCTGGACCTGTCCGACGCGGCGCCACTGCGCGGCACCGGTGGCATTTGCATCGCTGGTGACGCCACTGGCCACGGCCTGGGTGGTGATGTTGCCGGCCGGCGGCGTGGTGGAGCTCATCTCGGTGGTGCTGTCGAGGCCGAACAGCAGCTGCAGGCTTTCGATGCCTTCCACCAGTTCTTCCCTCAAGCCATAGCCGTTGTTTCCGTCGGCCCGCGCACGCATCAATGCAGGCTCGCCAGACCCCGAGGTGCCAACGTAATACACCACCGATTCGGCGCGGTAGATCATCGTCTGGCCGGTGGGCTGCACGGTGAAGCGGTTGAGGTTGGATCCCAGGGCCGTGACGCTGCCCGCCGTGTAGGTGCCCCTGAACACATTGGCATGGCTGCAGTCCGCAACGCCGAACAGATTGGGCGTGCCTACGCCGCCCTCGTTGAACCGCGCGCCGGCAGTGGCATCGAAGCCCACCACGCTGTCGGTGTTGGCGGTCAACGCAGTGACCGGCACCCCCTCGGCGGCGAGATAGCGCAGCACCAGAATGTCGCTGCCACCACGCGGATTCAACGCGGCGATCGCGGCCGGCAGCCCGGCCGGACCGGCCCAGGTAGCGCCCAGGGTCAACTGGCCGCCCGGCGCGGTGCTTGGCGCCTCATAGCCCTGGATGCTGACAGTGAAATCCAACGGATGGCCAGAGCCGGTAGCGGCCCCGGTGTTGACCACCGGGTCGCCCTCGCCTCTCACGAAATGGGCCTGGTCGTTCACGCAGCCGAAGTGACCGGCCATGCGGATGTCACGCTGCAGGAATTCGATCGCGAAACGACCGTTTTCCTGCGCACGGGCATTGCCTTCGGCCAACCGCGAAGCAGCGCGCGACGCGGCGAAGATCTGGATCACGCCCAGCATCAGCACCAGGCCGATGACCATGGCGATCATCAGCTCGATCAGCGACAGGCCGGCCTGGCGACGCGCGGCAGAGACTGCGCGCGTCACAGCTGCGACACCAGGGTGAACGTGGTCCGCCCGTCAGGATTTGCAGGATCCCAGCGCTGGTCGCCCCAGGCGATGCCCACGGTGACCTGGCCGTTGGCGTTGACTACCGTCGCACTGGCGCCCTCGCCGAGGGCCTGGACCACCTGGCACTGCCAGCGGGTGATGTTGTTGTTGAGCGTTACCGCAGTGCCCAGCGTACGCGAGCAACTGGATGCCCGGACCGTCCCAGCGGCGAAGGCTGCATTGGTATACCAGCCGGCCTGGTAGCGGTTGCTGCGCATCTGGTCGAGCAGGTCATAGGCCAGGTTGGTGGCCTGGGTGCGGTAGTTGGAACTCTGCACGAAACGCACGCTCATGGTCTGCAGCATGGCGAAACCGAGCAGGCCGAAGGCCAGGATCAGCACCGCCACCAGCACCTCGATCATGCTGAAGCCGCGTTGGGTGCGTGCGAAGGAAGGAAGACGACGACTCATTGGCAGGCGCCCTTGATGGAATTGATCTGGCCGGCGGCGTTGATGTCCAGCCGGCGACGAAGCGCCTCACCGCCACACTCCGTCGGCTGCAGGGTCAGCGACTGGGCGGCGGCGGCACGGCGTCGGCCGCGGTTGTCGAAGGCGATGACCGCCGTGCTGGGCCCGCCCGCCGTCAGGGAATCGGTCTTGACCGGGATGTAGCGCAGGACGGTTTCGCCAGCCTGGTAGGTGCCGTCGCCGTTCACATCGGCCCAGGCCAGCATGCCGCGCGACCAGTTGTTGTCGCACGAGGTGCCCGTGGCGCTGCCGCAGACCCCACCGCCGCGCTTGTTGCGCACCGCTTCACTGCGCGCCAGCGACAACAGGGCGGTCATTTCGTTGCCGGTGGCCGCGACGCGGTTGGAACGGATGGTGCTCTGGAAACTCGGGAACGCGATGGTCGACAGGATCGCCAAGACGGCAACCGTGACCATCAGTTCCAGCAGCGTGAAGCCCTTGGACAGGCGCAAAGACATGGACCGCTCCCCAGCGTGATGTCGGCACGATGAGGCACGCCTGCGCGCGCCGCAAGGGCGTGCAGGACGAACGGTCATTCGGGGGCGACAAGCGTCAAAAGATCGGCGCCGCAAGGGCGACAGGCGTGACGACCAACGGTCGTCACCTACCCGGGGCGAGGGCTGACGGCCAGCGGCCGTCACGACCGGGATCCACGGTAGCGCCGAGCCATGCTCGGCGAGCGCAGCGGCGAAGGCGTGACGACCAACGGTCGTCACCCACCAACCAACGGTTGACGGCCAGCGGCCGTCACTACCCGACCGTCAGGTGACCACCTGGTAGCACGGCTTGTACTCGCCGGAGATCTTCATCCGGCGCTGGTCGACAAAGGCGCGCAGCAGCGCGTCCAGCGCCTGCATCATGTCGGCGTCACCGTGAATCTGGAACGGACCGGACTCCTCGATCCGGCGCATGCCGTCTTCCTTCACGTTACCGGCGACGATGCCGGAGAACGCGCGGCGCAGGTCGGCCGCCAGGGCGTGCGGGGCACGGCCGTGGTGCAGGTCCAGTCCGGCCATCGCTTCATGCGTGGGTTCGAACGGCTGCTGGTACTCCCACGGGATGTCGATGGACCAGTTGAAGAAGAACGAATCCTTTTGCGCCAGGCGGTGTTCGCGCACCTGCTTGATGCCTGCGGTCATCTTGCGCGCGACCGCCGACGGGTCGCCGATGATGATCTGGTAGCGCTCGGCGGCCGCATCGCCCAGGGTCAGGCGGATGAAGCGGTCGATCTGCTCGAAATACGGCGCGGCCACGGTCGGGCCGGTCAGGATCAGCGGGAACGGCAGGTCCTTGTTTTCTTCGCGCAGCAGGATGCCGAGCAGGTACAGGATCTCTTCCGCCGTGCCCACGCCACCGGCGAACACGATGATGCCGTGGCCGATGCGCACGAACGCTTCAAGCCGCTTCTCGATGTCCGGCATGATCACCAGGTGGTTCACGATCGGGTTCGGCGACTCGGCCGCGATGATGCCCGGCTCGGTCAGGCCGATGTAGCGCGACACGCTCTTGCGCTGCTTGGCATGGGCGATGGTGGCGCCCTTCATCGGGCCCTTCATCGCGCCCGGGCCACAGCCGGTGCAGATGTCCAGCCCGCGCAGGCCCAGCTCGTAGCCGACCTGCTTGGTGTACAGGTATTCGTCGCGACCGATCGAATGGCCGCCCCAGCAGACCACCAGGTTCGGGTCGCCCGGGTTGAGGATGCGCGCATTGCGCAGCAGCCCGAACACCGCATTGGTGATGCCGTCCGAAGACTCCAGTTCGGCCGCGTAGGCCGGGCCCATTTCGATGGCCATGTAGGCCAGGTCGCGGACCACCGCGAACAGCAGTTCGGCCACGCCGCGGATGATCTCGCCGTCCACGAAGGCCATCGCCGGCGCGTTGGCCAGGTCGATGCGCACGCCGCGGTCCTGCTGGGCAACCTGGATGTCGAAATCCGGGTACAGGTCACGCGCCGCGCGCGGGTCGTCCGAGGCGCTGCCACTGGTCAGCACCGCCAGCGCGCAACGGCGCAGCAGTTCGTGCATGCCGCCACCGGAGGCATCGCGCAGGCGCGCGACTTCCGCCCGGGACAGCACATCCAGCCCACCGCGCGGGTAGATCCGCGCGTCCTGCACCGGCAGCGTACGTGCCGGCTTTTCAATCGTCGTGGTCATGTCCAACGTTTCGCTTCCTCAAGGTGTCCGACTGTAGCGCTGCCCCCATGAAAAAGAAAACGGCCGGGTTTCCCCGGCCGTTTCCATTCACATCAGGTACCGCTACCCATTAGAACTTGTAGCGGAAGCCAACCTGCAGCGACCAACGCGATTCCCAATCGGTCAGATTGACCTTGGTGACGTTGTTTGCGTTGAAGTTGTAGATGTACTTGCCGGTAGCCGGATCAATACCGGCAAAGTTCGTCGCACCGCGACCACTGAACGGCGAGGCATAGCTGACCTTGCCCCAATCCTTGTTCAGCAGGTTGCCCACGTTCATCACGTCAACCCAGATCTCTGCCTTGTGACCCTCGAAGAAGGCCGGGAGCTCCTGGCTGATACGGATGTCGAAGGTGTTCACCCACTTGTTGCGGGCACTGTTACGCGGAGCGATGCCACCTGCAAAGCGAGACAGATCGCCTTCGCCGTTCAGGAACTCGAAGAACGCATCTTCCATCGCGGCGCCGCCGGTGAACAGCACGTCGCCACGGCCGGCCGGCACATACAGCAGATCGTTGCTGTAGCCATCGCCGTTGGCATCGTTCAGGAAGCGCCAGCTGTACGGCAGGCCCGAACGTCCTTCATAAAACAGCGAGAAGGTCGTGTCGTTATCACCGAAGAATGCCTTGCGGAACTGCAGGCTGCCGGTGATGCGGTCCTTGATCTCGTAGTTGGAGGTCGAAGCAACTGCGTCATTCGGATTGACGCCGATCACGCCGTTCCAGTTAGAGATCGCACGCGACGAGGTCAGCGGGCTGACTTCGGTGGCGTCGGTGTAGGTGTAACCCAGCGACCAGCCCCAGTTTTCGGTCAGCGGCTTGCTCAGGCTTGCGGTGAACTGCGTGCTGCGACCCTTGTCGGTGTTCTTCAGCAGGATCACGCCATCGTTGTGCCAACCGGTGATGTTCTCGTAACCCGGGATGGCATCGGCTGCTGCAGCGACACCGTTGTTGCTGCCCGCACGGACGCCGGTGCCTGCATAGGGGTTGGACCAATACATGTCACGACCATCCTGACCGCGCACCGCATTGACGTTGCCGATATCCAGGCGCTCGAACGCAATGCCGTCCTTCACCTTGGTATACAGCAGCTCCAACGAGCCGGTGATGCCGTACCACGGCAGTTCATGGTCGAAGGCGATGTTGGACTTCCACACTGAAGGCTGGCGAATGCCCTTGTCCATCAGGTTCACCAAGGTGGTGTAGCCCGATGCCGGAGACGGCACAGTGGGGTTGTCCGGATCCAGCGTAGCCGGCAGGCTGGCCCACATTGCCTCGCGCTGAGCCTGGCTAAGACCGGCAGCACGTGCGTTGTAGCCAATAAGGCCGAAGCCGCTGTTCTGGTAGGAGTTACCCACCCACACGTTGGCCGCAGCGCCCTGGAACAGGCCCACGCCGCCGCGCAGCTGCGTCGGACGCTCACTGTCGAAGGTGTAGTTGAAGCCGAAGCGCGGCTGCACCAGCGCCTTGTCCAGCGTCTCGCGGTTGTCGCGGCCGTAGATTTCCTGCACCAGCAGATTGTGCACCGGAACGTCATCGACGTCCGGAATGTCGACGCGCAGGCCGAACATCAGATTCAGGTTGTAGTTGACGGCCCAGGTGTCCTGTACGAACAGACCTGTGTTCTTGTGCTTGTACTGCATCGCCACAGAGTCAAGACCCTGGCCCGGAACCGGTGCATTCAGGTCGTAGACCCAGTAACGGCCGTTACGGAAGTCATCCAGGTTGGCGAAGCCGTAGGTGCCCCAGATGTTCTGCGCGTAGAGGTTGTAGATGTCGTTCGATTCCCAGTCGAAACCGAACTTGATGGTGTGGTCGCCCACATACCAGTTCGCCGCGCCGTAGGCGGTGGTGGTCTCGGTGTTGATCTGGTTGCCGTGCCGGAACTCGTCAGCACCCGCTGCCAGATACGGCGGAGCCACGTTGGAGTTGCCAGCACCACTGCCGATCACGATCTGCGGCAGACGCGAGTACACACTGCTCAGCGAGTCATAGGTACGACGGCCGACCTTGAACTCGGTCGAGAAATTGTCGCTCCAGTCGCTGAAGAGCTGGACCACGCTGGTCTCGACTTCTTTGGTCACGTCGAACCAGCGGCTGCTCAGCGCCAAGGCCGGACCGGTCGTGGTCATGCCATGGCCGGAGTAGCCCGTGGAAAGGCTGCTACCACCCAGGTTCGGATCGGTCTGCTCCAGCTTGGAGAAGCGAGCCGACAGACGGTGGTCGTCATTGATGTTCCAGTCGATCTTTGCAGCGTATTCTTCGACTTCCTGCTTGGTCTCGGTCGGCGCGTCGGCGCTGCCCAGGTCCACTCCGTACACATCACGTGCGATCTGCTGCGCTTCGCTGATGAAGGCCGGATCGATGTCCACGACGTTGGTCGCGTTGGAACCACGCGGACCGTACGACGATGCAGCGCGGCTGCGCTCGAACTTTTCGTAGTTGGCGAAGAAGAACAGTTTGTCCTTGATGATCGGGCCACCGAAGGTCGCGCCGAAGGTCTTCTCATCTTCGAAGCCGGTGAACTTGGCGTCGGTGTCGGGATGGTCACCGACCATGTCCTTGTCACGGTAAGTACCGTAAACCGAACCATGGAACTCGTTGGTGCCCGACTTGGTCACCGCATCAATCACGGCGCCGGTCGCGCCAGTGATGGTGGTGTCATAGTTGGCGACGTCGATGTTGATGGCTTCAATAGCGTCCATCGACACCGGCTGGCGCAGGGTCGGGAAACCGTTTGATTCCAAGCCGAAGGTATCGCTGGTGTTGACGCCGTCGATACGGATCGCGTTGTAGCGCGGATTCTGGCCGCCAACGGTCAACTCGCCACGCGACTTGTCGCTCTGGCTGATGCGCGGATCCAGGCGAACGTAGTCCTGGATGTTGCGATTGATCGACGGCAGCGCTTCGATCTGCTCCTGCGAAACCGAGCTACCCGTACCCATCTTGTTGGCGCTGAAAAGATCCGAACCACCCGCGACGGCCATGACCTGCACAGCTTCCAGCGTGGTTGCAGTCAGGTCGCCACCCAGCGAGCCGTTGACCGTATTGGTCTGGCTCAGGCTGAGGAACACGTTCTGCTCGGTCTTGGTGCCTTCACCGGACTTGGTGATGGTGATGGTGTACGGACCACCCACGCGCAGGCCTCGCGCGTTGTAACGACCAGATGCATCGGTGGTTGCACGGGAAACCGTACCGGACTCAACGTGCGTGATGGTGACTTCAGCGCCGGCAACAGGCGCGCCCACCGAGGACGTAACCTGACCAGCGACGCCGGCAGAAGTGTTCTGGGCAAAGGCAGGAGCGGCGGCAAGCACGGTCAAGAGGCCAAGGGTGAGCTTGGACATCCGGAGAGTGTGGTTCATCTAGGGTAGCCTCGATGGGAGTTGGCGATGGCGGATAAAAAAGCGCATCCAGGCAGCCTTGCGGGCGGCTGCTCGGACAGTTATCTGGGGTTCCCAACCGTGAACGGCAGCTGCCGCAACGGTTAACAATAGATTAACACGGTACGATCCGAATGTGACGGTAGTGCGACAGAAGCGGCCTGATCGCAACCCAATCGTGACGGTTCCTTCACTCCCCGCGAAGCTTTGCCTCACAAAACTGGCTATTCAGGCCTGACGGCCTTCACGCTTCCGCGCCACGTCAAGCCTTCCTGCGACAGCAGGTGCACCGCATCGGCGGCGGCCTTTTCCGGCCCCCTGGCCACATCATCCTGATCCAACGACCACGCCCGCGCGCGCAGCGCCGTCCGCATCGGGGCCGGCTGCAGCCCGGCAATGCGTACCGGTCCCTGCTTCAACTCGTCGTGCAGGCTGGCCAGCAGTCCCCGCAGCCCATGCTGGGCCACGCCGTAGCCGCCCCAATAGGCGGCCCCCACCCGTGCCGGGTCGTCCAGGCAGAACACCACCGCCGCATCCTCGCGCTGCTTCAACAACGGCAGGCAGGCCTGCACCAGCAGGGCGGGCGCGGTCAGGGTGACATGCAGGGCGCGGGCGAACGCAGCTGGTTCAGCCAGCTCGAACGGGGTCAAACCCGGGAAATCCGCAGCGCAGACCAGGATGCCGTCCAGGCGGCCCAGTTCGGCCTGCACGCGGCCGGCCAGTTCGGCGAAATCGTCCGGGGTGGCGCCTTCCAGGTCCAGCGGATACAGCAGCGGCTCCGGTCCGGCTTGTTGCACCTGGGCGTAGACCCGATCAAGCCGGCGCGGCTTGCGCCCGAGCAGGATCACCGTGGCCCCGGCCGCCGCGCAGGCCACCGCGGCGGCGCTGCCGAGCCCGCCACCGGCGCCGACTACCAGGATCACCCGGCCTTCGAGCGCGCCGGCTTCGGCGTCAGGCGACGCGGCCAGGCTCATGCAACCGAGGCTTCTTCGACGATGCGCTTGAGCTCGCCGGCTTCGAACAGTTCCATCACGATGTCGCAGCCCCCGATCAGCTCACCGTGCATGAACAGCTGCGGGAACGTCGGCAGGTTGGAAAAGCGCGGCAGGTTGGCGCGGATTTCCGGTTCTTCCAGTACGTTGATGGTGCGCAGGGACACCGCCCCGGCGGCCATCAGGGCCTGTACGGCGCGGCTGGAAAAACCACACATCGGGTATTGCGGCGTACCCTTCATGAACAGCACGAGGGGGTAACGATCGACTTCGGCCTGGATCTGCTGCATCACTGCCACAACCACACTGCCTCCCGGATGGGCGAATCCGACCGCGACGGTCGGCTAGACTTCCCACAGTAGCCGTCATTGTAAGCCGATGGAACCGGCCACCGGCGCCCTCCTTCCCTTCCTTCATCGCATGCCCATGGAACTTACCGACCTTCCCTACTCGCCTGGCGCCCTGCAGCCCCACCTGTCCGAAAGGTCCGTGGCGCTGCAGCATGGGCAACACCAGCGCGGCTGCGTGGATCAGGTGAATGCGCGGATCGTGGGCACCGAATGGGAGGATGCGCCGCTGGAGCGGATCGTGCGCGAAAGCCAGGGGACGCTGTTCGAAGCGGCCGCCCAGGCCTGGAACCTGCAGTTCCAATGGCAGAGCCTGCGGCCGCGCGGTGGCGGCGATCCCGTGGGGCGCTTGGCTGATCGGGTGAAGCGTTGCTTCGGTGACACCGCCAGCCTGCGCAAGGCGTTCAATGACGCCGCGCTGGGGCTGTTCGGTGCCGGCTGGGCGTGGCTGGTGCTGCATCCGGACGGCAGCCTGGCCGTGGTGGTGACCCGCAATGCCGCCACGCCGTTGACCAGCCACAGCGTGCCGCTGCTGGCCTGCAATCTGTGGGAACACGCGTATTACCTGGATTACCAGAACGACCGCGCGCGCTATCTGGAAGCATGGTGGAAGGCGGTCAACTGGGAATTCGCTGCGGAGCAGCTGCCGGGTTGAGCGGCGCGCCGAAGGCAGCGGCACGACGTGACGGCCAGCGGCCGTCACCCACCATTGAATGACGGCCAGCGGCCGTCACTACCCGTCATCGAGCAGACCTGGTAGCGCCGAGCCATGCTCGGCGAGCGCAGCGGCACGACGTGACGGCCAACGGTCGTCACTACCCATCCAATGACGGCCAGCGGCCGTCACTACCGGTCAGGCGCGCAGGGCTTGGACGGCCGGGGATACCTGGGCCTGTCGACCCAACGCTTCGCCTACCTGCTCCAATGCCGACGCGAGCGCGGATGCGTCATCGTCGCGCAGGGTGGCATGGCCGACCTTGCGACCGTCGCGCGGCTGCTTGCCGTAGTCATGCCAATGGCCACTGGCCTGCGCCAGCACCGGCGCCGGATCAGGCATCACGCCGATCCAGTTGAGCATGCAGGCATGCCCCAGCATGCGCGTATCGCCCAGCGGCAGGCCCAGCACCGCACGCAGGTGGTTCTCGAACTGCGAGGTCTCGCTGCCTTCGATGGTCCAGTGACCCGAATTGTGCACGCGCGGCGCCATCTCGTTGGCCAGCAGTTCGCCATCGCGGCAGAACAGCTCCAGCGCGAACACGCCCACGTACTGCAGGTGCTCGGCCAGGGTCCGGGCATAGCCGATCGCCGCCTGTTGCCCGGCTTCGGACAATGTTGCCGGCGCGACACTCGCCGACAGCACGCCGTCGACGTGCCAGTTGCCGGTCACCGGATACGCCTGGAAGCTGCCATCGCGGCCGCGCACGGCCACTACGCTGACTTCGCGCTGGAAGGCCACGAAACCCTCCAGGATCAGGCCGGTCCTGTCGACCTGCGCGCCCAATGCGTCCCACGCTGCATCGATGTCGGCTTCGGTGCGCAGCCGGAACTGGCCCTTGCCGTCATAGCCCAGTCGGCGGGTTTTAAGAATGCACGGCAAGCCGAACGCGGCGACCTTTTCGGCCAGCTGGTCGCGGCTGGCGATGTCGGCGAACGGCGGCAGCGGAATGCCCAGCTGCTGGAACAGCGTCTTCTCGCTGAGCCGATCCTGTGCCACGGCCAGTGCCGACGGCGGCGGATACACCGGCACCAGGTCGGCCAGCCACTGCGCGCTGTCGGCCGGCACGTTCTCGAAATCGAAGGTGACCACGTCCACCTTGGCGGCAAACGCGGCCAAGGCCTGGCGGTCGTCGAACGCGGCCACGGTCAGCGGCGCCAGCGGTCCGCCGCAGGCATCGGCGGCCGGATCGAACAGCTCGAAGCGCAGCCCCATCGGCGCACCGGCCAGGACCATCATGCGGGCCAGCTGGCCGCCGCCCAGGATGCCAACGGTCTTCGTGCTCATTGACGCGGATCGTCGTGGGCCATGACCTCTTCGGTCTGGCGTGCGCGGAAGGCTTCCAGCGCCGTGCCGATGGCCGGCTGGTCACTGGCCAGCATCGCCGCGGCGAACAGCGCCGCGTTGGAGGCACCGGCATTGCCGATGGCGAAGGTGGCGACCGGGATGCCGGCCGGCATCTGCACGATCGACAACAGCGAATCCATGCCGTTCAGCGCCTTGGACTGCACCGGCACGCCCAGCACCGGCACGGCGGTCTTGGCCGCGATCATGCCCGGCAGGTGCGCGGCGCCACCGGCACCGGCAATGATCGCGCGCAGGCCGCGCGGACCGGCCTGCTCGGCGTAGTCGAACAACACGTCCGGGGTGCGGTGGGCCGAGACCACCTTCACTTCGAACGGAATACCCAGCGCTTCAAGCTTCTGGGCGGCGTGCTGCATGGTCTCCCAGTCGGAGCGGGAACCCATGACGATGCCGACGAGCGGCGCGGATTGGTTGGGGGTCATTGGCCGTCACCTGCCTTAAAGACGTATTCTAGCCGTCTTCCACGCAAGACGAAGAACCATGGATCGCAAGCTGCTTGACCTGCTGGTATCGCCTGACACCCGCCAGCCCCTGTCCCTGCTGGATGCCAAGGGCCTGGAAGCCCTCAACCGCGCCATCGGTGCCGGTACCGTCAACAAGGCCGACGGCAATCCGCTCGCCCAGCCGTTGCGCCAGGCACTGGTGACCCGCGACCGCAAGCAGGTGTTCCGCCTGGACGACGGCATCCCGGTGCTGCTGGCCGAAGAAGCCATCGCCACCGCGCAGATCGCGGACTTCCCTTCCGCATGAGCACGGCCGCCGCGGGCGCGTTGATCGCGCCGGATCCGGCGCAGGTCGTCGCCGACGTGGCGCGTGCGCTGGCTGAAGATATCGGCGGCGGCGATGTCACCGCCGCGCTGCTGCCCGACCACGCTGACAGCGCCTACCTGCTGTGCAAGCAGGACGCGGTGATCGCTGGACGCCCCTGGTTCGACGCTACCCATCGGGCCCTGGATCCGCAGGTGCGCATCGACTGGCAGGTCAGCGAAGGCCAGGCCGTGGCCGCCGGCACCGTGCTGGCGCTGCTGCACGGGCGCAACCGCTCGCTGGTCAGCGCCGAGCGCACCTCGCTGAACTTCCTGCAGACCCTGTCCGGCACCGCGACGATCACCGCGCGCCATGTCGCCGCGGTGGCCGGCACCGGCACCCGCATCCTGGACACCCGCAAGACCCTGCCCGGCCTGCGCCTGGCGCAGAAGTACGCGGTGCGCTGTGGCGGCGGCGACAACCACCGCATCGGCCTGTACGACACGGTGATGCTGAAGGAAAACCACATCCGCGCCGCTGGCTCATTGCCGGCCGCGGTGGATGCGGCGCGCACGATGTGGCCGCAGCTGCCGCTGGTGGTGGAAGTGGAAGACCTTGACCAGCTGCAGCAGGCACTGCTGTCCGGCTGTGATCGCATCCTGCTGGATGACTTCCCGGCCGCGCTGCGCCGCGAAGCGGTACGCATCACCGCCGGACGCATTCCGCTGGAAGTCTCCGGCAGCGTCGGTCTGGATGGCCTGCGCGCGATTGCCGAAGACGGCGTGGACTGCATTTCCATCGGCGGCCTGACCAAGCACGTGCAGGCCATCGACCTGTCGCTGAAGCTCGGCCCGCCACCGGGCTGAGGGGAGCGTGCCGACCATGGTCGGCACTACGTCACCCGACAGGTGCACCCGCTATTCACGTGCACACTGAGACGCTGCGCCCCTCCCCCTTCTGCGGAGCACCGCATGCGCCGGTTGCTGCTTGCCTGCCTGTTGCCCTTCTGCGCGCTCGGCCTGTCCAGCGTCAGCACCGATGCCGCGGCGGCCGAAGCCTGCGATGTGCCGCCGCCCTACGGCCTGAGCCCGTTGGCGCTGTCGATCCGGCAGACCGCCTGCAATGAACACCGCCTGTGGTTTCGTCCGTTCATCGACCGCGAAGGGCGCGCCGCCAGCCTGGCGGTGACCGAAGCCGAGAATGAGCACCTTGCCGACAACGGCCTGATTGCCTGGCAACGGGTCTCTGGTTACTGGCGCGACAGCGGCACCTTGAATGCGATGGGCGCCATCCCCGGCGCCAGCAGCTGCATCGCCCCGTTGGGATCGCGCTACACCGACAGCGACTGCCGTGCCTTCCTGATCGACAACCCGTGGTCGGCCGCCTTCATTTCCTGGGTAATGGTGCGCGCCGGGGTTCCCGGCTTCAACGCCTCCCCGCGCCACATCGATTACATCCGTGCCGCCTACAACGGCGCATCGCCCTATCGTCTTGCCGATCCGGCAGCGGAAAAACCCGCCGTCGGCGACCTCCTGTGCTTCCTGCGCGACCGCCGGGAGACCCTGACCTACACCGGCCTGGTGCAGGCGCTGGGCAACGGCTCGGTGGGTCATTGGAAGTCGCATTGCGAGGTCGTGGTGTCGGCCAACATGGGCGGCGACCGCACCCTGTACCTGGTCGGCGGCAACGTCCTCAATACGGTGGCGATGCGCATGCTGATGCTCGACCGCACTGGCCGGATCGAACTGCCGACCAAGCGCGACGCCGAGCCGGATGGGATCGCCGCGACGTGCACGCCGGGGCGCGAAGAGGAATGCAGTTTCAACCGGCAGGATTGGGCGGCGCTGTTGAAGCTGACGGCGGCCGCGCCGATGCAGGCGCCTTTGCCGGTGGCTGCACCTACGGAGTGAGTGAGGGTCGAACGGGTGAGACCCCCCTCGCGGGTGGCTTTTAAGCTTGAGCTGGGGGTGGGGCCGGGGGGGGGGGGGGTGGGGGGGGGCCCCACCCGGAGCCAAAAGAAAGGGGGGGGGGGCCACCCCCCCACCCCCCCCCCCCCCCCCCCCCCCCCCCCCCC
>NZ_JBDJNU010000009.1:0-97341 GCF_039674585.1 Stenotrophomonas lacuserhaii | reverse complement strand
TCGTCACGCTTCATGCTGTGAAGGCGTGACGACCAACGGTCGTCACCCACCGCCAGCGGCCGTCACCTACAACCTCCCCGCTCAGCGCCGTTCGATGGTGAACGCCGTACCGTCGATCCCCAGGTCCCAGCCCTTGCCGGTGCCGGCCAGCGCCAGCGAGATGTCGCCCTTGGTCATCGCCACCGCGCCACTGGAGCGGACCGCCCCGGCATGCGCGCTGACCGCCGCATAGGTGCCGAACAGGTCGTCAGGGGAATACGCCCCGCTGAAACGGCCCGTGCCATCGACGATCTTCGACTTGCCCACGGTCAGGCCACCGCCCCTGACCTTCAGCGTGACCGGCATGCGCATGCCGTTGTCGCAGGTGATCGTCCCGTTGCCGGAGGCGGTCTTGTAGAACACCGACCAGCCGGACAGGTCATAGCGCAGGCTGCATTCGATGTTGCCGGCTGCCTGCGCAGCCGGCGCGACAAAGGCCGATGCAAACAGCACGGCCATCAGGGAAACAGTGTTCTTCATCGTGGGGATGCTCCGGATGCGTGATGCGCCGAATCTAGCAGCGCGCCGCCCCGTCAGGACAGGGCTGGCCGCGCCAGTCCGCGGCGCGGTTCAGCCTGCGTGCGGCGGCGGGTCCAGTTCGAAACGGTCTGCGTCCAGCATCGCCGGGAAGCGCGCGCGATGGGCGGCCAACGCCTGCGCCGACAACGTGGTGGTCACCACCTGCTCCACCTCGCGCACCTCCACCTGTGGCTGGCCCAGGTAATCAATGACCGCGCTGTCACCGGCATAGTGCAGGTCGTTGCCATCCACGCCCACCCGGTTCACCGCCGCCACGAAACACAGGTTTTCGATCGCCCGTGCACGCAGCAGCGTCTTCCACGCATACGCCCGTGCAGAGGGCCAGTTGGCGACGAATATCTGCAGGTCGAAATCCAACTGCCCTGCCCGCTCCACGTCGAAACGGTTGCGGCAGAACACCGGGAAACGCAGGTCGTAGCAGACCTGCGGATTGATCCGCCAGCCCTTCCACTCCACGCTCAGGCGCTCGCGCCCGGCGGCATAGCGTTCGTGCTCGCCCCCGTAACGGAACAGGTGGCGCTTGTCGTACTGCTGCAGAACGCCATCCGGAGTGGCAAACAGCAGCCGGTTGTAGACCGCATCGCCTTCGCGCAGCTGCACGCTGCCGGTGACCGCCGCGCCCAGTTTCACCGCCTGCTCGACGATCCATGCCACGGTCGGGCCGTGCATGTCTTCGGCCTGGCTGATCGCCGCGTTGGAAAAACCACTGGTGAAGGTTTCCGGCAGCACGACCAGGTCGGTCGTGCCGACCAGCGGCGCCAGCAGCGCGGCGTAGTGCGCGCGGTTGCCGGCCGGATCGTGCCAGCGCGTATCGCCCTGCACCAGGCTGATGCGCAGGTCCTGGGCGGCGGCGCTCACAGCTGCTTCAACCGTTCAATGGCCGCATCCAGCGTGGCTTCGTTCTTGGCAAAACACAGCCGCACGATGCGCTGGCCGACTGGCGGTGTCTCGTAGAACGGCGACAGCGGGATCGCCGCCACGCCCTTTTCGATGGTCAGCCACTTCACGAATTCATGGTCCGGCAGGTCGCTGATGGCCGAATAATCGACCAGCTGGAAGTAGCCGCCGGGCACCGCCAGCGGCACCAGCCGGGTCTGCGCCAGCTGCTCGCGGAAACGGTCGCGCTTGGCCTGGTAGAACGCCCCCAGTTCAAGATGGTGCTGCGGCTCGTCACGGATCATCGCGGCGAAACCATGCTGCGCGGGGCCGAAACTGGTGAAGGTGTTGTACTGGTGGACCTTGCGGAACTCCGCGCTCAGCGCTGGCGGCGCGATCGCGTAGCCGATCTTCCAGCCGGTGCAGTGGTAGGTCTTGCCGAAGCTGGAAATGACGAACGCACGCGCGCGCAGTTCCGGGTGGCGCAGCGCCGATTCGTGGCGGCGGCCGTCGTAGATGATGTGTTCGTACACCTCATCGGAGATCAGGTAGATGTCGGTGCCACGCAGCAGGTCGGCCAGCGCCTGCAGGTCGGCCTCGTCCAGCATCGCACCGGACGGATTGTGCGGGGTGTTGACCATCAGCAGGCGGGTGCGCGGGGTGATCGCCGCGCGCACGCGGTCCCAGTCCACCGCGAAGGTCTGCGGGTCCAGTGGCACGTGCACCGCACGTGCGCCGGCCAGGTCGATGGCCGGTTCATAGCAGTCGTACGCCGGGTCGAGCACGATCACTTCCTCGCCGGCACGCACCACGGCGTGGATGGCGTTGAAGATCGCTTCGGTAGCGCCGCTGGTGACGGTGACTTCGGTATCCGGGTCGACCTGCGCGCCATACAGGTCCAGCGACTTCTGCGCGATCGCCTGGCGCAGCGGCGCCACCCCGGTCATCGGCGGATACTGGTTGAGTCCTTCGGCCATCGCGCGGGTGGTGGCATCGATCAGGCGCTGCGGCGCGCTGAAATCGGGGAAGCCCTGGCCGAGGTTGACGGCGCCGTGTTCGGCGGCCAGCTGGGACATCACGGTGAAGATGGTGGTGCCCACCTTGGGCAGCTTGGTCTGCGGTTGCATCGGCCTGTGCGGGGAGCGGAAGACAGGCGTGAAGTGTACTGCGGGGGGTGAAGCGTGACGACCAACGGTCGTCGCCCACCGGGTGCTGGGGTCGCCGCCCACCTGCAGCTGCCCGCGCGCTCCGCAAGCCGGCGCGGGCGGCTAGAATCAGGGCCCGTCCGCCGTGCAGAGATCGTGTCCCTTGAATGCCCCTGCGCTGCTGGCCGCACATGGCCTTTGCTTCTCACGAGATGACGAACGCGTGTTCGGGCCGCTCGAGTTCCATGTCGATACCGGCGAAGCGCTGCTGGTGCAGGGTGACAACGGCGCCGGCAAGACCACCCTGCTGCGCGTGCTGGCCGGCCTGCTGCGGCCGTCCGCCGGCCGCGTGGAGATCGATGGCCGCGCCGCCAGCACCGCCGAGCGCGCACGCTTCGTCGCCTACCTCGGCCACCTGCCGGCCATGAAAGCGGACCTGGACACGCTGCAGAACCTGCATTTCCTGTGCGGCCTGCATGGCCGTCGCGCGCGCCAGATGCCCGGCAATGCGCTGGCCGTGGTCGGGCTGGCCGGCCATGAAGGCACCCTGGTGCGGCATCTGTCGGCCGGGCAGAAGCGGCGCCTGGCGCTGGCACGGATGTGGTTGTCGCCGGCACCGCTGTGGCTGCTGGACGAACCCTATGCCAACCTCGACCTTGAGGGCATCAACCTGGTCAACCGGATGATCTCCGCGCACCTGCGCGGCGGTGGCGCGGCGCTGGTCACCACCCACGGCGCCTACGCCGCCCCGCCGGTGCGCACGCGGCAGTTGCAGTTGGCGCTTCCACAGGTGGCTGCATGATCGCCCCCGGTACCGAACCCGGCCTGTGGCAGACCGCACGTGCGCTGGCCACGCGCGACCTGCGACTGGTCTGGCGCCGCCGTGGCGATGCGCTGCAACCGGTGCTGTTCGCGTTGCTGGTGGTGGTGCTGTTCGCACTGGCGTCCGGCCGCGATCCGCAGCAGCTGGCGGCCAACGCGGTTGCGGTGCTGTGGCTGGCGGTGCTGCTGGCCGGGCAACTGGCGCTGGATTCGCTGTTCCGTTCCGACGCCGAAGACGGCTCGCTGGAACAATGGCTGCTGGCGCCGGTGCCGCTGGCCTGGCTGGTGCTGGTGCGCGTGCTGATGCACTGGCTGACGACGGCCCTGCCGCTGATCGTGCTCAGCCCCCTGCTGGCGGAAATGCTGCATCTGCCACATGACCAACTGCCGATGTTGCTGGCATCGTTGCTGCTGGGCACGCCACTGTTGAGCCTGATCGGCGGCATGGTGGCGGCACTGACGGTCGGCATCCGGCGCTCTGGTATCCTCGTGGCGTTGCTGTCGTTGCCGCTGTACGTGCCGGTGCTGGTGTTCGGCGCAGGCAGTGTCGCCGCTGCTGCACGCGATCAGGATCCGTATGGCGCGCTGCTGATGCTCGCCGCCGGGCTGGTGGTGGCACTGGTGCTGGCGCCACTGGCCACCGCTGCCGCCATCCGCATTTCCTTGAGCTGAGCCACACCGACCAACCGGGATAGCCGCTACCGCATGCAACCGATCGTCCGCTGGTTCCACCAACTCGGCTCACCGCCCACCTTCGACCGTTTCGCCCGTCGCTGGTCCCGTGTCTTCCACCTCGCTGCGCTGCCGGTGCTGGCCTTCGGGCTGTGGCAGGCGTTGTTCGTGGTGCCGGCCGACTACCAGCAGGGCGACAGTTTCCGCATCCTGTTCGTGCACGTGCCCAGCGCGTGGATGAGCCTGTTCGTGTTCGCACTGATGGCGCTTTACGCAGCCATCGCAATGGTGTGGAAGATCAAGATCTGCGAGGTGCTGGCGATGGCATGCGCACCCATCGGCGCAGGGTTCACCCTCGTCACCCTGCTCACCGGCAGCATCTGGGGCCGGCCGATGTGGGGCACATGGTGGGACTGGGACCCGCGCCTGACCACCGAACTGATCCTGCTGTTCCTGTACTTCGGGGTGATCGGGCTGTACATGGCGATCGAGGACCGGCGCAATGCCGCGCGCGCGGCGGGCCTGCTGGCCATCGTCGGGGTCGCGTTGCTGCCGGTCATCCGCTATTCGGTGGACTGGTGGGGCAGCCTGCACCAGGGCCAGACCATCCGCCTGTTCGGGCCGACCACGCTGGATGCCAGCATGCAGCTGCCGCTGTGGCTGATGGTGATCGGCACCAAGTTGTGGTTCGTCGGCTCACTGCTGGCCAAGGCGCGCGCGGACAACCTGCAGCGCGAAGCCGGCAAGGACTGGGTGCAGCGCCAGCTGCAGGGGGAAGCATGAATTACCTGGGCTACGTGGTCGCCGCCTACGCCGTGTTCGTCGGGCTGCTGGCCATCGATGCGATCGGCTCGCACCTGCGCCTGCGCCGCGCACGGCAGGATGCCCGCCAGCGCCAGCAGCGGCAGCAGGCTCGGCGCTCGGCCAGCACCGGTAACGGCGCGCCGCTGGAGCTGGAGCGATGAACCCGCAGCGCCGGCGTCGACTGCTGTGGGTGCTGCTGCTGGTGGCCGCTTCCGGCCTGGCCACCGCGCTGGTGGCGATGGCCCTGCAGCGCAACGTGGCCTACCTGTACACCCCGGCCGAAGTGCTGCGTGGTGATGCCGGCAGCGCCGAACGCTTCCGCTTGGGCGGCATGGTCGCCAAGGGCTCGCTGAAACGTGAGCCCGGGTCGCTGGTGGCGCTGTTCACCGTGACCGATGGCGATGCCGAGCTCACCGTTCGCAGCGACCAGATCCTGCCCGACCTGTTCCGCGAAGGCCAGGCGGTAGTGGTGACCGGGCGCCTGCAGGGTGATCGCTTCATCGCCGAAGAAGTGCTGGCCAAGCACGATGAAAGCTACATGCCGAAGGAACTGGCCGACAAGATGGGCAAGGCGCACGTCAAACACGATGTGCCCGTGCCTGCACCCGAGGTGCGCTGAGTGCTGCCCGAACTGGGACAGATCCTGCTGCTGCTGGCATTGTTGGCCGCGTTGCTGCAGGCCAGCCTGCCGCTGATCGGTGCGCAACGCGGCATCGCCAGCTGGATGCAGGTCGCACGACCGGCGGCGCTGGCGCAGCTGCTGTTGGTGGCGGCCGCCTTCGCGGTGCTGACCGCTGGCTTCGTGCAGCAGGATTTCTCGGTGCGCTACGTCGCCGAAAACTCCAATACGCTGCTGCCGATGGTGTATCGCTGGTCAGCGGTGTGGGGCGCGCACGAAGGCTCGCTGCTGCTGTGGGCGCTGGTGTTGGCCGCGTGGACCGGTGCGGTGGCGCTGGGCTCGCGCGCGCTGCCCGCTACCGTGCAGGCGCGCGTGCTGGCGGTGATGGGCCTGGTCAGCATCGGCTTCCTGGCGTTCCTGATCTTCACCTCCAATCCGTTCGCGCGCCTGATCCCCGCGCCGTTGGAAGGCCGTGATCTCAATCCCCTGCTCCAGGACCCGGGACTGATCATCCACCCGCCGATGCTGTACCTGGGCTACGTCGGCTTCTCGGTGCCGTTCGCGTTCGCGGTCGCCGCGCTGCTGGATGGCCGGGTCGATACGCGCTGGGTGCGCTGGACACGGCCGTGGACCAACGTGGCCTGGGCCTTCCTCACCCTGGGCATCGCGCTGGGCAGCTGGTGGGCCTACTACGAACTGGGCTGGGGCGGCTGGTGGTTCTGGGATCCGGTGGAAAATGCGAGCTTCATGCCATGGCTGGCCGGCGCCGCGCTGATCCACTCGCAGGCGGTCACCGAAAAGCGCGGCACCTTCGCCAGCTGGACCCTGCTGCTGGCGATCGCCGCCTTCGCGCTGTCCCTGCTTGGCACCTTCCTGGTGCGTTCGGGCGTGCTGACCAGCGTGCATTCCTTTGCTGCCGATCCCTCGCGCGGCATGTTCATCCTGATGTTCCTGGCGATCCTGGTCGGCGGCGCACTGTTGCTGTTCGCGCTGCGCGCCGGCCGCCTGGGCGTGGACAGCAGCGATCCGCGCCGCGGTTTCACCGCCACCTCGCGCGAGACCCTGCTGCTGGCCAACAACCTGCTGCTGGCCAGTGCCTGTGCGATGGTGCTGCTGGGCACCCTGTATCCGTTGCTGGCCGATGCGATGGGGCTGGGCAAGATCTCCGTCGGGCCGCCCTACTTCGGCAGCCTGTTCCTGCTGCTGATGGCGCCGCTGGTGCTGCTGCTGCCGTTCGGCCCGCTGGTCAACTGGCAGCGCGACCAGCCCTCGCGCGCGCTGGCGCTGCTGTTGCCGTGGCTGGTGCTGGCAGTGCTGTTGGCCGCGCTGGCGTGGTGGCGGGCACCGCAGAACGGCTGGAAGGTCGGGCTCGGCGTCGGCGCGGCCGCCTGGGTCGGATTGGGCACGGCACGCTTCATCTGGCAGCGGCTGCGCGGCAATGGGCGCTTCACTGCGGAAATGACCGGCATGCTGCTGGGCCACGTGGGCATGGCGGTGTTCCTGGCCGGCGCGCTGCTGGTGGAAGCGCTGAACGTGCAGCGCGAAGTCGCCCTGTCACCCGGGCAGGCCGTGGTGGTGGGCCGCCATGAAATCCGCTTCGAAGGCGTCGACCATCGCGAGGGCCCGAACTTCAGCGCCGACCGCGGCCACCTGCGGGTGTTCCGCGATGGCCGCGAACGCGCCCTGCTGCATCCGGAAAAACGCCTGTATGCCAGCGGTGGCCAGGTGATGACCGAAGCCGGCATCGATGCGCGCCTTTCCGGCGATGTCTACGTGGCAATGGGCGAGCCACTGGGCAACAATGCATGGGCCGTACGCGTGCATATCAAGCCATTCGTGCGCTGGATCTGGCTCGGGGCGCTGCTGATGGCGCTCGGTGGCCTGGTAGCTGCCGTTGATCGTCGTTTCCGCCGTCCGTAGGAGTCCTGTTTTCCATGTCCGAATCCCCCGCCCCCCGCCCTTCCCGCCCGCTGCCGCCGGTGGCCATCGTGATCGGCGTGCTGTTCTTCTTCGGCCTGCTCGGGCTGATGGTGTATGGGGTGATGAAGAGCGGCGATCCGCAGCGCGATGTCCTGCCCTCGCCGCTGATCGGCAAGCAGGCGCCGGCCTTCGAACTGCCGGTGCTGCACGATCCGCACATCCAGGTCCGCAGCGAAGAGCTGCGCGGCGCGCCGTACCTGCTCAATGTCTGGGGCAGCTGGTGCGCGGCCTGCCGCGAAGAACATCCGGTGCTGACCCGCTTTGCCGAAACCAAGCGCGTGCGGGTGATCGGCTACAACTGGAAGGATGAACCGGCCGATGCCCTGCACTGGCTGGAACAGCTCGGCAATCCCTTCATGGTGGTGTTGAGTGATATCGAAGGCCGCACCGCGATCGACTGGGGCATCACCGCCGCACCGGAAACCTTCCTGGTGGACGGCAGCGGCGTGGTGCGCTGGAAGTACAGCGGCGCGATGACCCAGGCGGTGATCGAGCAGAAGTTGATCCCGGCGCTGGAACAGGTCGAGAAGGCCCAGGCCGATGCCGGCAATGCACTGCACGCCACGCCCTGATCGCCACGGGGGCAGCCGGCTAGCAGGCGGCCTGCTGATGGCCGTGCTGCTGCTGGCCTCGCTGTTCTGCAGCGTCGCCCGCGCGCAGCAGCCGGTGCATGATGCGCGCCCGCTGCAGTTCACCGACCATGCCGAAGAAGCCCGCTTCCACGCGCTTGCCGCGCAGCTGCGCTGCGTTCAATGCCAGAACCAGTCACTGGCCGATTCCAATGCCCAGATCGCCCAGGACCTGCGCCGCGAAGTGTTGCAGCTGATCCACCAGGGCCATGACGATGCCGAGGTGAAGCGCTTCCTGGTGCAGCGCTATGGCGAGTTCGTGCTGTACCAGCCCACGTTGCAACCCGGTACGTGGCTGCTGTGGGGCGGACCGTTGCTGTTCCTGCTGGCCGGCGTGCTGCTGGTGTGGCGGCTGGTGCGCCGCCGCGGTGGCACGGTGGTGGTCGACGAAACCCGCGGTGATGGCTGGTGACGGCCGGCTTGGCTGCACTGGCGGGGATTGCGGGCCTGCTGCTGGCGCTGGCGGTGCTGTGGCCGCTGCGCGCGCGCGGGCGGTCGGGATTCCTCGTCGCCTGCCTGAGCATCGGCCTGGCCAGCGCCAGCCTGTACCTGCTGGTGGGCGATCCGCGCGCCGCGCAGGAACCGGCCGCCCCCTCGCTGGCGGAGCTGCGCGACGGCGTGCAGGCGCTGGAACAGGCACTTGAGCGGGAACCGCAGCGCGCCGATGGTTGGGTGCTGCTGGGCCGCTCGCGCGGCGAACTCGGCCAGCTTGATGCCGCTGCTGCCGCGTACAGCCGGGCTGCAGCGCTGGCACCGGACGACGCCGGCGTGCTGGTGGAAGCCGCCCAGGCGCGTGCCCAGGCCGATCCGGAAAAACATTTCGATGACCGGGCGCTGGGCTGGCTGCAGCATGCGCTGCAGGTGCAGCCCGATGCCGAACGCGCTGCCTGGCTGCTGGGCATCGCGCTGCGCCAGCGCGGCCGCGATGCGGAAGCGGTGGCCGTGTGGTCCGCGCTGCTGCCGCGCCTGCAGCCCGGCGCGGCGGCGGCACTGCAACAACAGCTGGTCATCGCACGCGCTGCGGCAGGTGCCAAAGCGCCCGCCGCTTCCTCCGGGGCGTTGCAGGAAAACGCGACGCCCCTGCTGAGCATCGGCATCGCGCTACCGCCCGGTTTCGATCCCGCGCAGTGGCCACAGGGCGCGGCGCTGTTCGTGCTGGCACGTGCACCGGGAGGCCCGCCGATGCCGGTGGCGGTGCGCCGCTATCCGCTGCAGGCGCTGCCTGCGAGCGTCACCCTCAGCGACGCCGACAGCCCGATGCCGACCCAGCCGCTGTCTTCCCACGCACAGGTGGAGGTGCTGGCGAGACTGTCACGCGCGGGCACGGCGCCGCACGCCGAGGGCGATCTGGAAAGCGCGCCGGTGACGGTACAGCTGCCGCAGCGCGGCGAGCTGCAGCTGCAGCTGCGGTAACGCCGCCGGCCTGCCCTGGTAGCGCCGAGCCGTGCTCGGCGGAATCCCTCCGGCCACGGCCCGCTGCGCTCGCCGACCATGGGTCGGCGCTACCGTCCTGCCCTGGTAGCGCCGAGCCGTGCTCGGCGGCATCCCTCCGGCCACGGCCCGCTGCGCTCGCCGACCATGGGTCGGCGCTACCGACCTGCCCTGGTAGCGCCGAGCCGTGCTCGGCGGAATCCTGCCGGCCACGGCCCGCTGCGCTCGCCGACCATGGGTCGGCGCTACCGTCACCGGTGGATGCAGCAACGAAAAAGCCCGACGCGAGCCGGGCTTTTTCGTCATGCGGCAGCTTGAAGCTTAGTCGCCCTGCTGCTTCTGCATGTGCTCCCACCGCTCCTGCGCATCGATGGTGCGCTCGGCGGTCAAGCGCGCTTCGAGGCGATCCAGGCCGATCTCTTCGCCGGTATCGACGCAGTAGCCGTAATCACCTGCTTCCAGGCGCTTGAGCGTGCTGTCGATCTTGCCGATCAGCTTGCGGTAACGATCGCGGGTGCGCAGTTCCAGCGAGTTCTCGGTTTCGCGGGTCGCGCGCTCGGCTTCATCGCCGATGTCACGCACTTCCTCGCGCAGGTTCTCGATGGTCTGCTTGGATTCTTCCACCAGGTCGGCGCGCCAGTCCTGCAGGCGCTTGCGGAAGTACTCCTGCTGCAGCGGGCTCATGTATTCCTCTTCTGCGCCCGGCTTGTAGCCGGCAGGCAGGATCGGACGGCCGGTGGCTTCGTCGGTCTTGTACTCGACCACCTTGTACTTGCTGCGCGGCGCCGGAGCGGTCGAGCGTGCGGTCACTGCCACGGCGACCTTGCCCACCGGGCGGGCGACGGTCTTCGGGGCGGCATCGGATTTCACAGGGGTTTTCGCGGACGATTTCGAAACGGGCACGGGATTCTTGATTTGCGGGGCCTGCTTGGCTGGCGCCTTGGCCACCTTTTCAGGTGCCTTGGTGCCGGCGTTGCTGGCCGGGACAGACGTGGCCGGAACCGGCGGGGCCGGCTTCGGTACGGACTTCACTGCGGGCGCCACCACCGGCTTGCTGGTGGCTTTGCCGACCGCGGGCTTTGCCGTGGCGGTCTTGTTCACCGCCGGACTGGCCGACGGCTTGCTTGCGGACGCCTTGCCGGAAACCGGCTTGGCGGCCTTGGTCGCCTTGGCGACCGTGGAAACCTTCTTTGCCGGGGCCGGCTTGGCCACGGGCTTCTTTGCGATCTTGCCGGCCGGTTTGGCAACCGGCTTGGCGGGCTTCGCAGCAGCCTTGGCCGGCTTGCTGGCGACCTTGGCCGGCGCTTTCTTCGCCACTGCCTTGGTCACCGCCGTCTTCCTGGCCACGACCTTCTTCGCCGGTGCCTTGGTCACTGCGGCCTTCCTGGCCGCGACCTTCTTCACCGGCGCTTTCTTCGCGGGCGCTTTCGCTGCCGGCGCCTTCTTCGCCGTGGCCGTCCTGGCCGTTGTCTTCCCCGTTGCCTTGGCCACCGGCTTGGCCGGCTTGCTGGCTACAGACTTGGCCGCCGTCTTCTTCGCAACAGGGCTGGCGGACTTCTTGGCGGCCTTGACGGCCTTTTTTGCAGATTTTTTAGCAGCCACGAAACGCTCTTCCTTGGATTCCCCGGGGCCCGGGAAAGCGGGCCTTTATAGCCTACCCGGCCGACTGCAGCAACCGCGTGACAGGACGCACACACGGCCCTCGCAAATACGGGGCTGTGGGTTGCCCGGAACCCGCATCATCTGCTGCGCGGCACGGAACCTGGTCGACGGACACGCCACCGACATGGCTGCGGCGCGGGACGCGCGCGGCAGCCAACGCCCCATCCTGCGACAAATATCCGCCGCTGCCAACCATGTAGCCCACGGGCTCCCACTGAATGGGCAACGGCCGTTCCGTCGGGGTTTACGGGCAGCGCTGCCATGCCGCCGCGATTCACCCCAACAGCGGACACTCGTTTTACTATGAACGGGTGATCTCCCACCTGCTCATCGCCCTGCTGCGCTTCTACAAGCGCTTCATCAGCCCGCTGCTCGGGCCGCGCTGCCGCTTTGTCCCCAGCTGTTCCGAATATGCCATGCAGGCCATCGCCGGGCACGGTCCGCTGCGTGGCAGTTGGCTCGCCGTGCGCCGTATCGGCCGCTGCCACCCCTTCCATCCTGGCGGATTCGATCCGGTACCCGAGCGCACCGAAGATCCCGCCTGCCGCTGCAAAGGAAACCACTGACATGCCTTCCACGCTGATTACCAACGCCCGCCTGGTCAACGAAGGACGCGTCTTCGATGCCGACCTGCGCATTGAAAACGGCCGCATCGCGCGCATCGAAAGCGGGCTGGCTGCGCGCGAAGGCGAGCAGGTGGTCGACGCCGCCGGCCGCTGGCTGCTGCCCGGCATGATCGATGACCAGGTGCACTTCCGCGAACCCGGCCTGACCCAGAAGGGCGACATCGCCACCGAATCGGCGGCCGCCGTGGCCGGGGGCCTGACCACCTTCATGGACATGCCCAACACCAATCCGCCGACGCTGAACGCCGACGCCCTGCAGGCCAAGTACGATTCCGCCGCTGGCCGTGCGCGTGCGAATTACGGCTTCTACATGGGCGCCAGCAACGACAACCTCGAACACATCCAGCGCCTTGATCCGAAGACCGCGCCGGGCATCAAGGTGTTCATGGGCGCCTCCACCGGCAACATGCTGGTCGACAACCCGGAAACGCTGGACGCGATCTTCCGCGACGCGCCAACGCCCATCATCACGCACTGCGAAGACACGCCGATGATCGACGCGCTGATGAAGGAGTACCAGGCGCAATACGGCGACACGCTGAGCGCGGAGCAGCATCCGGACATCCGATCGCGCCAGGCTTGCCTGAAGTCGTCGGAACTGGCGGTGTCGCTGGCACGCAGGCACGGCACCCGCCTGCACGTGCTGCACATTTCCACCGCCGACGAGCTGGCCCTGTTCGAGCGCGGCCCGCTGATCCGCGCCGATGGCAGCCGCAAGCAGATCACCGCTGAAACCTGCATTCATTTCCTGCGCTTTGATCGGACCGATTACGCACGCCTGGGCAACCTGATCAAGTGCAATCCGGCGATCAAGGACGTGGCTGACCGCGAGGCGCTGACCGCCGCGCTGGTGGAAGACATCATCGACGTACTCGCCACCGACCATGCCCCGCACACCTGGGAAGAAAAGCAGAAGCCGTACGCGCAGGCGCCGTCCGGCCTGCCGCTGGTGCAGTACGCGCTGACCGCTGCGCTGGAGCTGGTGCACGAAGGCAAGCTGGACATCGCCCGGGTGGTGCAGAAATTCGCCCACGCGCCTGCGCAGTTGTTCGACGTGGCCGAACGCGGCTTCCTGCGTGAGGGCTACTTCGCCGACCTGGTACTGGTCGAGGACAAGCCGTTCACCGTCAAGCGCGAAGACGTGCTGTCCAAGTGCGGCTGGTCGCCCTTCGAAGGCACTACGTTCCAGTCGCGCATCGCCTCGACCTGGGTGAACGGCCAACTGGCCTGGGACGGCACCCAGATCGTGGGCGCAGCCAACGGCCAGCGCCTGGCGTTCAACCGCTGATGCGGGCGCTGTTGCTGGCCTCGGTATTCGCCGGGGCCCTGCCCGCCCTGCTGTGCGCGGTGAACCCGGCCGCTGCACAGGCCACCGACAGCCGCGTCGTGTTTCCCGCCAGCGCCTCGCAGGGCGCGATGGTGATCGGCAAAGTGCCAGCGGGCAGCACGGTCCGCTACGGCGGACGTACGCTGCGGGTGAGCGGTTACGGCAGCGTGGTGTTCGGCATCGGTCGCGACGAGAAGGGTCCACTGCAGGTTGAAGTGCAGCGTCCCGACGGCGGCAGCGAGCGCGTCGCCATCGCGGTGACGCCGCGCGACTGGCCGGTGGAACGGGTCAACGGCGTGCCACCGAAGACGGTCAATCCGCCGCCGGCGATCGCCGAACGGATCAAGCGCGAACAGGCCCAGGTGACGGCGGCGCGGGCGCGCGATGACGACCGCGCCGACTTCGCCCAGCCTTTCATGTGGCCGGTGCAGGGCCGCATCAGCGGCCGCTTCGGCAATGCCCGTGTCTACAACGGGCAGCCCGGATCGGGTCACTCCGGGATGGACATCGCCGTCCCCACCGGCACGCCGGTCAAGGCGCCGGCGGCTGGCGTGGTGACCTTCGCCGCGCCGGACCTGTATCTCACCGGCGGCACGTTGCTGCTGGACCATGGCTTCGGGGTGAGCTCGAACTTCCTGCACCTGTCGCGCATCGACGTCAAGGTCGGTGATCGGGTCGAACAGGGCCAGGTGGTTGCCGCAGTGGGGGCCACCGGGCGTGCGACCGGGCCCCACCTGCATTGGGGCATGAACTGGTTCGACACCCGTATCGACCCGCTGCTGGTGCTGGAACGGAAGTGAGGAGGTGACGGCCAACGGTCGTCCCCCACCACCCGCTGCGCTCGCCGACCATGGGTCGGCGCTACCGACAACCCGGACCAGCGGGTAGCGCCGAGCCATGCTCGGCGGAATCGATCAGGCCACGGCCCGCTGCGCTCGCCGACCATGGGTCGGCGCTACAAGAAGGGCTTCAGCCGCGCGCGGCCCACCACACACGCAACAAGGTGCGCACCGGCGTTGCTGCGATCGGCTTGCCGCTGGCCTGCGCCTGCAGCCGTGCACGCGCCAGCGCTGCCCATATCCGTCGCGGGCGGGGACCGGCAACGCGCAGCTTCCAGTCCTTCAGCAGTTCGCCGGCCCAGCGCCGCGAAGCCCCATCGGCCTCCTGCTCCAGCAGCGAACGCGGCACGCCGGCAACGCCCGCGTCGTACAGCCGCTGCGCCAGCGTCTGCAGCAGCACGGCGCGGCCGGCACCCGTGCGCGGTTTGTCATCGAACAGCACGGCCTCCACCGCCGCCACCGCATCGGCGAACGCAGCCAGCGCACGCTGCGCGGCCGCCGCATCCACGGCTACCGCACGTGCTTCCACCAGCGTCGGCAGCGCATCGGCCAGTGCCGTCCACGGCGCGCGGATCGGCTCCAGCACGCGGCCCAGCGGATGACGTGAGCGCTGCCCCGCCCAGCTGCGCAGCTCTTCGCCCCACCAGGCCAGCTTGGCATCGGCCGGCAGCGGGTCGCCGCTGGTGTTGAGCATGTCATCGAATTCCTGCAGCAGCGAAAACCACGCCACCGCACGCGCACGCTGCTCCGGCGCCACGAACGGCTCGGCCACCGACCATTCCGGCCAACGCGCACGCCACTTGTCCAGGAAGCTGTCCAACGCACTGCTGTTCACTACGTATCCTTCAATTCTTGACCGGCGGTGCCGGGAGGGTCGGCCATTGGCCGGCCTGCTGCAGCGCGTGCGCATCGTCCAGCGCGACATCGGCGTTCCAGCTGGCCGGGTCGTCATCGGCCAGGCGATAGCCCCACAACGCGGCGACCGACGGCATTCCCGCAGCGCGCGCGGCGATGATGTCGCGCTCGTCATCGCCGACGTACACACAGTCCGACGGTGCAATGCCGATCGCCTGCGCGGCATGCAGCAGCGGCAGCGGGTGCGGCTTGCGCTCGGGTAGCGAATCGCCGCCCACCAGCACCGCACAGCGTGCCTGCCAGCCATGCTGCGGCAGGATCAGCCGGGCCAAGTACTCGGGCTTGTTGGTGACGATGCCCCAGCGCACCCCGGCAGCATCCAGCGCGGCGAGCATGCCCGCCACGCCATCGAACAGCGTTGCATGCTGGCCGATCAGCGCTTCATAGCGCTGCAGGAACTCCGGAATCAGCGCATCGCGCTGGTCGCCGGCCAGGTCCGGGAAGGCGGCGGCGAGCATAGCGCGCGAGCCCTTGGACACCACCGGGCGAAGCGCTTCAAGGGTGATCGGCGGCCGGCCGCGAGCGGCCAGCATGTCGGCCGCGGTCGCCACGAAATCCGGCGCGCTGTCCAGCAGGGTACCGTCCAGGTCGAATAGCACCGCGGGCGGGAAGCGCACTGCGGTCATGCCGGCCTGGTCGCGTGGGCGAGGTAGTTGATGTCGGTACGGCTGGACAGCCGTGCGCGGTTGCGCCACGGCTCGTACGCCATGCCGCTGACATCCTGCAGTTGCAGGTCGGCATCGCGCAGCCAGCGCGACAGCTCGGCCGGGGTGATGAATTCCTGGTAGTGATGGGTGCCCTTGGGCAGCAGCCTGGCCACGTACTCGGCGCCCACGATCGCCACGGCGAAGGCGGCGGCGGTGCGGTTGATGGTGGACAGGAACAGCTGGCCGCCGGGCTTCAGCAGCCGCTTGCAGGCCTCGATGATCGCACCGGGGTCCGGCACGTGTTCCAGCATCTCCATGCAGGTCACCACATCAAAGCTTTCCGGCTGCTCGGCGGCCAGGTCCTCGGCAGCCTGTACCCGGTAGTCCACGCTCACGCCGCTTTCCAGCGCGTGCAGGCGCGCCACCTTGACCAGCTCCGGCGCCAGGTCGATGGCAGTTACTTCGGCACCGGCCTGGGCCAGCGCCTCGCTGAGCAGGCCGCCACCGCAGCCGATGTCCAGCACGCGCAGTCCGCGCAGTGGTGCCCGGTCGGCGACATACTTCAGACGCACCGGGTTGAGCGCATGCAGCGGCTTCTGCGGACCGTCTGCGTCCCACCAGCGGTTGGCCAGGGCGGCGAATTTGTCCAGCTCGGCCTGGTCGAAATTGGAAGAAACATTCGGGGCGTTCATGGGGTGTCCTTGCGGCGCCGGGGGGCGCGCGGATGGGATGGATCAGGCACGCACGTGACGGATGCGCTCGCGCCACTGGCGCGCGTTGGCGATGATGCCCGGCAGGTCCATGCCGACCAGTTCGCGCTGCACCAGCTTGGGCTGGCCGGCGATCCACACATCGCTCACCTGCTGGCGGCCGGTGGCATACACCAGCTGCGACAGCACGTTGTGCAGCGGCTGGGTCTCCAGCGCGGACAGGTCCACGCAGATCAGGTCGGCCTGCTTGCCGACTTCGATCGAACCGATGCGCTCGCCGAAGCCGAGCGCGCGTGCGCCGCCCAGCGTGGACGCGCGCAGCGTGCTGGCCGCATCCAGTGCGGTCGCATCATTGGCCACGGCTTTGGCCAGGATCGCCGCGGTGCGGTTTTCGCTGAACATGTCCAGGTCATTGTTGCTGGCGCAGCCATCGGTACCGATGGCCAGGTTCACCCCGGCGCGCTGCAGCGCGCAGGCCGGGCAGAAGCCGGACGCCAGCTTGAGGTTGGATTCCGGGCAATGCACCACGCTGACGCCGCGCTCGGCGCACAGGTGGATCTCCGCCTCGGTCAGCTGGGTCATGTGCACGGCGATCAGGCGGTCGTTGACCAGGCCCAGACGATCCAGCCGAGCCAGCGGACGCTGCCCGTGCAGGGTGATCGAATCGCTGATTTCCTGCGCGGTCTCGTGCGTGTGCAGGTGCACCTGCATGTCCAGCTGGTCGGACAGCATGCGCACGCGCTCGAAGTTCGCATCGTTCACCGTGTACGGCGCATGCGGGGCGAACGCGGTGCCGATCAGCGGATCGTTGCGCCACTGGTCGTGCAGCTCGCCGGCCTTGGCGAAGTACTCGTCATCGCTCTTCGCCCAGGCGGTGGGGAAATCGATGATCACCGCACCGACCAGCGCGCGGAAACCGTGCTTCTTGTAGACCGCTGCCTGCACGTCGCCGAAGAAGTAGTTTTCGTTGGCGCAGGTGGTGCCACCACGCAGCATCTCGGCGATCGCCAGGGTGGTGCCGTCGGCCACGAATTCGGGCCCGATCACCGCCGCCTCCACCGGCCATATATGCTGCTGCAGCCACGTCATCAGCGGCAGGTCGTCGGCCACCCCGCGCAGCAGGGTCATCGGGTTGTGCGTATGCGCATTGACCAGCCCGGGCATCAGCGCGGCCTCGGGGCGGCTGACCACCTGGGCGGCATTGAAGCGCTCGCGCGCCTCGCTGCGCGGCAGGATCGCGACGATGGCGCCATCGCGCACCGCCACCGCGTGGTCTTCCAGCACCACGGCATGCGGCTCGATCGGGACCACGTAACCGGCTTCGATCAGCAGGTCACAGGCTTCGGGGGTGCGTGCGGTGTCGGTCATGCGGACTCACTTGGCGGGGGCGGCGGGTCGGCCGTGGAGACGGCCATAGGCCCGCCCCACGGGACGCCGGGAGCGGACGGCCAGCGACCGTCCCTACCGTGTGGAGCGGACGGCCAGCGGCCGTCCCTACCATGATCCGGCTGTGCCGGATTACTTGACGCGCGCGGAGTATTCGCCCGAGCGGGTGTCGACCTTGATGATCTCGTCCTGGTTCACGAACAGCGGAACGCGGACCACCGCGCCGGTTTCCAGCGTGGCCGGCTTGCCGCCGCCGCCTGAGGTGTCACCGCGCACGCCCGGATCGGTCTCGGTGATCTTCAGTTCAACGAAGTTCGGCGGCTGCACGAAGATCGGCGAGCCGTTCCACAGGGTCACGATGCAGGATTCTTCGCCCTTCAGCCACTTCTCCGCGCCGCCCATGCCGGCCTTGTCGGCCTGCACCTGCTCGAAGGATTCCGGGTCCATGAAGTGCCAGTACTCGCCGTCGCTGTACATGTAGTTCATGTTGGTATCGACAACGTCGGCCACTTCGACGTCATCGGTGGCCTTCATGGTCATTTCCACGGTACGGCCGGACTTGATGAAGCGGTAGCGCACGCGGGTGAAGGCCTGGCCCTTGCCCGGCTTGATGAACTCGGTTTCCGAGATGACGGCCGGTTCATTGTTGACCAGGATCTTCATCCCGTTCTTGACATCGTTCATGCCCGCAGTGGCCATGCTCAAGCTCCTCAAATGGCGAAACCGCCGCAGGTGCGGCGAGCCGGATAGAATGGAAAGCCCACCGCAGGACGGTGGGCGCAGATTTATGTCCCCATGATAACCGCAGGCCCCCTGTCCATGCAGCTCTCCGCCGCTCACCGCCCCGTTTCCGCCCGCTGGCAGCAGCTCTGGCGCCAGGCGATACGCGACCCGGCCGAGCTGCTGTCACGGCTCGGCCTGGAGCCCGCCGCACTCGGCGTTTCGGAGGCCGCCCTGCAGCAGTTCGCGCAGCGCGTCCCGGAAGGGTTCGTGGCGCGCATGCGGCATGGCGATCCGCACGACCCGCTGCTGCGCCAGGTGCTGCCGATCGACGCCGAAATGCGCCAGGTGCCCGGCTTCAGCCTGGATGCGGTCGGCGACGGCGCGGCAAAGAAGGCCACCGGGGTCATCCAGAAGTACCGTGGCCGCGCGCTGCTGGTGACCACCGGCAGCTGCGCGATCAACTGCCGTTACTGCTTCCGCCGCCACTTCGACTACGGCACCGAAAACGCCGCCAAGGGCGGCTGGCAGGACGCGGTGCGGGCGATCGCTGAGGACCCCGGCATCGATGAAGTCATCCTGTCCGGCGGTGATCCGCTGTCGCTGGCTACGCACAAGCTGGTGGAGCTGACCGACGCCCTGCGCGCCATCCCGCACCTGCGCCGGCTGCGCATCCACAGCCGCCTGCCGGTGGTGCTGCCCGAGCGCGTGGACGATGAACTGGTGGCCTGGCTGGGCAGCCTGCCGTGGCCGCTGGCCTTCGTGATCCACGCCAACCATGCCAATGAGTTCGATGCCAGCGTGGATGCCGCATTGGCGCGCCTGCGCGCGGCCGGCGCGCAGCTGCTGAACCAGGCCGTGCTGCTGCGCGGGGTCAACGACAGCGAAGACGCCCTGGCGGCGCTGAGCGAACGCAGCTTCGCCGCCGGCGTGATGCCCTACTACCTCTACCAGCTGGACCGCGTGGAGGGCGTGGCCCACTTCGAAGTGGACGATGCAACGGCCAAGGCCCTGGTCGCCGCACTGACCGCGCGCCTGTCCGGCTACCTGGTCCCCAAGCTGGTCCGCGAACTGCCTGGCGACCCCAGCAAGCGCCCCGTATAGCCGGAAATCAGGCGCCGGATTCGATCATCTGCACCACCGCGGTGGCGGTGACCGGGTGGCTCAGCCAGTAGCCCTGGGCCAGGTCACAGCCGCGCTGGCTGAGCAGGTCGAACTGAACTTCCTGTTCGATGCCTTCAGCCACGACGGTGATGCCCAGTGCGTGGGCCATGGCGATGATCGCGGTGGTCAGTGCCAGGTCGTCCGGATCGCGTTGCATGTCGGCGACGAAACTCTTGTCGATCTTCACCCCGTCCACCGGCACCTGGCGCAGGTGGCTGAGGCCGGAGAAACCGGTGCCGAAGTCGTCCAGCCACACCTTCACGCCGGTGCGGTGCAGCTTGTCCAGCAGCTGCGCGGCCAGCATCTCATCGCCGATCACTGCGGTTTCGGTCAACTCCAGGTGCAGGCGCGAAGCCGGCAGTCCCGATTCATCCAGGCACTGCGCCACCAGGTCGGGCAGCTCGCCCCCGCGCAGTTGGCGCGGCGACACGTTGACCGATACGAACAGGCCTTCGCCATCCACGTTGCGTGGCCACTGGGCCGCTTCGGTACAGGCAGCGCGCAGCACCTTGGGGCCGATCACCTCGATCAGGCCACTCTGCTCGGCCACTTCGATGAACACCGAGGGTGGGATCGTTCCCAGCGTCGGATGCTGCCAGCGCAGCAGCACTTCCACGCCGACCATGCGTCGATCGCGGGTGCGGAAGATCGGCTGGTAGGCAAGCCGCAGCTCGCCACGGTCCCACGCCCCGCGCAGTTCCTGTTCCATGTGCACGCGGCGCTCCACCGCATGGTCCATGGCCCGGCTGTAGTAGCGGTAACAGTTCTTGCCGGCCATCTTGGCCTGGTACATCGCGATGTCACCATTCTTCAGCAGCGTGGTCGCATCGGCGGCATCATCGGGGAACAGGGTGACGCCGATCGAAGCACCCAGGAACAGTTCCCTGCCCTGCACGCGCAATGGCTTGCCGAGCTCGCGCACCAGCAGGTCGGCCAGTTCGCGCGCCTGCGCGGCGACATCGCCTTCGGCAAGCAGGATCACGAATTCGTCGCCGCCAAAGCGCGCCAGCAGGGCATCGTCGCCCCCCGCCGCGGTCACCGCCTCGCTGATGCGCTGCACGAACTGCAGCAGAGCCTCATCGCCCGCTTCATGGCCCAGGGTGTCGTTGACCCGCTTGAAATCGTCCATGTCGGCGAACAGCAGCGCCAGCTGGTTGCCGGACGCCCGGGCCGCCATCAGGCGATGGTCCAGCGCCTCGCGGAAGGCGAGCCTGTTGGTCAGGCCGGTCAGCGCATCGGTGTAGGCCATGTGCCGTACCTCGCGATCATGCCGGGCGATGGCATCGCGCATCCGCGCGAAGGCACGCACCAGCTCGCCGACTTCGTCATCGCGGTGGTTCTCGCGCAGTGGCACCTGGTAGTCGCCGGCCTCGATCTGCCGTGCGGCCATGGCCAGCCCGCGGATGGGCGTGACCAGGGTGCGCTGCACATACAGCACCACCGCCACGCCGATCGCCACCAGCAGCGCCAGCATCAGCAGCAACCAGCCCAGGTGCCGGGTGCCGACCTGTTCCAGCCGCTGTGCCAGGGTCTGGCTGGCCTGCGCCTCCAGCACCTGCACGTCCTTCAGCGAAATGCCCACGCGCACGCCACCCAGCCGCTGGTTGCCAACCATGATGGGCATGCTGTTCTCCAGCACCTTGGGCGATTCCTGCACCAGCGCGCCCGTGGCGGCCACGGCCCGGGCGGCAAGCGGATCGGTCATCGCGCGCCCGTAATCCGGCACCGCCACCGACCCGTCATGCAACAGGCGGCCCCTGGCGTCGTACACCAGCACGTAACCCACCGCACGTTGCCGCGACACGTTGCGCACCAGTGCCCCGACCTGCTCCAGGTCGTTGTAGTACAGCGGATTGGACAGCGCATCGGCCAGTTCGCGGGCCATCGTGTCGCCACGGCTGCGCATGCTGCGGTCGAACAGTTCGTGGATCACCGTGCCACTCAGCCGCGTCACTTCCCGCTGGGTCGCGGCCTGGCGTCCCAGCAGCACCGCCAGGATCGCCACCACCACCAGCATCGCCCCGCCCATCGCCAGCACGAAGCGCGCCTGCATTCCAGATCCCAAGCCAAGCCGCTTCATTCAACTTCCATCCGCACGCGTACCAGTCCTCGATTCAAATCATCCAGTCGCTGCAGCATCCGCGCGTCGACGCGATGGAAGCCGGATGTACCAAAAAAGCGTGCCAGCGCATCCTTCGCCCGCGGATCCTGCGCAGCATCCAGCAGGACCTGCTGCAGCCGATCGCGCACCCGCCCATCCAGGTCCACGCGTACCACCTCAACCGCGCGCGGATACGGCGCGGTGCGATGGATCACCCGCAGGTCGTGCTTGAACGAGGGCGGCACCCGGCGCTCGTCGTCCCAGTCCACGCTGCTCACCGCGCCGGCGTCGACCATGCCCTTCTGCACGAAGGTGGCGATGTTCAGTTCGGTGCGCGCGAACACGTAACCGACCGCGTCAGCGGTGGGCGTGTCATCGGGCTCCTGCAGGATCTGCGGTACCAGGCCGTTCTCCAGCAAGGTCATGGCCGGCACCAGGTAGGCGCTGGTTGACGCCGCGTTCTGCAGCGCCAGGGTATGCCCGCGCAGGTCGGACAGCTGGTGCAGTGGACTCTCGCGGCGCACGAAGAACACGCTGTGGTATTCGCGTACGCCGCTGCGTTCGGTCAGCAACAGCGGACGCGCGTCGGCGCGCTGGCCCAGCGCGACCGCGGTACTGGCCGTTTCGGTGACCCAGTCAACCCGTCCGCGACGGAGGTAGCTGGCCATCTGCTGCGTATCGCGGGCCATCAACACGCGGCCTTCGGTGATTCCCAGGTCATGCATGTGCGCCACGACATAGTCCAGCAACGGCTGCAGCTGCGCGTAGTGGGCCTTCGGGTCATCGCTGATGCGGCCGAGCACCAGGACGTGACGCTGGTCCGGGCGCCCACTGCTGGACGCCGGCGACGCCGCCATGCACGCGCCTGCCATCAGCAGGCACGCCAGGCCCAGCAGTCCCCACTGCATGCGTCCCAGCCAAGCGTTCACGATGTTCCCCCGTCATGTAAGGGAAAGACTACCCCAAAAAGTGAGAACTGCGTCAGGCTATTTTTTGTCGCCGTGCGCAATCCTGGCCATCCGCTGGGCGTCCGCGAGGATCCCGCGCAGCAGCCGCACTTCCTGCTCGCTGGGTTCGCTGCGCAGGAACAGCCGGCGCAGTTTGCGCATCGCCGATTCCGGCGCCCGGCCCTTGTGGAATTCGATCTCGTCCAGGGTTTCGCCCAGCTGGCCGAAGAAGCTTTCCATCTGCTCATGGCTGGCCGGCTGTTCACGCAGCCCCGGCTCGGCCACCGGCGTGGCCGCATCGCCAAGCAGGCGCATGCGCACCTCGTAAGCGAGCACCTGCACCGCCGCGGCCAGGTTCAACGAGCTGAACGCCGGATCGGACGGGATATGCACCGCAGCGTGGCACAGCTGCAGCTCTTCGTTGGTCAGGCCGGTACGCTCACGACCGAACACGATCGCCACTTCGGCACCTTCCGCCGCCTTGGCCGCGACCCGGGCTGCCGCCACGGTGGGCAGCAGTTCTTCCAGCTGCACCCGGCGCGCACGCGCGGTGCAGCCCAGCACGAGGGTACAGTCGGCCACGGCATCGGCCAGGGTCGCCACCACCGGCGCGTCGCCCAGCACATCTTCGGCGCCGGCCGAACGCCGGAAGGCGTCTTCGTCCAGCGGCTTTTCCGGGGCAACCAGCACCAGCCGGGCCAGGCCCATGGTTTTCATGGCACGCGCGGCGGCGCCCATGTTGCCGGGATGCTGGGTCCCGACCAGGACGAAACGGATACGGGAAGCTATGGATGGATCGGACATGAACGCGGTAGTCGAGCTGGACGGCCTGCAATGGTAAACTGTGCGGCCGGCCACTGCGCCGGACCTGCTCTTTTCCCCCGCCGATCCCCCCCTCTGCCCTCCCGGGAGCTACCGCCATGCAGAAACCCGCCGTCACCGTCATGGTCAAGGCCGCCCGCCTCGCCGGCAACGTGTTGTTGCGCAACATCAACAAGCTCGAGGCGCTCAACGTGGTGCAGAAGGGCCGCATGGACTATGCGAGCGAGGTCGATGCGGATGCGGAAAAGGTCATCGTCAAGGAACTCAAGCGCGCCTACCCGGAATACGGGGTGATCGGCGAAGAAGGTGGCACCCAGGGTGCCAACCGCTACATGTGGGTGATCGACCCGCTGGACGGCACCAGCAACTACCTGCGCGGTTTCCCGCACTACTGCGTATCCATCGCGCTGGTGGAGAACGGAGAGCCGACCGATGCGGTGATCTTCGATCCGCTGCGCAATGAACTGTTCACCGCCAGCCGCGGTGCCGGTGCGGTATTCAACGATCGCCGCATCCGCGTGTCGGACCGCAAGGACCTGGAAGGCACGATGATCCACACCGGTTTCGCCCCGCGCGAGCGCGCCCGCGCCAGCGCCCAGCTGAAGGCGGTGGATACGCTGCTGGTGCAGGCCGAAGACGTGCGTCGCACCGGCTCGGCCGCGCTGGACCTGGCCTACGTGGCCTGTGGCCGCGCCGACGCCTACTTCGAGGCCGGGGTGAAGTCCTGGGACATCGCCGCGGGCATCCTGCTGGTGCGCGAAGCCGGCGGCAAGGTCTGCGATTACAAGGGTGCCACGCTGGGCCGGATGGACAACCGCGGCCCGGAAAACCACCAGGTGGTGGCGGGCAACCTGAAGGTGGCCGAGTCACTGCAGAAGGTCCTGGTCAACACCGGCTACGCCGCCGAGTTCGACGCGAAGTTCTGATTTCGCTTGAATCAGGTTGGTCGGACGGCGCCTGCGGGCGCCGTTCTGCTGTCTGGAGCAACGTCAACGTCAAAAGCTGCAGGGCTGCGTGTTGGCGGGGCGGGGTGGCTTGGCGGGGGACGGCAAGAGCCGCTCCTGCGGGCCTCGTTTCGCGCCATCCATGGCGCTCAACGCCCCCGCCAACCCACCCCGCCCCACCTTCGACGGGTCCATGGGGTGCTCTGGTAGCGCCGAGCCATGCTCGGTGGATGGTGTCAGGGCACGGAACGAAGAGCCGCCGAGCGTGGCTCGGCGCTACCGTTACCGGTGCTGCTTGCCGTCTGTCCAGATGCGTTGTGCGGGATCGAATTCGGTGGTGGTCAGGCGCTGCGCGCGCCAGCCGATGCCGCACATCATCACCGGGCTTTCCATTATCCCGTCCAGTTGCAGCGTGTCCTCGATGTCGAATTCGTTGATCGCGGCCGTCACGTAGGACGCAACCCCCTCGAGGGTCGCACTGATCGCCAGCTGCTGCGACAGGTGGCCGGCATCCAGCAGGATCGCCCGGTACGCTTTGGGGTGGCTGCGGTACTTCCAGAAATTGCGTGGGAAACGCGCGACCTGGATCAGGTGCAGCGCGGCATCGACAAACCATTCCTGCCCGGCAAGCATCAGCCGGACGCGGCCATCAAGGTCGTCCGGCTGGGCGGCCAGGCGGCGCAGTGAGTGGTGGATCGGGTCGTAGTGATGGACGCCGTTCCCCAGGCCCTCCACGTTGCGTACCACCGCATAGGTTTCCAGCGGATGCAGGCCGCCGCCGGAGGGAATGTTCTTCTTCAGGATCTGCATGTCCGGGGCCGGCTGTATCACCGCGTGCGCCATGATCGTGCGCTTCAGGATCCTCGCTGCGGTCTGCAGCGGCAGGGGGCGGTCCGGATCGAAATTGCGGCAGGTGACCCTGCGCGACATCAGTTCATCGAAGTCCTCGTCCGCGGCGACCGGCAACGGGATGGGCGTGCCTTCGTGGTGGCTGACCGCCGCCGGGGGCGGGCCGTAACGGCCATGCAGTTCGACCGCGGTGACCAGGTTGTTGCTGCGCATTTCCTGGGCGCTGTCCACGCCCCTCCAGCGGCCCGCGCGATGCGCCAGCGCCGTCAGCGGCCACCCGTTCAATGCCCGTACGCGCTCGTCGGCATCGCGGAATCCGGCGGCGCCTTGTTCATCGCTGATCACCAGGCCTTTGGTGATCAATCCGCGCAGGATCCGGCTGCAGCCTTCGTACGCATCGGCTTCGCTCCACGCGTCCTGTGGAATCCTGCCCAAGGCGCTGAGCTCTTCTTCGCTCAGCACGACAGGCTCATCCAGGTGGCCGGCCAACGCCTGCCAGGCCAGGAAGGTCTGCAGTTCGGCGCGCCCTTGCAGCACGGCGTGCAGATCCAGTCCACGGTCTTCCTTGACCCGCACCATGAGGAGAGAACAACGGCGGAAGTGCATGAAGGATGTCCAGCAGGAGGCATGCGCGATTCTAGGCCGCAACGCGACATGGCGATGCAGCAGGTGTCTGCTAAACCTGTGCGCGGATGTGCCGCTATAGCCTACTTGAGCCCACCAGAACAGGATCGATGACCATGGCAACTCCCCCCGCACGTACCCCGCTGTCGCCAGCACAGGCGGCCACGCTGCTGGACCTGCTGCAGAACGATGATGCATTCCGCTCTGCGTTCGCCGCAGCCCCGACCGATGCACTCGCTGGCCTCGGTGTTGTCGCCGACCTCACCGGCCCGGTGTGCGACCCGGTGCAGGCGCTGGCCAGCAAGGAAGAGTTCGCTTCGGTGTCGCAGCAGCTGCAGGCACACGTCGCCCTGCGCGGCTCGTTCGATGTGCCCTACTGCTTCGAAGCCGGCAAGGTCCAGGACGCGCTGGAAGGCTGAGCCGCCACCGCCAGGGCGCCCGGCCCACGGGCCGGCTGCCCGCGTGGATCGCGACTGTCATGCACGTTCAACGCCTGCAGGATGTAGTTGCCGTTGTCTTCGGCGTAGGCAAGCCCGCGATGGCGGACCAGCCACTTCTGCTCGACCCGCGCGCTGGCGGCATCGTCCTTCGCCAGGTGGGCGTCGCGCAGTGCCGCGTGCACCTGGTAGAGCTCGCGCCCGTCGACCATCGGCTTGAGCAGTTCCAGCGCGCGTTCCGGCCGCCCTTCGAGGCGCGCCTGCGTCGCTTCGACGACCAACAGCATCTGCGCTGACCGGTCGCCGCCGCGTGCCGCGATCTGGCCCTTGATGAGCGGCAGCAGGTTGCCAAGCGGATGATCGCTGCGCTGCGCCAGGTAGGCGGTCGCTGCCATGATGAAAGCCACTTCCTGCTGGTCCGGCACGGCCTCCTCGCCATCCAGCTCGTGCAGCAGCTGCAGGATCTCCTGCCGATACCCACGGTGCTCGACCCCCTCCATGCCCTGCAGGTTCTTCACCACCACGTCGACCAGGGTGCACATCACCTCCTCGCCGCAGCCGTCGCGCAGGGTTTCCAGGCCCGCTATCGCACTTGACCGGTCGTTCGCATCCACCAGCACGGCGGCGCGCTCCAGCTGTTGGCCCATGTTCGATGCCGGCACATCCCTCATGTTGGCCAGCGCGGCGGGCATGTCACCCTCCACCGCGTACACGATGCCCAGGCGCGTGCTGGACGTGCGCCCCGAAAGGGTATTGGCCGTGCGGAAATGGCGCCGCGCGGTTTCATGCCGGCCGATCGCCAGCTCGATCCGGCCCACGAAATCGTGGGCGGCCGAGCGCATCGGATTCTGCGTGGCCAGCAGGCGGCGGGCGGCGTTCAGTGCATTGGCGTAGTCGCCCAGGGAGTAGAGGGCGCGCGCTCGATTCATGTAGCCGGCGTAGTAATCCGGGTACAGGTCGGTCAGCATCTTCCATTTCGCAGCGACTTCGCCGGCCGGCGCACCATCGAGCTGCTTTCCCCACGCTTCCAGGTACAACACGTCGCGCGGCGGCAAGCGTTCACGCAGCGCCACGGCGTTGCGGTACGCGGCCATGGCCTGGTTCACCTCGCCCCGCGCCATGTGGATCCGCATCCTGCCGACGTGCGCGAAGGCGAAGTCCGGGTCGAGCTTGAGCGCCTGTTCGAAGAACTGCAGTGCCTCGCCGTAACGCCGGTCTGCGAGTGCATTGCTTCCCTCTGCGTAGGCGCGAAGTGCATCCAGGTTCGGCGTGATGACCTGCGGCAGCGGCAGGGCATTGCTGCGCACATCGGAAAGCGCCTCACCCAGGCGCGTGCGCAGCGAGGCGACGACGGTATCGGTGGAGCGCAGCGCGGAATCCAGGCCACGTCCGTCCGCGTACTCGGTGAAGACGGTGACCCCGTCGTGCGGCTGCACCACCTCCACGGCCACGCGCAGGCGTCCGTTGACCTCGGCGATGGAAGGAATCAGCACGGCGCGCGCGCCCTCGCGGATCGCCACCTCCAGTGCCGCCTTCCGGTCCAGCGGGGCATCGGGATTGCGGCGCATCCGTGCTTCGGTGTCACGCACTTTCAGGTCGCTGAGCACGTTGACGTAGCGGGATTGCTCGAGGCTCACCCGCAGGGCCAGGTCCATCGAGTCATCCAGCAGGCTGTTGCCGGTCATGTTGCGCACGTCGGCCAGCACCACCCAGTCGCGCTCGGCGAAGGCGATCGCCGGCTGCGGCCGCAGCAGCAGCCACATGCCCACCACCAGCATCGTCGCAAACGTGGCCTGGGCCGCCATCGCCATCGGCCGGCGCCAGGCCGGGATATCGCGGATCGCCTTGGGCGTGGGACGTGGGCGACCCACCGCCGGGACGTCTTCGGATACCACCCCGTACACGTCCATCGGCTGCGCCACGCCCTTGAAGCGCCAGCGTCCGAACGCCTTCCACTTCAGCCCCCTGCCGACGTCCCCGAGGCTGTCGGCAACCCGGCTCACCATCGCTTCGGCGGTGGCCGACACCAGTACCTGTCCCGGCCGCGCCAGCTGCATCAGGCGCGCGGCCATCGGCTTGGCCAGCCCTTCCACTTCTACCGGCTTGGATCCCAGCGCGATCGCCTCGGCGCTGTTGTTCCACAGGATCACCTCACCCACGTGGAGGCCGGCACGCGCCAGCAGCGGCACGTTGTTGGCCTTGCCGAGCTGGCGCAGCGCCTGCTGGTAATCCAGCGCGAAACCCAGGGCATCCACCGGCCGCTCGAACAACAGGAACAGGCCATCGGAGCGGTCGATCTGCTGGCCGCGCCAGCGCTGCTGCATCGCCAGCACCAACCGGTCGTGCTGCTGGAACAGTTCGGCGGCGCCGGCATCACCGATGCGCTCCACCAGCATGGTGGAGTCGCACAGATCGGTGAACAGCAACGCGCGAAGTTGCGGGACGTGGGGGGTCGCTTCCGTGTCACCGGTCATGGGAGTCTCCGCTCAGCCGGTTTCGATGACGTCATGCGGCCAGCAAAGCCGGTCGCCGCCATCCCGCTTGGCCTGGTACAGCGCACGGTCCGCGTTGGCGTACCACTCGCTCCAGTCGGCGGTGGGGTGCACCAGGCTGGCGCCGATGCTCAGGAAACACACGTGCGGGGTACCGTGGCTGCGTTCGATCAGGCCATGCACGGCCGTCAGCACGAACTCGGCGGCATGCTGCACGATCTCCGCGTTGGCACGGCGCAGCAGCAGGCAGAATTCATCGCCACCCAGCCGGCAGGCCAGGTCGTCGGCGCCGGCCATCGAACGCAGGATATTGGCCACGCTCTGCAGCACGCGGTCGCCGGCCTGGTGGCCGTACTCGTCGTTGATCTGCTTGAAGCGGTCGCAGTCGATCAGCAGCAGGCCCTGCGCCGGGCCGGTTTCATGCGCCCGGCATTCCTGCAGGTACAGCGCCAGTCCACGCCGGTTGTGCAGCCCGGTCAGCTCGTCGGTCCGCACCAGTTCGCGCGTATGACTGAGCTGGTGGGTGGTGACGTACAGGTTGTCCAGCGCGGTTTCCAGGTCGTGGTTGCGACGGCGCAGCTGGCTGATCAGCGCCTGCTCGTTGCCGACCACGCGCATGATGGTACGGCGCAGGAAATAAGCGATCAGGCCGGGCTCGGTTTCCACCAGCCGATGGAAGTCGACATGGCCCAGTTCCAGCACCTCGGTATCGCGGGTCGCGCGCGCATCCGCGCTGCGCAGGTGGTCGCCGATCAACAGGCCGAGTTCACCGAAGAACTCGCTGGCGGCCAAGCGCTTGAGCACGAGGTCCTCGCCGAAGTCCAGTTCGATCTCGCCTTCGGCGATGACGAACATGCTGCTGCCGCGGTGGCCGCGACGGAACAGGCAATCGCCTGCTGCCAACGTGCGCCGCTGGGCGAAACGGGCAAACAGGTCGAACTCTTCGGGGCTGAGCACGGCGTGCACGATCTCAGCCATCGCCGTGCTGGCAATGCCTGATCGCTCCACCACGTCTACGACCGCACCCCTGCCAGTCATTCCCCTGCCCCGCCGATCAGACTTCCCATCCTGAGGTGCGGAGCATATCACCGCTTTCAACTGTGCGCTGCGTCTCATTTTCCTGCATCCGTCCTTGGAATATCAGGAGGTTGAAACGCGGTCCGCAGCGGCGGGCGGCCAGGGGGCGGCCGCTCCGGGCGAGGGCGTGACGACCAACGGTCGCCACCCACCAAAAGCGAGGGTCGTCACCCGCCGGGGCAGGGTCGGCGCCCGTCCCCCTTCCACATCAGGCCGCGCGGCCGGTGCTGAACTGCTCTTCCTCGGTGGACCCGCTCAGGGCGCTGGTGGACGACTGACCCTGCTGGATCGCCTGGGTCACCGCATCGAAGTAGCCGGTGCCCACCTCGCGCTGGTGCTTGACCGCCGTGAAGCCGCGGTCGGCGGCGGCGAACTCGGCTTCCTGCAGCTCCACGAAGGCGCTCATCTGGCGGCGCGCATAGCCGTGGGCCAGGTTGAACATCGAGTAGTTCAACGCGTGGAAGCCGGCCAGGGTGATGAACTGGAACTTGTAGCCGTACTTGGCGATTTCGGTCTGGAACTTCGCGATGGTGGCGTCGTCCAGGTTCTTCTTCCAGTTGAAGCTGGGCGAGCAGTTGTAGGCCAGCAGCTTGCCCGGGAACCTCGCGTGGATGGCCTCGGCGAACTTGCGGGCGAACTCCAGGTCCGGCTTGCCGGTTTCGCACCACACCAGGTCGGCATAGGGGGCGTAGGCCAAGCCGCGGCTGATCGCCTGGTCCAGGCCGTTGCGGGTCTTGTAGAAGCCTTCGGTGGTGCGCTCGCCGGTGGCGAACGGCTGGTCGTTGGCATCGATGTCGCTGGTCAGCAGGTCGGCCGCTTCGGCATCGGTACGCGCCACCAGCAGGGTCGGCACGCCCAGCACGTCGGCCGCCAGCCGGGCCGCGTTCAACTTCTCGATGGCTTCACGGGTGGGCACCAGCACCTTGCCGCCCATGTGGCCGCACTTCTTCACCGAGGCCAGCTGGTCTTCGAAGTGCACCCCGGCCGCACCGGCTTCGATCATCGCCTTCATCAGCTCGAAGGCGTTCAGCACGCCGCCGAAGCCGGCTTCGGCATCGGCCACGATCGGCTGCAGGAAGTCGATCTCGTCCTTGCCTTCGGCATGGTGCAGCTGGTCGGCGCGCAGCAGGGTGTTGTTGATGCGCTTGACCACCGCGGGCACCGAATCGGCCGGGTACAGCGACTGGTCCGGGTACATCTGGCCGGCCAGGTTGGCATCGGCGGCGACCTGCCAGCCGGACAGGTAGATGGCGTTCAAGCCGGCCTTCACCTGCTGCATGGCCTGGTTGCCGGTCAATGCGCCCAGCGCATTCACGAAGTCCTTTTCCTGCAGGTAGGTCCACAGCTTTTCCGCGCCCAGCCGGGCCAGCGAGTGCTCCACGTGGACGGTGCCGCGCAGGCGCACCACGTCGGCGGCGGTGTAGTTGCGTTCAATCCCCTGCCAGCGGGGGTTGGTGTCCCAGTCGTGCTGGATCTGTTCGGCAGTGGGCAGCGTGCTCATGTCTATCTCCAGTTCGTCATTGCTACAGCAGGAAGGAAAAGCGGGCCGGCGCAGGCGTCAGTCGATGCGTGCGTAGGCCGGCAGGGTCAGGAAATCGTTGAGTTCGTCGGCGCGGCTCAGCTCGGCCAGCAGGGCGATCGCTTCGTCCACGCGGCCGCCACCGGGCAGTGCGGCGCGGTCGCCCAGGCGGGCCGGCAGCTGGGCCAGGGTGTTGTCCAGCAGCGCGGCATCGATGGCGGTGCCGTCGTCCAGCTGCTGGCCGGGGGTATGCAGCCACTGCCACAGCTGGCTGCGGCTGATCTCGGCGGTGGCCGCGTCTTCCATCAGGTTGTGGATCGGCACGCAGCCGTTGCCGTCCAGCCATGCCGCCAGGTAGCGCACGCAGACTTCCACGTTGCCTTCGAAGCCGGCGCGGCTGATGCTGCCCGGCGGCCGTGCGATCAGCTGGTCGCGGTCCACGCGCACGTCCTGGCGCAGCACGTGCTGCTGGTTCGCACCGGGCATGTGCTCGTCGAAGATCGCCATCGCCACCGGGATCAGTGCCGGGTGCGCGACCCAGGTGCCGTCATGGCCAGCGGTCACTTCGCGCAGCTTGTCCGCACGCACCCGCGCCATCGCCTGTTCGTTGGCGGCCGCATCGTTGCCGATCGGGATCTGCGCCGCCATGCCCCCCATCGCATGTGCGCCACGGCGGTGGCAGGTCTGGATCAGCAGTTCCGAATAGGCCTTCAGGAACGGCTGGGTCATGGTCACCTGGCCGCGCTCGGGCAGCACCTTGTCGGCATGCCGGCGGAAGGTCTTCAGGTACGAGAAAATGTAATCCCAGCGCCCGCAGTTCAGCCCGACGATGCGATCGCGCAGCGCGTGCAGGATCTCGTCCATCTCGAACACCGCCGGCAGCGTTTCGATCAGCACGGTGACCTTGATCTGGCCGTGCGGCAGGCCGAGCATGCCTTCGATGTGCGACAGCGCGGTTTCCCACAGCGCCGCCTCTTCCATGCTCTGCAGCTTGGGCAGGTAGAAGTACGGGCCACGGTCGTTGGCCATCAGCGTGCGGGCATTGTGGTAGGCGAACACCGCCGCATCGAACAAGCCGCCGGCCAGGCGCTGGCCATCGACCAGCACGTGCTTTTCGTCAAGGTGCCAGCCGCGCGGGCGCACGATCAGCACCGCGCGTTCTTCGTACGGACGCAGCGTGTAGTGCTTGGCCGGCTTGCTGCCGCTGGCCGGGGCGGTGAACTGCAGGTCGCCACGTACCGCACCGATCAGCGACTGCTGGCCGGCCAGCAGGTTGCGCCAGGTCGGCGCGGTGGCGTCTTCGAAGTCGGCCATGAACACCTTGGCCCCGGAGTTCAACGCGTTGATGACCATCTTCGGGTCGGTCGGGCCGGTGATCTCCACGCGGCGGTCCAGCAACGCGGCCGGCAGCGGCGCCACTTTCCAGTCCTCGGCGCGGATCGGCGCGGTATCGGCGCGGAAGTCCGGCAGCCCGCCCTGGTCGAAGAACGCCTGGCGCTGCACGCGGGCCGCCAAGCGGGCCTGGCGGCCGGGTTCCACTGCGCGGTGCAGCGACACCAGCAGGGCCAGCAGCGGGGCCGGCAGCAGCGCGGACTGGCCGGCCACCTGGGTGGTCAGGGTGATCCCCGGGGTGGGCTTGGCGGACGGCGACGGGATGGCGGAAGCAACGGCGGACATCGGGACACTCCTGCAGCGAGGGACGCCCCTACCGTGCTTCGCCGCCAATGTATTGACAAAGCAGTTATTGCAATGCATTGGATAAGTTGTGCTTATACTCGTTACACCATGCCCACACGCCCGCCGCCAAGTCCCCGCTTTTCCTACAAATCCGATCGGCTGAAGCCGTTGCGGGCGTTCTGCCAGACGGTGCGATTGGGCTCGGTTTCACGTGCGGCGGAAGCACTTTTTGTCAGCCAGCCGGCCATCAGCCAGCAGTTGCAGGCCCTGGAGCGGGAGCTGGGGGTGGTGCTGTTCGAACGCAGCGGGCGGCGTCTGGTCCCCAGCCGCGAGGGCCAGCTGCTGTTCGAAATGGCGCAGCCGCTGGTGGAGGACCTGGACGGCCTGGAGGCACGCTTCCGCGACAAGGTGAGCGGCATGGACGCCGGCGAGCTGAACATCGCGGCCAACAGTTCCACCATCCTGTACCTGCTGCCGCGCATCATCGAGCGCTTCCGCCAGCTGCACCCGGACGTGCGGCTGACCCTGCACAACGCCATCAGCGCCGACGGCACCGACCTGCTGCGCGATGACGCCGCCGACCTGGCGGTGGGATCGATGACCGACGTGCCGGCCGACCTGAGCTACGCCCCGGCCTACCGCTTCGAGCAGATGTTGATCACCCCGCACGACCACCCGCTGGCGCGCGGCACGCTGAGCCTGGAGGCGATCTCCAGGCACCCGCTGGTGCTGCCGCCGAAGCGTCAGATCACCTACCGGCTGGTGGACCAGGTATTCCAGCGCCACCGCCTGCCCTACACCGTGGCGCTGGAAGTGGGCGGCTGGGAAGTGATCAAGCAGTACGTGGCGATGGGCATGGGCATCTCCATCGTGCCGGCGCTGTGCCTCAATGATGCCGACCCCGGCAAGCTGGTCGCGCGGTCCATGCGCGAATGGTTCCCGGAGCGCAGCTACGGGGTGATCGTACGCCGCGGCAAAGCCCTGTCCCCGCAGGCCCGCGCCTTCGTCGAAATGATCCAACCCGAACTGTTCTCGCCCCGCGAGTACGACCAGAGCGGCCACTCCGAACGCTGACCGGTAGTGACGGCCGCCGGCCGTCATGTCATTACGCGCGTCGTCCTGGCTGTTCTCGTCTCTCTCTACAATCCCCCCATGTCGATCGAACTCCGCCATCTCCGCTACTTCCTCGCCGTGGCCGACACGCTGCACTTCGGCCAGGCCGCCGAGCGGCTCGGCATGTCACAGCCTCCGCTGAGCCAGCAGATCCGCCAGCTGGAACACCTGCTTGGCGCGCAGCTGTTCGTGCGCAGCCATCGGCGGGTGCAGCTGACCGAAGCCGGTGCGCTGCTGCAGGCGAAGGCCCGCGCGATCCTGGCGCAGGTGGACGTGGCGGTGGACGAGGTGCAGCGGGTGCAGCGCGGCGAGCAGGGTGAACTGCACATCGGCCTGACCCGCGCCACGCCGCTGGTGCCGCAGATTCCGCGCGCCATCTTTGGTTACCGCGAGCGTTTCCCGCAGGTGCGCTTGCAGCTGCGCGAGATGAACACCCTGCAGCAGATCGATGCGCTGCTGGAAAACCGGCTGGACGTGGGCATCATCCGCAAGCGCGTGCTGCCGCCGGAACTGGTGGCGCACAGCCTGTTTACCGATCCGCTGGCGCTGGTGCTGCATCGCGACCACCCTGCCCTGCGCGGGCGTGATCCGGCCAGCACGGTGCTGCCGTTGCAGCAGTTCGCCCACGAACCGTTCGTGGGCTTCCACCGCAGCGTGGGCGCCGGCATCCACGACCAGATGATCGCGCTGTGCGCGGCGGCAGGGTTCACGCCGCGCATCGTGCAGGAGGCCGGTGAGGCGTCCACGCTGATCAGCCTGGCGGCGGCGGGATTGGGCGCGGCGATCCTGCCCTCGTCCTGCGACCACATCCAGATCGAGGGTGCGTGTTTCGTGGCGCTGGGGGACCAGGGCGCGCATTCGGAAGTGCAGCTGGTATGGCGACGGGAAGGGGTGACGCCGTTGATCCGCAACTTCACTGCGCTGCTGCAGGCGGAGTTTGGTCGGTCGTGACGGCCGCTGGCGCGATTGACGGTCAGCGGCCGTCACTACCGTTCAAAGCGGGCGGCGCCACAGGCGCCAGGCGATACCGGCACCGATCACAGTAAGCACCCCGGTGAACGCGCAGACGCCGGTCCAGTCCCACGCGGTGTAGGCCAGTCCGCCCACCGCGCCCAGCACGCTGGAACCCAAGTAATACGAGAACAGGTACAGCGCGGATGCCTCAGCGCGGATCGCGCCGGCACGGCTGCCGACCCAGCTGCTCGCCACCGAATGACCACCGAAGAAGCCGAAGGTGACCAGCGCGATGCCGATCGCCATCGTCCACAGCCACGGCAGCACCAGCAGCACGATGCCGGCGATGATCAGGGCGTAGCTGATCGACAGCACGCGGCCGCGACCATGGCGGCTCGCCTGCTGGCCCATCCACGCCGAACTGAACGTGCCCACCAGGTACACGCTGAAGATCAATCCGACCACCGTCTGGCTGAGCCGATAGGGCGGCGCCAGCAGGTGGTAGCCCAGGTAGTTGTAGGTGGTGACGAACACGCCCATCAGCAGGAACGCGGTGGCGAACAGCCACGGCAGGCCGGGGTCGGCGAACAGCTGGCGCCAGCGCGAGGGCAGTTGGCGCAGCCCACCGCGACGGCTCTGGAAGTGCCGCGAGGGCGGCAGCTGCATCCACAGCAGCAGGGTGCTGGCGACGGCGATCAGCGATACCACGCCGATGCCCCAGCGCCAGCCCCAGTGGTCGGCGATGATGCCGGCGATCAAGCGTCCGCTCATGCCGCCCACCGCGTTGCCGCCGATGTACAGGCCCATCGCCAGGCCCATCGCGCGGCTGTCCATTTCTTCGACCAGATAGGTCATCGCCACGGCCGGCACGCCGCTCAGTGCCACGCCCAGCAGCGCGCGCAGCACCAGCATCGTGGTCCAGTCGGTCACCAATGCGCTGGCGGCGGACAGCACGGTGGACGCCAGCAGCGCGGTGATCATCACGTTGCGGCGGCCGACGCGGTCGGACACCAGCCCGGCGATCAGCATCATCACCGCCAGCAGGCCGGTGCTGAGCGACAGCGCCAGGGCACTGTTGGCGGCGGACACACCGAAGTGGCGGCTGAACTCGGGCAGCAGCGGCTGCACGGTGTACAGCAGGCCGAAGGTGGAGAAGCCGGCCAGGAACAGCGCCACCGCGGTGCGCCGGAACGCGGCCGTGCCTTGTTCGATGTGGGTGGCGGCGGCCGGGGTGGCGGCCGGGGGGCTTGGGAGGATGCGGCGCTCAAGGGCGGCCGCGGTATCGCCGTTCATGGGATCGGGAGGGCCGTGGGGGGCGGCCGGGGTGCGGGGATGCGGTCAGGCTAGCCCCCTCCATCGAGTCGATCCATAACCTGATGGGTACGGATTGATATGTTTGACGTCTTGATAGTTCGGAGTGGGAGCGTGACGACCAACGGTCGTCACCCACCGAATGCGTTGTCATCCACAAACGCGTCGTCATCCACCAGACCGAGTGCTTACAGGTGCAGCCACTCCAAGCCTTCGCCGCGGCGGTAGTACACGGCCACGGCTTTGCCGTAGACCTTGTCGGCGTCGACGAAGCCGAAGAAGCGGCCGTCGAAGCTGTTGCCGCGATGGTCGCCCATCACCAGCAGCTTGCCGTCCGGCACCACCATGCCGTCCACGTCCGGGCCGCCGCCCATGTCCAGGCCGAGCTGCGCGATGCGGCTGCCGAACTGTTCGGCGGCGGGGTTACCGGCCTGCTGCAGCGGCTGGCCATTGATGCTGAGGTGGCCGTTGCGCACGTCCACGCGGTCGCCGGCCACGGCCACCACGCGCTTGATCAGCCGGGTGCCGTCGGCGGGGGAATCGAACACCGCCACTTCGCCACGCTGCGGCGCGCCCACGTCCATCAGCGCGTGCTGGGTGAACGGCAGGCGCAGGCCATACGCGCGCATGTCCACTACCACGCGGTCACCCGGTTCCAGGGTGGGTTGCATCGACCCGCTGGGTACCACGTAGTGGTTGGCCAAGGTGTCGCGCGCGGCGGCCAGCAGGCCGAGCATCACCAGCAGCGGCAGTGCTTCTTTTTTCAGCCAGTGCAGCGCGCGTTGGCTGACGGGAGGGCGGGCGGTGGCATCCATGGCGAAGCTCCGGGTGGTGTGGGGGTAAGACCGTGGGAAGGCCGGTTCGGTTCCTTGCGGCGGCAAAAAGGTGGCACTACGGAGATTTTACGTGCGGTCGCGGCGCACGCCATGGAGGCTTTACGGGCGGTGCGCGCATCGTGTGCTCACCGCGCCTCTGGCGCTTGCCTGGTGGCGTTGAGCCATGTCGATCTTCATCATCCGGGGCCCGGAAGCATCCGGCACCGTGATCCGCACCGCCGAGCCGCTGCCCGCACTGGTGCTTAAAACGCTGGTGCACCGTGCGGTGGATGCCGGTACCAGCGTGGCGATCCGTGCCTGCGGATCCGAACAGGAACTGCTGGATGCGCTGCGCGTGGCCGACCATGCACGCGGCGAGGTGACGCTGCTGGATCCGGGTGCGTGCGCACACAGCATGCGGCTGCAGCGCCTGCTGCCACACCTGCATAACGCATATGTGGAAGTGCACGACGACGGTGCAGTGGCGGAGCCGTGGCTGCCGGACGGCATCGGCCAGCGGCTGGGAATCGCAGCCGGGTACGGGGCGCAGAGCTACGTGCTTGCGCTGGACATCGCGCTGGATCACCTGGGCCTGGCCGAGCGCGCGGAGCGCGTGCACGTAGGAACGTGAGCCAGCACGGAAACCGGTAGCGCCGAGCGCGGCCTGCGCCAGGCATCGCGGTACCGGAACGGAAAGCCGCCGAGCACGGCTCGGCGCTACCAGAGCCGGTACGCCGAATCGAAGTGCCGGCACGCAAACCGGTAGCGCCGAGCCATGCTCGGCGAGCGCGAAGCGCGGCCTGCGTCAGGCACCGCGGTGCCGGGACGGAAAGCCGCCGAGCACGGCTCGGCGCTACCGGAACAGGAAAACGGCGGGGTTTCCCCCGCCGTTCGTTCAACTCACTTCAGGCCGCGGAACTCGAGCAGCGGCTCCACCGACGGGTCCTTGCCGCGGAAATCGCGATAGAGCTGGCTCAGCTCCACGCTGTTGCCGCGTGACAGCACCTTGTCGCGGAACTGCTGGCCGTTGGCGGCGGTCAGGCCACCGTTCTCCTTGAACCACTGGAAGGCATCGTGGTCCAGCACTTCAGCCCAGAAGTAGGCGTAGTAGCCGGCCGAATAACCGCCGCCCCAGATGTGGTCGAAGTAGCTGGTGCGGTAACGCGGCGGCACCTGGGCCAGGTCCACGTTGAACTTCTTCAGCGCCGCCGCTTCGAAGGTGCCCACGTCCTGCAGCGGTGCATCGGCCTTCTGGGTGTGCCAGGCCAGGTCGAGCAGCGCCGCCGACAGGTATTCGGTGGTGGCGTAGCCCTGGTTGAAGCTGCGTGCCTTGAGGATCTTGTCGACCAGTTCCTGCGGCATCGGCTCGCCGGTCTTGTAGTTCTTGGCGTAGTTGGCGAACACCTTCGGGTCCAGCGCCCAGTGTTCGTTGAACTGCGAGGGGAACTCGACGAAATCGCGCGAGGTGGCGGTGCCGGCGATCGAGGGGTACTTCACGTTGGAGAACATGCCGTGCAGCGCGTGGCCGAACTCATGGAACAGCGTGGTGACGTCGTCGAAGCTCAGCAGCGCCGGCTGGCCCGCGGCCGGCTTGGTGAAGTTGCACACGTTGTAGACCACCGGCTTGGCACCGGTCAGGCCGTCCTGTTCGACGAACACATCCATCCAGGCGCCACCGGACTTGCTGTCACGCTTGAAGTAGTCGGTGTAGAACAGCGCCAGCGAGGTACCGTCCTTGTCGAACACCTCGTAGACCTTCATGTCGGCGTGGTAGGTCGGGATGTCGGTACGCGGCTTGAAGGTGATGCCGTACAGCTGGGTGGCGGCGTAGAAGACGCCGTTCTGCAGCACGTTGTCCAGTTCGAAATACGGCTTGATCTGCGATTCGTCCAGATCGTACTTGGCCTTGCGCACCTGCTCGGCGTAGAAGTCCCAGTCCGAAGCGGCCAGCTTGAAGCCGCCCGACTTTGCATCAGGATGCTGCGCATCGATGACCTTCTGGATGTCCGCTGCTTCCGCACGTGCCTTGGCGGTGGCGGCCGGCACGGTGTCGGTCAGCAGCTTCAGCGCGGCAGCCGGGGTCTTGGCCATCTGGTCGCCGAGGTTGTAATCGGCGTAGGTGGCGAAGCCGAGCAGCTTGGCCTTCTGCGCACGCAGCTGGGCCAGGCGCTGCACGGTCTGTTGGGTGTCGTTGGCATCGCCGCGCTGGGCACGGGTTTCGGATGCTTCCAGCACGGCGGCGCGCTGTTCGCGGTTGCTCAGCGAACCGAGCACCGGCTGCTGGGTGGTGTTCTGCAGGGGCAGCAGGAACTTGCCTTCCAGCTTGCGCGCGGTGGCATCGGCAGCGGCGGTAGCGATGGCATCTTCGCCCAGGCCAGCCAGCTTGGCCTTGTCATCCACCACCACGGCGGCGGCGGCGGTAGCGGCGACCAGGCGGGTGTGGAACTGCGTGGACAGCGTGGTTTCTTCCACGTTGAGCTTGCGCAGGCTGGCCTTGTCGGCGTCGTTGAGCTGCGCGCCAGCGCGCACCAGGCCGTCGTAGTAATGCTCCACCAGGCGGGTCTGCACCGGATCCAGGCCGAGCGAAGCGCGCTGGTCGTACAGCGACTTCACCCGGGCGAACAGCTTCGGGTCCAGGTTGATCTCGTCCTGGTGGGCGGCCAGTTTCGGCGCCACTTCTTCCTGGATCTTCTGCCGCGCATCGTTGGTATCGGCCTGCACCAGGCCGAAGAAGATGCGCGAGACGCGGGTCAGCGTTTCACCGCCACGCTCCATCGGCACGATGGTGTTGTCGAAGGTGGCCGGCTCGCTGGAATCGGCGATGGCGCGCACTTCGGCCAGGTGCTGGCGCATGCCTTCTTCGAAGGCCGGCAGGTAATCGCTGTCCTGGATCCTGTCGAACGGCGGCGCCTGGAACGGCAGCGTGCTCGCGCTCAGCAGCGGGTTGGTGGAGGCATCGGCCGGCTGCTGGGCCGGCGCGTTCTGGGCTTCGGACACGGGGGTGGACTCCTTGCCGGAACAGGCAGCCAGCGCCAGGCTGATGGCGGCGGCCAGGATGACGGTACGCGACATGCAAAAGACTCCTCGGGGGGCGATCAGGACTGACCGCCAGCCGTGCAGCCTACTCCCACGGCGCTGCGGCGGCATGTGCCGGACGTGGCGCCTGCGCTGCCGCGCTGTGGCCGCTCAGACCGTGCCGCGGGTCTTGCCGATCCACGGGCGGTAGTACTCGCGGATGCTGGCCATGTCGGCCGCATCGTTGCCGGTGGCATGGAACAGCGGCCCGAAGCCGATGGTCTTGTCCGGGTAGTGGAAATACGCGGCAAGGATCGGCACGTCGGCCATCCGCGCGATCTTCAGGAAGCCGGCCTTCCAGTGGGTCACCTTCTTGCGGGTGCCTTCCGGGGTGATCGCGTACCACATCTTTTCCGAGCGACGGATCACCGCCACCGCCTGTTCCACCGTGCCCTGCGGCGAACTGCGGTCCAGCGGGATCACCCCGAGCTTGCGCAGCAGCGGGCCCAGCGGCCACCAGAACAGCGAGGCCTTGCCCAGCACGCGCACGTCCAGGCCCAGCGCCAGCTTCACCGCCATGCCCCAGTAGCCATCCCAGTTGGACGAATGCGGGGCGATGATCATCACCACCTTGGGCACGTCGGGCAGGGTGCCGACCACCTTCCAGCCGCGCAGGCGCAGCGCACTGCGCGCGATCCAGCGGATGAAGGCATTCGGTTTGACCTGCGGCATGTTCGGCGGCACGGGTGGCAGCAGCGGCGAAGGATGGTTCAAGGCTTACTCCCAGTTGCGGGTTGTGCGGCCGCGCTTGACCTGCGCGCGGCCTTTCTTGGCGTCCAGGCGACGCAGGGTCGACCCGTAGGTTGGTTTGGTGGCCTTGCGCGGTTTGGGCACGCTCAGCCCGGCCCGGATGAACTCGGCCAGCCGCTCGCGTGCATCCTCGCGATTGCGGTCCTGGGTACGGAAACGCTGCGCGTCGATGACCAGCACGCCTTCGCCGGTCACGCGCCGGTCGCGGCGCACCAGCAGGCGCGCACGCAACGGCTCGGGCAGCGACGGCGAGCCGGCCAGGTCGAAACGCAGCTCCACCGCCGTCGATACCTTGTTGACGTTCTGGCCGCCTGCACCGCTGGCACGCACGAACCGCTCGACGAGTTCATCGTCGGGGATCACAAGCTGCGCGGAGATGACGACTGGACCCATACCCATGGACGCATTGTAACGGTAGCCGGTGACGGTTGGCTGTCGGTATCACGGGGCAATCCGCCGCGATCAGGGGCCCAACACGTCGCCTTCGCCGATACCGGCGCTATGCTGGCGACATCATCCCCAAAGGACGTCCGCATGATCCGCCTTTCCCGCCGCCTGCACCGCACCGCCCTGCTGCTCGCGCTTGCCCTTGCGTCCGTTCCGGCACTGGCCGCGCCGCCCACCGACGGTGACATCAACCGCCTGCTGTCGGCCTCGCGCGCGCAGGCGATGCTGGATTCGATGCTGCCGCAGATCGAAACCATGCAGCGCCAGCAGTTCGAACAGGTCACCCAGCAGCGCCAGCTGACCCCGCAGCAGCAGGAGCAGCTGCAGCGGATCCAGGCGCGCACCGCGCAGACCCTGCGCCAGGCATTGTCCTGGCAGCAGCTGCGGCCGATGTACGTGGACCTGTACAAGCAGACCTTCAGCAAGGAAGACGTGCTGGCGATGGCCGAGTTCTACGAGAGTTCGGCCGGGCAGAGCCTGCTCGACAAGACCCCGGCACTGATGCAGAACGTGATGGTGGCCATCCAGGCGCGCATGCAGCCGCTGTTCGCGGACCTGCAGAAGGACCTGGAACCCAGCGTCACCGCGCCGCCGAAGAAGTAACGGTGGGGTGACCGTGGGGGGGTGACGACCGTTGGTCGTCACGCCTTTCGCCGCAGAGCGTGACGACCAACGGTCGTCACCCACCAGGAGCGGGGTCGTCACCCACCCGGATGGATCTGACGGCCAGCGGCCGTCACTACCCGGGCACGCTGCCCTTACTTCGCTGCCTTCACCGGGTTGCCGTCGGCATCGATGATGCTGACTTCGCCGAGCTTCAGCGCGCGGACCGGTGCTTCGGTCTGCTTCAGGTCGCCGACCACCACCCAGGTCAGCGATTCGGGCTTGATCGCCGCGGCCGCTTCCTGCACCTGCGCCGGGGTCATCGCTTCGATGGCCGCCTTGCGCTGGAACACGTAGTCGTCCGGACGCTGGAACTGCACCAGGCTGCCGATCGTTCCCAGCACCGAACTGGCCGTTTCATACGCACCGGGCAGGCTCAGGGTCTGGATGTTGCGGATGCGCTGCACTTCAGCGGCAGTAGCCGGTTTCCGGCCGCTGGCGAACTCGGCGATTTCCTTGCGCATTTCCGCCAGCGCCGGACCGGTCTTGTCGATCTGCACTGGCGCCATGGCCATCCACGGCCGCTGGCCGACGGTGCTGCTGGCGCTGCTGCGTGCGCCGTAGGACCAGTGCTTTTCCTCGCGCAGGTTCATGTTCAAGCGCGAGGTGAAGTCGCCGCCCAGTACGCCGTTGGCGATGTCGAAGCGGACCGAACCCGGATCCACCGAAGACGGCACCACCTGGCCGGCGAACAGGTTCGCCTGCACCGCACCGGGCTGGTCGATCAGGAACACGCGCGGGCCGGTCGGCACGGCCACATCAACGGCCGCCTTCACCTTCGGTGCCGGGCCCTCGCTCTTCCAGTCGCCCAGCTGGCGGTTCAACAGCGGCACGATTTCCTTCAGCGTGGTGTCGCCGACCACGATCAGCGTGCCCTCTTCCGGGCGCAGCCAGTCGCGGTGGAAGTCGACCAGCTCGTCGCGGGTCAGGCTGGCGATGGCCGCCTCGTCACCACTGCCGGTGAACGGGATCGCATACGGGTGGCCCTTGCCGTACAGCAGCGGCGGCAGCACGCGCATCGCCGACGCGGTGGGGTTGGCCTTTTCCTGCGCGATGCCGGCGATCCAGCTGGCCTTGACCCGGTCGATCTCGGCCTGGTCGAAGCGCGGCTGGCGCAGCAGCGTGGCGTACAGGCCCAGCGACGGCGCCAGGTTTTCCTTCAGCGCGGACAGGTCCACGGTGCTGAAGTCCAGGCCGGCCGATGCACTCAGGTCCGCGCCCAGGGCATCGGCGGCGTCGGCGAAGGCCAGCGAGCCGAGCTTGCCGGCGCCTTCGGTCATCAGGCCCATGGCGAAGTTGGCGGTGCCCGGCTTGCGGTCCTGGTCGGCACTGAAGCCGCCCGGGAACTGATAGCTGAACTGCACCACCGGGATTTCATGGCGCTCGGCCAGGATCACCCGCGTGCCGTTCTTCAAGGTGGCGCGCTGCAGTTCGGGGAACTTGAGTTCAGGGAACTGCCGGGTCTGCGGCACGCCGGTGCCACGGTCGACCTGCGCCGGCAGCGTGGTGTACTTCGGGTCCACGGCCGGCACTTCGAACGGCTTCGGACTCTGCGACGCTTCCTCTTCCAGCGCCACGCGCTGGCCCGGTTCCACCACCAGGGTGTGGCTGCCGGTGCCCAGCCACTTGCCGCCGACCGCGCGCAGGTCGGCGACGCTGGCGCCATCGATGTTCTTCAGCGAATCGCGGAAGCAGCCGGGGTCACCGGTGTAGACGGTGCACTCCGCGAGTGCGTCGGCCTTGCCGCCGAAACCGCCGATGCGTTCGATGCCGCGGATGAAGCTGGCACGGAAGGCGGTCTTGGCGCGGCTGAGTTCGTCGGCCGACGGGCCTTCGGCGACCAGGCGGTCGATTTCTTCGTCGATGATCGCTTCCACGCGCGCCGGGTCGACGCCCTGTTTCACCGTGGCCATCACCATGAAGTTGGAACCCAGCTGCGAGGCATAGGCGCCTGCGCTGATGTTGTCCACCAGCTTCTCTTCGTGCTCCAGGCGCTTGCCCAGGCGCGATGATTTCGCCCCGCCCAGCACCTGGCCCAGCAACTGCAGCTGGTCGATGTCACGGGTCCCGACTTCGGCGACGTTCCAGGCCCGGTAGACACGCACCTGTGGCACCTTGTCGGTCATGACCTCACGGGTATCGGCGGCGCGCTGCGCGACGTCCACCTCGGGCTGCGCCATGCTCGGGCCGGCCGGGATGCTGCCGAAATACTTCGCCGCCTTTTCCCTGGCCGTGGCCAGGTCGATGTCGCCGGCCAGCACCAGCACCGCGTTGTTGGGGCCGTACCAGGTGCGGAACCAGGTTTTGACGTCATCCAGCGAGGCCGCGTTGAGGTCGTTCATCGAGCCGATGACGCTGTGGTGGTACGGATGCCCCTTCGGATACAGCGCGCGGTTGAGCTGGGTCCACACCTGCCCGTACGGCTGGTTCTCGCCCTGGCGCTTTTCGTTCTGCACCACGCCACGCTGCTCGTCCAGCGCGGCCTGGTCGATCGCACCGAGCAGGTGGCCCATGCGGTCGGACTCCATCCACAACGCCATGTCCAGCGCAGTGGTCGGCACGTTTTCGAAGTAGTTGGTGCGGTCGGTGTTGGTGGTGCCGTTCTGGCCGGTGGCACCGACCTGCTTGAAGGGCTCGAAGTACTCGCCGTCGTGGTTTTCGCTGCGCTGGAACATCAAGTGTTCAAACAGATGCGCAAAACCGGTGCGGCCCGCGGGTTCGTCCTTGCTGCCGACGTGGTACCAGACGTTGACCGCCACGATCGGCGCCTTGCGGTCGGTGTGCACCACCACGCGCAGGCCGTTGGGCAGGGTGAACTGCTCGAACGGAATGTCGACCTTGGCCGCCGCTGCCGGCCTGGCCATCAGGGGCGCGGGCGCCAGGCCACCCAACGCGGTAGCGAGGGCCAGGGCAAGCAGGGCGGTGCGCGGACGCAGTGGGGAGGGCATTCCTGATCCTTGTCATCTAAGTGATGCCCGATCCTACCGTGCGCACCGGCTCGCCAGCATCGGCCAAGCGTCACAGGCCAGAAGCGGCCCACACCGCCCGCTGCCGCAGCGGCATCCCGTGTCCGCGTGACCTGTCGCGGACGTGTGTCCGGACAGCGGACACTCCGCATATTCGTAAGCCGTTGAATCAGAAGCTTTAAAACTTGGCACGGCGATTGCTCCCTCTACCTCGTGACAGGAAGCGATCCAAGTGAAACTGACTGCACGATGAACAGAACTGGGAAATTGAAGATTGTTCTTGCACACCCAGTTTTGGTGTACTACCTTACTACCACACCACCGCCCACACACACTAAATAGGCCTCGCCATGAACACCAGGATTCTCGCCATCGCCATCGCCCTGATCGCCGGTACCGCGGTTGTTTCTTCGGTGCACGCCGCCCCTTCCATCAGCACCCTGCAGACCGTCCAGGTCCGCCCGGACGCCGACCAGCTGGCCCAGCAGGCCTGGGAACGCAACAGCACCATCCCGACCCTGGCCGCGGTGCAGGTGCGCCCGAGCGCCGACCAGCTGGCCGGTATCGAAGGCCAAGCGATTGCTGCCGCCGCCGCGATGCCGATCACCACGCTGGCCGCCGTTGAAGTCCGCCCGAGCCTGGAGCAGAAGGTCGCCCTGGCCGCCGAACTGCAGGCCGAGCGCTACACCGTGGCACTGACCAACGCAGCCACCGCGTTTGCCAACAACGTCATCGTCAACCTGCCCGTGGTGCACGTGCGCCCGTCCCAGGCCGACCTGCAGGCGCTGGCGATGGAAACCGCTTCGGTCCTGGTGGGCAAGTGAGTCGTCCGCACATGCCGACCGTCGTTGTACGTCATTCGAAACATCCCTGAACGCCGGGTCCCCTCACCCGCAAGGACCCGGCAGGCTGCCACGCACTGCGCCGCGCATTACACTGCGTCGATGAGCCAGGTCCCCACGTTCCACGTCGTGCTGTTCCAGCCCGAAATACCGCCCAACACGGGCAATGTCATACGTCTTTGCGCCAACACCGGCGCGCACCTGCACCTGGTCGAACCGTTGGGTTTCGCACTGGACGACAAGCAGCTCAAGCGCGCCGGCCTGGACTACCACGAATACTCCCGCCTGCAGGTTCATCCGGACCTGGACACGGCATTGGCCCGCATCGCACCGAACCGTTTGTTTGCCCTGAGCACCCGCGCCAGCGTCCGCCATGACAGCGTGCCGTTTGAAGACGGTGATGCGTTCCTGTTCGGCCCGGAGAGCCGCGGCCTGCCGCAGGACGTACTGGATACGCTGCCCGATGGCCGCCGCCTGCGCCTGCCGATGCGGCCAGGCAACCGCAGCCTCAACCTGTCCAACACGGTGGCGGTGGTGATGTACGAAGCGTGGCGCCAGCACGGGTTCGCCGGCGGGGCGTGAGGTGGGGTCGAACGGGTGAGACCCCCTCGCGGGTGGCTTTTAGCGCTGCAGCTGGGGGCGGGCCGGGCGGTGGGGCTGTGCGGGGGACGGCAAAAGCCGCTCCTGCGGGCCTCGTTTCGCGCCATCCATGGCGGGTCCACGCCATCGCATTCGCGCTGCCGCTCCCACGCTTTGCTGCGCAAACCGCGGGCCCCGTCTCACCATCACCCACACCCCGCCGCTTCGCGGCCGCCCCTGACTCAGGGGCTCCCTCCACCCGAAACGGCACGGCGCCCTGGTAGCGCCGACCCATGGTCGGCGGAAACCATCAGACCTCATTCCCCCACAATCCGCGACCATGGGTCGGCGCTACCGATGGTTCCATGGCCGCCATGGACCTGTCGAAGGCGCGGCGGGGTGGCTGTGCAGGACCGTCTTTTCGCCTGGATGCGAAAAGCGAGCCTACAGGGACGTACTTGCGGCGTGTCCTGCACAGCCACCCCGCCCCGCCAACAAGCAGCCCTGCAGCCTTTGCCGTTGCCGTTGCCGTTGACGTTGCCTGAATGCCGCGCGCAAGCGCAAAAAAACACCCTCAGAACGCGTTGATGCCGGTCAGTTCGCGGCCTATCACCAGCTGGTGCACCGTCTCGGTGCCTTCATAGGTGATCACCGATTCCAGGTTGAGCGCATGCCGTATCGCGGCGTGTTCGGTGGTGATCCCCGCCGCGCCCAGCAGGTCACGGCACTCACGCGCGATGTCGATCGCCATCCGGCAGTTGTTCCACTTGGCCAGGCTGACCTGCTGCGGCTGCAGCCGGCCCGCCTCCTTCAGCCGGCCCAGCTGCAGGGCCAGCAGCTGCGCACCGGTGATCCGGCGGGCCATGTCGGCCAGCTTGATCTGCGCGCTCTGCGTGGCCGCCAGCGGCCGGCCGAACAGCTCGCGTTCGCCTGCATACGCCAGCACCTCGCGCAGGCAGGCAATGGCCGCGCCGATCGGCCCCCAGCTGATGCCGAACCGCGCCTGGTTCAGGCAGCCCAGCGGGCCCTTCATGCCCACCACGCCGGCCAGCCGGTTGGCCTCCGGCACCCGCACCTGGTCGAAGAACAAAGCGCCCGTGGACGATGCACGCAGGCTCATCTTGCGGCCGATGTCCTGCACGCTGAATCCCTCCGTCCCGCGCTCCAGCACGAAGCCCTGTACACCGTCTTCGGTCTGCGCCCAGACGATGGCCAGGTCGGCGATGGGCGCATTGGTGATCCACATCTTGCTGCCGTCCAGGCGCCACTGGTCGCCCTCACGCACCGCACGCGTCTTCATGCTGGAAGGATCCGATCCGCCATGCGCTTCGGTCAGGCCGAAGCAGCCGATGACTTCACCGCGGGCCATCGCCGGCAACCACCGCAGGCGCTGCGCCTCGCTGCCATGGGCGAAGATCGGATGCATGCACAGCGAGCTCTGCACCGACACGAAACTGCGCAGGCCGGAATCCCCGCGTTCAAGCTCCTGGCAGATCAACCCGTAGGCCACCGCGTCCATGCCCCCGCCGCCGTACGTCACCGGCAGGGTCGCGCCGAGCAGCCCCAGTGCGGCGATATCCGGCACCAGTTCAGCGGGGAAACGCGCCTGGTCGAAGCAGTCGCCGATGATCGGCAGCACGCGCTGGTCCACGAAGCGCGCCACGCTGTCCTGCACGGCGCGCTCTTCGTCGCTGAGCAGGGAACGGACATCGAACAGGTCGCAGGGATCAAGTCGCATCGGGTGCACCAAAGGGGCCGGAATCCGGGTCATTGTGGTGGCGGCGCAGTACGGCGTCGAGGACGGCGGGCGCTTCCCGTACCAGCTGCCCGTTCATCCGCGTGTTCCCGCGCAGCCGTTCCGGCACCCGCGATGCGGCAGCGTCCAGCTGCTGTACGCGCGAGACCTCCCCCCGGCGTGCCAGCGTCCATTGCCGGCCGATGGTGCAGTTGACCTGGCCGTCGCCGAAGTCGCCGATCAGATCGTGCCCGCCCACGACCCGGTCCGGATTGTGCAGCGCATGCAGGCTGCGCATCTGCTGATCGGCCAGCAGCGCGGCGCGCTCGCCGGCTTCGGCGGGGGCGATGCCCTGCCCGGCAAGCGCCTGGCCATGCGCGGCGGCCAGTCTGCTCCGCCATGAACGTCGCGCACGGCGCGCGACCTGGGGATCACGGGCGCGGGGGTCGAAGCGCGCGCGTGCGCCGAGGTATTCCTCCACCGTCAGGGCATTGAGCCCTGCCTGCTGCCCGGCCAGCTGTCGATCCAGTTCGCTGAACTTGCCGTGGTGGAGTTTCTGCGTGGAAAAAACCAGCAGCAGGCGGGTCATCCCGGCCCCGGCCAGGCCATCGGCCACACGCGCAAGCACCCACGCCAGGGCACGGTGCACCGCGACTGCGTGGGTACGCCGTACCGGGTCCTGCCGCCCCGCCAGCAGATCTCCGCGGCCAGGCACCGCGTAGAACCCTGATGCGTCGCGGACCAGCCGGCGTGCCATCGCGCTTTCCTCTCATCCCACGGTCCGCTACAGCGTAGGAATAAGTGGTTGTTTCAATGGGCGATGGCCTGCTCAGAATGCGCATCGTTCAAGACAAACGATGAAGGGCGCGCTGTGCGTCGGCATGGGCTATGCGGGACGGCTTCGACGGTCGCGTGCGACCTGCCGCAGCTGCTGCATTGCAGCATCCGACTGCATCGGCGCGCCTGCTCCTGCCCGTGCAACCCACATCGGCGCAGGCAACTGGCCGATCCGTCAGCCAGCCGTTAACCTGATGGATTCAAACACCCGTTTCGCCGTGGCAGCACGTGCGTTAATCCAGGCAACCACCGCCCTGCAGCACGGCGGTCTACCCAAGAGTCAGGTCATCCATGAGCGCAGAAGCCACCGAACTGCCCCCACGCGAAATGATGGAATTCGATGTCGTCATCGTCGGCGCCGGCCCCGCCGGCCTGGCCACGGCGATCCGCCTGCGCCAGCGCGCCATCGAAGCCGGCAGCGAGCTGTCGGTGTGCGTGCTGGAAAAGGGCTCCGAGCCAGGCGCACACCTGCTGTCCGGCGCGGTGATGGACCCCCGCGCGCTGGCCGAACTGTTCCCCGACTGGGCCGAGCGCGGTGCACCGCTGAAGCAGAAAGTCACCCGCGACGAGTTCCTGTTCCTCAGTGAAACCGGCGCGCGCACCACGCCCAAGCCACTGTTGCCGGAATGCTTCCACAACGAAGGCAACTACATCGTCAGCCTGGGCGAAGTGGGCCGCTGGCTGGCCCAGCAGGCCGAGGCGCTGGAAGTGGCGATCTTCCCCGGCTTCGCCGCCGCCGAAGTGCTGTATGGCGAAAACGGGGAAGTCATCGGCGTGGCCACCGGCGACATGGGCATCGAGAAGGACGGCCGCCATGGCCCGAATTACGAGCGCGGCATGGAACTGCTGGCCAGGTACACCATCTTCGCCGAAGGCTCGCGCGGCCACCTCGGCCGCCAGCTGATCGCCCGCTTCAAGCTGGACGAAGGCCGCGATCCGCAGGCTTACGGCATCGGCATCAAGGAGCTGTGGCAGATCGACCCGGCCAGGCACGAGCCAGGCCTGGTGGTGCATGCGGCGGGCTGGCCGCTGGACGGAAGCACCTACGGTGGCGCCTTCCTGTACCACGCCGAAGGCGGCAAGGTGTCCATCGGCTACGTGGTCGGGCTGGACTACAGGAACCCCTGGCTGAGCCCGTTCGAGGAGTTCCAGCGCTTCAAGACCCACCCGGCCATCCGCACGCACCTGGAAGGGGGCAAGCGCATCGGCTACGGCGCCCGCGCGATCACCGCCGGTGGCCTGCTGTCGCTGCCGAAGACGGTGTTCCCCGGCGGTGCACTGGTCGGCTGCGAAGCGGGTTACCTCAACGCCAGCCGCATCAAGGGCAGCCACGCCGCGCTGAAGACCGGCATGCTGGCCGCCGACGCCGCCTTCGATGCGCTCGCCGCCGGCCGCCGGCACGATGAGCTCAGTGCCTATCCGCAGGCGTTCGAATCCAGCTGGCTGCATGCCGAACTGCAGCAGTCGAAGAACTTCAAGCAGTGGTTCAAGAAGGGCCAGGCGGTGGCCACCCTGATGACGGGCATCGAACAGTGGCTGCTGCCCAAGCTGGGCATCCGCAACGCGCCGTGGACGCTGCGCCACAGCACCCCGGACCACGCCTGCCTGGAGCCGGCGGCAGACCACGCGAAGATCGACTATCCCAAGCCGGATGGCGTGCTGACCTTCGACAAGCTCAGCTCCGTTTTCCTGAGCAGCACCCACCATGCCGAAGACCAGCCCAGCCACCTGACGCTGAAGGACGCCAGCATCCCGGTGCAGGTCAACCTGGCCGAGTACGCCGGGCCGGAAGCACGCTACTGCCCGGCCGGGGTGTACGAATTCGTCGGTGCCGAGGGCGACAAGCGCCTGCAGATCAACGCGCAGAACTGCGTGCACTGCAAGACCTGCGACATCAAGGATCCTACCCAGAACATCGTCTGGGTGACCCCGCAGGGTGGCGGTGGCCCGAACTACGCCGGGATGTGATCCGACGATGAGGATCCTGTTGCTGTTGGCCAGCGTGGCGCTGCTGGGCGCCTGTCGTGCAGCCGCGCCGCAGGACCCGGTGCAGGCCGCCGCGTTCGAACGCGAGCGCGCCTTCGCCATCTGCGCCGGCTGCCACACCGTGCACGCCGGCGGCATCAACCGGTATGGCCCCAACCTGCACGGCGTGTTCGGCCGGCGTGCCGGCAGCCTGGCCGGCTATGCCTATTCCGATGGCATGCGCGCGGCGGACATCGTATGGAGCGAACAGACCCTGGACGCCTTCCTGCGTTCACCGGCGGCGAGCGTTCCCGGCACGCGCATGTACAACGCGTTCCCGGATCCGGAGCGGCGCCGGCTGGTGATCGAATACCTGCAGCAGAACGCGCGCTAGGCGCCTGCGCCCGCTACCGGCGAGGCCGGCAACCAGCGCAGCAGGCACTGGCGAAGCTGCGCCAGCGACAACGGCTTGGTCAGCACCTCGTCCATGCCCGCTTCACGGCAGCGGCGCAGGTCCTGCTCCAGCAGGCTGGCGGTCAGCGCCACCACCGGCAGGCGTGGATGCCCCAGCCGTTGTTCGCGCTCGCGCAGCAGGCGGGTAAAGGCGTAGCCATCCATGACCGGCATGCGGCAGTCACTGATCACCATGTCGAAGGCGGACGCGGCCAGCAGCTCCAGGCCTTCGCGCCCGTCGCCCGCGACCGCGTGGGAGACCCCGAGCTACTGCAGCCGCCAGGCCATCATCGCCTGTGCGGTCGGGTGGTCTTCCACCACCAGGACCCGCGCCGTGCGCAGGTGGACCGGCAGCGGCGGCACGCTGTCCGGACCCGGCACCGTCGCGGCCAGGTCATCATCGCTGGCCACCGGCAGCTGCAGCAGCACGTCGACCTCGGTCCCCTTGCCGGCCACGCTGTGCACCAGCAGCCGCCCGCCCATCAACTGCACCAGCCGCTGGCAGAGCGTCAGGCCCAGGCCGATGCCGCCCTGGTGGTGTGGCGCGGCGGCATCGACTTCGGTGAAGGGCTGAAACAGTGCCTGCAGCTGTTGCGGCTGCATGCCGATGCCGGTGTCGATGACCTGCAGGCGAAGTTCCTGCAGGCTCGGCGAGCTGCCTTCCAGCACCTCCGCGCGCAGCACGACTTCCCCTTCGCGGGTGAAGGCAACGGCATTGTCCAGCAGGTTCTCCAGCACCTGGCGCAACCGCAGCCCATCCACTTCGTGGGTGGCCGCCAACCGTACGTCCACTTCCAGCCGCAGGCCCAGGCCCTTGGCCGCCGCCTGCCGGGCATGGCGCTGCTGCAGCGATTCCAGCAGCGGGCGTAATGGCAGCGGCAAGGGATCCAGGCGCAGCGCGCCAGCATCCATCTTCGCGTAATCCAGGATGTCGTCCAGCATCTGCCGCAGCGCCTGGGCAGCGGATTCCGCTTCCTCCAGCTGGGTGCGCTGGGCGGGTTGCAGCGACGTGTGCGCGAGCATCTCCAGCATGCCCAGCACGCCGCTCATCGGGGTGCGGATTTCGTGGCTCATGGTCGCAAGGAAACGCGCCTTGGCCTCGGCCGCCTGCTCGGCGGCAGCCATGGCCGCTGCCAGCGCATCGGCCTGCGTGCGTGCCTCGCTGATGTCCACCCAGTAGCCGCTCCAGGTGACGGCGCCGGCATCCACGGCATACGGCTGGGCCTGGCTGCGCACCCAGCGCGGCGATCCGGGCATGCCGATGGTGCGGAACTCAAGTTCGAAAGGCAGGAAATCGCGCGCCGCCCGCTCGATGGCGGCCTGCACCTCGGCCACGTCGCGCACGTCGATGGCCTCCAGCACCGCCCGCGCCGAAGCCATCGCCTGCTGCGGATCGATGCCGAACAACGGCTGCATGTCGCCGGCCACGTACGGGAAATCAAGGCCACCATCGGCCGCCCGACGCATCTGGTACACGACCGCGGGCAGGTTGCCGGTGACGTCGGCCAAGCGCTTTTCCAGTCGTCGACGGCTGGTCACTTCGCGCTGCAGCCGCCAGTAGCCCAGCAGGTGCACCAGCAGCGCGGTCAGCAGTACCAGGGCGAGCGGAATACCCCAGCGCGCCATCGCACGCCAGTCGTTGCCGCCCTGGTAGGCCACCGCCAGCCAATCGTTGCGCAGCGCCTCGCGTTCGCGTGGATCCATCTCCTGCAGCAGGCGATCGAACCGCGTCGCCAGTCCCGCATGTTCGCGCTTGACCGCCAACGACAGGTCGTCGTCGAAGCCCGCCGGCGCGGTTACCTGCAGGCGTCCGGGGAAGCGCTCATGCAGCAGCCGGTCGACGATCGCCAGGTTGCCGATGTAGGCCTGCGCTTCGCCATCGAGCAATCGCTGCAGGGCCTGTTCGGCACTGCGTGCCGCAAGGATGCGTGCTTCCGGCGCACGCTGCAGCACCGGCAGGCGAAGCCGCTCCGGATCGGACAGCAGCACCCGCTTGCCGGACAGGTCGTCCATGTCCAGCACGGCGCCGCTGCCGGGCCGGGTGACGATCACATTCGGCACGCTGATGAAGGGCTGGCTGAACACCCAGCCCTCGCCCAGGTAACGCGAATCATTCGGCACCCCCATCACCACGTCGATGCTGCCGCGACGCATTTTCTCGCGCAGGTCGAACCAGTCATGGCTGGGTTCGGGAACCAGCGTAGCGCCGGCCTGGCGCAGCCGCTGCAGGTAATCACTGGCGAGCCCCGCAGGTCGGCCATCGCCATCGGCAAAGGACAGCGGTGCCGCGTTGGGCGCGAATCCGGCGCGCAGCGGCGTGGACAACGCACGGCGCTCCACCTGGTCCAACGCCTGCCGTGCCGGCGCCGACCATACCGGCACGCGCAGCCAGCGCGCGGCAATGTCCGCGCGCACCGATGCCGGCTGCCGTGCCATGGCCTGGTCCAGCGCTTCAACCAGCGCTGGTCGGGACGGGGACACGCCGAAGTGCAGCGCATCCAGGTCCATGTCGATCGGACGCAGCAGGGCGATGCCCTCCAGCGCGTGGTCGTTGATCAGCTGGTTGGCCACGTAGGCGTTGCCGATGAACACATCCGCCTGCTGCCGCGCCACCATCCGCAGGGCATCCAGCGTGTGCGGCGCAAGCACCTGGCGCGCGGCGGGAAAGCGGGTGCGGATCTGCGCCTGGGTGAGGAAATCCTGTTCGCTCACCACGCGCAACCCCGCCAGGTCCGGATCGTTGGACGCGCGCAGGTCGTCGGGGCGTCCCACCACGGCCAACGGCGCGGTGGCATACGGCACGCTGTAGGCAAGGCACCGGCTGGGCGATGGGCTGGGCGATACGTTCATCACCACGTCGATGTCACCACGACAGGCGGCTTCCAGTACCTGTCGCCAGTCCGGATAGCGACGGTAGTCCAGCGTCACGCCCATCCGTTCGGCGAGATCGGCCAGCGTGTCCGGCCCCAGACCGCGCACGCTGCCCCCTTCGACGAACTCGAACGGCGGCCAGCCACTGTCGTAGACCCCCACCGACAGCACCGCGTGCGGACCCGCCCGTGCCGGCGCGTCGGCCCGTGGCACGGGGGCCGCGGCCCATGCGATCGCAGGCAACAGCGACAGCAGGATGCCCATGCCGCATCCTCGGCAGTGAGCCAGGATCGTGCGCACCAGGTTCGCTCTCCTTAGAATAGGGATATCGTCGATGCCTGCTTTCCATCCAACCCATGTCACCCGGGGCCATACTAGAGCATGACGCTTCGCATCATCATCGCTGACGACCACCCCGTCGTCCGCATCGGCGCCCGGTCGGTCATCCACGGCAGCGGCGTCGGTGAGGTCGTGGCCGAGGCCGCCACCGCGCAGGACCTGCTGGCCTACCTGACCACCCATCCGTGCGATGTGCTGGTCACCGACTATTCCATGCCGGACAGCACCGTGCCCGATGGCTTTGCGATGATCAGCATGATCCGTCGACGCTATCCGTTGTTGCCGGTGCTGATGCTCAGCGTGTCCAGCAACCTGGCGATCCTGCGCATGGTGCGCGATGCCGGAGTGTTGGGGCTGGTGGACAAGGGATCGTCGATGGACGAACTGCCCGTCGCCATCCGCACGGTCCACCGTGGCCTGCCCTACGTCAGCCTGTCATTGAAGGAACGCGTGGAAGCAGCCGGCAGCAGCGCGATGGTGGAAGGCGAAGGCCGCCCGCTGTCACCGCGCGAGGTGGAGGTCCTGCGCCTGCTCGGCAAGGGCATGACGGTGAAGGAAATCGCCACCCTGCTGCATCGCAGTGCCAGCACCATCAGCCGCCAGAAGGGCGATGCGATGCTGAAGCTGGGGTTGAACAGCGATGCGCAGTTGTTCGACTACCTGCGCAACGGCCAACTCTAGTTCCGCACCGGTTTCATCCCACCTCGAACCGCAGCGGTGCCATGCCCATGGCCGGATCACTGCTGCCGGGCTGGCCGTTTTCCACGCGCCCGGCCAACCGCTGGCAGGCGCCCGGCTGCTGCACCTCCAGGTCGTACCAGCCCGCCGTTGGAGCCGCCGGCCAGGTGATGCGCGCCGCTTCACCGGCATCCAGCGAAAGCGATCGCTCCGGCATCAGGCCCGGATAGGCCGCCCCGCGCACCGCCACCGACGCGGGCGCCAAACCGGGGTTGCGCAGCCGCAGGACCATGCCATCTGCGACACGTTCGATCTCCATTTCGACCGGCATCGGCGCCTGGGCGCTGCCGCGGAAGCGCCGATGGAAGCCATTGGAGCCGAGCACCCACAGGTCGTAGCCCTGTTGCGCATGCAGCGGCCAGCTGCCCTGCAGCTGCTTGCCCGGGCCTACGGTGTAGCGACGCGGCAGCGCATCCAGGCGCAGCAGGTCGTAGACGTGCAGCACGGTGGCAGCCCCCTCGCAGGCCAGCGTCAGGCGGATTTCGGCTGCCTGCGGGTCGGTCTGGATGGCCACGCCGGGGCGGTAGGGCAGCGCGCGCGCGGGTCGCACGCCAGGCTCCTGGCGCGCCGGCTGCAGGGCCTGCGGAGGTACCGGCACGGTACGCGCGGGCAAGGCGGCGGCGCGCGCGGCGGTTGCGGCCGTGGCCGGCAATGCGTGCGCGAACGGGCGGTTGTCGATCTGCGAAAAGTCGAACGCCGCGGTCAGGTCGCCACACACCGCGCGCCGCCACGCTGGGATATCCGGCGCGGCCACGCCGAATCGGCGTTCGATCAGGCGGATCACCGAGGTGTGGTCGTAAACGTGCGAATCCACCCAGCCACCGCGGCTCCAGGGTGAAATGACGTACATCGGCACGCGCGGCCCCAGTCCATAGGGGCGGCCACGCAGCGCGGCTTCGTCCTGCTGCTCATTGCCCGGCGAAGGATGCCGGTGGTATTCGCCTTCGGTGTCCACCACCGAAGCGCCGGCCCATCCGCCCACCACCGCAGCGTCGGCCGAGGGCGGCGCCGGCGGCGGCATGTGGTCGAAGAAGCCATCGTTCTCGTCGAACATCACCAGCAGCGCAGTGCGGCTCCAGACCGCCGGATCGGCGGTCAGGGCGTCCAGCACCTGCGCGGTATAGGCCGCGCCCTGGGCCGGGCTGGAGGGCCCGGGGTGCTCGCTGCCGGCGGCATCGGCAATCAGGAAGCTGACCTGCGGCAGGCGCCCGTCCAGCACGTCCTGGCGCAGCTGGTCCAGTCCGCGCGTGCTGACCGCGCGTTCGCGCAGTTCGGCATCATGCCCGGGTGCGTTCCGCCAGGCTTGCCGGAACACCTCGAACCCCGCCAGCGGGTTGTCGGTGAAGTTGTCGGCCATGTCCTGGTAGATACGCCAGTCCACGCCGGCCTGCTGCAGCCGCTCGACATAGGTGGTCCAGGTGTAGGACGCGGGGTGGCCGCCCAGCTCCGGGAAGTTGTCGTGCGAGTTGGCCACCGCGGGCCCGCCGCCAAGGGCGTGCGGATCGTTGTGGCCGGTCCACAGGAACAGCCGGTTGGGGTTGGTGCCGGCCTGCATCGCGCAGTGGTAGGCATCACACACGGTGAACGCTTCGGCCAGCGCGAACTGGAACGGCAGGTCGGTGCGCTGGTAATAGCCCATCGCATGGTCCTGCTTGGCCGCCGGCCAGTGCGCCATGCGCCCGTGGTCCCACGCCTTCTGTGCATCGGGCCAGGTGTGCGGGGTGCCCTCCACGCGCATGTGGCCGAAGTGCGCGGCGGTATCCAGCGGGAACGGCGCGATGCCGTGGGTGCCGGCCGCATTGGGCTGCAGCCACAGCGTGCGCGCTGGCTGGCCAGGCTGCAGTGGGGGCGCCGGGGGCACGAAACGGTCACCGAAACCACGCACACCCGGCAGGGTGCCGAAGTAATGATCGAACGATCGGTTTTCCTGCATCAGCACCACGATGTGCTGCAGGTCCTGCAGGCTGCGCGTGCGCGCGTCCGGGGCGATCGCCGCCGCGCGCGCGATGCTCGGCAGCAACGCGGCGACGCCGGCCGCCACGCCGCCCTGCAGCAGGCGGCGGCGGCCGATGTCGTGCGGCGTGTGCTGCTGTTCGCTCACAGATCTACCCGTACCGAGAAGCCCACGGTGCGCGGTGCACCGATGAACGCAGTATCGCTGCCATCCACGCCGGACAGGTAGCGGCGGTCGGTGAGGTTGCTGACCACGAAGCTGGCGCCCACGCCCTTCAGCTTGGGCGACAGGTCCTGCAGGTCGAAGCCGATGTTGGCGTTGAACACCGTGGCCGACGGCAGCTTGTTGGCGTTGGACGCATCCAGGTAACGCTCGCCCAGGTAGCGGCCGGACACACCGAAGTTCCAGCTTTCACCCTGCCAGTCGGCCGACATCACCAGGATATGGCGCGGCTGCCCGATCACATCGGCGCCGTCGACGATGCCCAGTTCGGCATCGCGCGCGGCGTTGCCGCTGCCCAGGTATTCAGACCGGTTGTAGGTGTAAGCCCCGTTGATGCGCCACCCGTTGTCCCAGCCGTAACCGAGCGCGGCTTCCACGCCGGTGCTTTCCACCCCACCGAAGTTTTCGTAGACGCCATCGGTTTCGTCCAGGTAATCAATACCGTCGGCCAGGCGCGCGGGCAGGTAGACGATGCGGTTGTCGAACTTGATGTTGTACAGGGTGATCGAGCCGGTCAGCGGCCAGCGGCTGACGCGCAGGCCCAGTTCGATGTTGTCCGCGGTCTCCGGCTCCACGCGGGCGAAGCGCTGCGCATCGGTCTCGCCGAGCACGCCGGACGGAATGGCGGCGAAGTTCTGCGAGTAACCGGCGAACGCTTCCAGGCCCTGCACCGGCAGCGTCCAGGTGGCGCCGGCGGACAGCAGCGGATCAGACTTCGAATCCGAACGCACGTTCTCCGCCGCGCCGATCGTGCGCTGGCGCTTCTGGTCGACGAAAAACTGCTTGACGCCTACGCGTGCACTGAAAGGACCGAAGCGTGCCACGTCTTCGACGTAGTACATCTGCTCGTCGACCTTGTAACGGTCTTCGAACTGCACCCAGTACGGCACGTTGTCGAATGAGATATCGGTGCCGACATTGAGCAGACGGTGCCAGTCGCGGCGCACGCTGCGGTCCACGTTCTCCACCCACAGGCCACCGCGCACGGTGTTCTCGACGGTGCCGAAGTCCTGCGTCCATTCCACGTCCGCGGTGAAGCCGGCGCGGTCGTTGTCGTAGTGCGAGTGGCGATAGGATTGAACGCCCTGCACGCCGGCGGCGTAGCAGTTGGGATCGTAGTCGGCGGTGAAGCCGGCACGCGGCGTGCAGCCTTGGATCATCTGCGCGGCGCTGCCATCGGGATTGACGAAATAGAACTGGCCCAGCGCGGACCCGCCGTACACGGTGTCGCCGCCACGGTACTCGGATTCCGGATTGCCCCCGCCGTCTTCGCGCGCCTGCACCAGATAGGGCGGCAGCCAGTCGCCCCGCCCTTCCATCTTGTGTGCGTAGCCGGCCACGCTGGCCTTGAAACCATTGCCACCATCAAACGCCGCACGCAGGTAGCCGAAGGTGTTTTCGCGCAGCGCGCGCGAGCCGGAGCGGAAGTTCTGGTCCAGGTTCGGGATGCCGGTCAGGTTGCCGACCAGGCCGTCACGATCCGGGTTGGTGGCGAAGCTGGCCGGCGAAACGCTGGTGTATTCCGGTTCGTTGGCATCGTTGTACGAGGCATAACCGCTCAGCGTCCAGCGATCCAGTTCGGTGACGAACCTGGCAGCTACGTGATCGTTGCTGGTGCGTCCACTACCGTCGATCCAGTCATGCACCTCGGCCGACGAAGCGCTGATCCAGGCGCGGGTGTGGCCGGCCAGCAGGCCGGTATCGAAGCGTGCGTAATACTTGCGCGCATCGTTGTCACCGCCGCCAACGACGAAGCGCACGCGCTGTTCCTGCAGCGGATCGCTGGTGAGGAAATTCAGCGTTCCGCCCAGCGCTTCGTTGGAACGCGATGAGATATCCGCCGTGCCCTGGCTGACCTCCACCGTTTCCAGGTCCAGGGTGTCGATGTAGCGGTTGGCCAGCGAACCACCGCCATAGCCGGACCCGCCGTTGGGCAGGCCGTCGATGGTGGTGCCGATCTGCTGCGTATCGCGATTGGTGACGAAACCGCGCATGCTGATCTGCGTGCCCCACACCGACGAACCGGTGGCATCGGCCTCGCTGACCACCACGCCGGGCAGCTCGTTGAGTGCGTTGTTGACGCTGCTCAGGATGGTCTGCCGGTTGATGGTTTCCTTGCTGACCGACGTCTTGGCATAGCTGGTGGCCTGGCCGATCACCTGCACCTGGTCGAGCGTGCGGGCATCGTCGGCAGGGGCGGCTTCTTCTGCCGCATAGGCATGCAGTGCGGGCAGCAGCATCACACTGAGCAGGGAGGCGCGGGGCAAACGGCTACGTCCGGGAGCAGGCATCGGGTCGGTTCATGGGGTGGGGTCCGCCGGAGTATTGGCAGGCGCAATGACGTGGGTGTTACATCGCCGCACCGGCACCCTCCTGCCTCCGTGTTGTAACCGGCAGGACACGGAACGTGCGGAAACTGCGCTCCGCTGTAGGAGTTCTCCTACACATCGAACTTTCAGTCGTCGTGGAGCCCTTCAGTGCCCAGCAGTCCGCTTTCGCGTGCCATCGTTCTCGTACTCTCCTCTTTCGCTGCGGCCTCGGCGCTGGCGGCTGGCAATGACGGTCAGGACGCCGCGGCCCCAGCCACGACCCAGCTCGATGCCATGCTGGTCACCGGCACCCGGGCCGCCAACCGTACCCAGTTCGACACGCTGGCGCCGGTGGATGTTTTCAGCAAGGAAGAGATCCAGTCGGTTGCATCGACCGACCTGAAGGACGTGCTGGCGCAGTTGGTGCCGTCCTTCGTGGTGCAGCGCCTGCCGATGGCGGATGGCCAGGTGTTCGTACGTCCGGCGACGCTGCGCGGCCTGTCGCCCGACCAGACGCTGGTGCTGGTGAATGGTCGGCGCTTCCATCGCAGCGCGCTGCTCGGCGGTCGCGGTGCACAGGGTGCGGACCTCGCGCAGATTCCGTCCAGCGCGGTGAAGCGCATCGAAGTGCTGCGCGATGGCGCATCGGCGCAGTACGGCTCGGACGCGATCGCCGGGGTAATCAACCTCATCCTCGAGGACGAGGCAGGCAGCGAAGTCAGCGTGGGTTACTCACGCTACGCCCAAGGCGACGGCGGCTCGCGCGATGTCAAGGCGCGCACCGGTTTCCAGCTGGGCCAGTACGGCAGCCTGGTGGTGTTTGCCGAATCGTCCAACTCCGATGCTACTTCGCGTACCCGCCAGCGTCCCGATGCCATCGCCTTCCAGGCGGCCCATCCGGAACTGGATGTACCCGATCCGGTGCAGCGCTGGGGCCAGCCGGATCTTGAAAGCCAGCGTGCGGGTTTCAACCTGAAGGCGTTTGCCAGCGACAGCACCGAAATCTACGCCTTCGGCCTGTACGGCCGCAGCGAAGGAGTCAGTGACTTCAACTGGCGCAATCCAGACACCACCACGGGGGCTTATCGGAGCACGCCGATCTTCCCCGGCTGGAATCTTCGCGACATCTACCCGGTCGGCTTCAGTCCGAAGTATTCCAACGAACAGGATGACCTGCAGGTGGCCGCCGGCATGCGCGGTGCGTTCACCGAGGACTTCCGGTGGGACGTCAGCGGGTCGTACGGGCGCAATGCGATCGACTACCGGCTGGACAATTCGATCAATGCTTCGTTGGGCCCGGCCAGCCCCGTCGGCTTCTACCTCGGGCGTCTGACGCAGACCGAAAAGAACGCCAACGCAGACTTCAATTACAGCTGGAACGTCGGCGCGCTGTCATCGCCGATCAACCTCGCCTTCGGTGCGGAGTTCCGCCAGGAGACCTATGCGGTCAACGCCGGCGACCCCGCTTCGTACGCCGTAGGGCCAGGCGCGGTGGCGGGCCTGGAAGCCAATGCCAATGGCGCGCCGGGCTTCTCCAGCAACCAGGCCGGCAGCTGGTCACAGGAAAGCAAGGCCGCCTACGTGGACGTGGAAGTTCCGCTGGGCGAGCGCTGGAGCGTGGCGGCGGCAGGGCGTTACGAGACGTTCTCCTCCTTCGGCAGCACCCGCGACGGCAAGCTTTCGGCGCGTTTCGAGATCACCCCGGATGTCGCGCTGCGCGGCACGGTGTCCACCGGCTTCCGCGCCCCGACACCGGGCCAGCTCAACACCACCAGCACCGTGCAGGGCCTGGATACACGCACCTTGCAGATCTTCACCAGCGGCCGGTTGTCGCCTGCCGATCCGCTGGCCCGGCAGCTTGGTGCAAAGCCGCTGACGGCAGAACAGTCGCGCACCGCGTCGCTGGGCATGACCTGGCGCAGTGCGCTTGGCTTTTCCGGTTCGGTCGATGTGTATGACATCAAGCTCACCGACCGGTTCAGCCAATCCGCCAGCTTCGCCGTGCCGGCCGGCGTGGCCAACCCGATGGGCTACAGCTCGGTCAATTTCTATACCAACGACTTCGATACGACCACCCGTGGCGTGGATCTGGTCGGCAACTACCAGCGCACGCTCGGCCCGGGCACGCTGGGCCTGACGATGGCCTGGAACTACAACCGGACCAAGGTGGACGGCGGCAGCACCAGTGTGGCAACCAATGAAAGCCAGCGCGTGCTGTTCGAGGACCGTCTGCCGGAACACAAGGGCAGCTTCACCAGCACCTATGCTGTCGGTGGCTGGTCGCTGATGGGCCGCGTGCGCTATTACGGCGAGTGGACCGATTCCACCGGCAACGCCACCGGCGACATCTACCAGCGGTTCGGGTCGATGGCCTTCCTGGACCTGGCCGTGGATTACGCTTTCAACGAGCACCACAGCATGCGCGTGGGCGCCGACAACGTGTTGGACAGCTATCCTGACGAGGCCACGTTCCAGGCCAGCCGCGGCCTGGTTTACTCGCGCAACGCGCCGTACGACACCGATGGCGCGAATCTGTATGCCGAATACCGGCTGCGTTTCTGATGCAGCCGTCCCGACGGCGCCTGCTGCTCGCCGGCGCCCTGCTGCCGGCAAGCGAACTGGCCACGGCGTGCCTGAAGACCACCTCCCCGGTATCGCTGGGGACGCTTTCCGCGCCAGCGCAGCCGCCGTCGGTGCTGGCGACGGACGAGTCCTGGTGGGCCGAGGTGGCGCGGCAGTTCGACATCACCGATGAGGTCAACCACCTCGAAAACGGATTCTGGGGAGCGATGGGCCGCAGCACGTTGCAGGCTTACCAGCGGCATACGGCCGAGGTGAACCGAGGCAACGCCTGGTATGGGCGCGAAGCGTATCCGGCCGCCTACCGCGCCGCCCATGCCGACGCCGCCCGCCTGCTGGGGGTGGCAGAAGACGAACTGGTGTTCACCCGCGGCGCGACCGAGGCCCTGCTCGCCCTGATCGGCGGCTACAACCGGCTGCGACCCGGCGACCAGGTGCTGCATGCCGACACCGACTACGACAGCATGATCGATGCGATGCAGTGGCTGCGCTCAAGGCGCGCGGTGCAGGTGGAAGGCATTGCACTGCCTCCCGCTCCGACCCATGACCAGGTCATGCAGGCCTACGCCGATGCATTTGCCCGGCTGCCGCGCCTGAAGCTGGTGCTGCTCACCCAGGTCAGCCATCGCCATGGGCTGGTGATCCCGGTGGCGGAGATCAGCGCGCTGGCGCGGGCGCGTGGGGTCGATGTGATCGTCGATGCGGCGCACGGCTTCGGCCAGCTGGCGTACGCGGTCCCGGACCTGCAGGCTGATTTCGTCGGCATCAACCTGCACAAATGGATCGGCGCACCGGTGGGCGTGGGCGCGGTGTACGTGCGCCGTGGCCGGGTGGCCGACATCGATCCCTACATGGCAGTGAAAGACGACGGCAGGATCTTCAGCCGCGTGCATACCGGCACCGCGAATTTCGCCGCCTACCTGGCGCTCCCTGATGCCATCGCGCTGCATGAGCGGATCGGCATCGCCAACAAACGGGCCCGCCTGCTGGCGCTGCGCAATCGCTGGGTGGCCGCGGCACGTGAAATGCCGCATATAGAGCTGCTGGCATCCCACGACGACGCGCAGGCCAGTGCGCTGGCATCGTTCCGGCTGCGCGGGAAGGCCGGCAAGGCGGACAACCAGGCCCTGCAGCAGCGCCTTCTGAAGCAGTTCGGCATCTTCACCACCGCACGGGACGGATTGGCTTCCGGCAGCTGCGTCCGGGTCACGCCGTCCGTGTTCACCGGCATGCAGCAGATGGACCGGCTGGTGGCCGCGCTGGAGCAGTTGCAGCGCGGCTAGGCCGGCCGCTGGCGGCACGCGTCGAGCACCGCGGGCAATGGGCCGCAGCCGTCCCAGGCGAACCGCGTACCATGGTGGCCCCGCGTGGGCGCGCAACCGCCCGCGCCACGCGCCCCCGTGCATGCCGATCCGATGAACAGCCCCACCCACCACGTCCAAGGTCTCGACAACGACGAGGTCCCACCCGACTGGCCTGCGATCAGCGCCGGCGAGATCGCGTGGCTGCAGCAGCGTTTCGTGGAGCTGCAGGGCGACTGCCGGTTGCTGTGGCACAGCCCGCGGCCGTTTTCCGCGGCGGCGCTCGTGCAGGGCCCACACGGACGGTTCTTCATCAAGCGCCACCACTGCAGCGTGCGCAGCGCCGCGGTGCTGTCCGAAGAACATCGCTTCATCGCCCATCTGGCCGGCCAGGGCCTGCCGGTGGTGCAGGTCATTGCCGATCAGGATGGCGCGACCGCACTCGAGCACGGCGTCTGGACCTTCGAAGTGCACGCCGAAGGCATCGGCCAGGACCTGTACCGCGACGTGCCCTCCTGGACGCCACCGGCCAGCGTCGAACAGGCTTGGCAGGCCGGGCGCATGCTAGCCCTGCTGCATACCGCTTCGGAAAGCTTCCACGCGCCGCAGCGGGCCACGCACCTGCTGGTGGCCCGCGATGACCTGATCCGCGCCGAGGACCCGATCGCGGCGCTCACCGCGCAGTTGCCCGACCGTCCCGGGCTGGCCGCTTACCTGGCCGACACGCCGTGGCAGGCCGAGCTGCAGCGCGCGATCCTGCCCTGGCACATGGGGCTCGCCACGCGGCTGGCCGCCGAGCCTTGCCTGTGGGGCCACAACGACTGGCATGTGTCCAACCTGCTGTGGCAGACCGGCAGCGGCGTCACCACGGTCAGCAGCGTGCTCGATTTCGGGCTGGCCTCGCCCACCAGCGCGTTGTACGACCTGGCCACGGCGATCGAGCGCAATGCCATCGCGTGGCTGCAACTGGACCGTGGCGCGCAGGCGGTGCGCGGTGACATCGCACTGGCGCTGCTGGTCGGCTACCGCGATGCGCGTGCGCTGTCGTCCGACCAGGTCCGGCTGCTGGCCGACCTGCTGCCCGTGGTGCACCTGGATTTCGCGCTGTCTGAAGTCGAGTATTTCCACGCCATCACCGGCTCCCGCGCCAACGCCGACGTGGCCTACCGGACCTTCCTGCTCGGCCACGCCGACTGGTTCCGCACGCCCGCCGGCCAGGGCCTGCTGGCCACCCTGCGCGGCGCCGCCTGAGCGGCTGATTCGCTTCTTCAGCCGTTTTGGTGTGAAATGAGCGCCTGAAGCGGGGGTGCCTGGGTTGACCAGGCTGAGAGAGTCCCTTGGAACCTGATCCGGTTTGCACCGGCGTAGGGAGCTTTGAGCTGCAAGCACATGGACCCATCGGGTCACTGCGCGCGCGCCGTCGCTTCGTCTTTCTTCCTGTTGATGACGAATCGAATGAACCGCTGCCTGCGCCCCACGCTGTTGACCGTTGCCCTCTGTGCCGTGCTGCCGCTGCACGCGGCCGATGCCTTTGCCGATGTCCCCGATCGCTCACCGACCGAACTGGCTGCCGTGCGCGTGCAGGCTCAGCAGGCTCCGGCCGCCACCACGCCGTCGAGCAGCTTCGGTGCGGCCAGCTGGAAGGACACCCCGGCCTCGGTGAACGTGCTGGACCGCACCCTGCTGGACAGCCGCCAGGTGCGCACGCTGAGCGAAGTGGCCGCCAACGATGCCTCGCTGGGCGACAGCTACGCGCCGGTCGGCTACTACCAGAACATCGCCATCCGCGGCTTTGCGCTGGATACCGCCACCGGGTACCGCTTCAATGGCCTGGCCACCACCGGCGAGCAACGCATCGCGCTGGAGAACATCCAGCAGGTGGAAATCCTGAAGGGCGAAGCCGGGCTGGCTGCCGGCGTGATGGCGCCGGGCGGCATCATCAACTACGTCGGCAAGCGCGCCGCCGAAGTGCGCACCGTCACCCTGGGTACCGATTCGGAAGGCACCCGTTACACCGCGGTGGACGTGGGACACTGGTTGACCCCGCGCTTCGGCGTGCGCGTCAACGCCGCATGGGAAGACAGCGCGTCCTACATCGACCACGCCGACGGGCGGCGCAACTTCTATTCGCTCGCTGCGGACTGGTTGATCGGCGAACGCGGCAAGCTGGAAGTGGATGCCAACTACCAGACCAGCGCACAGCGCTCGGCATCGGGTTTCCAGCTGCTGGGCGCAACCGAGCTGCCGCGCGGCGTGGACCGCTCGAAGATGCTCGGTTACCAGCCGTGGCAGCAGCCGGTCGGCATCGCCAGCACCAACCTGACCGCCCTGCATACCTATGAACTGGGGCCGCGCTGGCAATCGCGGGTGTCGGCCAGCCACAGCCGTTCGGTGATCGATGACAACGTGGCTTTCGCCTACGGCTGCTATTACGCCGCGCAGTGCGCCGACGGCAGCGTGCCGGGCAACTACTTCGCGCCCAACGGCGACTATGACATCTACGATTACCGCAGCCCGGACGACACCCGGGTCAACCAGGAGCTGCGCGCCGAGCTGCGCGGCAGCGTCGACACCGGCCGCGTCACCCATCAGTTGAGCATCGGCGCCGATACCTTCCGGCGCACGGTGGACAAGCGGCAGAACGTCAATGAGTACGTCGGCACGGCCAACATCCATGACCCGCAGGTACCGGTGTTCGCGCCTTCCCCGTTGCAGCCCGGTGCCTCCGTGCGTCGGCTGGACAGCCGCCAGGATGGCCTGTTCGTGCTGGACCGCATGCGCTTCGGCGATGACTGGCAGTGGCTGGCCGGTGGGCGCATGGTGCGGCTGGACGAACGTGCCTACGACAAGCGCGGCAACCCGGAACGGCACAGCCGGATCTCACGCTTCCTGCCGCAGACCGCGCTGATCTGGAACGCGACCGACCAGGTGAACACCTACGTCAGCTACGTGCGCGGCATTTCGCTGGGGCAGGAGGCCCCGTTCTGGACGTCCAACGACGGCGAGTTCCTGCCGCCGGTGCTGTCGCGCCAGCTGGAAGTGGGCATCAAGTACGGCGCCACCGATGCGCTGACCCTGGGGGCCGCGCTCTTCCGCACCAGCCAGCCTTTCCAGTACGCCAGGGCCGATGACAGCGATGCCGGATACACCTTCGTGCAGGAAGGCCAGCAGACCCACACCGGGCTGGAGCTGACCGCCAACGGGCACTTCACCGAACAGCTGCAGGTCACGGCCAGTGCCAGTGTTTTGCAGGCGCGTGCACGCGAAACCGCCACCGCCGCCTACGAAGGTCACCAGCTGGTCAACGTGCCAAAGACGCGGGCCTCCGTGCACCTGGACTACGCGCTGCCGTTCGTCGCCGGCGTGGGCGTCACCGGAGGCTGGCGCTATGCCTCATCCAACACCGCCACGGTGGATGGCAGCGTGCGCGCGCCCAGCTACAGCGTGGTCGACCTGGGCCTGCGCTACCAGCACACGCTGCGCCAGCAACCGGTGACGTGGCGGCTGTCGGTGGACAACGTATTCGACACGTTCTACTGGCGTGATACTGGCAGCAGCGCCGGCGATTACTACCTGTTCGCCGGCGCACCACGGCAGGCACGCCTGTCGGTCACCATCGCGCTATGAACGCCGAACTGCTGGAATGGTCGGCCGCGGCGCTGAGCATCGCCGGTGTGTGGCTGATGACCCGGCGGCGGTTGGTCGGCTGGCCGATCGGGCTGGCTTCGGTGGCGCTGTATGCGCTGGTGTTCGCCGAGGCGCGCCTGTATTCGGACACGCTGCTGCAGGTCGTGTTCGGTGGCTTCCTGGTGTACGGCTGGATGAGCTGGCGGCACAGCGCGCAGGCCGATGGCCGGGTGAGCATCGTGCCGCTGCCGGCGCGGCATGTAGTGCGTGATCTCGGCATCGGCGTGGCCTTCGGGCTGGCGCTGGGCGCGGCCATGCACACGCTGACCGATGCCGCGATTCCATGGCTGGATGCGTTGCTGGCCGCGCTGAGCCTGGTCGCGCAGTGGTGGCAGGCGCGCCGCCATGTCGCGGCATGGTGGCTGTGGATCTTCGTCGACGTGATCTACATCGGCGTGTACCTGTTCAAGTCACTGCACGTGACCGCCGCGCTGTACGTGGTGTTCATCGGCTTGGCGATGCTGGGCGTGCGCTCGTGGTCGGCCAGCGCCCGCCATCCGGGATACCGGTAGCGCCGAGCCGTGCTCGGCGGCCGTTCGTTGCCGCGTCACGATGCCCCCGCCGAGCATGACTCGCGCTACCAAGGGCATGCTGTGAACCCCAGCCGGGTAGCGCCGCTCACACGAGCGGCGCCACATGCGCAGCATGGAAGTCATCGGCCGGCACCGGCCGGCCGAACAGATACCCTTGGAACACCCTGCAACCCATGCTGGCCAGCCATGCGCGCTGCTGCTCGGTTTCCACGCCCTCGGCCACGGTGGACACCCCCAGGATGGCGGCGATCTCGATGATCTTGCGCACCAGTTCGCGATGGCTGGCGTCCCCACCCATCCCGCTTACGAACGTCTGGTCGATCTTCAGCTCATCCAGCGGCAACACCTGCAGCAGCGACAGCGAGGAGAAGCCGGTACCGAAGTCATCCAGCGACCAGGAAACACCGTCCTCGCGCAGGGCGTTCATCGTTGCAGCGATCTGCGCGTGGTCGTGGGCGAGGGCGGATTCGGTGATCTCCAGGCGCAGCCGGTTGGCCGGCGCCCCGGTGCCGCGCACGATCCCGCGCACGTCGTTGACGAAGCTGTCCGAGGCCAGCTGCAGCGGACTGACATTGACCGAAAGTACCCACGTATCGACGCCGGGCAGCGTGGCCCATGCGGCCAACTGCACACACGCACGGCGCAGCGCCATCAGCCCGATTTCGTGGATCAGCCCGGTCTGCTCGGCCAGCGGAATGAAATTGGCGGGCGACTGCAGCCCGTGGCCGGGCCGGTCCCAGCGCAGCAACAGCTCGGCCCCCACGACCTGGCCGTTGAGCGCTACCTGCGGCTGCAGGTAGCCGCGCAGTTCGCGCTGCGCGATGCCACGCACCAGCGCGGCATACTGGTCCATCTGCGTGCTGAAGTCTTCGCGGAAGATCGCCAGCACCCCGACGGTCAATGCCATCGCCGTCACCGTATTGAGGCCATGGCGGACCCGGCGCACGGTGTCGGACAGCAGCTCCAGGCCGGCACCCAGGCTGGCCGGGCTGATTGCCAGCCAGGCCAGCGCGACCACGCACAGCGTTGGGAGGATCCAGCGCAGGTACAGGCCTTCGCTGCGGAACAGGAAGAACGTCGCCGCACCGATCGGCAGCAGGAACAGATGGGTGGAGCGTGCCGCTGCCAGGGTAGGCGTTTCAGCCAGGCTGACGAAGATGGTCATGACCAGCAGCACGTGCGCGATGAGCACCATCGGCAGCCGGTCGCGCCGGCGGGCGATGATGAAGCATGCGATTCCCACCAGCGTGAGGGCGCTCAACACGCACGCCAGCACGAGCATGCCATGACTGCCGTAGTAAGCCCCCCATGCCACGCCATGCAGCACGCAGACCATCCCGCCAAGATGCAGCAGACGCTTCACGCGCGGCCATTGCGCGTGATCGGGGAACTTGCGGGTGACCCACTCCCGGCTGCTTCGCGCACTTCCTGTCTCGAGCATGCAAGATCCCTTTTTTTGCATCATGGTACGGGTGCAGCGTTGCAGGTGTTACCCGCATTCGGGGCTGGCGACGCCCCGATCGGTCATAACGCTGCCCGGTAGATCGTCCTGCCTTCCTTGATGGTCTCGACCACCTTGATGTCCTTGATCGCGCCCGGGTCGACCGTGAGCGGGTTGCCGTCGAGAATCACCAGGTCGGCCAGTTTTCCGGGTTCGATCGAACCCTTTTCCGCTTCTTCGAAGTACGCGTAGGCGGCATGGATCGTGATCGCCTTGATGGCGTCCAAGGGACTGATCCGTTCATCGGGCCCCAGCATGTCTCCGCTGCGTAGTTGGCGATTCACTGCCGACCACACGACCATCATCTGATCGATCGGCGCGACGCTGAAATCCGTGTGGTTGGTCGGCTTGAGTCCCATCGCGATGGCCGTCTTCATCGGGCTGATGAACGATGCCTGCGCGATCCCTCTGTTCTTGATGTGCGCCTGCCCGAAGAAGAAGGTGTGTTCGGTATAGAACGAGGGAATCAGCTGATGGTCCACGTACTGCTGCAGCTGGTCCCGGCGGACGAACTGGGAATGGATGACCACCGTGCGACGGTCCTTGGGGGCGGTACCGGCAGTGGCGGCCGCATGCCCCCCGAGGACCGCGTCGATGGCCGCGTCGCCGTTTGCGTGGGCAATGACCTGAAGGCCCCGGTCATAGCAGGTCCTGAACATGCCATCGAGCATGTCCTGCGGAAAGGTCGGCTCCCCTTTCCAGTCTGTTTCACCGCCGGGTCCGCCGGTCAGGTAGGGCGTGGTGAAATAGGCCGTCCTGCCCTGCGGTGAACCGTCGGCCATGATCTTGCAACCGCCCAGCTTGAAGCGCTTGTCGTAGTGACCGAACGTCGTGGCCGGGTGCACCTGCAGGACCTTCTCCAGTTCGCCGATGAAGGGGTAGGAGATGATGTCGATGAAGAGCTCACCGCGCTCCGCCGCGCGCTTCAGCACCTCCACCTGTGCAGCCATCGTGGCGCCGTCCTGGGCGGTGGTGACCCCTGCGGCGGCGTACAGGTCCTGCGCATGGCGGAGCTGGCGCGGCGCCTGTTCCTGCGAAGCAGCGGGCATCTGTTCGTGCAGCGATATCCAGGCCGTTTCCATCAACAGCCCGGTCGGCTCGCGGGTGCCCGGCCTGCGCGCGATGATGCCGCCGGGCGGCGTGGGCGTGGCGGCCGAGATGCCGAACTTCTTCAGTGCGGCCGAGTTGAGTACCGCGCCATGCGTGGACACGTGCACGACGACCACGGGAGTATCCGGGAACGCCGGATCCAGGTCATCGCGGGTCAGCGGGTGGTCGCCGGGAAGCAGGTTCTCGTCGTACCCATAGCCCATGACCAGGTCACCGGGCGCCTTGGATTTTGCTTTCGCGAAGCGCTGGAGTTCAGCGACGATCTCGGCGGCGGTGCTGGCCGGACCCACCGGCGGGGCGGTGACGTTGGCCTGGTCTTCCATCGTCATGCCGTTGAGGAAGTGACTGTGCGGGTCGACGAAGCCCGGCAGCATCGTGGTTCCTGCCATGTCGATCAACTGCGTGCCAGCGCCCTGTGCGCGGGCGACCAGGTCCTGCAGGCGGCCAACGGCAAGGATCCTGCCGTCCTTGATCGCCACCGCCTCTGCCGTGGGTTGCGCGTCGTTCACCGTGACGACGTCACCGCCGAAGTAGATGACATCGGCGGCGTCCTGCGCGGTGACCATCGTGGCGTCCGCGGAAACCGGCCTGGGCGCATATCCCGCGCAAGCGGACAGAAGCAGGACGGATAGACCCGTGGCAAGACGTTTCATCTTGGTTCTCCGAGCGGGGTCCAGCGCGGTATCCGCCAAGGCAGCCTTTGCGAAAAGAGCGGGCCGATGGTGTCTTCAGGGAACTGCCTGGCGCTGGCCGGACCGATGCGTCGATCCGACCAGCCGCCTCGTTGCTCATCCGTGTTGGATCACCGATGCAGGGCGTCGATGATCAGGCCAGTGGCGATTTCCACCAGCAGATACTCGCTGTCGGATTGCCGGACCCAACGCTCGCCGCGTCCGGGATCGCGCAGCCGGTAGTGCGCGTAATCGTCGACCCAATAGCGACGATCCACCTCCGCCCATTGCAGGCGCTCACCCCGCCGCCACGCCTTCTTCTGCCAGCCGGGCGGCGGCGCATCGCGGTTGTGCGGCCCACCGGCATGGGCAGGAGGGCCTTTGCCCTTGGCGTGGTGCGGCGGGTCGGCCCAGGCCGGGGCCACGGCCAGCAGTGCTGCCGTAGTCAATGCAACGCCCAGCAGTCGTACGCTTGTCATGGAAATCTCCCGACCCGGCCGCGACATGCGGCGTATCGGGGCCGAATATAGATCAGCTGACGTGAAAGAAACCAAGCGGGCTCACTGATCAGGAAACACGCCTGCTTGGCGGTGGCAATATCGGTCCAGGTGGTCCTGAAGCGCGGCGAGCTCATCCTTGGCAAACGTTCCGGCAAGATATCCATCGGGTCGGATCAACGCGGACGACTGCTCGGGCAGCCCGTAGAACCGGGCGAAATGGCCCAGGTGATCCTGCATCTCCAGGCCGGGCCCGATGCTGTGGATGTGCAGGCCAGCACGTGGTGCAACGGTCGAGGGGCCATTGACCAACAGGGTCCAATGCGTGCCCTTGAACAGCATGAACAGACGCGTCGGACTGCCAGCCGCGCCCTGTACGAGGGCATCGGGCGCGCGGGCGCCGGGCGCCAGTTTGCCGGCCGGCCAGCGCCCCGCGCACGATAGTGGCGAAGACGGATAGCCGATATCCAGTTGTTGGACCTCACGGGGGCGCCGGTTGTCGCCGTTCTTGAATCCCTCGAGCAGGCGGGTGGAAAGACCGAGCACATCTGCGGCCAGGGGCCGGCGTTCGGCTTCGTAGGTGTCCAGCAGCGTATCGGGTGCGCCGGCCAACACCGCGGCGAGCTTCCAGCCCAGGTTGTAAGCATCCTGCACGCTGGTGTTGAGACCTTGCCCGCCGGTGGGAGGATGGACATGCGCCGCGTCGCCAACCAGGAACGCCGGGCCATTTCGATAGCGATCAGCAAGTCTGGCACCCATCGTGTAGAGGGATGACCAGGCGACTGACTGGACGATGATATCTGCGCGCCCTGTCTGTCGGGCAACGCGTTCGGTGAGCGCGGCCGCAGAGAGATCAATGTCCCCCTCCAGCGGAACGGGCGCCTGGATCTGAAACAGCGTGGTGCCTGCGAGCGGGCAGATGGCCAGGGGGCCTGCGTCGCCGTTGAACTGATGCCATCTATCGCGCGACAGCCCCTCCAGTACGACGTCGGCCACGATTGCGCGCACACCCAGGGTTTTGCCGGGAAAGCCGATCCCCAAAGCACGACGCACGAAGCTGCGCCCGCCATCGGCTCCCACCAGGTAGCGGGCATGCAGGGTGCGTTCGCCGTTCGGCGTGGAAAGCACGGCTTCCATTCCATTGCTGCCGACCGCGATACGCGTCAGTTCGACACCGTACTCCGGGGCATGCCCCAGTTCGATCAGGCGCTCGCGCATGACCGCCTCGGTCTTGAACTGCGGAACCATCAGCGGCAGGTGATAGGGCTCGGCAGGCGTGGGGTTGCTGGCGCTGACCACGTCCTGGTCCACATGGCTCCCGTCTGCGGTGTACCGGCGCACGGTGGGATAGATCCCGCCCGCCCCCATGGCCCGGTCCAGGATGCCGAGGTCTTCAAAGATCTCCTGGGTACGCGGCTGGATCCCTTTTCCGCGCGAGCCCTGGAAGGGGGAAGGGAGCTTTTCAATGAGGACAAAGCGCACGCCACGTCGCGCCAGGTCGATCGCCAACGTGAGGCCGGCGGCACCGGCACCACAGATCAGGACATCAGTCGTACCCGCCATCATTCAGTCTCCCAATAGAGTGTAATATGCACATATCAGGAGAGAGCGTATGGCCGCGAAAAAGAAAGTGCAAGATACACATATATCGACGCAGTTGAAGGACCTTCATCGATCCTTGATCTCAATCGTGAGTGTCATGAACCGTCCCCGGAATGACGAGCGTTTGATCGCAGAGGCCGGCGTGCACCTGGATCAGGCGCTCTTTCGCCTCCTGGTGCTGATTGAGCGCCTGGGCCCGATTGGAGTGGTTGAACTGGCGGATCGCCTGGGCAGGGATTACACGACCATCAGTCGCCAGGTCACCAAGCTGGAGCGCATGGAACTGGTGGTCCGACATGACAACGCCGAAGACCGGCGGATGCGCCAGGCGGTGGTGTCTGCGGGAGGCAAGGCCCTCACCGACCAGATCGACCAGGCCCGTGAGCGCTTGGCAAAGGGAATCCTCCGGGATTGGACGGCGGAAGACATTGCCAACCTGGTGCGCCTCATGCGCAGGTTCGCCGAGGATCTGGAACAAGGCACAAGGACCGGCTAGGGAGCGTTTCTCCGCCAGGCCTGTCTGCGCGCTTGCTTCGGCGTGTGTCGCTCGTGCAGCTTCCGCAGGAAGGCTTCACAGGGCACCACCACTTCCTTCTTTCGGATCTCCCGTGCCGCCCAGAGCATGCCGCTGACGATGTTTGCACCCTCAGCATCGTTGAGGTCGGCGCGAGTCGCGACCCACTTCAGCTTCAGCCCTTGGGCCTCATCCGGGTCCAGCGGTGTCTGGCCATCTTCGATCTCGAAATCGAACCCTTGGAGCTTGGCCACTAGACCCGATCCCCCACAGGGCGCTGTCTGGGATCTCGTCCTCGGCCTGCTGAAGAAGGTGCTGGCGCAGGTCGGACGATACTGCCTGGTCCTCGAGCTCCATGTGGGCCGCTGCTCGATTGATCGTGGCGCTGTACACCTTCAATCGCTGGCGATCGACGGTCTCTTGCAGGGGGGCGCGAGGGACCATGAGGACGACCAGCTCGCAGTCAAGGGCGTCAGCGGCTCGCCGCAGAGTTTCCACGCGTACCGTTCCGGAGCGTTCGCTCTTCTCCATTTTGACCACAGAGCTTTGGACCACACCAAGGCGGCGAGCCAGGTCGGACTGCGACATGCCCAAGGCTTCGCGAATCGCGGCTATCCAGCCACCTCGAGGGGTAAGCCCGAAGCGCCGGTAAGCTCTTGCGCAGAGCTTCCCCACTCCTGTCCAGTTTTGAACGAGCCAGGCGACGCATCTTCGATGTCGGTGTTGTGGCCATGAATATTCCAACCAGCGTCATGGGGGATTTGCAGCGTCATCAATGGCCGCGCAGCCTCCCCCGTGCGGCGCCAGACCAACGCTCGCGCTTCCTCGCCGTCCAACAGTGCCTGCGCATCGCGGTGGTCCAGCCGACGCTGCCCGCAGTAGCTACCAGGCCGCTGCGCCGGGTGTGTTCGCACCACAAGGGAAGTGCCTTAGTTCCCTGAACGGGGACCAAGTTCATGTACCAGTCAGTTCAATATTCAGGAGCGATTGCGGTGGCAAACGGATAATTCACACCTGTCGAACGGGTTTTTCAGGCTCGTCCGATCTACCAAAACAAGAAAGGTGTGAGTGTCCCGATGAACAAGATTTCCCTGCTGGCCCTGGGTCTCGTGGTTGCCATGCCGTTCGCGGCCTCCGCCGCTGATGGCCTGTCCTACAACTACGTGGAAGGCGGTTACGTGAACACCGACGCCCGTGGCGGCGATGCCGACGGTTGGGGTGTCAAGGGTTCGGTCGCGGTGCATCCGAACTTCCACATCTTTGGTGATTACAGCGCGCAGGAAACCGAGCGCAGCAACGCTGACGTCGATCAGTGGCGCCTGGGTGTCGGCTACAACTACGGCATCGCGCCGACCACCGACCTGGTGGCCCGCGTCGCGTACCAGAAGTTCGATCCGAAGCGCGGCCTGGACTTCAACGGCTATTCGACCGAAGTCGGCGTGCGCACTGCGTTCACCCCGATGATCGAAGGCTATGCGCTGGCCGGCTACGAAGATTTCAGCGAGAAGCACGGCATCAATCCGGACGGCGAGTTCTACGGCCGCGTCGGCGCCACCGCCAAGTTCAACCAGAACTGGGGCCTGAGTGGCGAAGTGAAGCTGGCCAAGGCCGGTGACCGCGAGTGGTTCGTCGGTCCGCGCTTCACCTGGTAAGAACGCCTGTCGTTAGTGCGTAATACGTAGTTGAAAGAATGGTGTGGTGGTAAGTGCGAAACGGCGTGTGACCTCTCTCCCACACGCCCACGGAGCCCGGCCTTTGGTCGGGCTCTTTTTTTTTGGGGTTTGATGAGCCTGACGCGCCGGTATGGAAATCGCGCGGTTGGGCTTTTGAACTTTTGAGACGAAAAGTTAAAAAGTCACGCCCACTCTTTAACTTTCCGCGAGCCGCCGCCGTGCATGGCGCGGCACTACCGGCAAAGAAAAACCCCGGCGTTGGCCGGGGTTCGTCAGGTCAGGTCAGGCGAGCCCTGCTCGGGGTCACTTGAACAGCGTGTCCGGATACTCCGGCTTCTGCTCACGCGCCAACAGGGTGCGCAGGCCTTCCGACGGGGTCTGTTCGCCGTGCAGCACGGCGCGGACGCCATCGGAGATCGGCAGGTCGATGCCGTAACGACGCGCCTGGCGCATCACTTCGTCAGCAGTCTGCACCGATTCCACCACCTGTCCGATTTCGCGGATGGCATCCTGCAGCGTCTGGCCACGGCCCAGGGCGAGGCCCAGGCGACGGTTGCGCGACAGGTCGCCGGTGCAGGTCAGCACCAGGTCGCCCAGCCCGGCCAGGCCCATCAGGGTTTCCGGCTTGGCACCAATCGCCGCGGCCAGCCGCAGCATCTCGTTGAGGCCACGGGTGATCAGGCCGGCACGTGCGTTCAGGCCCAGCTGCATGCCATCGGCAACGCCGGTGGCCACGGCCAGCACGTTCTTCATCGCACCGCCCAGTTCGGCTCCCAGCATGTCATCGCCGGTGTAGGCGCGGAATGCCGGACCATGCATGGCTTCGGCCACGGTCTGGGCGAACTCGGGCACGTCACCGTGGACAGTGATCGCGGTGGGCAGGCCCTGGGTGACTTCCTTGGCGAACGACGGCCCGGTGACCACGGCCAGCGGCACGTCATCGCCGAGGATCCCGCGCGCTACCTCATGCAGGAAGCGACCCGAGCCCGGTTCAAAGCCCTTGGTCGCCCATGCCACGCCGGCACCGGCCGGACGCAGCGGCGCCAGCGCGGTCACCGTTTCGTTGAACGCATGCGACGGCGTCACGACCAGGATCCACGCGGCGCCTTCCACGGCCTGCGCCATGTCGGTGGTCGCACGCAGCGACTCCGGCAGGGGGATGCCCGGCAGGTAACGGGTGTTCTCGTGGCGCTGGTCGATGGCGTCCACCATCGCCGCGTCGCGTCCCCACAGCACGGTCCGAAGACCATGCCGGGCGAGCAGGCTGGCCAGCGCGGTTCCCCAGGAACCGGCGCCGAGTACGGCTACTTTGTCAGCGTTATCGCTCATGCGCGGGGTCGGAACGCCGATCAGGCGTTGCCGGCCGGCTCGGAGTTGGCGAGCGAAGACGCTTCACCCTGCTCCTGGCGCTGGCGCAGGGTTTCCGCGTACAGGCCTTCGAAGTTGATCGGCTGCAGGAAGAACGGCGGGAAGCCGCCAGCCTGGATCAGGTCGCTGACCAGCGAACGCACGTACGGGAACAGGATGTTCGGGCACTGGGTGCCGAGCAGCACGTCGATCGACTGCGGGTCCAGGCCGACCAGGCCGAACACGCCGGCCTGCTTCACTTCGGCCACGTACGCGGTGCGGTCCTCGGCCTTGCAGGTCAGGGTGACGGCCAGCACGACTTCGAAAGCGTTCTCGCCCAGGCGCTGCACCTGCTGGTTCAGGTTGAGCTGCAGTTCCGGCTGCACCTGGTCGTTGAAGATGCTCGGAGCATTCGGCGATTCGAAGGAAACGTCCTTGACGTAGATCTTTTCGACGGTGAACGCGGGGCCGTTGGCGGCGTCGACCGGCGCGACGGCGCCGTTGGTGTTTTCTTCGGACATTTCCTGTTGCTCCAGATTATTCGTTGAACGTTATGTTTGATCGGTATGTTGCATCAACAGCGATGGGGGCGGGTCACGCAGTGCACAACCCCTGCCTGCGCCATCAGGTCAATGACGACCCTTGACCAGCGGCAGTTCTGCCTGCTGCCACGCCGGCAAGCCACCGTCGAGCACGGAAACCTGCTCGAAACCGGCTTTCTTCAGCGTCTTGGCAGCGACTTCGGATGCGGTGCCGGCACGGCATACCAGCACTACCGGGCGCTGCCTGGCCGCGGCCACCAGCTTGTGCTCCGGGCCGAACTGGCTGGCCTGCGCGTTCTTGCTGCCTGCGATGTGGCCCTTCTCGAAGTCGCTGCTGGCGGACAGGTCCACCACCACGGCGTCGCCGGCGTTCATCAGCTGCACCAGTTCGGCAGGCTTGAGCGATTTGTAGCCACGGAACAGGCGGCGGATTTCAGTGACGATGATCGCGGCAGTCAAGCCCACCAGGGCAATCGACAGCATGGGGTTTCGGCCTGCAAAGGCCACCAACTCTTCGTAATTCACGCAGGTCACGGGTCGATAAGCGGGCGCCGATTGTCGCACAAGGCGATGGCCGCGGGATTCCAGCGGCCATTTCCGGCCTCAGCCGGTCCGCTGACGATGGGCCGGGCCGGGCCTCAATGCCCCTGCCACAGATCCGGCAGGCCGTTGAACTGCCACCAGCGCTTGCCTTCCGGGTCCCAGCGCCAGCGTTCCACCACCGTCACCAGGCGCTCGGCCTGGGTGTTGATGTTGATCACGCCGATTTCCACGCGGCGCTCCACCGTGCCATCCGGCAAGGATGCGGTGCTGCGTTCGCGGTAGGCCGAAACGCGCAGCTGCGAATAGCGGTTGAGCTCGAATTCGGTGGGCGGGTTGGTCTTGCGCCGTTCGGGGTCGAGATAGCCGACGGCGTCTTCCATGCTGCCCCAGCGGATGGTGGACCCATAGGCGTTCTGGGTTTCTTCCAGCATCGTGCGCTGTTTGCGGCTGAAATCGGCGGCCAGCGTCATGGACGAGGCGACCAGCAGGCTGGACAGCATCAACAACTGGATCAGGCGGCGCATGTGCAGGTGCTTCAACGGTCTGCTCCCCAAGGCATCAGCCTGCCATCCTACCCTTTGGCGAAGGCAACGAAACGACCGCTGAGTTCAGCGGCCGGCTTGCCATCGGTCCCGGGCTGTACCGCGACCACGCCGATCCGCGCCTTGCCGCGCTGCTTGAACGTGGACAGGAAAGTGTCCCAGTCACTGTCCGGGTCGATCTGGGCCTGTGCATGCAGGTCGCCGTACACCGGCGCGCGGTAGCGCAGCTGGCTGTCGGCCACGTACACCTCCGCTTCGAAGCCGGCCAGCCGCAGGCGCAGGGTCACCAGGGCCCAGCCGGACAGCGTCATGGCCGAGGCCAGGCTGCCACCGAAGGCGTTGCCCTTGTCGTTGACGTTGACCGCCAATGGCGCGGTCAGCTGCAGCTGGCCATCGGCATAGCTTTCCAGGCGCAATTGCATCGCCCGCACCGGCGGCATGCTGTCGAGCACCTGTTGCAGGACCAGCAGCGAGGAGGAAACGGGTTCGACGGACATCGGTGGTTACACCTGCAACAACGCGGGCCCGCATAATGCAGGTAATGGATAAACATGCGAAACCGTGTGGTTGGACATTGGTGTCACTGCGCCCGAAGGGACAGCACGCGGCGCTGCGTGCTGCCGTGGCCCATTCAGGCGCGCAGATGGTCGCCTTGTCACCGTGGCGGCTGCAGCGCCGCCCTGATGCCGCAGGGGCTCGCGCCTTGTGCGCGGCGTTGCAGGCCTCAGCGGTGATCTTCACCAGCCCGGGCGCGGTGGCCGCGGCGGCCTCGTGCGGCGATGGTTTCCTGAATGCTCCCGAACGGCCTTGGCTGGCGGTGGGTGAAGGCACGCTGCGCGCGCTGCGTGCGCAGGGTATCGCGCATGCCATCGCACCGTCGCGGATGGACAGCGAGGGCCTGCTGGCGTTGCGCGCACTGTCCGATGTGCGGGGAATGACCATAGGCCTGGTCACCGCACCCGGCGGACGCGGGTTGATTGCCGCCGATCTGCAGGCGCGCGGTGCCCGGCTGCTGCGCGCCGACGTTTATCGCCGTGTGCCACTGCGGCTGCCGGCGCGGACGCTGGCGCGGTTGTCGCGATCACCACGGCCGTGGGTGCTGGCGGTCAGCAGTGGCGAAGCGCTGGAACGCGTCTGGGCGCAGCTGTCGCCAGCGTGGCGGAGGCGCTGGCAGGCCGACATGGCAGTGGTCGTCGCCAGCGAGCGGCTGGCGGTGCAGGCACGGGCGTTGGGGCTGGCCCCGGTGCGGGTGGCCGCCGGACCCACTCCCAGCCAGATGGCCACCGCCGCGCTGGCACTGCACGCTGATGTGAATCAGACCCGGTAGCGCCGAGCCACGCTCGGCGGGATCCATCAGGCGTGGTGATGTCCGAATCTGCTGCCGCCGGGCATGGCTCGGCGCGAACCCCCATCTGCGCTGCTTGCCGCTGGCGCATGCAACAGGGATGCTGTCCTGATGACTGAAACTCCCCCACCTACCCCGCCGCAGCGGTCGCTGCGCTGGATCGTCCCGCTGGTCCTTGTCCTGCTGCTGGTCGCCGCCAGCGGCTGGGGATGGCATGCCGTGCAGCAATGGCAGGAACGTGCCCGCCTGCAGTCGCAGGCCGACGCGGTCCGGCTGCAGGGCCTGCTGGACAGCGTGGAAGCGCTGCGTCGCGACCAGCGCGCGGCCAGCGCCCGCCTGCAGGACGCGGCCAGCACCAACCGGGTGCTGCGCGACGAAGTGCTGGGCCTGGGCCAGCGCAGCGCCCTGATTGAAGAGAACCTGGCGCGGCTCGCCGAAAGCGCCCGCCAGGACAGCCATGCGCTGCATGCGGACGAGGCCGAACTGCTGCTGACCCAGGCCGCGCAGCGGCTGGATGGCGCCGATGACCTGGCCGGCGCGCGCAGGCTGTATGCGCTTGCCGCCACCCAGCTGGAAGACCTGCCCGCCGCCAGCGGGCTGAACCTGCGCCAGGCGCTGCTGCAGGAACGTAATCTGCTGGATGCTGCCGGTAACGGGCCGCGGGCCGATGCCCGGCTGCGCCTGGCGACCTTCGCACAGGCGCTGCAGACCCTGCCGCTGCAGGCCCCGGCGTCGCCGACCAGCACCGCACGGGAACGACCATGGTGGGAGATCGCATTGGCCCCGTTCGTGCAGATCACCCCCAGCCGCCTCAGCGGCCCGCTGACCGATGCCCAGCGCGTGCCCGCTGCCGACGCGCTGCAGCTGGAGCTGACCCTCGCCCGCGCTGCGGTGGAACGCGGCGACAGCACGGCCCTGCAGCAGGCGCTGGACCGGATTGAACACGGGATGACCCGGCTGTGGCCGGATTCACCGGGCCTGCGCAGGCAGCGTGCTGAACTGCGTTCATTGCGCTCGGCGCCGCTGCGCCTGGGCGCACCGGAACTGGGCAGCACCCTGCAACAACTGCGTACTTTGCGCGATGGAGAGACCCCGTTATGAAGCCCTTGCAATCCCTGATCGTGCTGCTGTTGGCCGTCGCTGTGGGCGTGGTCGGCGCGCAGTGGCTGGGCGCCAACACGCTCAACCAGTATGGCGAAGTGATCTTCCGCTACGGCGGCACCGATTACCGCAGCACCCTGCCACAGGTGGCGCTGCTGGTGCTGGTGACGCTGCTGGTGCTGTGGCTGCTGTGGAGCCTGGTCGCGTCGCCGTTCCGCGCGTGGGGCCGCTATCGCCGCAAGCAGGGCCGCGCGCGCCTGGTGGATGGCCTGCAGGCGTATGAACATGGTCACTGGCAGCGTGCCGAAAAGCTGTTCGACGGCGCCGCACAGGACGAGGAAGTGACCGGCGTGGCGCTGGCCAGCGCGGCGCGCAGTGCGCGGGCGCGCGGTGACGACAGCGCCAGCCAGACCTACCTGCAGCGCCTGGGCGCGGCCGATGCCACCAGCCTGGCGCTGCTGCGCGCCGAACAGCTGCTTGCCGACGACCTGCCGGTAGATGCGATCAACACCCTGGATGCGGCCAACCTGCAGCCACTGCCGCCGCGCGGCCTGTGGCTGCGCAGCGAAGCCCTGGCACGCGCCGGCCGTGCGCATGAGGCGTACGGCCAGCTGGGCGCGCTGCGCCAGAGCAAGGTGCTGCCGGCCGATGCCCTGACCACGCTGGAAGCCCGCCTGGCGGCACAGGCGCTGCTGGAAGCGGCCGACGTCAACGCGCTTGCCGCGCAGTGGGAGACCACGCCGAAGGCACTGCGCGCCGACCCTGCCGTGGTGTCCGCCTATGCCGCACGCGCGGTGGCGCTGGACTGGGACGAGCCGGCCCTGCTGGCGCTGGAACAGGCGCTGGACCAGCGCTGGAGCGATGAGCTGGTGGAACTCTACGGCGCCCTGCCCGCTTCACGGTTGGCGACCCGCGAATCCAACCTGGTGCGCTGGCGCCGGGTGCACGATGGCTCGCCCGCCTTGCTGCTGGCACAGGGTCGCGTGGCACTGGCGCAGGGCCGCAATGAAGAGGCCGAAGTGCTGCTGCACGAAGCGATTGCGGCCGGCGCCGGTGCATCGGCGTGGGAAGCGCTGGGGGCATCGCTGCTCGCCCGCGGTGAAACCACGCTGGCCGCACAATGCCTGGCCAACGCACTGCGCGAGCAGCGCGGCGAAAGCAGCATCGCGCTGGTGCGCCCGGAGCCAGCCGTGGTGGTGGCCCCGCGCGCGACGGTGGAAGAGCAGGTGATGGCGCCGGTGCCGCCGGTGTATGACGCCGGCGAACCGCGCGACGACAACGGTTTCCCGCGCGTCCCGTAAGCGTTGAGGGATGCGGCTCCCGGCACGCCGAGCATGGCTCGGCGCTACCGGATCACGCCCATCAGCGTTCGACGATCGCCACCACGCCCATGCCGCCGGCGGTGCAGATCGACACCAGCGCACGGCCACCGCCGCGCTCGGCCAGCTGCTTGGCCGCCGTGGCGATCACCCGCGCACCGGTTGCCGCGAACGGATGGCCGGTGGCCAGCGACGAACCCAGCGGGTTGATCTTTTCCGGATCGATGCGGCCCAGCGGAGCATCCAGGCCCAGGCGGTTGCGGCAGTAGTCTTCGCTTTCCCAGGCGCGCAGCGTGCACAGCACCTGCGCGGCGAACGCTTCATGGATTTCGTAGATATCGAAATCCTGCAGGGTCAGGCCGTTGCGCTTGAGCATTTCGGGGACGGCCACGGTCGGGGCCATCAACAGGCCTTCGCCATGCACGAAATCGACCGCTGCGACCTGCGAGTCACGCAGGTAGGCCAGCGGTTCGTGGCCGTGCGCACGCGCCCATTCTTCGCTGGCCAGCAGCACCGCCGAGGCGCCATCGGTCAGCGGGGTGGAGTTGGCGGCGGTCAACGTGCCGCGGCCGGAGACCTTGTCGAAGGCCGGCTTCAGCGTGGCCAGTTTTTCCAGCGACGTGTCGGCGCGCAGGATGTTGTCGCGCTCCACGCCGCGGAACGGGGCGATCAGGTCGTTGAAGAAGCCACGCTCGTAGGCGGCGGCCAGCTTGCGGTGCGAGGACACCGCCCACTCATCCTGCGAATCACGCGAGATGTTCCATTCCTTGGCCATGTCTTCGCAGTGGTCGCCCATGCTCTTGCCGGTACGCGGCTCGGCCACGCCGGGGAACTCGGGCTTGAACTCGGAGAACTTGAAACCGCGGGTCAGCGCGCGGATCTTGTCGCCGGGGCGCTTGGCCCGGTTGGCCGCCAGCAGGCGGGCACGCAGCTTCTTGCCATAGACGATCGGCACGTCGGAGGTGGTATCCGAACCGCCGCCGATGCCGGATTCGATCTGGCCCAGGGCGATCTTGTTGGCCACCGCGATGATCGTGTCCAGCGAGGTGCCGCAGGCACGCTGCAGGGTGATGCCGGGCGTCAGCGCGGACAGCCCCGAGGACAGGGCGGCTTCACGGCCGAGGTTCCAATCGCTGGAATGCTTGATCACCGCCCCCATCGCGACTTCGCCGAGCTGCTGGCCATGCAGGCCGAACCGTTCGACAAGGGCGCCGAGCGTACGTACCGACATGCCAAGGTTGCCGACATCCGAGTACGCGGTGTTCTGGCGGCAGAACGGAATACGGACGCCACCGAGGATGGCGACGGGTCGGGCGTTGGGCATGGACATACCTGGCATGGGATAGGGTGTCTGCAACATGGCCTGCACGACATGGCAGGCATAATGGTCCCAAGTGTAGCTGCCGCCCTGTGATGGGCCAACCGTGAAACCATGAGCAAAACCGACCCCGCCATGAACGCCATCGGCGTGCTGGCCCTTGAGCTCGCCGATGGGCAATCGCCCACGCAGGCCGCACTGACCGCCGACCAGTCCGGCGAACTGGCCGAACGTATCGGCCGCGACCTGGCCAAGCTGGTGCCGCAGGCCAGCGAGCTGGACCTGGTGTTCGCCGCGGCGCATTTCGACCCGGCCGAAGTGCTGCGCCCGGGCTGGCCGATCCATCGTCGGCTGGAAGAGCTGCAGATGCGCGCACCCGGCCGCAGCCAGGGTCCGCGCCTGCTGGCCTTCGGTGCCGACGCCAATGGCGATGTACCGCTGCCGTTCCAGGCCGATGCCACGCTGAAAGGCGGCGGGCTGCGCGTGCTGCCGTTCCTGCTGACCGGCACGGATGCGGCCACCACGGCGGCGGTATCCGATGCGCTGGAAACGGTGCTGCTGGCCGAGGGCATGGCCCACGCCGATACCGCGCTGCTGGCGCAGAAAGCGTTTGGTGCACGCGTGGAACATGCACGCTATTTCACCGTGAACGATCTCGCCGCGATGATGTCGATGCAGTACGACAACCAGGGCCTGGCGGTTCTATGGCCGCTGATCGAGACCGCGATCATGGCGCCGGGCCAGGATGAGTGGCTGGATGCCGCGCCGGAACCGTTGCTGCGTTATACGCAGGGCGAGGCGCGGATGGCGCTGTTCGATCCGGCAGGCTGGTGCACGTATTACGCGCACGGGCGCAATGACTGCGAGCAGCTGAAGGGCGTGTATGAGCAGTACCTGATGCGACAGCGGCAGATGGCGGCGGTGTTGGAGGCGCATGGGGTGCCGGTGTTGTTCGTGCATTGCGAGGCGGGGCAGGATGCGCGGGCGTTGTTGGAACGATGAATTTTTCGCCGGCGCCTTTGATTTGTCGGGGTGAGGCGATGGTCCGGGTCAGGCAGGACACGCCGTGAACCCTTCCATGGGGGCTCGCTGTTGCCATCCTTGGCAACAGACGGTCCTGCCTGACCCGGACCATCGCCTCTGCTGACGGATTTCTGGCGCCGGCGGCGTTGGGGGATTTGAAAGCAGAACGCCGGCTTTCGCCGGCGTTCCTGTTTGCGTGCAGCTGATCTGTTACGGGGCTTTGATTACTGCGCAGGCCAGGCGGGCGCCGGCGTTGCCGGTGGGTTGGGTCTTGTAGTCGTCGGCGTCGGCGTGGACGATCAGGCCGCGGCCGATGATGTCGAAGTCGTCGCCCTTGCCGATGTTGACGTTGGTCGAAACCGGGGCGTCGATGGTGGCTACGCCTTCGGCGTTGGCAGTGATGTTGGGCATGTCGCCGCCGTGGTGCGGGTCGCTGGCTACGCTGCCGTGGTCCTGGGTGCCCGGGTTGAAGTGGCCGCCGGCGCTGGCACCGTCCGGTGCGCTGCAGTCGCCCTTTTCGTGGATGTGGAAGCCGTGCTCGCTGCCCGGCTTCAGGCCGCTGACCTGGCCGGTGACGTGGACGCGGCCGTCGACCAGCTTGAAGCTGACCGAGCCCTTGGTTTCATTACCCTGGGTCGGTGCCAGTTCGGCGACGGCGGTCGCGCCGGTATCTGCGGTCGGGCCGGTCATCGGCGGCGGGGCTTCGGCCGGGGTGGTGGCTGCGGTGGCTTCGGCCGGGGTCGCCGGGGCAACGGTGTCGGCGGCGTTTTCCGGCTGCTTGTTGCAGGCGCTCAGGCCGAGGGCGGCAACGGCAACGAACAGCGAAGTGTGGATCAGGCGCATCAGGTGGTTCTCCATTGGATGGGTGCAGGGCCCGCAGCCCAAGGGCTACTTCGTGATGCGGATGAGGCCGCAGGCGATGCGTGCGCCGGCATTGCCGGCAGGCTGGCTGCGATGATCGTCTGACTGGGCGTGCACGATCAGTGCACGTCCAGCGATGTCGTTGGCGGCGCCACCGCCAAGGGTGACGCCTCGCAGGTGGATGTCGACGTTGGCGCGGCCCTGCGCATCGGCGCGCAGGTTGGGCATGTCGCCAAGGTGGTGCGGCCCGCTGCCCGGCGCGCCATGCGGCTGCTGGGTCGGGTTGAAATGATGGCCCGCGCTGCTGGCATCCACGGCGCTGCAGTCACCGCGCTCGTGCACGTGGAACGCCGGCTGCTGCAGCGGCTGCAGTCCGCCGATCACGCCGGTCACGTGCACGCCACCGGCTTCGGGCACCAGGGCGAGGCGACCGCTGACGATGCTGGCCGAAGCCGACGACAGATTGCTTTCGGCCATCTGCGCGGTACTCACCACGCTCACCGCCACCGGCGGCGCAGCGGGCGGCGGCGGCGTGGTACCGCAGGCAACCAACAACACGCCGGCAGCAGCCGGCAGGATCAGGCGGATCGAGGACATCGTGGACTCCTTGCAATGCACGTTACGGGCCTGCCTGTCCACGACACATCAACGCCAGGTGTCGAGCGTGCACAGGCAGCTTTGGATTTCCGGTTCAATGGCCGCCACGCCGGCGGCCGGCGCCCAGCTTGCGGGTCAACGTATTGCGGCCCAGACCCAGCCGCGCGGCCGCTTCGGCGCGGCGACCATGGGTGATCTGCAGGGCCGCTTCCAGCAATGCATGGTCCACGCGCTCGCGCACCTGCGCATGCAGGCCCTCGGCCCCTTCGGCCAACCGCTGGCGCGCCCACTGCGAAAGCAGCGCTTCCCACTGGCCGGGGTCTGCATGGCCGGCGCGCGGGGCGCTGCGCGCAGCTCCCCGGTTCAGCGCCATCTCCACGTCGGCCGCACCGATGGTATCGCTGGCGGCCAGCGCCGCCATCCGCCAGCACACGTTTTCCAGTTCGCGCACGTTGCCCGGCCAGTCGTGCTCGCGCAGCGCCTGCAGCGCGGCCGCAGTCAGCCGTTTTGCCGGGCCTTCCAGCTTGTGCGAAGCGGCGGCAAGGAACGTGGTGGCGAGCTGGGCGATATCGTCGCGGCGTTCGCGCAGCGGCGGCAGCTGCAGGCGCACCACGTCCAGCCGGTGCAGCAGGTCGGCGCGGAAGCGGCCTTCCGCCACCAGCCCTTCCAGGTCCTGGTGGGTGGCAGCAACCACGCGCACGTCGACGTGGATCAACTCGCGGCCGCCCACGCGGAAGAATTCGCCCTGTGCCAGCACGCGCAGCAGGCGCGTCTGCAAGGCCAGCGGCATGTCACCGATTTCATCCAGGAACAGGGTGCCACCGTCTGCCTGCTCGAAGCGGCCGACATGGCGCCGCTGTGCCCCGGTGAAGGCACCGGCTTCATGGCCGAACAGTTCGCTTTCCAGCAGTTCGGCCGGAATGGCAGCCGTGTTCAGTGCAACGAACGGTGCACGCGACCGTGGCGATTCGCGGTGCAGCGCACTGGCCACCAGCTCTTTGCCGGTGCCGGTTTCGCCGGTGATCAACACCGCCAGCGGCGCCTGCGCCAGCTTGCCGATGGCACGGAACAGCGCGCGCATCGGCGGGGTATCACCCACCAGCTGCGGCGTCTGGTCCGGTTGGCCGGCATCGCCCGGGTCAGGATCGTCGGGCAGCAGTGCTTCGGCTCCCGGCAGCGCGCGCCGCGCCAGCGCGACCGCATCGTCCAGGTCGAACGGCTTGGACAGGAACTCGTGCGCGCCGCCGCGGAACGCACCGGCGGTGCTGGCGACGTCGGTATAGGCGGACATCACGATCACCGGCAGCTGCGGGTGGGCTGCCTTCAGCTTGTCCAGCAGCACCAGGCCATCGTCGCCGGGCATCCGCACATCGGTGAACAGCAGCGCCGGCACCGGTTGGCGGGTGAGCGCGTCGAGCGCGGCGGCGGCACTGTCGAACCCTTCCACCTGGTAACCGGCATCGCGCAGTGCGGTGGACAGCACGAAGCGCACGGCGCGGTCATCGTCGACCACCCAGACCCGTTGGCCGGCGTGGGCGGGATGCGGGGCGTCAGTCATGGGCCACGACCTCATGGGGGGCGCCGCCGCGGATCGGCAGCAGCAGGGTGAATACGGTATGGCCCGGCCGCGAGCGATAGGTCAGCGTACCGCGGTGTTCGCGCGCCACCTGCTGGGCCAGCGCCAGGCCCAGTCCGGTGCCCTCGGCGCGGCCACTCACCAGCGGCAGGAACAGGTGTTCGGCGAGCTCTTCGGGCACGCCGCGGCCGTCGTCGGCGATTTCCAGCCGCAGCGCAAGCGGATGCAGCTGCTCGGCGATGCGCACGCCGTGCTCCACCCGCGTGCGCAGGGTGATGCCGCCGGCACCGGCTTGGATGGCGTTGCGCACCAGGTTCCACACGGCCTGGCTGAGGCGGTCGGCGTCGCCATTGAATTCCGGAATGCTGGGATCGTAATCGCGCTGCAGCCTGACCGCCCAGCCGGCTTCGCTTTCAGCCAGGCGCAGCACCTGCTCCAGCGCAGCGTGGATGTTCAGCGCGGCGTGCGGGGCCGCAGGTGCGGGCGACAGCAGCTGGTCGAGCAGGCTGTTGAGGCGTTCTATCTCGGTGCCGATCAGGTCCACCAGTTCGCGCTCGTCGGCATCGCGCTGGGTTATCCGGCGCGCCAGCAACTGGGCCGCACCCTTCAATCCGGCCAGCGGGTTGCGCAACTCGTGGGCGAGTCCTTTCAGCGCCGCGCTGAGCGCGCTGGGCAGGGCCTGGGTCGGGTCCAGCCCGGGAAATTCATCCACCGGATGCGCTTCCAGCAACCAGCCGCCGTCGTCCAGCCGGCTCATCCAGCCTTCGGCAAAGCGGGCGCCTTCGCCCGGCAGCGCAAGCGCCAGCCGGTGCAGGCGCAGGCTGTCGCGCTCGTCGCGGGCCAGGAAATGCGCCAACGCATCGCCCTGTGCTTCCAGCGCCACCAGCGGCTGGCCGACCAGGCGACGCCCGCTGACCCCCAGCCAGCGTGCAAAGGCCGGGTTGCAGCCGGTGATGCGCCCTTCGGCATCGGCCCAGGCGACCGGCGTGCCGAGCTGTTCAACGAGGGGCGGCGGCAGGGAAACAGTCATTGCACCAATGTAGTGCAAAACCGCGGATTGATGGACCTGGCTGCCGTTCGATGGACAAACGCATCACCGGTGATGCGCCCGTCGGCGGACCACGCTCATTCCGGCGGGCAGGCTGCACCCATGAAGAAGTCCTTCCCATGAAGCACCGCAGCAGGTGTATGGCCGTGCGACGCGGACCAGTAGTAGACCGAGTAGTCCACCCGCATCGGGTCCGTTATGCCGTGTGACGTATAGAAAATCTTCTGCCGGGTGCTCGCCTGGTTGCTGTCGTTCGGTCCGCGGAACCTGTAGGTCACGCCGCTGTCCACGCTGGCCCCCTCGACGAAGCTGGACGCCGGGGTCGGAAAGGTAAGTGGCCTCTCCCATCGCAATGTGATGCTTTCCCTGTCCCCGTCCCATTCCTCGAGGCACAGATTGGTCGGAGGATGATTGCCGTATCCACTGTTGAACGTGCCAGTGAAGGTGGCCAGTTCCTCACCGCCACGATTGGCATAGGCGGAAAGCACGTAGCCGTAGTCTTTCATGGGTTCAAGGTCGGTCAGCTGCTGGCCGGGCCGTCCTTCGCGCGGCGATTGCTCACCGCTGAGCTGGACTTTGATCCAGCCTACCGGCTTGTCCCGTCGCGTGTCTCCAAAGTGGAAGCTCGCGGCGACCTTACCAGTCGGGGTGGGCCTGACCACGACCTCAGGCGCGAACACCTTCACCAGCTCGATCGTGCGCAGCGGTTGCATGGATACCTTGTTGTCGGTGGCCTGGTGCACCCTGAGCGCGTTTTCGGCGAGATCGATATCCGCAGTCATGAATGTCTTCCGGAAGGACGCGCCGGAATCGAAGACGTTGGTGGTGTCTCCGATCATCTTCCGCACACCCGCTGAATGCGTGTGCCCATGGAAAATCGCCAGCACGCGATGATCGGTCACCAGTTTTGCGAATCGCGCCCGCGCCGCATCTGCCTGGGCGCCTTCCCCATACCCCATGGGCGGGCGGTGCATGTTGATGACAGTGAACCGGCCTGCTGCCTTGGCCTTCTCGAGTTCCTGCTCCAGCCAGTCCAACGATTGGGTGATCTTGAAGAGGTAGTTCCGCGGGAGTACTTCGCTTGTGAACTCGACCGAATAGTAATAGTGGTTGTGCAGCTGTATGAATTTGATGTCGCCGATTGTCTTGCTGTAGGCGAGGCTGCCAGTGTGATGTCGAAAAAGGCCATCGTCATGCGTTCGGTAGTCGAAGGAATCCAGCCCCCAGTTTTTCGTGGCTGCGTCGAGGTGGTAAATGGAGTCGCGCGCGCACCCATTGTTGAAGCACCCTGAGCCATTGGGCTGCCTTATGTTGTTGTCATAGTCATGGTTTCCCAGTCCCCAGTACCGATCCGGTACAAGGCGATGACCCAGGTCGGCGAGCATGAATTTCCATTCGTTGCCGTGCCCGTAAGCCGTGACGTCTCCGTTGAGGAAGACAGGCGTTCCCTGCGGGTGCCGGGACAGCCATAACGCGATCGCCTTGGTCTGTGCCGTCAGCGTGGGGCCGGGGGTCGGATTCTTGCCGTCGTCGAACCACTCGTACTGCGTATCGGAGTGGACCAGGAAGGACTGGTCCGCCGCCAGCACGGCAGCCGGCGGGAATGCGATGAAAAGCGCGACGCCAAGGTAACGCGAGCGCGGGGCGGGAGAGGGCATGGCGGCACTCCGGGGTCTCAGGCATCGTTTGCCTGCTACCAGCCTCGCAAGGCGGCGGCGCAGCCCCCATCAGCGCATGCCGCCGTCACCAATCAGACAATCCGGGGCGCGCGGTTCAGGGTGTGCCCGAGGCGTCCCGCGCCTTCTTCCAGGCACTTTCGAATTCGCGGGCGCTGATCTCGTCATCTTCATCGAAATCGAAGAAGGACAGCGGCTGGTCGGCCAGCAGGAAGCGGTCGTCGCTCTGCCCGTGGGCATCGCACCACACCGCGCGCAATCCGTAGATCTCCACTTGTCGCAGGATCTTCTCGCCGCGCGCTTCCATCAGCACGTTGCCCTTGCCCAGGTCCGATTCGGCCGGGTGCTTGTAGTACTTCTTGTCGGTGTTCATGAACTGTCCTACCCGGGCCAGCCGCCCGGAAATCTGGAAAAAGGGCGCTGAGTGTGCCTCAGGGCGCTGGTTATTGCTGCAGCAGCAGCGAATGCAGGATGCGCGCATCTTCGGCATCCAGCAGCGGGGGCAGGTCGTCGCTGCCGCGGAAGCGCCGATGGAATGCCCTTACGGCCGCCTCCCGGTCGTCCAACGGATAGCCGAACGCAGCCAGCGCCTGCCAGGCATCGAAGCCGGCCGGCGGCAGTCCATCGGCAGCGCGCGGCCAGACCCCGAAACCGGCCTGCGCCAGCTGCTGCCACGGGAAGAAGCGGCTGGGGTCCTGCTTGCGCGAAGGCGCCAGGTCGGCATGGCCGATCACCTGCGACGGCGGAATCCGCAGGCGATCGCTGAGATCCTGCAGCAGCACGATCAGGGACTGGACCTGCGCCTGGCTGAAAGGCGTGTCGCCGTCGTTGTCCAGTTCGATGCCGATCGAGGTGGAGTTCAGGTCGGTGATGGTGCCCCAGCGTCCCGGCCCGGCATGCCAGGCGCGGCGATCGTCGGCGACCAGCTGGTAGCGCTTGCCGTCCGCGCCGACCAGGTAATGCGCGCTGACCTTGCCGCCGCTGTTGGCGCTGCGCAGCGTATCCAGGCTCTGCTGCACGGAGTGCTGGTCGGTGTGGTGCAACACGATGATCACCGGCATGCGCGCGTTGTGGTTGGCCGATGGCACCCAGGTCGCAAGCGGATTGCGCTCTTCTACCGGTGCGCCGGCGCAGGCGGCCAACAGCGCACAGGAAAGCAGCAGGGCCAGGTGGCGGGTCATCGTCATGCCCCGATTGTACCCATTAAAAAACCGGCGGCCCCCGGACCGCCGGTCACGGCGCACGCAGGCGCCATCAACAAGTTGTTCTGCAGCAGGCAGGTCGATCAGACCTCGTAAGCGGACTCGCCGTGCGAGGTCACGTCCAGGCCGGTACGCTCGGCCTCTTCGGTGACGCGCAGGCCAACCAGCGCCTTGACCAGCAGCAGGACCAGCGCGGTCACCACGGCGCACCAGACGATCGTGAAGCCAACGCTGACGAACTGCACCCACACCTGGTGGCCGATATCCAGGTCGGCCTTGGTGCCGCCCAGCGACTGCGCACTGAACACACCGGTGAGCAGTGCACCGACGATGCCGCCGATGCCATGCACGCCGAACACATCGGCGGTGTCATCGACCTTCAGCAGGCGCTTCAGGCCGGTGACACCCCACACGCACAGCGCACCGGAGACCACGCCGATGACCAGCGCGCCCATCGGGCCCACGGTGCCGCAGGCCGGCGTGATGCCGACCAGGCCGGCGACCGCGCCCGATGCAGCGCCGAGTGCGGACGGCTTGCCCTTGGTGATCGCTTCCACCAGCGTCCAGCCGACCACCGCCGCGGCCGTGGCCAGCAGGGTGTTGAGGAAGGCCAGCGAAGCCACGGTGTCGGCGGCGGCGGCCGAGCCGGCATTGAAGCCGAACCAGCCCACCCACAGCAGCATCGCGCCGATGTAGGTGAACACCACGTTGTGCGGCTTCAGCGCGGTCTGGCCATAGCCGATGCGCTTGCCGACGAAGTACGCGCCGACCAGGCCGGCCACGCCGGCGTTGATGTGCACGACGGTGCCGCCGGCGAAATCGATCGCGCCCAGTTCGGCCAGGTAGCCACCACCCCACACGATGTGCGCCATCGGGATGTAGCTGAGGGTGAACCACAGGATCGAGAACAGGATCACCGCCTTGAACTTGATGCGTTCGGCGAAGGCGCCGACGATCAGTGCGGTGGTGATGCCGGCGAAGGTGGACTGGAAGGCGACGAACAGATAATCCGGCAGGCCGGCGATCGGCGTATTGCCCACCGAATCGGGCGTGAAGCCCTTCAGGAAGGCGAACTGGGTGAAGGAGCCGAAGAACGGGTTGCCTTCACTGAACACCGCGCTGTAGCCGTAGGCCACCCACAGGATGATCACCAGCGAGAACACCACCAGGATCTGGCTGAGTACCGAAAGCACGTTCTTCGAACGCACCAGGCCGCCATAGAACAGGGCCAGGCCCGGCACCACCATCAGCAGCACCAGCAGCGTGGAGGTCAGCATCCAGGCCACGTCACCGTGGTCGAAGGTCGGTGCGGCGGCCGCTTCGGCCACCGGTGCGGCGACCGGCTCGGCAGCCAGTGCCTCGACGGTCACTTCTTCGGTTGGCACCGGCGTGACCTGTGCCTGGGCATGCGCAGCGCCGGGGAACGCACCCACGGCCAATGCACTGAGCAGCATCAGCAGGCACACCAGATGGAACCGGGCTTGCCACCCGGCGAACAGTCGAATCTTCATGCGAAGGATCTCCGAGTGGGTTACAGCGCGTCCGCGCCGATTTCGCCGGTGCGGATGCGGATGACCTGTTCGACAGGCGTGACGAAGATCTTGCCGTCGCCGATCTTGCCGGTGCCCGCTGCGTTCTGGATCGCTTCGATCACCGCGTCGGTCCGCTCGTCGGTCACCACGGTTTCAATCTTGATCTTGGGCAGGAAATCGACGACGTACTCGGCGCCGCGGTACAGCTCGGTGTGGCCCTTCTGGCGACCGAAACCTTTCACTTCGGTCACGGTGATGCCGGACACGCCCGCATCGGAGAGGGCCTCGCGGACCTCGTCGAGCTTGAACGGCCGGATGATGGCGGAGATCAGTTTCATGCGCATATCCCGATGGTGGATGGGTCCACGGCGGATGCAGGCCGTGGCGTCTGCAACCACGGGCCACCCCGCGGGGTGGCCGTGGCTGTCGCGCCGAACGTGGTCTGGGCCCTGGCGGCTGTGTCTCTCTCCAAACACAGCCAGCGACGCGGGAGGGAGGTAGGCCCATGACGCGCGTCCGGTCTTGCTTGCCCCTGAACGGTGGAACGATTTCTACCGCGTTGCAGGCTTCATCTGCTCCGGCTCCCCAGCCGGAAAAGATGCGGCGATGACGAAGGTGGGAGGGGTATCCTCCGCCACCGCCGCGCGTGCTCAGCTGGCGTAGTACAACTGGTATTCCAGCGGGTGGGTGGCCGCACGGAACTTGGTGACTTCCTGCATCTTCAGCGCGATGTAACCGTCGATGAAATCATCGTCCATCACGCCGCCGGCCTTGAGGAACTCGCGGTCCTTGTCGAGGGCTTCCAACGCCTGGTCCAGCGAGGAGCAGACCTGCGGGATCAGCTTCTCTTCTTCCGGCGGCAGGTCGTACAGGTCCTTGTCGCTCGGTGCGCCCGGGTCGATCTGGTTCTTGATGCCATCCAGGCCGGCCATCATCAGCACGGTGAAGGTCAGGTAGCCGGACTGGATCGGATCGGGGAAGCGCATTTCAATGCGGCGCGCCTTCGGGTTGGTCACGAACGGGATGCGGCACGAGGCCGAACGGTTGCGGGCCGAGTAGGCCAGCATCACCGGTGCTTCGAAGCCCGGGACCAGGCGCTTGTAGCTGTTGGTGCCGGCGTTGGCGAAGGCGTTGATCGCCTTGGCGTGCTTGAAGATGCCGCCGATGTACCACAGCGCCAGTTGGCTCAGGCCACCGTAGCCGTCACCGGAGAACAGGTTGGTGCCACCCTTGGACAGCGACTGGTGCACGTGCATGCCGCTGCCGTTGTCACCGACGATCGGCTTGGGCATGAAGGTCGCGGTCTTGCCGTTGCGGTGGGCCACGTTCTTGATCACGTACTTCATGCGCAGCAGTTCGTCGGCCTTCTGCACCAGGGTGCTGAACTTGGTGCCGATCTCGCACTGGCCGGCGGTGGCCACTTCGTGGTGCTGCACTTCCACTTCAATGCCGACCTGTTCCAGCGTCTTGCACATTTCAGCGCGCAGGTCGTGCAGCGAATCGGTCGGCGGCACGGGGAAGTAACCGCCCTTGACGCCCGGACGGTAGCCGCTGTTGGCGCCGTCGTACTTGGCACCGGTGTTCCAGGCGGCTTCTTCGGAATCGACCTTGAAGAAGGTGTTGCCCATGTCGTTGGCGAAGCGGACCGAATCGAAGATGAAGAACTCCGGCTCCGGGCCGAAGAAGGCCTGTTCGGCGATGCCGCTGGACTTCAGGAAAGCTTCGGCGCGCTTGGCGATGCCGCGCGGGCAACGGCCGTACGGCTGCATGGTGGCCGGGTCGAGGATGTCACAACTGATGACGATGGTCGGGTCGGCGTAGAACGGGTCCACGTACGCGCTGGACGGATCCGGCAGCAGCACCATGTCCGATTCGTTGATGCCTTTCCAGCCGGCGATGGAGCTGCCGTCGAACATCTTGCCTTCTTCGAACAGCGACGCTTCGATGATGCTGACCGGGAAGGTGACGTGCTGCTCGATGCCACGCATGTCCACGAAACGCAGATCGACGAACTCGATCTGGTTGTCCTTGACCAGCTTCTCAACGTTTTCAACGGACATCGGGTGGAACCTCGGTTGGAATTGAATGCCTGGGATCAACAGAGCAATGTCCGTGCCAACTTTCAGGTCCTCACAAGCCCTTGATTTGCATGAGCGTGCGCCTGAATGGTGCACCACCCGGCGCACCAATATGGTGCGTAGCCAGCCCCGCGCACTGGCTTGGTGCGTCAGGAGATGGTCTATCCTCTTCGGCAACTTCTGCTGCCATCCGCTGATCCCCCTCCATGTCCGATCTGTTCTCCGCCCTGCTGCTGGGCATCCTCGAAGGCGTCACCGAGTTCCTCCCCATCTCCAGCACCGGTCACCTGTTGATCGCCCAGCATTGGCTCGGTGCGCGCTCGGACTTCTTCAACATCATCATCCAGGCCGGCGCGATCCTGGCCATCACCCTGGTGTTCCGCCAGCGCCTGTGGACGTTGGCCACGGGCCTGCACCAGCGCGAGAACCGCGACTACGTGATGAAGCTCGGCGCGGCCTTCCTGGTGACGGCCGTGGTCGGCCTGCCGGTGCGCCTGGCCGGGTGGGAACTGCCGGAAACGGTGAGCCCGGTGGCCTGGGCGCTGATTATCGGGGGTATCTGGATGCTGCTGGTGGAGGCGTATACCGCGCGCCTGCCGGACCGCGACCAGATCACCTGGACGGTGGCCATCGGCGTAGGCATCGCGCAGGTGGTGGCGGGCATTTTCCCGGGCACCTCGCGTTCGGCGTCGGCGATCTTCCTGGCGATGCTGCTGGGCCTCAGCCGGCGGGCGGCGGCCACTGAATTCGTCTTCCTGGTCGGCATCCCGACCATGTTCGCCGCCAGCGCGTACGCGTTCCTGGAACTGGCCAAGGAAGGCAAGCTGGCCAGCGAGAACTGGACCGACGTGAGCGTGGCGTTCCTTGCCGCGGTCGTCACCGGCTTCGTCGTAGTGAAGTGGCTGCTGGGCTACATCAAGTCGCACAGATTCACCGCCTTCGCGGTGTACCGCATCCTGCTCGGCGCGGCACTGCTGCTGTGGCTGCCTGCTGGCAACTGAACGCTGCTGGATGCGCGCAACCCCACCGGTCACGCGCATCCGTTCTGAATCCGGCAATCCAAGGAGAATCCAAATGAAGCGCACCCTGATCCTGTCCCTGCCGCTGGCCTTGCTCGCGGCCTGCAGCCAGAACCCGGCCCCGGCCGGCAATGCCGACGACCTCGCTCCGGCACCGGCGGCGGCCGCCGCGCAGAAGACCGTCGCGCACCTGGACGTGCAGCGCCTGCAGGGCCAGCACTGGCGCCTGAAGGACGCTACCGGCGCCGACGGCACGCGCATCGATGCGCTGTTCGTGCGCGCCGACAAGCCGGTGACGCTGGACTTCAGCGAAGGGCGGCTGTCGGTATCCAACGCCTGCAACCGCATGAATGGTGGTTACACGCTGGCGGACGGCAACCTGGTGGTTTCGCCACTGGCATCCACGGAAATGGCCTGCGAGCCGGACGTGATGGCGCTGGATGAAGCCGTAGCCAACCGGCTCCAGGGCAGCCTGAAGACCGAACTGTCCGACAACGGCGAGCTGACCCTGCGCAGCGCCCAGGGCGAAGTGCTGGTGTTCCAGCCCGAGCCCACCGCCGAGACCCGTTTCGGTGGCCCGGGTGAGCGCGTGTTCCTGGAAGTGGCCGCACAGACCAGGCCGTGCCCGCATCCGCTGATCAAGGACAAGCAGTGCCTGCAGGTGCGCGAAGTGAAGTTCGACGAGCAGGGACTGAAGCAGGGCGAGCCGGGCGCGTTCGAGAACTTCTACGACAGCATCGAGGGCTATACGCATGAAGCCGGGATCCGCAACGTGTTGCGCGTGAACCGCTTCAAGGTGGCCAATCCGCCGGCGGATGCGTCCTCGCAGGCGTACGTGCTGGACATGGTGGTGGAGTCGGCTGTCGAGAAGTGACGGCGAACGGGTGAGACCCCCTCGCGGGTGGCTTTCAAGCTTGAAGCTGAGCCTGGGTCGGGCGGGGAGGCTATGCGGGGCACGCGCAAGTACGTCCATGTAGCTCTTCGCGGCTCCTGCCGCTCAAGGCCCCGCATACCCTCCCCGCC
>NZ_JBDJNU010000008.1:0-126344 GCF_039674585.1 Stenotrophomonas lacuserhaii | reverse complement strand
GGGGGTTTGCTGTGGGGGGTGTGGGGGGGTGGGGTCGGCCGGTTGGGGTCCTCGCGCCTTAGGCGGTCCCCCCCCACGGTCGTCACCCACCAGGTCGTCACCCATCACGCCTTGCCGAGCCTAGAAGGTGTAGCGCACGCGGCCATAGAAATACGCGCCATTGCTGCCGATCGGCGACAGCACGTCGTACGGCAGGTTGCCGTAGTAGTAGATGTCTTCGTTGGACAGGTCCGGATAGTTGTCGGTGAGGTTCTGTCCCCCGATCGCCACGCTCCATTGCGGGGTGATGCGGTACTCCGCTTCAGCATCCAGCTGCCACTCGGCCTGGTAGGTCTGGGTGGGCTCGAAACCACCGCCGAAGTTGAACACGCGCGTGGCGCTGCCGTGCCGGCTGACGCGGCTGGTCAGCGACCAACGGTCATTGCTCCACGAAGCAGAAAACTGCGCGCGCGTACGCGGCGTGGCATCGGTCAGCGTGTTGCTCTCTTCCACGCCGAACAGCACATACGCAGGGTCCAGCGCCTGCAGCGCGGCCGGGGTCGGCAGCACGTTCTTCAGCTCGGTCTTGGCGTAGGCCCAAGTGCCGGTCAGCTGCAGCTGGCCATCGCCCAGGGCGTGGCGCCAGTTGGCCACCAGTTCGGCGCCGCGGGTGCGGGTGTCGGCGGCATTGACGAAGAAGCTGGCGCTTTCCAGGCCGGTCACGCCGTACTGCTGCTGCACGAAACCGGTCAGGGCGTCGCCGGTGATCGCTTCGGACAACGCGATGCGGTCATCGATGTCGATCTGGAACAGGTCCAGCGAGACGTCGAAGTGGTCACCGATGCGGCTGGTGAAGCCCAGGCTGGTATTGAGTGACTTTTCCGGCTTCAGGTCGGTGGCGCCGAGCCCGCGGGCGATCGGATTGTTCACCGACAGCAGGCGGCCCTGCACCAGCTGGCCGGCCGCGTTGTAGCCGGTGGAGGTGGATTCGTAGCCGATCTGCGCCAGCGACGGCGCGCGGTAGTTGTTGGACACCGAGCCACGCAGCGCGAAGGCCGGGCTGAACGCATAGCGCAGGCCCAGCTTGCCGGTCAGTTCGCCACCAAAGTCATCGTGGTGTTCGTAGCGCGCGGCGATATCGCTGGAGAAGTTATCGCCGATCTGGCTGGACACGCTGGCGTAGACGCTGGCCACGTCGCGCGCCAGGTCCGCCGCATCCTGCGGGGTCAGGCCACCGCCGGCCTGCGAGCCGGTGGGACGATCGGTGAACGGGCCGGCGGCATAGCTGGCCGGATCGCCGGGGCGGGTTTCATAACGCTCATGGCGGGCCTCCGCGCCCAGGCCCAGGGTATGGGTGATGTTCTCGCGCTGTTCGAACACCCGGCCCAGGTCCAGGTTCGCCACCGACTGCGCGTACTGGTAATCGGCGGTCTTGAAGCGCGTCGGGCTGGTCGGGCCGAGCGAGGCGTTCAAGGTGTTGCGCATGCGGTAGGTGAAGTCGTTCTGGCCGAAGTCCAGGCTGGCATCGTAGGTCCACTCGCCCCACTGGCCACGCGCACCGGCCACGGCCTGCACGTCGCGGTTCTCGCCTTCGGAAACCGGGCGGTAACCGTTCGGATAGATCTCCTTCCAGTTCGCTTCGCCCTCCGGATAGCGGAAGTAGTTCGCGCCTTCGCTGTCACGCTGGTTGTAGGTACCGAAGGCGTAGAACGTGCTGGTTTCGCCGAACGGGATCTCGGTGTTCAACCAGGCGTTGAGGTCCTTGCTGGCGCCGTCGCCGAGCACGTAGTTGCGCTGTCCCTGCAGGGCCAGGTTGGCATCGGTCTGGTCCCACGGCGGGATCTGGTCGAAGCCGGCGCGGTTGGTGGCTTCGCGGTTCTTGTATTCCACGCCGACGCGCAGGAAGCCACCGTCTTCGCTCAGCGCGGTGCCCACGTTGGCGCTGAAGTTGCCGGTCTGGCCGTCGGTGAGGGTGCGGCCGATCGGCTTGAGGTCGGTGTGGTGGGCGCCGAAGCTGGCTTCGATGGCGCCGCCTTCCGGGGTGTTGTCGAGGATCACGTTGATCACGCCGGCCACCGCATCCGAACCGTACAACGCACCGGCGCCGTCGCGCAGTACCTCGATGCGCTTGATCGCGCTGACCGGGATGGCATTGAAGTCCACCGGCGTGGTGCCGCGGCCGATCTTGCTGCCGGTGCTGACCAGGGCGCTGTGGTGGCGGCGCTTGCCGTTCACCAGCACCAGCACCTGGTCCGGCGACAGGCCGCGCAGCTGTGCGGCGCGCACGTGGTCGGCGCCGCCGGAGTTGGACTGGCGCGGGAAATTGAACGATGGCAGAAGCGACTGCAGCGCGCTGCCCAGCTCCCCGTTGATGACGCCGGCCTTGCGGATGTCTTCGGCGGTCAGCACATCAACCGGTGAGGTCGATTCCAGCACGGTGCGGTCCGAGGCGCGGGTACCGGTGACGATCACTGTGTCCAGGTTGGTGGCGTCCTGCGCCGATGCGGCGAACGGGGAAAGCGCGAGCGCGATGGCGAGGCCGAGCGGCAACGCGGACAGGCGGGGGGACATGCGGACTCCGGGAGCGACAACGTGGGGAAGGGGAGGGGATGGTTTCAATTACATCCATCCGGATATAGCGATATATTATCTTGGCGTGATGGCTTGTGGGACGCAAGTCCCGTTTTCGTTGGCATCAGCAGATGACGGGACGTCATGAAGGTGGTTGCAGATGCAACTGGCTGGGCCGTGTACGCTGCTGCGCTGTTTTGCCTGTGGTGCACGCCACGATGGGCACACCTGTCTCTTGGAGCGTGATCGATATGAAGCGTCTGTCCCTTGTTTTTGCCATGTTGTTGGCCTCCAGCGGTTGCGCCAGCCTGCCCGCCAGCGCGCCGGGCACGTCAGCGACGACGGCCACGATGCAGGGCGATGCGGCACGGCCGGCGCAGGCTGCGGGCTGGGTGCGGAGTGAGCTGTACTTCGGCGTGGGCGAAGAGCGCGGCGCCGGTGAGCGCGAACAGGCCACTACCATCAGCGATGCGCAGTGGCGCGCCTTCCTGGACAAGGAAGTGACCCCGCGCTTCCCCGATGGGCTGACGGTGTTCGATGCCTACGGCCAGTGGCTGTTCCGTGGTGACCCCGAACCGAACCGCCTGCGCACCAAGGTGCTGGTGGTGCTGCACGAAGACAGCCCGCAACGCCGGGCCGACATCGAGGCCATCCGCCTGGCCTGGAAGACCGCCACCAGGCACCAGTCGGTGCTGTGGTCGCGGCAGCCGGTGGAAGTGTCGTTCTGAACCGCGTGCGCGCCAGCCTGCTGGTGATGGCGCTGTGCTCCGCCAGCATGGCGATGCAGGCCCAGGCAGCGGAAAGTGACGGCGTGGCGTTCGATGCCGCGCCCGGCGTACCGGTGCGGGCGCGCGTGCTGGACGACGGCCGCGTGGAGGTACGCATCGGCACGGATGCCGCGCTGCAGCGGCTGGATGGAGTGGCCGATGAAGAAGGCCGCTCGCGGCTGGACCATGAGGACGTCGACTTCGACGGCGTGCAGGACCTGGTGGTGCGCGCCAGCGTCGGCCAGGTCAACGAAGCGGTGGCGGTGTATCGATTCGATGCCCGGACCGCGCGGCTGCAGCCGCTTGCGCCGCCCACCGGCACCCCGGCCAACTGCGATGGCTTGTGGTCGCTGAGCGTGGATGCGCCCGCCCGCACCCTGGTCAGCACCTGCCGCGGCGGGCCGATGTGGTACACCGATTTCTACCGGTACCAGGGCGAAAAACTCTATCTCTACCGCGCCGAGCAGCTGCTGATGCTCGACCCGCAGGCGCTGGCCGCGGTGCTGGCGGTGAATGAGGGCGGAGAGGACGCCGGCCCGCTGGCGGTCTGGACCACCTACGATGCATCAGGTCGCGCGCTGGAACAGGCCATCGGCGATGGCTTGTCACCGCCCGCCAGCGGCGTGCCATTGCGTGGCAGGAGCGCGCGAGTGGTGCCGGCGCGGCTTGCGCTGTACAGCGCCGTTGGTGATGCCAGCACGCGTCGCTACCTGGTGGCAGGGGATCGGGTGGAGCTGCTGGACGAGCGCGATGGCTGGCTGCAGGTGCGCTACCGCAATCCCACGCGTGGGCCGGTCACGGGCTGGGTACAGGTCGCTTTGCCGGAACAGGGGTGATCCCCACGGCGGTGTCACCCGCCGCGGTCTAGGCTCAGGCTTCCCCCGTTCCAGGAAGGCCAGACCATGAGCAAGCGCGTTGCCGATATCGTCGTCGAGACGCTGCAGCAGGCCGGTGTGCGCCGCTGTTACGGCATCGTCGGTGACACCCTCAACCATGTGACCACCGCCATCCACGGCAGTGACATCGACTGGGTGCACGTGCGCCATGAAGAAGTGGCGGCCTTCGCGGCGGGCGCTGATTCGCTGGTCAGCGGCCAGCTGACCGCCTGCGCCGGCTCCTGCGGGCCGGGCAGCCTGCACTTCATCAACGGCGTGTTCGAGAACAACCGCAACAGGGCGCCGATGGTGCTGATCGCCAGCCAGGTGGTCACCAGCGAGCTGGGCATGGAATTCCCGCAGGAAGTCGACTTCAAGGCGGTCTACTCCACGTGCAGCGTGTTCTGCGAACAGGTGTACAGCGCCGAACAGGCGCGCCGCGTGGTGGCGCTGGCCTGCCAGGCCGCGATCAGCCGGCGGGGCGTGGCGGTGGTGATCCTGCCGTCGGACATCAGCGAACAGGCGGTCAAGCACGATCCTCCGTTCGCCGTGCATTACACCCATCCGGTGCTGCGACCGGGCGATGACGAACTGCTGCGCATCGCCGAACTGCTGGGCCAGGGCAAGCGGATCGGCATCTACGCCGGCGCGGGCTGCCAGGGCGCCCACGCGCCGCTGCTGGAACTGGCGCGCAGGTTGCAGGCGCCGATCGCGCATACCTCGCGGGCGAAGGATTTCGTCGAGCCGGACAACCCCTTCAACATGGGCATGACCGGCATTTTCGGCATCGAATCCGGCTTCCACGCGGTGATGGAGTGCGACACCCTGCTGCTGCTCGGGGCCGACTTCGCCTGGGGCCAGTACTACCCGGACAAGGCCACCATCATCCAGGTCGACCACGATGGCAGCCACCTGGGCAGGCGCCACCCGGTCACCCTCGGCGTGGTCGGTGACGTCGGCCCGACGCTGGAGGCGCTGCTGCCGATGCTGCCGCCGCGCGAGGATGCCGGTTTCCTGGACGAGTGCATCGGGCATCGCGAAAAGGCGCTGGCCAGGCGCGCCGAAGAAGAGGCGCCGGGCGAGGGCGAGCTGATCCACCCGCAGTACCTCACCGCCCTGCTGGACCAGCATGCCGACGACGATGCACTGTTCACCGCCGACTGCGGTTCGCCGATGGTGTGGGTGCTGCGGCATATCCGCGTCAACGGTCGCCGGCGCACGTTGACCAGCCTGCTGCACGGCACGATGGCCAATGCGATGCCGCAGGCGCTGGGCCTGCAGAAGGCTTTCCCCGGCCGGCAGGTGGTGGCGCTGTGCGGCGATGGCGGGCTGAGCATGCTGATGGGCGACCTGCTGACCGCCGTGCAGGAGAATCTTCCGATCAAGATCGTGGTGTTCAACAACGGTTCGCTGAACTTCGTGGAGCTGGAACAGAAAGTCGAAGGGCTGCTGGATTACTACACCGAGCTGAAGAATCCGGACTTCGGCAAGCTGGCCGAAGTGATCGGCTTCCATGGCCGCACGGTGACCCGCAGCCAGGACCTGGCGCTGGCCGTGCAGGACCTGCTGGCCCAGCCGGGGCCGGCGTTGCTGGACGTGCACACCGCCCCGACCGAACTGGTGATGCCGCCCCAGGTGGAGGCTGGGCAGGTGATCGGGACCGCGCGCTACATGGCCAAGGCGGTGCTGGCCGGGCGCATCGGCGAGGTCAAGGAGCTGCTGGCGGACAACTTCCTCAAGCGCTGAGGATCGCAGGAGGGGCCGCAGAAAGGGGGCAGCAGGAAAGGGAATCAGGCCCCTGCCAGCCATCATTGGCATCCACGTGCTGCGGGGCCTACCATCGGCGGTCCCCACACCCTTTCCTGCCCCCACATGTCCGTTCCTGCCCCTGCCGCTCCGCGGCGCTGGTTCGTCGCCGGCGATCTCAATGGTTTCTTCGGCCTGGTGGTCGACAACCTTTCCATCCTCGGCTTCATCGCCATGGCGCTGGTGGGAATGTTCCAGTTCCCGGCGGAGGTGGTGTTCACCCGCATGTTCCCCGGTACCGCCTTCGGCGTGCTGGTCGGCAACCTGCTGTACACGGTGATGGCACGCCGCCTGGCCGCGCGTAACGGCCGCGATGACGTGACGGCGATGCCGCTGGGCCTGGACGCGCCGACCAGCATCGGCATGGCGCTGCTGGTGCTCGGCCCGGCTTTCGTGGCCTTCAAGGCACAGGGCCTGGACCCGAACGCGGCGGCAATCGCCACCTGGCAGCTCGGCATGGCCTCGCTGGTGATCATGGGCCTGCTCAAGCTGGTGCTGTCCTTCTTCGGTGAAGCGGTGACCCGCGCGCTGCCGCGGGCGGCGCTGCTCGGCTCCATCGCCGGCATCGCGCTGGTGTTGATGGGCCTGCTGCCGCTGCTGGAAACGCTGCGCTCGCCGCTGGTCGGCTTCGTGACCCTGGGCCTGCTGCTGTACGTGCTGATCGCCAAGGGCAAGCTGCCGGTGCGGGGTCCGGCGGTGCTGCTGGCCTTTGTGTTCGGCACGCTGCTGTATTACGGTCTGGGCCTGGCCGGGTTGGGTGCGCCGGGCTTCCAGGTACCGGTGTGGAACGCCCCGCAGATCGTGCTTCCGCTGCCTTCGCTGGGCTTCCTGGACGGCCTGCCGACAGCGATGACCTACCTGCCGCTACTGCTTCCGTTCGGCCTGCTGATGGTGGTCGGTGGCATCAATGTTTCCGAAAGCGCGCGCGCAGCCGGCGATGACTACCGCACCCGCGACATCCTGCTGGTGGAAGCCATCGCCACGCTGGTGGCTGGCGTCTGTGGCGGCGTGGCGCAGACCACGCCGTACATCGGCCAGCCGGCCTACAAGCACATGGGCGCGCGCAGCGGCTATACGCTGCTGACGGGTCTGTTCATCGGCATCGGCGGCATGCTCGGCATCGTCTCCGGGCTGGTGCAGTGGCTGCCGCTGGCGGTGCTGGCGCCGATCATCGTGTACGTGGGCATCGACATCACCACCCAGGCCTTCCAGGCCACGCCGAAGCAGCACGCCGGCGCGATGGTGCTGGGCTTCCTGCCATCGGCTGCCTACCTGCTGGCGATCAAGGCGCCGGGCTGGATCGCGCCGGAACAGATGGTCGCCATGCTGACCAAGGTGGACGGTCACGGGCTGCCGGAACTGGCGGTGATCTTCGCGCTGGGCAATGGCTTCATCATCACCTCGATGCTGTGGATCGCCACGGTGGCGGCGATGGTGGACGGGCGCCTGCGCCGCGCCTGTGGCTTCCTGCTGGTGGCTGCCGGCCTGACGGTGTTCGGGCTGATCCATTCGGTGGACCCGCGCGGCGGCATCTACCTGCCCTGGGACCTGCAGGGCCTGGCGCGGATCATCAGCTGGCAGTTCGCTGGTGCGTATGTGGCGCTGGCGGTGCTGCTGGGGCTGCTGTCATTGCAGAAGCAGCCGGTGGCCGTGCGGGGGTAGCGGTAGCGCCGAGCCATGCTCGGCGAGCGCAGCGGCAGGGTCATTCCGGGCCGTCCAGCTCCGGGTAATGGCGGAAAATGCCGTTGGCGTTGAACGCCAGCCGGCGATCGGATGCCAGGTAGGCGGCGATGCCCGGGCGTTTTTCCACGCGCTCCTTCAGCGCGGCCAGCAGCGGCAGCTTCGGCCACAGCGCGCGCATGCGCTGCGGGAACATGTAATCCAGCCCGGCCAGCAGCTGGAACAGGGAAAGATCGACGTAGGAGTGCTCGCGCAGCGGGTGGCGGCCGCCGTTGTCCCGGACGATATCCTCGAAGTAGCCGAGGAACTTCGGCAGCCGCTCACCGCGCATCGAAGCCGCCCGCGCGATGGCTTCGCTCTTCTGGTCTTCGTAGTACTGCGAGGCGGCGATCGGGTGGTGGGTGTCGTGCACTTCGGCCACCAGGTCGGCGATGGTCAGCTGCAGCTGGATGGCCTGCACCCGTCGCGAGGCCGCATGCGGCACCAGGTCCAGGGTCGGGCCCAGGAAATCCAGGATGGCGGCCACCTGGGCCACCACCTGGCGGCCGGCCTTCAGGAATGGTGGGGCGAAGGGACGCCCACCCTCGGACGTGCCCGCCAGGAAGGAATCCATGACCGCATCGCCGTGGACCCGGGCCATGTCGGTGTAGCCGGCACCCGCATCTTCCAGCGCCAGCCGCACGAACTCGCCGCGGCCCTGGATGCCGGTCCAGTAATAAAGCTCGTAATGCATGTCGTTCCCGCAAGGTGAAGGCCCGCGCAGTATCCCGCGCGCGATGGCAGCGCCCGGTGAGCATGCCCTGCACACGGTGTTTCCTTATCGGGGACGATGATCTCAGGGACCCTTGAAACACGCGGCGGCAGCCGCATCTGAGGGGTAGTGCCGGCGTGGCCGGCTTCTCTGATAGAGGATCTGACATGCGGATGGACAAGCTCACCTCGCGTTTCCAGCAGGCGCTGGCCGACGCGCAGTCGCTGGCCGTGGGCCGCGACAATTCCATCGTTGAACCGGTGCACGTGTTCAGTGCACTGTTCGACCAACCCGGCGGCAGCACCCGGCCGCTGCTTTCGCAGGCAGGGGTCAACGTGACCGTGCTGCGTGAGCGGCTGGACGAGGCCCTGGCGGCGCTGCCGAAGGTCTCCGGGCAGGCCGGCAACCTGTCCATCGGCAACGACCTGAACCGACTGCTCAACCACACCGACAAGCTGGCCCAGCAGCAGGGCGATGCCTTCATCGCCAGCGAGTGGTTCGTGCTGGCCGCGCTGGAAGATGGCGGCAGCCTTGGCATGGCGCTGCGCGCGGCCGGTGCCGACAAGGCGCGCCTGCAGGTCGCCATCGACAAGCTGCGGGGCGGCGAGAAAGTGCAGTCCGAGAGCGCCGAAGAACAGCGCCAGGCGCTGGAAAAGTACACCATCGACCTGACCGCGCGGGCCGAGAGCGGCAAGCTGGATCCGGTGATCGGGCGTGATGAAGAGATCCGCCGCACCATCCAGGTGCTGCAACGGCGGACCAAGAACAATCCGGTGCTGATCGGCGAGCCCGGCGTGGGCAAGACCGCGATCGTGGAGGGACTGGCCCAGCGCATCATCAACGACGAAGTGCCCGAAGGTCTGCGTGGCAAGCGCGTGCTGTCGCTGGACATGGGTGCGCTGATCGCCGGTGCGAAGTTCCGCGGCGAGTTCGAAGAACGGCTGAAGGGCGTGCTCAACGACCTGGCCAAGAACGAAGGACAGGTCATCCTGTTCATCGACGAGCTGCACACCATGGTCGGTGCCGGCAAGGCCGACGGGGCGATGGATGCCGGCAACATGCTCAAGCCGGCGCTTGCACGTGGCGAGCTGCATTGTGTGGGTGCCACCACGCTGGACGAGTACCGCAAGTACATCGAAAAGGACGCCGCGCTGGAGCGTCGTTTCCAGAAGGTGCTGGTCGGCGAGCCCACGGTGGAGGACACCATCGCGATCCTGCGCGGGCTGAAGGAAAAGTACGCCGTGCACCACGGGGTGGAGATCACCGATCCGGCGATCGTGGCGGCCGCCACGCTGTCGCATCGCTACATCAGCGACCGCCAGCTGCCGGACAAGGCCATCGACCTGATGGACGAAGCTGCCTCGCGCATCCGCATGGAGATCGATTCCAAGCCGGAGGAACTGGATCGGCTGGAACGCCGCTTGATCCAGCTGAAGATCCAGCGCGAGATGCTGAAGAAAGAAAAGGACGAGGCGTCACGACAGCGCCTGGCCGACCTGGAAAACGATATCGATGCACTGGAGCGCGACTTCTCCGATCTCAACGAAATCTGGAAATCCGAGAAGGCTGCATTGCAGGGCGCAACGAAGATCAAGGAACAGATCGAGCAGGCGAAGCTGGAGCTGGAGTCAGCCCAGCGCCGGCAGGATTTCGGCCGCATGAGCGAGATCCAGTACGGCCAGTTGCCGCAGCTGGAGAAACAGCTGGCGGTTGCGCAGGAAGCCGAAAACACCGAGTTCAAGCTGGTCCAGGACCGGGTCACCGCGGAGGAGATCGCCGAAGTCGTTTCGCGTTGGACCGGTATTCCGGTGAATCGGATGCTGGAAGGTGAGCGCGAGAAGCTGCTGCGCATGGAAGGCGAGCTGCACCGGCGCGTGGTGGGCCAGGAAGAAGCGATCAAGGTGGTGTCCGATGCGGTGCGCCGTTCGCGTGCCGGGCTGTCCGATCCCGATCGTCCCAGTGGCTCGTTCCTGTTCCTGGGCCCGACCGGCGTGGGCAAGACCGAACTGTGCAAGGCGCTGGCCGAGTTCCTGTTCGACAGTACCGACGCGATGATCCGCATCGACATGAGTGAGTTCATGGAGAAGCACAGCGTAGCGCGGCTGGTCGGTGCGCCTCCGGGTTACGTGGGCTACGAAGAGGGCGGCTACCTGACTGAAGCGGTGCGCCGTCGCCCGTATTCGATCATCCTGCTGGACGAGGTGGAGAAAGCCCATCCGGATGTCTTCAACATCCTGCTGCAGGTACTCGACGATGGCCGGCTGACCGATGGCCAGGGCCGCACCGTGGACTTCCGCAACACGGTGATCGTGATGACCTCCAACCTGGGCTCGCACCAGATCCAGGACATGAGCGGGGATGACTCGCCGGAGGCCTACACCCAGATGAAGGCCGCGGTGATGGGCGTGGTGCAGGCGCACTTCCGTCCGGAGTTCATCAACCGCCTGGACGACATCGTGGTGTTCCACCCGTTGGACAAACAGCAGATCAAGCAGATCGCGCGGATCCAGATGCGCGGCCTGGAATCGCGGCTGGTCGAACGTGGCCTCAAGCTGCAGGTCAGCGATGGCGCCTTCGAGCTGCTGGGCAGCGTGGGCTTCGATCCGGTCTACGGTGCGCGGCCGTTGAAGCGCGCCATCCAGGCGCAGCTGGAAAATCCGCTGGCACAGAAGATCCTGTCCGGCGAGTTCAACAACGGCGATACCATCGCGGTGGACGCAGGCGGTGGCCAGCTGCTTTTCCACAAGGGTTGAGCTGCAGCACGACGGCGCCGGGCGTAGCCCGGCTGCCGTGGTTACAGGAAATGCACCTGATCGGCGGGCAACCGCGCCATCGGCGAGCCGGGGGTACAGTTGAAGGCGCGCGCGAACTGCGGAAGGTTCGACGCCGCGCCGTCGGCGCGCACGCTGCCAGGCGCGTGGTTGTTGGTTGCGCGCTCCAGCTCGGCGCGCTCCGGCGTGCTGATCATGCGCCAGACCAACGCGTGGCTGGCGAAGAAGCGCTGTTCGCGTGTCATGCCGTCGATCATCGGATCCGGCGTGCCCGCGGTTGCCATCTGCATGGCCTGCAGTGCGATGGCCAGTCCCCCCAGGTCGGCGAGATTCTCGCCGAGGGTCAGCCCGCTGTCGATCTCGCGTCCCGCATCGAGGTAATGCGTGAACTGCTCGCGCAACTGCGTGGAAAGCGCATCGAACTGCTGCCGGCTGTACGCTGACAGCCAGTCCGCCTCCCTGCCGTGCGCATCGAACGTGGTGCCGATGTTGTCGTAGCCATGGGCCATTTCGTGCCCGATGACTGCGCCGATGCCACCGTAGTTGAGCGCATCGTCGGCTGCCGGGTCGAACAGCGGTGGCTGCAGCATCGCAGCGGGAATCACGATCCGGTTCAGCGACAGGTCCTGGTACGCATCCACGGTCTGCGGGGTGAGCTTCCAGTGCGCGGTATCCACCGGGCTGCCGAGCAGGGCGACGTTGCGCCGTTGCGCATGGGCGCGGACGGCCTGCACGTTGCCCAGGAAGCTGCCACGGTCGGTGTCTACGTGGTCCCAGCGCGGCCACTGTTGCGGACGCCCGACGTCGATGCGCAGCGTGTTGATCTTGTCCATCGCCTGCCGTCGGCTGCTGTCGTCCATCCACTCGCACTGCTGCAGCCGGGTTTCCAGCGCGGCGATGAGCTGGTGCGTCATCGCCTGCATGCGGCGCTGGGTCTGCGCGGAGAAGGCCACCTGCGCATAAGCCGGGCCCAGGGCGTCGCCGGCTTCCTGTTGGATGATGCCCATGACGCGTGCAAAGCGCGGTACCCGTGACCTGCGTCCCTTCAGCAGCCCGCCGTGAAAGGCGTCGTGGGTATCGACGAACACGCTGGACAGGCATGGCGCTGCGGCGTCCATCGCATGGAACTGCAGGTGCGCTTTCCAGGTTTCCAAGGGGGTGCTGGCCAGCAAGGCGTCAAGACGGCGGAAGAAGTCCGGCATGCCGAGCGAGAAGCGCTCTGGTGCCGACACCCCCTGCGCCTGGAAGAACGTGTTCCAGTCGATGTGGGGTGTCTGTTGCTGCGCCTGTGCGGGTGACAGCGGGTTGTAGAAGTGGGAAATGTCGGTTGCCAAGGCCGCGAAGGGGTCGGAGACGGCGGCCAGTTCGCGCTCAAGCGCCAGAACGTCCGCTGCCTGCCGTGCCGCATCATCGGCGCCCATGCCCGACAGCGCCAGCGTGCGCGCGACATGCTGCTGGTAGCCGGCCACCATGGTTTGTTTGTCCGCGGCTTCGTACCACGCGCTGTCGGGAAGCCCGAGTCCGGATTGCGCGAGGTAGGCCATGTATGTACTGGGATCGAGCTGGTCGGGCAGCACGCTGAGAGTGAACAGCGGGTTCGCCGCGTGCCGATGCATCGAACAGCCAGGCGGTCAGTGCGGGTAGATCGTCAAGCGCTGCGATCGCATCCAGCGTGGGCTGCAGCGGCATGCGTCCGGCCACTTCGATGCCGGCCTCATCCATCCCGGTCGCCCACAGGTCTCCGATCACACGTGCGGGGACATCTGGATCCGCCTCTTCCTGCATCTGCTCGGCCATCTGCTGGCAGGTGAGCAGTGCGTTGCTGCGCAGATGGTCCAACGTGCCCAGCTGCGTGCGGCTGCGCTGCAGCGCGCTGTCGGTTTCCCAGATACGGTTGACGTGCGCGCCCAGAGAATCGCAGGGCGGCGCGCCGGGATCAAGCTCGCTGGCGTTGAAGCGCACTGGCGGCAGCAGCCTTTCAGGATCGAGCGTGTAGCGTTTCACGGGCGGCATGGCGTCTTCATCGGCGTGCCGGTGCAGCAGGTAGCGGGTGGTTGCCGCCGCGGCCGAAAAAGCCGTGAGGCCGACCGCGGCCAGCAGGGCTGCTCCACAGCGCCGGGGGTTGGCGGTGCAGGTCGTCAGCGCCGCATTGGATGCCGCGTTGGCGATGATCGACGGCGCAGGCTGCAGCAGCGGGTCGGCGACGGCGCGCGCCGCGGCGCTGTCAGGCAGCTGGCCCAGTTCAATGCCGGGCGGGGCGGCCAGTGCGCCGGGTGGCCAACTGCCTGCATCACTCTGCCCCGGGGCGCGGGCGAGCGGGGCCGGTGCGGCGCCGCACTGGGCTGCAGCCGGCAGCGCCGTACTCAGTAGCAGCGCTACGGCAAGCTGGTTGCGGATGCTGCGCACGTTCAAATGGGTTGCCTGCCCAACGAAACGGCGATGGCAGACTGCGCGATGCGAAGGGGCGTCGACCCCATGATGGGTACGCAGGTAATTGCCGTGTTGGGCGCGGGATTGGGTTGCGGAGATGGGCATGGGGCGCGCTCAGCGGTCCGAAGGGGCGGATGCGTCCACTGACGTGGCGGTCTGCCACTGCAGATGGCCGATGCCATCCAGCAGGGCATCGGCGAAGTCCACGCCCATCGCAGGATTGACGCGGTGCAACCGGTCACGGGCACCGTGGATCAGGACTGGCGGCGCATTCGGGTGCGCATCGCGCAGGTCCTGGTAGGCGTAGTAGGCAGCGGCGGACGCCTGGTAACGCTCATCCAGTGCGCGCGCGTCGTCCGGCGACAGTTGGATGCTGCCGTCCTGCTGGGCCTCCCAACGTGTCCAGTCCACTTCAGCGTCCCGCTGTTGCCAGGCCTTGCGTGCCGTTTCCAGCTGCTTCCACTGGCGCGCGTCGTCAGCACCGACCTGGCTGAGCCCCACGCAGGGAATGGAGGCATTCTGGAACGCGATGTTGTCCGACGTGATCCATGGCGCGTCTGCCGCCGCTGGTGCAGCGAACCCGCGCGCGGCGAGTCGGGCTTCCAGCTGCCTGCGTGCATGCTGTTCGGTGTCGCTGACCGGGGGGGCCTGCAGATACATCGTCGGCTTGCCCAGATGGGGCCTGCCTGCCAGGTCCCCGGTCCCAGAGATCGCATAGCCACGGCCGCCGCGCCCGGTCATGTCCACGTTGATCACGAAGGTCGGGCAGCTTTCGTGCTGAAGGCAGTCGTTGACGTAGGCGCGTGCGCCAAGAAGGCCCAGTTCCTCATGGGACGTCACCAGCAGCTCCAGCTGGATGCCTGCATTGGACGGGGCGGCCTGCCATTGGCGGGCGATATGCAGCAGGGTGGCGACACCGGAGGCATTGTCATACGCCCCTTCGGAGCCGAGCGCTCGCCCGATCATGTCGCCATGAGCGACCAGCAGCACACGCTGCGTGGGCGGCGTGCTGGCCGCAGGCAAGCTGACGTGCAGGTTGAACGCTTCGGTTCCGTCGGCGATGCCCAGATGTTCCAGACCGTGGAGCGCATACGGCAGCCGCTCCACCGGACCTGCATCGCGCACCAGCAGTGCGGCAATGGCGTCCTGCCTGCGCGCATTGGCGTCGAACCAGCGTTGCCGGATGTCGGCGTCGCTGGCGTGGCGGCCGTCACCCGCGCCGACGGTGGCGCCCACCATGGCTTCCATGTCGTCCTGGAACGCGGCAACCGCGGGGGTATACAGGTCGGCGAGGGTGGCGGCGAGGTCGAGCAGGGCGCTTTCCGGGATCCAGGGGGCCGCCATGGCACCCGGCAGTGGCCACCCGCCGTGCTGCTGCGTTTGCGCGGCGGGAACCGTGCGCGCAACGATCTGCCGCAGCTGCGTCAGGGTGGCCGGCGGCACCTGCAGCAGCAGGGCGTTGATGGCGTCGGCGCGGCAGCGGCGGTCACCGCCGCAGTCGCGCGCGATCTGCAGCAACGCTGCTTCCAGCCGGACGGGAATGCCATCGTCGGCCAGTACCTCGGCCGCCGCGACCGTGTCCTGCAGCGCATCCTGCTGCGCCCATTCCCGTGCGCGGACGGGCGCGTACCGTGCAGCCGAGGCACTGCCGGCGACCCGGACATAGGCCAGGCCGCCCACGGCCGCCAGGGCGCCGAGCGCCATGACGCCGCTGCAGCTGCGCGGGCGTGCGACGCAGGCGGCGACAACGCCATTGGCGATCGAGCCCAGGCTGCCGCACCCTGGCGCCTGCCTGGGGCCGGCCACCGGCGCATAGCGCCCGCTCGCCTGCGCGGCCGGCAACAACGCGACCGGGGCGGACGCTGCATCAGCAGCCCCGGGGGCGACCCGCCGGCCAGCCGCAACAGGGCCTGGCAGCCCGGTGCCAGGCCCCAGGCTGCCAAGCAGCAGGACGCCGGTGAGCAGGTTCGCCGGGCTGTTGTGCAGCCGCAACGGGACGTGCCGGTCGCCCCACCTGGCATGCTTGAGGGAATCCCGCGATGGCGGTGCACCGCCCTGGTGGCGGTTGAGGAACGTCCCGTTGGCGTGCCGTGCGGCATTGGCCGGATCCATCTGCATCATGCCCTCTCCCGTCTGCGATAGGACTGCAGCGTGGCGGCTGATGTGTCGTTGCAGGAAGGGTCAAACGCGTCCCCGGATCCGGATGCGCATTTTCTGACAGATGCCCCAGCGTCGGCTGTCAGTCCGCTCCGGCGCCCGCCTGATGGCTTCTGGCTTGGTCTTCATGCTGCGCTGCCATCACCGCGTGGGCATCTTTGCGCTACGGTGGGGCTGCCTCTCCAAGGGCGTGGCAACGCAGTCCCCGGCCGATGCGGGTCGGCCGGGGACATTCCTGCAAAGGCAGCCGCCTGGCGCAGCCAGGACTCACACCACCGGAATGCTGTGCTGCTGGCCCATCGTGCGATAGGGCGGCGTGGCCATGATCATTTCTGCCAGCGAATACGCCAGTTCGCGCTCGGCCATCACCGTGCCGTCGGCGCCGTGCTCCAGCAGATGCCGGACTTCGGCATCGCTGTGCGCGCGCGCCAGCAGGGTCAGGCCGGGATTGATCGCGCGCAGCTTGGCCAGCGCCTCGCCGGCTTCCAGCGGTTGCGGAATGGCAAGCACGGCGATCTTGGCGCGTTCCGGGTGTGCTTCGGCGAGCACGCGATCGGCGGCGGCGCTGCCGCGGATGGCCGCGATGCCGGCGGCGTGCGCGCTTTCCACGTGTTCCTTGTTGTCATCGATGACCAGTACGGGCACGCCTTTGTCGCGCAGCACCTGGGCCAGTTCGCTGCCGACCCGGCCGTAACCGATGACGATGGCGTGGTCGTGCAGGTCACGCGAGGGGCCGTCGGCCTCTTCCGGCTCGGGTTCGGCCGGCTGCAGGGCAAGCTGGCGCGCCTGCCAGCGATCCAGCAGGCCGAACACCAGCGGGTTGAGCATGATCGACACCAATGCACCGGCCAGCACCAGCGACTGCCCGGTGGGCGGCAGGATCTGCAGGGCTACGCCGAGGCCGGCGATGATGAAGGCGAACTCGCCGATCTGCGCCAGGCTGGCCGAAATGGTCAGCGCGGTGCTGGTCGGGTGGCCGAACGCCCGCACGATGAAGAACGCTGCGGCGGATTTGCCGAACATGATGATCAGCACCGTCGCCAACACCTGCCACGGGTGCTCGATGATGATCATCGGGTTGAACAGCATGCCGACCGAAACGAAGAACAGCACGGCGAACGCATCGCGCAGCGGCAGTGAATCGGTGGCCGCCTTGTGGCTGAGTTCGGATTCGTTGAGCAGCATGCCGGCGAAGAAAGCGCCCAGCGCGAAGGACACGCCGAACAGCATCGCCGAGCCGAACGCCACGCCCAGCGCAATGGCCAGCACCGCCAGGGTGAACAGTTCGCGCGAACCGGTGCCGGCGATGCGTTCCAGTATCCACGGGATGACCCGGCGGCCGACCACCAGCATCACCGCCACGAACAGGCCGAGCTGCACGAAGGTCCAGCCGATGTCGGCCAGCACGCTGCCGATGCTGTGGTTTTCCCTGGCGGCATCGGGACCGAACACGCCGGCCAGCACCGGCATCATCACCAGCGCGAGCACGCACGCCAGGTCTTCGACGATCAGCCAGCCCACGGCGATCTTGCCGCGCAGGGTTTCCAGCAGGCGACGCTCTTCCATCGCCCGCAGCAGCACCACGGTACTGGCGGTGGCCAGCGAGAACCCGAACACGATGCCGTGGATGACCGGCCAGCCCATCAGGCTGGCCACGCCCCAGCCGAGCAGGGTGGCGACCAGGATCTGGCCGATCGCCCCGGGGATGGCGATGGCCTTCACCGCCATCAGGTCCTTCAGCGAAAAATGCAGGCCGACGCCGAACATCAGCAGCATCACGCCCAGTTCGGCCAGCTGGTTGGCCAGCGCCTGGTCGGCGACGAAGCCGGGAGTGAATGGACCCACGCAGATGCCAGCAACCAGATACCCGACCAACGGAGACAAGCGCAGCTTGTTGGCCAGCGCGCCGAAGATGAAGGCGAGCCCGAGGCCAACGGCAACGATGTTGATCAGGTCGGTGTCATGGTGCATCAGGTCTCGCAGGTAAATCGGGGGATGTCCCGATTTTCACCGATGGGCCCCGATACGGCAAACGCCGGGCATTGCCCGGCGTCTGTTGCAGCTTCACGCGACGGCGCCGGGCCAAGCCCGCAGCCGTCACCAGGTGTAGCGGATACGCCCGTAAACGTACGCACCGTTGAAGCCGAACGGCGAGTAGTTGCTGTACGGCAGCATGCCCCAGGTGGAGTTCTGCAGATCCACGGTGCGATCCGGGTATTCATCCAGCAGGTTGTCCGCACCCAGGGTGAGGGTCCAGTTTTCGCTGGGCTTGTAGCTGGCCGATGCATCCAGCACCCACTTCGCATCGTAGGTCTGGTCGCGGGTGGCGGTGGCCGAGTTGCGCACGGTGAAGCTGCCGTAGCGGGTGGCGGCCAGGCCGAGTTCCCAATGATCCGAACGCCACGTGCCGCTGACGATGGCCTTGTCGCGCGGGAAGCTGTCTTCGATGCGGCCGATCTCATCACGACCGATCAGCGCCTGGGTGATGCCGAGGGCCTGGAAGGCAGCTGGCGAGGCGTCGAACTTCTGCACTTCGGTGTCGTTGTAGCTGTAGGCGGCGGTCAGTTCCAGGCTGCTGGCGCTGAACGGCACGGTGTAGCTGGCCACGGCATCGACGCCGCGGGTGCGGGTGTCCAGGCCGTTGGTGAAGTAGGAGAACGCGGTGACCTGCGGCAGGCCCAGGCCGGTCAGCAGGTCGGCCACGGCGGTGTTGCCGGTGGTGGTGATGTTGGACGACAGCGCGATGCGGTCGTCGATCTCGATCTGGTACGCATCCACGGTCAGGTACAGGCGGTCGATCGGCTGCAGCACCAGGCCGAGGCTGTAGGAGGTGGAGGTTTCCGCCTTCAGCGGGGCCGAACCGAGGGCCTGTGCAGCGGCGCTGGCGGCCGGGAAGGTGCCGCGCTCGACGAAGCTGCCGTTGACGATCGTGCTGGTGACCGCCTGGTAGCTCTGCTGGGCCAGCGAAGGCGCGCGGAAGCCACTGGAGGCGGTGGCGCGCAGGGCGACCTTGTCGGTGAAGGCGTAGCGCGCCGACAGCTTGCCGGAGAACTTGTCGCCGAAGTCCGAGTAGTCCTCGTAGCGGCCGGTGACACCGGCGGAGAACTTTTCGGTCAGGTCCGCTTCCAGCCCGGCGTACACCGCGTAGTTGTCGCGGTCCTCGTCGACGGCATTGATCGGGGTGAAGCCGGCGAAGCCCTGCGCGCCGCTGCCGGTGTAGGAGTCCGGTTCACCCGGGCGCTGCTCCCAGGTCTCGCGGCGGTATTCACCACCGAAGGACAGGGTGACCGGATAGGCCAGGCCCCAGTCCAGCGACTTGGTGAAGTCGGCGTTGAAGATGTCCTGGGTGTACTTCAGGGTGCCGTCGTAGAAGTCGCTCGGGCTGGTGGCGCCGAGGCTGTAATTGATGCTGTTGCGGGTGTGGAAGTCGAGCGTGTTCTCGCCGTGGTTGGCGCTCAGGTCCCAGGTCCAGCCACTTTCGGTGCTGCCCTTGACGCCGGCCACGACCGAACGGTCCTTGGAGTACTGGTTGATCTGCGGTACGTAGCCGTCCGGGTAGACCTGGGCCAGCAAGGCGGTCTGGCCACTGTGGTTGGGCGAGCGGTAGAACGCGAACGAGGTGATGTCGCGGTTGCTGAGCAGTGCGTTGGCGTAACCGGTGACGTTGTCACTGAAGGCGAAGCTGGCGTTGGCGGAGACCGCCGATGCATCCACCTGCGGATCGCCGACCACGAAGGTCTTTTCGCCGATATCGGGGAAGTTGCCGGTATTCGGAGTCGTGCCCAGGTAGGGACCGGCACGGTTGCTTTCATCCTGCTGGCTGTACTGGCCGGCCAGGTGGACCTGGCCGCGGCCGCCGCCGAAGGTGAAACCGGCGTCGCCGGAAAGCTGGTTCTTGTTGCCGTCGCCGGCCGCATATTGGCCGTGGTCGATGGCCAGGCTGCCACCGCTGCCGCTGCCCTTGAGCACGATGTTGATCACACCGGCGATGGCGTCCGAACCGTACTGGGCCGAAGCGCCGTCGCGCAGCACTTCCACGCGTTCGATGGCGCCGATCGGGATGGCGTTGATGTCCACCGCCGAGGAGCCACGGCCGATGCTGCCGTTGACGTTGATCATCGCCGAGGTATGCCGGCGCTTGCCGTCCACCAGCACCAGCACCTGGTCCGGGGAGAGGCCGCGCAGCTGCGCCGGGCGGATGCCGCTGGTGCCGTCGGTCAGCGCCGGGCGCGGGAAGTTCAGCGAGGGCAGGGCGCGCGACAGCGCGGTGGCCAGTTCGGAGGTGCCGGTGGACTGCAGGGCCTCCGGGGTGATGATGTCGATCGGCGACTGCGATTCGGCGACCGTACGGTCTGCCACGCGGGTGCCGGTGACGATCACCGTGTCGAGCGTGTTGGCGGTCTGCGCGGCGGCGGAGAAGGCGGACGCGCCGAGCACCAGGGCGACGGCGGCGGCGAGTTGGCTGGTCTTGCGGGTCATCAGGACGTGGCTCCGGTTGGGGGAGGCACCGGGGCGACATCTCGGGGGAGCGGGACGGCGTTGTTGCGGTGCGCAATACAGCAATTAACGACAATTTAATCCGCTGTCAAATGACGGTCGCGTCAAAAAACCGTTGCAAAAGCAACCATTTAGCCGCAAGGACAGCGTCGTGGGGAGGGGCCCGGAAGGGCGCTGGCCGACCTCCGTGGGAGAGAGAGGAACGACCGCAGCGCGCTGCCGGGATACGTCAAGTATTCGTTAACGTTAGAATTGCGTCGCAGGAAAGGTGCTCACCAGCACATTCCATTCCGTTATATGGACCCCCCCGATGATCTCCCTCCGTAATTTCGCCTTGCGCCGCGGCGAGCGGCTGCTGTTGTCCAACGTCGACCTGACCCTGCATGCCGGTTACCGGGTGGGCGTGGTCGGCCGCAACGGTGCCGGCAAGTCCAGCCTGTTCGCCGCCGTGCAGGGCGAGCTGGAAGCCGACAAAGGCGATGTCGACCTGCCCGGCAAGGTGCGTATTGCCAGCGTGGCCCAGGAAACACCCTCGCTGCCGGACCCGGCGCTGAGCTTCGTGCTCGGCGGCGACGTGGTGGTGGCCGCAGTGCTGGCCGAAGAAGCCGCCGCGACCGCCCGCGAGGACTGGGAAGCGGTGGCCGAAGCGCATACGAAGATGGCCGAAGTCGGTGCCTACGATGCCGAAGCGCGCGCCGGCAAGCTGCTGCATGGCCTGGGTTTCCCGGCGGATACGCATCACCGTGCGGTGTCTTCGTTCTCCGGCGGCTGGCGCGTGCGCCTGAACCTGGCACGCGCGCTGATGATGCCCAGCGACCTGCTGCTGCTCGATGAGCCGACCAACCACCTGGACCTGGACGCGGTGTACTGGCTGGAACAGTGGCTGCTGAAGTACCCCGGCACGCTGCTGCTGATCTCGCATGACCGCGAGTTCCTGGACAACGTGGCGACCCACACGCTGCACCTGCATAACGGCGGCGCCAAGCTGTACACCGGCGGCTACACCGACTTCGAGCGCCAGCGTTCGGAGCAGCTGCGCCAGCAGCAGATCGCGCACGAGAAGGAACAGAACGAGCGCGCCCACCTGCAGAGCTTCATCGACCGCTTCAAGGCCACCGCGTCCAAGGCAGCGCAGGCGCAGAGCCGCATGAAGCGCCTGGCGAAGATGGCCGGTACCGAAGCGGTACGGGCCGAGCGCGAGTTCCGCATCGAGTTCGCGCCGCCGGCCAAGCTGCCGTTCTCGCTGATCCGCCTGAACCATGTGGAGGCCGGTTACGGCGCCGATTCGGTGATCCTGCACAACGTCGGCTTCGGCCTGGAAGCGGGCCAGCGCATCGGCCTGCTGGGCCCGAACGGCGCTGGCAAGACGACCCTGGTCAAGACCCTGGTCGGCGAGTTGGATCCGATCAGCGGTGATCGTGCCGCGCATCCGGACCTGAAGATCGGTTACTTCGCCCAGCACACGGTGGAGTCACTGCACGAAGGCCAGTCGCCGATGGAACACTTCCGCGATATCGCTCCGGACGCACCGAACCAGTCGTTCCGCGATTTCCTCGGCAAGTGGAACTTCGCCGGCGACCGCGCGTTCGAATCGGTGGATGGCTTCTCCGGTGGTGAGCGGGCCCGACTGGCGCTGGCGTTGATCGCCTACCAGCAGCCGAACGTGCTGCTGCTCGATGAGCCGACCAACCACCTCGACCTGGAAATGCGCGAGGCGCTGGCCGAAGCGCTGAGTGACTTCGAGGGCGCCATCGTGATGGTGTCGCACGACCGGCATCTGATAGGGCTGGTCTGCGATACGTTCTGGCGCGTGGCCGATGGCGTGGTGGAACCGTTCGACGGTGACCTGGACGAGTACGCGGCATGGCTGCGTACCCGCCCGCAGGCGCAGGGCACCAAGGCCAAGCTGGCCGAGGCCGTTGCACCGGTGGCGGTGAAGACCGAGCCGGTGGTGCAGGTGGTGCAGAAGAAGGCGCCCAACCCGCACAAGCTGGCGGCCGCGGAGGGCAAGGTGGCCGAGCTGGAAGCCAGCCTTGCCGAACTGGACCGGCAGCTGGCCGATCCGTCCAACTACGCCGATGCCACGCGCATGGCGGTGCTGGGACGTGATCGCGAAGCGACCGCAGCGCTGTTGGAGAAGGCCGAAGCGGCCTGGATGGCGCTGCTGGAAGGTTGATCGTCGTTACGCGTGCGGACCAAGGTCCGCACCTACGCAAACGCCCCGGGGCTCCTAGGTACGGACCTTGGTCCGCACGCACGGGGCGTCAGGCGGCGCCCTGCAACCACGCGGCGAAACGCCGCGCGGGTTCGCTCTCACTGCGTGAGCGCAGCCGTGTGAGCCAGTAGCTGCCCAGTTCGACAGTCTGCGCGAACGGTTGCTGCAGGCGGCCTTCGGCCAGTTCCTGTTCGAACATGCACAGCGGCAACAGCGCGATGCCGGCACCGCTGGTGGCCGCAGCCGCCAGGGTCAGCGAGGAGTCGAAGACCGGCCCGCGCGCTTCCACCCCGGTGATGCCCGCGGCCTGCAGCCAGCGCGGCCATTCATCGCCACGGTAGGAACGCAGCAGCGGCAGGCCGGCCAGATCGGCCGGTGCCCGCAGGCGGCGTGCCAGGCCCGGTGCGCACAATGGCGCGAATGGCGCGGGCAGCACGCGCGTGCAGACCTGCCCCTGCCAGTCGCCCTCGCCGAAACGGATGGCCAGGTCCAGACCTTCGCCAGCCAGGTCGATGCGGTTGTTGTGGGTCTGCAGCCTCAGCTCGATGTCTGGATGGGCGGCTTCGAAATCGGCAAGCCGCGGCAGCAGCCAACCAGTGGCAAAAGTGCCCACCACCCCGAGCGTGAGCACCTCTTTTTCCCCGCTGCCGGTGAACCGTGCCAGTGCCAGGCTGATCCGCTGGAAGGCCTCGTTCATCACCGGATACAGCGCCGCGCCCTCATCGGTGAGCGCCACGCCACGCGGCAGCCGATGGAACAGGCGAACGCCCAGCCGGTCTTCCAGGCCCCGGATCTGATGGCTGAGCGCGGCCTGGCTGACGCACAGCTCCAGCGCGGCGCGGGTCAGGTTCTGGTGACGCGCGGCGGCCTCGAAGGCGCGCAGCGCGTTGAGCGGAAGCGAAGGCGACAACATGCCATGCCGTAGTGAGCTGGATTGATGTCGGATGGTAGCGTGCAACGCCCATCGGGGCGCGTGTTGTGGTTTTCGATCGCTCAGCCATTAGGATTTCATGGGGCTCCCCCTGAAATGTCGCGCTGGTCGGAAGGTCTGCCGGCGACCACCATGGGCCCCCACCGTCTGGAGAACGCCCATGCTGTCGCGCCGTCATTTCCTACAGTCCAGTGCCGTCGCGCTGGCATCATCGCTCGCCATTCCGGCCCTGGCACGCGGTGCGCCTGCCGCGGCGCCAGGCAGCATCGCCGCGGCTGCGGATTTCGCCGCGCTGGAAAAGGCCAGCGGCGGGCGGCTCGGGGTGACCCTGCTGGACACCCGCACGGGCAAGCGGGTGGGGCACCGCCAGGACGAACGCTTCCCGATGTGCAGCACGATCAAATGGATGATCGCCGCGGCGGCGCTGCAGCGTGCCGATGGGCAGCCGGGGTTCCTTGACGAGCGGCTGCCGATGCGGGCAGAGGACCTCATCGACCACGCGCCGACGACCCGCCGGCACGTGGGCAAGGACCTGAGCGTGCGCGACCTGTGCCGCACCACGATGGTGACCAGCGACAACCCGGCGGCGAACCTGCTGCTGCGCCACCTGGGCGGGCCGCCGGCACTGACGGCGTTCATGCGTTCCCACGGTGATGCGGTGACCCGCAGTGATCGGTACGAGCCGGAACTCAACCGGTTCACGCCGGGCGACCCGCGCGACACCACCAGTCCGTCCGCCAGCGCGGCCAGCCTGCAGCGGTTCGTGCTCGGCGATGCGCTGCGGCCGGCATCGCGGCAGCAGCTGGCGGACTGGCTGATCGACAACGAGACCGGCGATGCGACGCTGCGGGCCGGGCTGGGAGACCGCTGGCGGGTCGGTGACAAGACCGGCAGCAACGGCAAGGACACGCGCAACGACATCGGCGTGCTGTGGCCGTTGGGCGGTGGCAGCGCGTGGGTGCTCACCGCTTACCTGCAGGGCGCCAGCGTGGACAGCGGCCAGCGCGATGCCGTGCTGGCCCGGGTGGCCGCGCTGGCGGACGCGTTGATCGGCTGACCCGGGCGAGCAGGCTCGCCTGCTACGTTATGAGGGGCGAGCAAGCTCGCCCGCTACGTGTGCTGCCGCGCGGCCGGGTAGTGTCGAGCTTGCTCGACACCGAAGGCTAGGCGGCCTTGCCGCTGCCTTCCACCGCTTCAAGGAACTCGCGTCCCCAGCGGTCCACGTCGTAGTACTCCACGATGCCGTGCAGCTGGCGCTGGCGCGCCTCTGCCTCCTCTTCAGGCATCAGCAGCGCCTGCATCAGGCCGGCGGCCAGGTCGGCCGGATCATGCGGATTGGTCAGCACCGCGCCTTTCAGCTCGGCGGCCGCACCGGCGAACTCGCTCAGCACCAGCACCCCGTTGCTGCCTTCGATGCCGTGCGTGGCGATGAACTCCTTGGCCACCAGGTTCAGGCCATCGCGCAGCGGGGTGATCCACATCACCTGGGCAGCCGCGTAGTGCGCCACCACCTGCTCGAACGGCAACGCCTTGGCGAAGAAGCGCACCGGGGTCCAGTCCAGCCGGGCGAAGCGGCCGTTGATGCGCCCCACCGCCTGTTCGATCTGGTTCTGCAGGGTGCGATACACGGTCATTTCGCGTGCGGCCGGCACGCAGACCATCAGCAGGGTGACCTTGCCGCACTGCTCCGGATGCTGCTCCAGCACGCGTTCGAAGGCTTCCAGCTTGGCCAGCGTGCCCTTGGTGTAGTCCAGCCGCTCCACCGACAGCACCAGCTTGCGTGCGCCGATCTCGCGACGCAGCTTGAAGATGTCGTTGCGCACGTCGCTGCGTGCCAGGGTGTCGTGGATGCGGCCCAGGTCGGTGCCGACCGGATGGGCACCCAAGGCGACATCGCGATCGCCCACCCGCAGGCGGGTGGTCATGGTGTCCAGCCCCACCGCGCAGCCGTAGGTAAGGAAGCGCGGGGCGCAGTTTTCCCAGGCCAGGCGCTCCACCGGTGCGGCACCGCGGACCACGTCCACGAAGTTCTCCACCTGGCGCGGGATGTGGAAGCCGATGTAATCGCACGACAGCAGGCTGCCGATGATCTCGCGTCGCCACGGCACGACGTTGAACACATCGGCCGAGGGGAAATAGGTGTGGTGGAAGAAGGCGATCTTCACGTCCGGGCGCAGCTCGCGCAGGTAGGCCGGCACCATCCACAGGTTGTAGTCGTGGATCCAGACGGTGGCACCATGCGCCGCTTCGGCCGCGGTCGCTTCGGCGAACTTGCGGTTGACCTTCAGGAACACCTGCCAGTCGTCTTCGCGGAAGCGCGCACGTTCCCAGAACACGTGCAGCATCGGCCAGAACGCTTCCTTGGAAAAGCGCTTGTAGAAGATGTCCACTTCCTGCCGGCTCAGCGGCACGCGGGTGGCGCGCAGGGTGGGGTACTGGGTTGCATCCACCTGCACGTGGCGCTGGAACGGCCGGTGCTTGGGATCGTCGATCCCCCAGGCGATCCAGCTGCCTTTCTGCCCGCCCTTGAAGAAGCTCAGCAGCGAGGGAATGATGCCGTTCGGCGAGCGCGGTGGACGCTGCACCAGCTTGCCGTCCTCGATCGCTTCATCGAAGGGCAGGCGGTGGTAGACCATCAGCAGCTGGGCGCCTTCGTGGGACACCGGCGCGGGTGCGGCCAGGTGCGGATCGCGGGCGTCGAGCAGGTTGAAATGAGTGATCGCTTCCAGGATGCCGCCGCAGCCGGGCGCCTGCGCATGCAGGGTGCGCTGGTGGCCGGCGGTGGCCTCCAGCAGCGCCGGTTCGGACTGGCCGACGCACACGCCGCGGAAACCGGCGACGTACATGGAAAGGTCGTTGAGGGTGTCACCGGCGACCAGGATGCGTTCGACCGGCAGGCCCAGCGTGCGCGCCAGCGCGGCCAGCGTGCGTCCCTTGTCGGTGCCCGGCGGCAGGATGTCGAGATAACGGTCGGCCGAATACAGCACATCGCAGCCCAGCGAGCGTGCGGTCTGTTCGATCTGTGCGCGCAGCGGTGCGAGCGTCTTCGGATCGCAGAAGTACGAGCAGCGGCGTTCCTGCGGCACGTCCTGGCGCTGCAGCGCGGTGTAGGGGCGCATCGCGGCGGCCACCACGTGCTCGCCGGGCCAGTGCGCTTCGATCATCGACTGCAGCGGCTGCAGGGGTTGCAGGGTGTGGCCATCGACCACGGTGGCGCCGACATCGCAGACGATGTAGTCCGGGCGTGGGATCGAGGGATCGGACAGCAGCGGCATCACCGCTTCCAGGCCGCGGCCGGTGATGAAGATGAGCTGGATCCCGGGATGCTGGTCGATCAGCCGGTACAGGCGGTGGCGCTGCTCGGCGCTGCCTGCCAGGAAGGTGCCATCCAGGTCGGTAGCCAGGATCAGTTGCGGCGGTGCTGCGGTTTCAACAGCGGGGATTACGGGTTCGGTAGCAGAGGGAGGGCTTCCAACAGTCAATGCGTTTCCTTTTCAGGGTGGAGGGGAGTTTCGGTTTCAGGCATCAGTTCCAGCGCTGAAGGCGTGGTGCGCAACATCGCGCGGAACGGTGCCGGATGGGTACGCAGGCGGGCGTGCGAAAGCAGCCGCATGCCGGTGAACACGGCCAGGCAGGTCAGCACGGCGGCGAAGTACAACGGCAGCGCGGGGGCGCCGAAGCGGCTCATCAGGGCGCCGGCGATGGCCGGGCCGACCGCCGCACCGACGCCATGCACCAGCAGCAGGCTGCTGCAGCCGGACAGCAGGTCTTCGCTGGCCAGGTAATCGAGCATGTGCGCCACCGCGAACGGGTACAGCGCGAACACCAGCCCGCCGTAGCAGAACACCAGCAGGAACATCACGTGCAGTTGCTGCTGGATCAGCGGCATGGCCGCCAGCACCGCCAGTCCGGCGGCGGCCAGGCTGACCGCCATCAGCCCGATGCGCCGGTCGTGGCCATCGCTGATGCGGCCGAGCGGCCATTGCAGCAGGGCGCCGCCGGCGATGGCGGCCAGCATGAACAACGGCACGCCATCACCGCTCAGGCCGATGTCACCGGCGAATACCGGCAGCAGGCCCCAGAACGGCCCCATCGCCAGCCCGGACAGGCCGGCGGCGACCGTCGCCACCGGCGCCAGGGCGTACAGGTTGCCGAGTTTCAGACGCGGCACGTTGGGCACGTCCGGCTGCTGCAGGCGGGTGGCGGTGACCGGCAGCATCGCCGCGCAGACCAGCAGCGCGGTGACGGTGAACATCGCCGCCGCGCCCGCATCGCCAAGCATCAGCAGCACCTGCCCCAGCGCCAGCGCGGACAGGTTGATCATCATGTACAGCGAAAACACCCGGCTGCGGCGCTGCGGATCGGGTTCGGCGTTGAGCCAGCTCTCGATGACGGTATACAGGCCGACCAGCGCGATGCCGGTGACCACCCGCAGCAGGCCCCAGCCCCATGGATCCAGCCACAGCGGGTGCAGCAGCACGGCCATGGTGGCGAGGGCGGCATGGAAGGCAAAGGCGCGGCTGTGGCCCATGCGCCGGATCAGCGGCGGCGCAGTGAAGGTGCCGACGAAGAAGCCGGCGAAATAACCGGACATCACCCAGCCCAGCGCGTTGGCGCTGAAGCCTTCCTGCCCGCCGCGGACGGCCAGCAGGGTGCCCAGCAGGCCGCCGCCGGTGAGCAGCAGGGCGACGCCAAGCAGCAGTGAAGTCAGCCGCAACATGGGTGCGACCTTCGTGGGGAAGGTTGGGCAGACACGCCACCGACCTTAACACAGGGGGTCTGCCGGGCCGCTTGCAATGCCTTAACATGCGCGCCTGATTTCCTACCTGACGACTACGATGCCGATCTACGGATTCGCCTGCGCCGACTGCGGCCACGCCTTTGACCGCCTGCAGAAGATTGCCGATGCAGACCCGACGCAGTGTCCTTCCTGCGGCAAGGAAACGGTGAAGCGGCAGATCACCGCGCCCTCGTTCCGGCTGGCGGGCGGTGGCTGGTATGAGACCGATTTTGGTTCCAACAAGAAGAACCTGGCGGAAAAACCCGCAGCTGCGGCACCTGCGAAGAGCGAGTAAGCACAGAGGGTTTGCGCCATGCGACGTGGCTGGGTAGGGTGGAGCGATGAACCTGCTCCGGATGTCTTCCCTCGCTGCGCTGTTGGCCCTTGCAGGCTGCAGCAACCCTTCCCCTGATCCGGTGGCGCACGAAGTGGCCAACGCGCCGGCCGATGCGTTCCTTGCCAGCGTCGCCGCGTACTGCGGCAAGGCCTTCGCCGGCCAGGTGGTGGAAGACAACCCGGCCAGCACCGGCCCGGACCCGTTCGCGGGCAAACGGCTGGTGATGCACGTGCGGGGCTGCGAAGACCCGGCCCATCAGCTGCGGATTCCGTTCCACGTCGGCGATGACCATTCGCGCACCTGGGTGCTCAGCCGCACCGAGACCGGTCTGCGCCTGAAGCACGACCATCGGCACGCCGACGGCAGTCCGGATGCGATCACCCTGTATGGCGGCGACAGCAGGCGCCCGGGCACGGCGCAGCGCCAGGAGTTCCCGGTCGATACCGATTCGGTGGCGATGTTCCGCAAGGCCGACATGCTGGCCTCCACGCACAACACCTGGGCGATGGAGATCGATCCGGACCGGCAGTTCGTCTACGAACTGACCCGGCCCGATGGTCGGCGCTTCCGCGTGGTGTTCGACCTTTCGCGGCCGGTGGCATTGCCGCCGGCACCGTGGGGCGCCGACACGCCAGCCGCCCCGGCCGGTTAACGGCGGGTAGCGCCGAGCCATGCTCGGCGAGCGCAGCGGCAGCAAGCTGATGGCCAGCGGCCGTCACGACCGAAGCAGGTAGCGCCGAGCCATGCTCGGCGAGCGCAGCGGCAGGGCGTGGCGACCAACGGTCGTCACCCACCAGGGCAGCAAGAGCTGACGGCCAGCGGCCGTCACTACCGGGAGCGGTTCAGCGCACGCCGAAGCGCGCGCGGCAGCCGTTGCTGACCCACAGGCTGCCATTGCTGTAGCCCCAGGTCTGGTTCTCCCTGCAGGCGCTGCCGGACAGCTGTTCGATCAGCACCGGTCGGCCGCGTCGTGGCTCCCAGGCGCAGGTGGAACGGCGCCTGTCGTTGCTGCTGCAGGTGACGCTGTAGTTGTTGTTGGCGCCGCCCCAGCCGCCACCCCAGTTGCCCCCGCTGGAGCCGCGGGCTTCGGCGAACTCACCGCGACAACCCCCGTTGACCCAGACCGCACCATTGCGGGTGCCCCAGGTGCGGCCTTCCACGCAGGCCGTGCCGGAGATCTGCCGGACCAGACGGGCATTGCGCCAGCCCGTGTTGCACACCCGCTCGCGGTTGTTCTGGCTTTCGCAGCGGATGCTGCCGCCGTTCTGCCCGCCGCCGCCCCAGTTGCCGCCGCTGCCGCCTCCACGCAGCGAGGTGGCGATGTCCTGCTTGATGCGCGAAAAGCCCCAGCCGGAGTTGACCTGGGCCAGGTAGAACCGCAGCTGGTCATCGGGAATACGGCATCCGTTGGACTGTTCGGCATACTCCTGGCTGATCACCCGGGTCCGGTCGCTGCTGGAAAGCTGGGTCAGGTTCTCCGGCGCATAGGCACGGGTGCCGATCTGGGCGTGGGCGGGAAACAGCGGCGCAGAGCAGGCAAGCGCGGTGGCCAGGCAGGCCAGGGTCCAACGGTTCATGGCGACATCCCCGAGCGGTCGATGGTGCGCGAATATAGGGATGGACCGGATTAAATCGGCGTGACTGCCAAGGATTTGCCCCCGGTGGGGGCTCGGCCCCAGAATAACGGGCTTTCCGGTCCTTCCTGGCGCCGGCGTACAACAGCGGAGCTTTCCCCCATGCGTACCCACTTCTGCGGCCTGGTCGACGAGACCCTGATCGGCCAGACTGTCACCCTCGCCGGCTGGACCGACGTGGCCCGTAACCAGGGCGGCGTGTGCTTCATCGATCTTCGCGATCATGAGGGCATCGTGCAGGTGACGGTGGAGGTCGACAACGCCGAAGTGTTCGCCGTGGCCGCCTCGCTCGGCTACGAAGACGTGCTGCAGGTGGAAGGCGTGGTGCGTGCCCGCCACGCGGTCAACGACAAGATGGCCACCGGCAAGGTCGAAGTGATCGCCAGCGCCATCACCGTGCTCAACAAGGCCGCGCCGCTGCCGTTCCACGCGCACGAGAACCCGGGCGAAGAAACCCGCCTGAAGTACCGTTACCTGGACCTGCGCCGCCCGGAAATGCAGCGCATGCAGCGCACCCGCATCAAGCTGGTGCAGGCGCTGCGCCGCCACCTGGACGAGCGTGGCTTCCAGGACATCGAAACCCCGATCCTGACCAAGGCCACCCCGGAAGGCGCGCGCGACTTCCTGGTCCCGGCGCGCATGCATCCGGGCGAGTTCTATGCCCTGCCGCAGAGCCCGCAGCTGTTCAAGCAGATCCTGATGGTGGCCGGCTTCGACCGCTACTACCAGATCGCGCGCTGCTTCCGCGACGAGGCGCTGCGCGCCGACCGCCAGCTGGAGTTCACCCAGCTGGACATGGAGTTCGCCTTCGTGCGCGAGCAGGACGTGCAGGATTTCGTCGAGGACATGATCCGTGGCATCTTCAAGGAAGTGGTCGACGTCGAACTGGCCGCCCGCTTCCCGCGCATGACCTGGGCCGAGGCGATGCGTCGCTATGGTTCGGACAAGCCGGACCTGCGCATCACGCTGGAACTGGTGGACGTGGCCGAGCTGGTCAAGTCCAGCGGGTTCCCGGTGTTCAGCACGGCCGCCAGCGATGCCGACGGCCGCGTCGCGGCGCTGCGCATCCCGGGCGGTGGCAGCCTGAGCCGCAAGCAGATCGACGAGTACGCCGCCCACGCCGCGAAGTACGGCGCCAAAGGCCTGGCCTACATCAAGATCAGCGACACCGGCGAGGTCAGCTCGCCGATCCAGAAATTCTTCACCGAAGACGGCTTCGCCGCGCTGCTGACCCACGTCGGCGCCGGCAATGGGGATATCGTGTTCTTCGGCGCGGGTGGCTACAACAAGGTGTCCGATTTCATGGGCGCGCTGCGGCTGAAGGCCGGCAAGGACTTCGGCCTGGTCGCCGATGGCTGGGCCCCGCTGTGGGTGACCGATTTCCCGATGTTCGAATGGGACGAGGAAGCGCAGCGCTACGTTGCCCTGCACCATCCCTTCACCGCACCGGCGGTGGATGACATCGCCGACCTGCGCGCGCATGCGAAGACCGCGGTGTCGCGTGGCTATGACATGGTGCTCAACGGCAACGAGATCGGCGGTGGTTCGATCCGTATCCACCGTCCGGACATGCAGAGCGCGGTGTTCGAGCTGCTCGGCATCGATGCCGAAGAAGCCCGTGCCAAGTTCGGCTTCCTGCTGGATGCGCTGAACTACGGCGCGCCGCCGCACGGTGGCATCGCCTTCGGCATCGACCGCATCGCCGCGCTGATGGCCGGTACCGAGTCGATCCGCGACGTCATCCCGTTCCCGAAGACCACCGGCGCGCAGTGCCTGATGACCGATGCACCGTCGCCGATCGCCGATGCGCAGCTGGCCGAAGTGCACATCCAGGTACGTCCGAAGAAGGGCTGAGGCCTCACCAGTGGCTGCCGGAAGCACTCCCCGGCAGCCTTCCAACCGCGCAGTCGAGCAGGCTCGACGCTACCAGGGCAACGCAGATGGTCCAAGGTTCCTACGCGATCCGCCGTGCCACCGTCGACGACGCAGCGACCCTGTCGGTGCTCGCCGCGCGCACTTTCACCGAAACCTTCGGCCACCTGTATCCGCCCCGGCACCTGCAGGCGTTCATCGATGAAAGCTACGCGGTGGACCGCCAGCAGGTCATCCTGGCGCACCCGGATTACGCGGTGTGGCTGCTGGAACATGAGGGGGTGGCGATCGGCCACGCGGCGGCCGGCCCGTGTGGTCTGCCGCACGCGGACGTGCAGCCCGGCGACGGTGAACTGAAGCGGCTGTACCTGATCAAGGCCGAGCAGAGCTGCGGCTGGGGCAGCCGGTTGTTGGAGACCGCGCTGGCGTGGCTGGAGCGCGACGGCCCGCGCCCGCTGTGGCTGGGCGTGTGGTCGGAAAATTTCGGCGCACAGCGTTTCTATGCCCGATACGGCTTCCAGAAAGTCGGCGAGTACCTGTTCCCGGTCGGTGAAACCAACGACCTTGAGTTCATCCTGCGGCGGCCGCTGGTCGCTGCCGCCGATCCGTCGACGACAGCGTAGGCGGGGCCGGCTCAGCTGGCCCGGGACACGTCGCTGAAGGTGCCCGGCAACGCGGCAGTCCGCATTGCCGTTGTGCGGCTCTGCGTCATCGCCACCAGCAGTTTCAGTTCGTTGCCGCTGAGGATGCCGCTGGTCAGGTCGTCCGCCATTTGGGAAAGCGACTGTTGCCGATCAGGCCAGGGGCCGTACACCGGATTTGCGGCATGCAGATTGGACCTGCGCTGCAGGGTCTCGCTGAGCAGGCTGCGCAGCTCGTTGCCGCGGAAGGTTTCGCTTTCCTTGTTGAGGTAGCCGGTCGTGTGGTTGGTGATCAGCCGGTGATAGGGAATGACGCCCTGCCAGCAGGCATGGCGTTCGGGGGTGAACATGTCCTTGTGCTCCAGGTAGATCACCTGGTGTCCCATCAGCGCGAACGGTTCCAGTGCGCCACTACGGATGCCGATCACCGGCCCGCCCACGGTATCCAGCAGCTTGTGCATGAAGTACCACTGGTTTTCGCGGGGGGCCAGCACGCGCTCCCCATTCAACTCTGCTGCCCAGAAACGGCCGATATGCGGATGCAGCTGCGGCCGATAGGGATGGCGATCGGTTAGCCGATCGTTGCCGTGCTCATCGCGTGCGCGGTTGATATAGGTATCAGCAACGCAGTACACCGGGGTGTCTGCGGCGCCCAGTGCATCGGCGATCTGCTCGAACATCATCGGCCGTGAAATCGCCTCTGCTTCGCGGGCGTTGGCGTATTCGCGATCGGCGATCCACAACGCGGCCGCGCCGGGCTGGATGCCCTGTTCGGCGATGACCGTGCCGACCAGTGCATCGATGCGTTCGCGCTCGGCCGGGTGGACCAGCGCGATGAGCTTGTCGCGGACATCGATGCAGCGGTCTTCGGGCGAAAGGTCTGGATCACGGAAACGACGCGCGATCAGCTCGGTCGTGGCGGATATGTGGAACACGTGCGTGGCGTCATGTTCGCGGCCGCCGGCCAACGGCGAGGGCGCACCCTCCACGTGGTTGAAATCAGCGCGCGTCGCGCTGTCGTCCAGCGATTCACGCGCATTCTTCAGGCTTGCGCCCGTGTACTCGTACAACGACACGCGGCCCGCTGCGTCTGCGTGCCCGCTGGCCCCCAGCGCGCTGCGGATGACGTCGAAGGCTTCGCGCGCATGACTCTCCTCGGCTTTGTTGCCGCGGCTGTAGGCAATGGACACATTGAGCTGCGGATTGATCAGCGTGGCCAGGATCAACGAGTAGCGATCCCCCGTGGCATAGCCCGGCAGGAAGGTGTGGATTCCTGCATCGGCGGCATCCAGCGCCGCGCGGAACGGCATGTCGCGGGCATGCAGGTAGGGCACGCCCTGGCCGGTGACCGGGTCCATCCGGTAGGCCTGTCGTGCCTTCACGTCCTGCAGGGGCAGCTGCAGGTCCAACCGCTGCGCCTGCTGCCGTACCTCGGCCAGGGCGGCCTGGCCGATTTCCTGGCGGACGCTCCGGTTGTCATGCGAATGGTTCTGGTAGGCCTGCAGATACAGGTCGCGGGTGGCGCTGTCGGTGGGGTTGGCTGCGGAGAAGAAGGTGGTCGGACGGATCCGCTGCTCTGCGGCAGCTACTTCGACACTGCGGCCCATCATCGCGACGCATGGCCAGCCGGCGACGAACTTCTGCGAATCACGCCCGACGTCGAACTCGGCCGCGGCCCGTGACTGGTTGAGGACCGGCACGGCCGGTCCGGCCGCGCGGAACAACAGCGAGGCGTGCTCGGAAATGGGAGAGCACGTTGCGTGTGGAGATGCAGGAGGCAGCAGGGCAGGGGATGTCTGGGAAATGCTCGGCGTTGGCATGCGGGGATCCGAAGGGTCAGGGGGAAGGGAGCAGGTGGCGGCGGACGCACTGCAGGCGCTGCAATGCACCCGGCAGGTCATCCAGGGTGGGCGAATCGCGGGCGTGGGCCTGGACCAGCCGCAGCACGCCGCTGGCGGTGTCCAAGGCAATGCAGGCACCGTCCATGGCCTGCGGCTCGTGGTGGTGGGCGAGCAGACCGCGCAGCCGGTCCTCATTGCAGCGCAGCCCGTCATCGGCCAGCTGGCAGTGCAGCAGCAGGTGATCGGCCGTGGCTTCCAGGTGCCATTCCACTCCGCCTTCGTCGAGCAGCGTGTAGGCAGCGGCGGGGACGTCCAACGGCAGGGGCAGGTGCTGCGCGGCGCGCTGCAGTATCGGTAGTGCCCACGTCGGTGTGCAGGTGGTCATTGTCTTGGCGAGGCAGGGAAAGGAGGGGGACAGCCTGCGGAGTGCGCGTGCCGAAATCGCTGAGCCGGGCGTAAACGTGGGAAATATCAATCGAACCAGTCGTTGCGAGTGGCAATTTCATCGGGCCTATCAGCTGTATCCGTGGTGGAATCGTTGACTCCGATTGCTTTCGAGTAGATACGCTTTCAGTCGGCGTCCTTTCTCGCGGAGAGTTCGTGCCGAATACGACGCCACTGCACCGCGTTCCGCCGGACACCATGACCACTTCCCCATCCCCGCTATCCGTTCAGCCAGTTCCTGCCTCCTTTACGGTGCCGGTCGCCGCTCCCGCAGCGCCGGGGCCACGGCCGCCCAAACCCACGCGCGTGCTCAACAGCAGCCTCCCCGCCGAGGTGAAAGTGGCTGCACGCTGGCGCGCGCTGCTGAGCGGGCAGCAGCTGCGGCGCACGCTCAGCGTCACGACCCTCGCGCCGGGAATGATCGCCGTCCGCCTGAACGGGCCGCCTGCCTTGCTTGAGCGGATGGGGCTGCGCAGCACTGCGGCAGGGCCACAGCCAACGAATTCGCCTGCCGGCGTGGCCAGGCGGCTTGCCTGGGTCAGCCTGGATGCCCGACGGTTCAGCGGCCACGTGGTGCAGGGCGATTCCCTGCTCGACCCTTGCCTGCATCCTGCCGGCGAGGACGCATCCACCGCATGCGTGCGCATCAACGGTGGGTACTTCAATTTCCGCCAGCGCGCCTGCGTCGGCAGCCCCGAGCACCTGCCGATCGGCTCCCTGCGCATGCGCGGGGGGGCGGCGCAGCCTGCATTGCAGGTGCCACCGGCATTCGTCGACGACTACCGTGAGCTGGCATTCGGCGATGGTTCCTCGCTTGCCTGCGCGCCGCTGCTGGCCGAACGCGGCGAGGCCGTGTTCGCACTCAAGGCCAGCGGCAATCCCTGCTACCGACTGCCGCCGGATTTCAGTTTCGAGCGCGGTGACGTGGTCGCCCCCGGGATGTTGTGGCACGCGCACGATGCCAACCCACGGGTGGCGATCAGCGTGCCGGCCGGCCCGGGCAACGGCCGCATCCGTCTGGTCGCCGCCCCCATGGTCGACCGCAGCTGCGCAGATACCGGCTGGACGCTGTCGGCCTTTTCCGCTGCGCTGGCCCGGCTGGATCGCCAGCATTCGCCGCCGAACCTGTCGCTGAACCTGGACGGTGGCGAATCGGTTGCGCTGATGGCCTGGGCCGAAGGCCGCACGCTGCTGGATGTCCGCCAGACGCTGCAGCCACGGCATGTCGGCAACCTGATCGAATTCCGTGCCGGGGCGCCCCGGCGGTCGCCGGAAATGGTCAGATGCGTCAGACTGGCAACATGACGCAATCCGTCCTGCTCCTGCATGGCATCTGGAACGCCCGTGCCTGGGTCGGTCCGCTCGCCTGGCGCCTGCGCGCGCGCGGCTTCCAGGTTGAGTCCTTCGGCTATTCCAGCGTGCTGGGCGGGCCGGACGTGGCCGTCCCGCAGCTGCTGGAACGCCTGCAGCAGCGCGGCCCGGTGTCACTGGTCGGCCACAGCCTGGGCGGGCTGGTGGCACTGGAGGCGCTGCGCCGCGCCCCGGACCTGCAGGTGCAGCGCGTGGTCTGCCTGGGTTCGCCATTGCGCGGCAGCGGCACCGCCCGCATCCTGGCCGAACACGGCTGGGCGGCCGCGCTCGGACGCAGCAGCGGACTGCTGCTGGACGGGCTGCCGGACTGGCAGGGCGAAGCCAAGGTGGGATTGGTCGCCGGCTGCGTGCCGCATGGGCTGGGCAGCCTGCTGGGCGCGCTGGAGGGCGACTCCGACGGCACCGTGGCGCTGGCTGAAACCCAACTGCCGGGACTGGCCGACCACTGCGTCGTGCGCTGTTCGCACAGTGGGCTGGTGTTCTCGCTGGAGGCGGCGCGGCAGACCGCGCAGTTCCTGCGCCACGGACGCTTCCATCCGGGTGGGGCCTCCGCTGCCGCCTGACCGCGCCAGGTCCTGCGGCGGGGTGGACACGGTTGTGGCGCCCGATCAGGTAGAATCCGCGCCCTGTTCCTGAAGCTGCCAAACGGAAGCCCCCATGGGTAGAGGTCCCTCCATCGAAGGCCGCAAGAACGCGTCTGACGCGAAGCGCGGCAAGATTTTCACCAAGATCATCCGCGAGATCGGCGTTGCCGCGCGCGGTGGCGGAGGCGACCCCAACAACAACCCGCGCCTGCGCGTGGCCATGGACAAGGGGCTGTCCTCGAACATGTCCAAGGACGTGATCGAGCGGGCGATCAAGAAGGCCACCGGCGAGCTGGAAGGCGTCGAGTACGAAGAAATCCGCTACGAGGGCTATGCGCCCGGTGGCGTCGCGGTGATCGTCGACTGCCTGACCGACAACAAGGTGCGCACCGTCGCCGATGTCCGCCATGCGTTCAGCAAGTGCGGCGGCAACATGGGCACCGAAGGCTCGGTGGCGTTCATGTTCAAGCGCCTGGGCGTCATCAGCTATGCGCCGGGCGCGGACGAAGACCGCATCACCGAAGCGGCGATCGAGGCCGGTGCGGACGACATCGTGGTCTACCCCGATGACGCCTCCATCGACGTGGTCACCGCGCCGGATGCCTTCCACGCCGTGCGCGATGCGATGGCGGCTGCCGGGTTGCCGAGCGACCACGCCGAGATCACCTTCCGTGCCGACAACGACATTGCCGTGGAGGGCGACACGGCCCTGCAGGTGAAGAAGCTGCTGGACATGCTGGAAGACCTCGACGACGTGCAGGATGTCTACTCCAACGCCGATCTCGGCGCGCACGCCTAAGCCCGTCGATGACCCGCATCCTCGGCATCGACCCCGGTTCGCAGCGTACCGGGGTCGGCATCATCGACGTCGATGCGGCCGGCCGGGTCACGCATGTCCACCATCTGCCGCTGGTGCTGCTGGGCGCTGACGATTTCCCGCAGCGGATGAAGATCCTGGTGTTGGGACTGGCCGATCTGATCGTCGAATACCAGCCGGATGAAGTGGCCATCGAAAAGGTGTTCATGGCACGCAACCCGGATTCGGCGCTGAAACTCGGCCAGGCCCGCGGGGCGGCGATTTCGGCCGTGGTGCTGCGTGACCTGCCGGTCAGCGAGTACGCGGCCAGCGAGATCAAGCTGGCGGTGGTCGGGCGCGGCGGGGCGGAAAAACAACAGGTCCAACACATGGTCGGGCTCATGCTCGGCCTGAAGACGAAGCTGCAGGCCGACGCCGCTGATGCGTTGGCCGTGGCCATCACCCATGCCCACGTACGGGCCACGGCCAACCGCCTGGGGCTCAGCGCCCGCCAGGCGTGGGGCCGGAAATGAGGAGCACTGCTGCATGATCGGTCGCCTGCGTGGAATCGTCGCCTACAAGGCGCCGCCGTGGCTGGTGGTGGACGTCAACGGCGTCGGCTATGAGCTGGAGGCCCCGATGAGCACGTTCTACGACCTGCCCGACATAGGCCGCGAGGTGATCCTGTACACGCACTACGCGCAGAAGGAAGACAGCGTTTCGCTGTACGGCTTCCTGCGCGATGGCGAGCGCCGCCTGTTCCGCGACGTGCAGAAGGTCAGTGGCATCGGCGCGAAGATCGCGCTGGCGGTGCTGTCGGCGGCCAGCGTGGAAGAGTTCGTGCGGATGGTGCAGCACGGCGACGTCACCGCGCTGACCCGCATCCCGGGCATCGGCAAGAAGACCGCCGAACGCATGGTGCTGGAGCTGCGCGACCGCGCCGCCCAGCTGGGTGCCGGTGGTGCACTACCGTCCAGCAGTGGCCCGGCGGCCGCCGATCCGGTGTCCGAGGCCACCGTGGCGCTGCAGCAGCTGGGTTACAAGCCGACCGAAGCGGCGCGCATGGCGCGTGACGCCAATGCCGAGGGCGACGACGTCGCCATGGTCATCCGCAAGGCGCTGCAGTCGGCCCTGCGCTGACCCGCCCTTCACCTTTCGATATCCCCACCGAGCCCCGTCATGTCCACCCCCAGCAACCCGCAAGATGGCAGCCACGGCCACGCCCCCACCGGGAGCAGCATGGCCCTGGTCGTCGGTGCGATCGGCGTGGTGTTCGGTGACATCGGCACCAGCCCGCTGTACACCCTGAAGGAAGCATTCTCCGGCCACTACGGCCTGACAAGCGACCACGACACGGTGCTGGGCGTGCTGTCGCTGTCGTTCTGGGCGCTGATCCTGGTGGTGACCCTGAAGTACGTCACCATCATCATGCGCGCCGACAACGAGGGCGAAGGCGGGATCATGGCGCTGATGGCGCTGACCCAGCGCACGCTGAGCAAAGGCTCGCGCTCTGCCTACGTGGTCGGCATCCTCGGGATCTTCGGCGCCTCGCTGTTCTTCGGCGACGGGGTGATCACTCCGGCCATTTCGGTACTGGGCGCGGTGGAAGGCCTGGAAATCGCCGCGCCGGGCCTGCATCGCTTCATCCTGCCGATCACCATCGTGGTGCTGCTGGCGGTGTTTGCCGCCCAGCGCTTCGGGACCGAGAAAATCGGCAAGGCGTTCGGGCCGATCACCAGCATCTGGTTCATCTCGCTGGCGGCGATCGGCCTGTACAACATCGTCGACGCCCCTGAAGTGCTGAAAGCCTTCAACCCGTGGTGGGCGATCCGGTTCTTCATGGACCATGGCTGGCACGGGGTGTTCATCCTCGGCGCGGTGGTGCTGGCGGTCACCGGTGGCGAGGCGCTGTACGCGGACATGGGCCACTTCGGTGCCAAGCCGATCCGCCACGCCTGGTACTTCTTCGTGCTGCCGTGCCTGGTGATGAACTACCTTGGCCAGGGCGCGCTGGTGCTGGAGCATCCCGAAGCGGTGAAGAATCCCTTCTTCGAAGCGGTGCCGGACTGGGCGCTGTACCCGATGATCATCCTGGCCACGATGGCGGCGGTGATCGCCTCGCAGTCGGTCATCACCGGGGCGTTCTCGGTGTCCCGCCAGGCGATGCAGCTGGGCTACATCCCGCGCATGCGGATCAAGCACACCTCGCACGACACCATCGGCCAGATCTACATCCCCGGCATCAACTGGGGCCTGGCGGTGATGGTGATCGGGCTGGTGCTGGCGTTCCAGAGTTCGTCCAACCTGGCGGTGGCCTACGGCATTTCGGTGTCCGGCACGATGCTGATCGATACCCTGCTGCTGGCCCTGGTGGCGCGCAGCCTGTGGCCGAAGTCACGGCACTGGATCGTGGCGCTGTGCGTGGTGTTCTTCATCATCGACCTGGGCTTCGTGATCGCCAACGGCGCCAAGCTGATGCAGGGCGCGTGGTTCCCGGTGGTGCTGGGCATCCTGCTGTTCACCCTGATGCGCACCTGGCGGCGTGGCCGCGAGCTGCTGCGCGATGAGATCCGCAAGGACGGCATCCGCCTGGATACCTTCCTGCCGGGCCTGATGCTGGCGCCTCCGGTCCGGGTGCCGGGCACCGCGGTGTTCCTGACCGCCGATCCGACCGTGGCCCCGCATGCGCTGATGCACAACCTGAAGCACAACAAGGTGCTGCACGAGCGCAACGTGTTCCTGCACGTGGTGACCCTGCCGGTGCCGTACGCGCCGGAGGGGCACCGGTTGAAGATCGAATCGGTCGGCGATGATTTCCACCGGGTCTACGTCAAGTTCGGTTTCATGGAGACCCCGGACGTGCCGCTGGCGCTGATGCGTTCATGCGACCACGGTGGGATCTACTTCGACCCGATGGACACCACGTTCTTCGCCAGCCGCGAGACCATCGTGGCGACCGCCAACCGCGGCATGCCGATCTGGCGCGACAAGCTGTTCGCGCTGATGCATCGCAACGCCGCGCCGGCGACGGGGTTCTTCAGGATTCCCGGCAACCGGCTGGTGGAACTGGGCGCGCAGGTCGAGATTTAAGGGGTTTTCTGCGCTGCGCGCGGCTTTCAGGCGACGTCGAAAGCAACGGCAAAAGCTGCGGGGCTGCGTGTTGGCGGGGCGGGGTGGGTTGGCGGGGGACGGCAACAGCCGCTCCTGCGGGCCTCGTTTCGCGCCATCCATGGCGCTCAACGCCCCCGCCAACCCTCCCCGCCCCACCTTCGACAGGTCCATGGTGGCCTTGGAACATGCGGTCCTGGTAGCGCCGACCCATGGTCGGCGGAATGCTTCCGCCAACGGCCCGCTGCGTTCGCCGAGCATGGGTATGCCGGTCGTCCTGACCGGCACCCTACGGGCCGTCGCAAGCGACGTTGGCAGCGGCTCCTGCCGCTGCCTTCGGCGCTACCGCTTTTCTTCTTTTTTCATACGCGGGTGGCGGCCACCGGAACCTGTCAGGGGCCGGGCGGTGGGGCTGGGCGGGGGCGTTGAGCGCCATGGATGGCGCGAAACGAGGCCCGCATGGGTGAGGGCGCTTTGCTTGCGAAGCACGGCTTCGCAAGCGCCCGAACGCACAGCCGCCCAGCGGCTGGGCCGGACCCCGGAGGGGCAGCTTCTGCCGTCCCCCGACCAGCCCCACCGCCCGGCCCACTCAACGCTGCGGCTTTCAAGCCACCCGCGAGGGGGTCTCACCCGTTCGACCCACCAGATCGATGCAGTCCACCGGACACGGCGGAACACACAACCCACACCCGGTGCAAAGATCGGCAATCACCGTGTGCATGTACTTGGCCCCGCCAACGATCGCATCCACCGGGCAGGCCTGGATGCACTTGGTGCAGCCGATGCAGTCGGCTTCCACGATCACCGCCACCTGCGGTGGCGTGTGCTCGCCGCGGCTGCGGTCATACGGCAGCGCCGGCACGCCCAGTACCTTCGCCAACGCCCGCGCACCCGCATCACCGCCCGGTGGGCAGCGCTCCACGCCGGCTTCGCGGCGAGCCATCGCGGCGGCGTAGGGGCGACAGCCGTCGAACCCGCACTGGCCGCATTGGGTCTGCGGCAACAGGCGGTCCAGCCGCTCCACCAGCGGGGGAGGCATCAGGCTCATGCGGGGCGATGGCGGTGCGGGGGAATCATCGTTGCAGTGGCTTTCCGCGATACCAGCGGTCATGGGCGAGGGCGAGCATCGGCGCGTCCTCGCGGCTGTCACCGTAGGCATGGATGCGCGTGTAACGGGACAGATCGAAGCGCTGCCGGATGTGCTGGGCCTTGCGGGGGCCGCAGTCACCGCCGGCATAACGGCCGGTCAAACGGCCCTCGCGGGTCTCCAGCTGGTTGCAGATCAACTGCAGTCCCAACGTGTCACACCAGGGCCGCAGGTACAGATCAAGCGACCCCGACACGATGGCTACGGTGTGGCCCTGGGCCTGGTGCCAGCGGATCTGCTCAAGCATTTCCGGGCGCATCATCTCCGGCAACGCATCGCGTGCGTAGCCGGCGGCCAGCAGCGCGATGTCATCGGCGTGGCGGCCACTGAACACCAGCGCGGTGACGCGGGCGCGGATGCGCTCGGCGCTGATCAGCCGCAGGCGGAAGGCGGCCAGCCAAGGGCCCACCAACCACCACGCACGCGCCCGCTGTTCCGGTGTGGCCACCCGCCGCAGGAAGCGGCGGTAGCTGTCGGCCGTGGTGATGGTGTGGTCGAAGTCGAACAGCGCCAGCTCCATCGCACCCTCCGGCGTGGCCCGTTGCAGGTCAGCGGACCGGCATGCCCGGCAGCGCGGCACTGTCGGCGTCCAGCAGCGCCAGCGCGCCACCGTCGAAGCCGGCCGACAGGATCATGCCTTCGCTCAGGCCGAAGCGCATCTTGCGCGGGGCCAGGTTGGCGATGAACACCACGCTGCGGCCGACCAGCTTTTCCGGTTCGCCGTAACTGGCGCGGATGCCGGAGAAGATCTGCCGGGTGCCGAGATCGCCGGCGTCCAGTTCGAAGCGCAGCAGCTTGTCCGAGCCCTCCACGAACTCGCAGGCCAGCACCTTGCCGATGCGCAGGTCCAGCCTGGCGAAGTCGTCGATGCCGATGTACGCCGGCGCAGCGTCGCCCTGCGGCGCGTTCGCGGCAGCAGCGGGCTTGGCTTCGGCCTTCACTGCAGGTGCGGCGGCGGCAACGGGGGCGGCAGCGGTCGGCTGCAGGGTATCCTTGGAGGCGTCGGTCATGGCGTCGATTTTCTTCGGGTCGATTCGGGTGAACAGCGCAACGTAGTCGTTGATGCGATGCGCCAGCAGCGGCTGCGCCAGTGCGGTCCAGTCGCTGACCGGTGCGGCCAGGAAGGCTTCGGCCTGCGCCGAAGTGGCGGGCAGCACCGGCTTGAGCGCGGTGACCAGCACCCGGAACAGGTTCAGGCCCTGGGTGCACACCGATTGCAGCTGCGCATCGGCGCCTTCCTGCTTGGCGATCACCCACGGTTTGACGTCGTCGATGTAGCGGTTGGCTTCGTCGGCCAGCGCCATCGTCTGCCGGATGGCGGCGGCCGGATCGTTGCGCTCGTACGCTTCGCGGATCGGCGCGAGGGCCTCGACGAAGCGCTGGTACTGCGCCGGATCGGGCAGCTGCGCGGCCAGCTGGCCATCGAAGCGTTTGCTGATGAAGCCGGCACATCGACTGGCCAGGTTGACGAACTTGCCGACCAGGTCGGCGTTGACGCGGGCGATGAAGTCGCCCAGGTTCAGGTCGAGATCGTCCACCCCGCCGGAGGACTTGGCGGCGTAGTAGTAGCGCAGCGCTTCCGGTTCCAGCCCGGCATCCAGGAACGTACGCGCCATCACAAAGGTGCCGCGCGACTTGCTCATCTTCGCCCCGTCCACGGTCAGGTAGCCGTTGACGTGCAGTCGGGTCGGCGCGCGGTGGCCGGTGGCATGCAGCACCGCCGGCCAGAACAGGCCGTGGAAATTGACGATGTCCTTGCCGATGAAGTGGTGCAGTTCGGTGGAGGTGCCGGCGCGCAGGTGCGATTCGAAATCCACGCCGGTCTTCGCGCACAGCGTCTGGAAGCTGGACAGGTAGCCGATCGGAGCATCCAGCCACACATACAGGAACTTGCCCGGGTGGCCGGGGATTTCGAAGCCGAAGTACGGCGCATCGCGCGAGATGTCCCACGCGCGCAGGCCGCCATCGGCGTTCATCCATTCCATCAACTTCGCCTTGACCCCGGGCAGGGCGACATCACCGCCCAGCCAGTCGCGCAGGAAGCCTTCGAACCTGCCCACTTCGAAGAAGAAATGCTCCGAATCGCGGACTTCCGGGGTCGCCCCGGAGATCACCGATTTCGGCTCCTTCAGGTCGGTCGGGCTGTAGGTGGCGCCGCAGACTTCGCAGTTGTCGCCGTACTGGTCGGCGCTGCCACAGTTCGGGCAGATGCCCTTGATGTAGCGGTCCGGCAGGAACATGCCCTTGGCCGGATCGTAAAACTGCGCGACCGAGCGGCGGCTGACGTGGCCTTCCGATTCAAGCTTCAGGTAGAACGATTCGGTCAGCGCCTTGTTGGCGGCCGAGTTGGTCGAATCGTAATGGTCGAAGTCCACCCCGAAGGCGGCGAAATCGCGTTCGTGGCCGGCCTGGATGCCGGCGATGAACACTTCCGGGGTCAGTCCGGCCTTTTCGGCGGCCAGCATGATCGGGGTGCCATGGGTGTCGTCGGCACACACGAACCAGGTGGTGCCGCCGCTCATTCGCCGCGCACGCACCCAGATATCAGCCTGGATGTAGCCCACCAGGTGGCCCAGGTGCAGCGGGCCGTTGGCGTAGGGCAGGGCGGTGGTGACGAGCGCGGTACGGGTCATGGTCACGGCGTGCAGCGAGGGGAATCCCGGATTATCGCACAAGGGGGTCGGATGCCCTTCCGGAAAAGGGCGATCCGACCGCCGTGACCGCCTGCGCTTACTCGCGCTGCCAGGTCTGGGCGCGGCAGATGAAGGCCACGCAGCCGGACACGTCCAGGCGGGTGCCGCCGGGCTGCAGTCGCATCTTGGACTTGTAGGTCTTGCCGTTGGCCGGATCCAGGATGGTGCCGCCGGACCAGCTGGCGGTGCCATCGGACTTCAGGTTCCACAGGATGGTCATGCCGCGCACCGGCTTGTCCTTGTTGCTGCCGCTGCAGTCGCTGCAGACCGGGTTCGGCCCCTTGTCCGACTGCAGGATGTCGACCACCTTGCCGCTCAGGGTGCCGTTGGCAGCCTGGCTGATTTCCACGATCGACTTCACCTTGCCGGTCTTGTCATCGATGGTTTTCCAGCGGCCCACCGCCGAATCGGCGGCGTTCGCCGAAAGCGCGGCCACGCACAGCGGCAGCGCCAGCAGCAGGGTCTTGAAGGTGTTGCGCATGGTCCCCTCCCAGGGCATTGGTTCACTGCCAGCGGCAGTGCCGGCATGTGCCGACTGTATACCCATCCGGGGGGGTTGGGTGCATGCCCCCCGTTGGGCGGGCCGGGGGCCGTAAAGCCGCTGCGGCCGCGGGCCAGCGGCCGTCACTACGCCGTTTCGTACAGCTCCAGCGGCAGGTCATCCGGATCGGCGAAGAAAGTGAAGCGGCGTCCGGTGTACTCATCCACGCGGATCGGTTCGCAGGCCACGCCATGCTCTGCCAGGTGGGCGATGAAAGGCTCCAGTGTGCCCACCCGGAAGGCCAGGTGGCGCAGGCCCTGTGCTTCGGGCCGGCTGGGGCGCGGCGGCGGGCTGGGGAAGGAAAACAGCTCCAGCTGGCCGCCATCGGGCAGGGCCAGGTCCAGTTTCCAGGAGTCGCGTGCAGCACGGTGATGCTCGGCGATGACCGCCAGGCCGAGCACGTCGACGTAGAACGCCCGCGAGCGGGCATAGTCGGCGCAGATCAGGGCGACGTGGTGGATGCCTTGCAGGCCAAGGGACATGGACGTGCGCCGGGTCGGGCGGGCCATGATCGCAGATCACGCCGCGCAGCGTGATGGACTCCGGGTTCCGCATGGACGAAATGCGAAAGCGGAAGGGCCATGCCGCGTGCAGCCTTGGGCCTCCTCCAATCGCAGAGACTGCCTCCGTGACCGCCATCAGCGCATCTCCCGTCAGGTACACGTCGTTCATTTCCTTGCAGCTTGAGGCAAAGGCCCCCGTCAAGGCTGTGCTGCCGGCCATCCGAGCGGTCAGCAATCCCACGCGCGACGAACTTCCCTCCAGCTTGAACCGCACGCCGGCGGCTGCGCCTCACGGACCCGGTCCGGTCTTCCCAGCGGCCGGGTCGTCGCCCAATGCAGCGGCCAGTGCCAGTGACTGGAAGGATTACGTCGGTCGTCTGCAGCAACAGGACGCGGTGCCCGGCGCGCGCCACGCGGATCCAGATCAGGGCGTGGTGACGCCGTCCAACATCAGCGTGAAGCAGATGGTCGCGTATCTTCGCAAGCAACCGTCGGCAACGCCTGCCGGCGTGGCGCAGGTGGTGCGCCCGCCAATGCCCGCGCCCGCAGCGGCGGTGGCCGTGCAGGTTGCAGCCGTCACGGCCCCGGCAACCGTGCCATCGGCGTCCGTACTGCAGGCCGACGATCCGGTGCCCGCCGATGAGGCGTGGAGCCGGACGGTGCCGGTGAACCAGATGGAACACCCGCGTCGAGCCGCCGAAGCGGAGGCCGCGTTGATCGACGCGCAGCTGCTGGAAGAGGAGCGCGCGCTGGATGAGGAACTCGGCGCGCTCGCTGACGCGCAACGTCCGCGTGGTGGCGAGCTTCCGATGATCCATGAGGAGGACGACGAGGATCCCTTCCACGGGTCCGAGCTCTTCGGGACGACATCGCGCTGGGAACAGGCCAAGCTGCGCAGTGAAGCGATGCTGCGCGGGAACGCAGCGCTGGAAGAAGAGGATGCAGAGCCGGTGTTGCGTTCGCCCGGGCGCCGGGGAAACGTGAGATTTGACCAGGTCGAAACCAGCCGGGTGCTTGAGGTTGACGCCGAGTCGGGCGAGTCGGTTTCAGTGACAGACGCGTTCTTCCTGATCAAAGAGCACGATGGAAGATGGAAGCCGAATCAGTCCAAGCAGTCGATATCGCCGGACCAGATCAGCGACAACGCAGGCACCCGCCCACGCGTGGCCGCTTTCGGACCGCCGCGCGCCTTGACGGCTGCCGATGACAGCGACTTCGTCGTGCAGTCTGCGTTCCACGAAAATCGGCATGGCCAGCCGAACCATGCCGAGATCGGTGAAAGCTCCTGGTCCGATCTCGGCCGCGACGACGAGCTGGTCGCGCCGCCCGTGGGCCAGGCGTTCCTACAGTTGCAGCGGATCCAACAGATGCAGCGCGAGGTGGAACGGATGCAGCGCGAGGTAGAAACCCTGCGCCGCAACCAGCAGATGAGCGAGGAGGTCGGCGTCTACTTCTGAGGCCGACCAAGGCCGGGTCCCCCGCCCAGCGGGAGAGGGATCCGGCCGTTCACCTGCCCGGCTGCGCCTGCCAGCGGCTCATCCGTTGTTCCAGGATATCCAGCGGCATGGAGCCGTCCTTGAGCAGTTCGGCATGGAAGGCGCGCAGGTCGAAGGCACCACCCTGCGCCTGCCGGGCGCGGTCGCGCAGCTCCACGATCTTCGCCTCGCCCAGTACGTTGGACAGCGCCTGTCCGGGCTGGGCCATCATCCGTTCCACTTCGGCGTTGGCATCATCGACGGCCATGCCGGTGTTCTGCTCCAGATACTCCACCGCGCGCTTCTTGTTCCAGCCCTGCGCGTGGATCCCGGTATCGGCCACCACCCGTGCCGCGCGGGTCAGCGCGGCGTGCAGGTAGCCAATGTGGTCGTAAGGATCGGCGTACAGCCCCAGCGGCTCGCCCAGCGATTCGGCATACAGGCCCCAGCCTTCAACGAAGGCCAGGTCGCCGCCGAGACGTCGGAAGCGCGGCAGCTTTTCGATTTCCTGCTGCAGCCCCAGCTGCACGTGATGGCCCGGCACGGCTTCATGCAGGTACAGCATGGGCACGCTCCAGCGCTTGCGTGCAGGCAGGTTGCTGGTGTTCACCGACAGCACGGCGGGTCGGCCACCGTTGATGCCGGGCTGGTAGGACGCCGCTGCCGACGAAGCGGCGCGGTCGGCTTCGACCGGCTGGATGTCCAGCGCCGCCTTGGGCAGGGTCTGCAGCACGCTGGGCAGTTTCGCGGCCACCTGTTGCTGCACCTGTCGGTAGCGGCCCAGCAACGCAGTGGCATCGCTGTACTGGAACTGCCTGTCGCTGCGCATGCGCTGCAGCAGTTTGGCTTCGCTGCCGCGCAGCTTGTTGTCTTTCATCACCGCAGCGATCTGTGCGTGCAGGGCCTGCACGCGCTGTTCGCCCCAGGCATGCAGCTGGGCAGGGTCCTGCGCGGTGGCGGTCGCCTGGCGCAGGGTGCCGGCATACCAGGCTGCGCCGTTCGGCAATGCGCCCAGGCCGGCGGTCTCCCGCGTGGCCGGCAGGTACTCGGTGGCGATGAAGCCACGCAGCGCGCGGTAGGCGGGCATGATGCGGAACTCGATCATGCGCTTGTACTCGGCGCTGATGCGGGCCTTTTCCTCGGCCGGGATGGTGTCCGGCATGGTCCGGATCGGCGTCCAGAAAATGCTCTCTTCGGCAGTCGGCTTGATCACCGCATCCAGCTGCGGCAGCACTTTTTCCATCAGGTCGCGCGGCTGCACCACGCCGGCCGCCATGCCCTGGCGCATGTTCGCCGTGGCCTGTTCGAACAGGGCCGGGATGCCCAGCGAACGCTTTGACCAGTCGTCGTAGTCCTTGACCGTATTGAACGGCTGCGCCCCCGCGCCCGCGCCGAGGATGGCCATGATGCTGCCCAGGTTGTAGTACTGGCTGATCGGCAGCATCCACGAGGGGTATTGCTCGGCCGCCAGCGATGCCTTGGCATCGCGGACGAAGATCTCGTAGCTCAGCAGATCCTGCCCCTGCAGGCCGCTGCTGCCGATCTTTTCCACCTTGCCCAGCCATTGCGTGGTGAAGTCATGCGACTGCTGGCGCCAGGTCGCAGACAGGATGTTCGGTAGCTCGCCGTTGTAGCGCGCGTCGCCCTGGAACGTGGCCTGCAGGGGATTGAGCCGCATCGAGGCGTCCCAGTACTCGTCGTACAGCCGCTCCAGCTGGACCGCCTTGCTGGCGGGTGCGGCGGCGGCCTGCCGGCCTGCCGCAGCTGCCGGGCGTGCACGCGGCCTGGCCTTGGCCTTGGTCGCCTGGCGGGTCTGCGCGGCTGCAGGGCGGGTGGCTTTCTTCTTGGCGGCTTCGGCCGGCGGCGCGGCGCTGAACAGCATCAACGAGGCAAGTGCGACTGCCAGGGCGCGGGCAAGCTGGGGCATCGGACGTTTCCGTGGAACACAGACCGTGGAGCTTGCACGATCCAGACGCATACGGCCAGCATCGAGAGCGCAGTCAGGAAATGCCGCGTTGTCGCTCAGTCAGCTGCCGCGTCGGCGCGTAGCTGTCGTGCCCGCTCCGCACCCAGGTACTGCGTGATCGCATGCCGCATCAGGTACAGCAAGGGAATGAGGGCAATGGCGAAGACCATTTTGTAAACGTAGTTGACACTGCTGACCGCCAGGAACAGCGACGTGGGCCACTGCTGCGGCCCGAGCACGAAGGCGATCCAGATCACCACGAAGCTGTCGATCAGCTGGGACACCGCGGTCGATCCGGTGGCGCGCAGCCAGACATGGCGTTCGCCGGTCGCGCGACGGATGCGATGGAATACCGCCACATCGATCAGCTGGCCGACCATGAAGGCAACCAGCGAACCGGCGATGGTCCACATGCCCTGGCCGAACACCACGGCAAACGCCGCCTGGTAGTCCGCCACGCCGTGCGCGCTCATCGAGCCGACCCACCAGCTGGCCGGTGCCAGCGAGATCGCCGCATACGCGAACAGGAAGCCGTAGCAGATCAGGCCGGCGGCCAGCCAGGAGATGAAACGCACGCCGCGCCTGCCGAAGAACTCGTTGATGGTATCGGTCATCACGAACACCACCGGCCACAGCAGGGTGCCGGCGGTGAAGCTCAGCGAGCCGGTCTGGCCGAACAGGTTCCAGTCCAGCGGTGCGATGCCCAGGGTGTCTTCCAGCGCAAAGATCTTCACCCCGATCAGCTCGGCCAGCAGCGCGTTGGCGCAGAAGAATGCGGCCAGCCCGATGAACAGCAGGACTGCGCGGTCCTGCAGCGGCCGCGCGCTCATCAGCCGCGCTCGCCGGCGCGGGTGAAGGGCACGGTTTCCGGTGCGACGGCACCGCCGGAGATGATGAAGCTCATCGCCTGGTCCACGGTCCAGTCGGTGGGCGTCAGCAGTTCCACCGGCACGATTTCCAGATAGCCGGAGGTCGGATTGGGCGTGGTCGGCACGTACACCGCAGCCAGTTCGCGGCCGGTGCCCTGTTCGCGGATGACCCGGGTGACCAGGCCCACTGCTTTCATGTCACGGTGCGGGAAATCGATCAGCACCACCCGCTGGGTGGTGCCCGGCTCGGTCTGCAGCATGTCCAGCAGCTTCTTGGCGCTGTCATAGATGATGCTGGCCAGCGGAATCCGTTTGATCACCGCGCCGACCCATCGCAGCAGGCGCTGGCCGACCACGCGGCGGCTCAGCACGCCCACGGCCAGGATCACCAGAAGGGTGGCCAGCAGCGCCACCACGTTCTGGATCCATTCGACGTGGACCCAGCCCAGGTAGTGCGGGAACCGTGTGGCGATGGGTTCGGACATCGCCACCACCAACGGGCTGGATATGCCGGACAACAGCACGAAGACGAACTTCACCACGACCCAGGTGAGCCAGATCGGCAGCAGGGTCAGCAGGCCGGTCAGGAACAGCCGTTGCAGGGAAGGGCGGGGGGTGAGCGTGGGGGCTGGGAGTGACATCGGCGCATTGTAGCGGTCGCGTGGGGCACGGTAGGCTCGGTTCTACGAGTCGCAGGATGCGGCAGTGAGGTGAAATCCGGTGGGATCGACGATGGGAAAGGGCGTGAAGTGGTCGGTGGCCGGCATGCTGGGCGTGCTGGCAGCGGTGGTGTTGCTGTGGTGTGCATCGCATTTCTGGCCGATGCCGGACAACCAGCGCCGCGCGTTGGCGCTGATGCGCACGCAGGTCCCGGCCGAAGGCCGCAACGGCTATGCGTTGCTGTGGATGCTGGACTTCGATGGCATGGACGACAGCTCCCGCGCGGCGGCGATGGCGGTGGATGCCGCGCGCTGGCGGGCCGATCCGGACCTGGCCGGCGGCGTGCGGATGAGTGCCGAAGGCGATCATCCACGCGTGGCGTATCCACAGGGACGCCACTGCAGCGGGCCCACCGGCGCCTGCCTGGCGCAGGTGCGCAGCGACCCGCGGCGGTTCGCCCGGGCCCACGCCGGGCATGCAGGCCTGCATGCGCGCGTGGCGCAGACGGCGGCATACGGGCACTTCAGCAGCCCATGGGACAGCCAGGTCGCCGCGATCATGCTCCCGTTCCCTGCGTTGAATGGAATGACCGATCCGGTCACCGCGCACGCATTGGCCCATGTCCAGGGCGATACCGCCGGTGCCTTGCAGGGGCTGTGCAGCGGCCTCCTCGCTGGCCGCCGCCTGCTGTCCGGCAGCGATACCCTGCTTGCCAGCGGTGTCGGCATGGCCATGGTGGAACGCAACGGTGGCGTGCTGGGCGAGGTGCTGGCCGAACTGCCGCGCGACGCCTCGCTTCCCGCTGCCTGCATTGCGGCGCTGCGGCCGATGACGGCGGCGGAAACCAGCCTGTGCCGACCGCTGCAGGGCGAGATGCGCTGCGCCGACATGGCTATGCGTTACTCTGCGCGATCGCCGGGTTCAGTGCTGGTGCTGGATACCGAACGCTCCCTGGCGCGCATCGCTACGGCATATGCATGGGCGTGCGACCCCGCACAGCAGCAGCGATTGGGCGAGGACAGGCAGATCGAGGCGCCCACGCCGGCCACGCGCGGATTCGACTGCGTGGCCAACCTGGCAGGTTGCGCGATGAGCGATATTCCCGCGCAGCCTTACCTGCGTTATGCCGGCCGCAGCCAGAACGCCGCCGCGATGGTGCGGCTGCTGGCGGCGCAGCAGTGGCTGCGCACGCAGCCGGATTCAACCACCGACGCGCTGGCCAGGTTGCCGGTCGCGTTGCGTTCGGCACCCCGCGCGCCCCACGCAGATGCCGAGGGGCGCTGGCTCCAGGTTGCGCGGCATGACACCTCGCGCGGGCCCGACGACCGCCTGTTGAGGGTGCCGCTGCGCCGGGATGCGGAACCATCACCGCGGGCCGCAAGGTAGAACGGATCCTCCCCAGCCCTCACCCCGTGGCGAGCACCACCGTCCACTTCGCTTTCAAGCGGGCACCGTCGCCCACGCTGCGCGGCACCAGGGTAACGGTCTCGCGATCTTCCGCAGACAGCGCCTGGTAGAGCAGGTCGTTGTCATTGAGGGGCTCGCCACTGAAATAGATCTGCGTCACCAGGCGATCATGCTGGCCGCGGATGTCGAAGTGGATGTGCGGCGTGCGGACCTGGTCCGGGCCGGTCCCGACGGGATACGGCCCGGGGACGATGGTCAGGAACCGGAACCTCCCCTGCCTGTCGGTTTCCTGCCGACCGAACCCCTGGAACGCAGGGTCAAGCGGCGCAGCCTCGTTGGGGTCGGTCGCATGCGCGTAGCGCCCGTGGCTATTGGCTTGCCACATCTCGATCCAGGCGCCCGCTACCGGCCGGCCCAGGGTGTCGACGACGCGTCCATGCAGGTCGATCCGGGTGCCCTGCGCGACGCCCGGCTGTCCGTCGACGCGGGTCAGGTCCGCATCCTCGTCCAGCGGTCTGTGGATGGGATAGTACGGCCCCATGATGTCTTCCACGGTGATCCGGCGTTGCTGCCGCGCGGCGGCGGTAGGGGTGAACAGGGCGGTGGCCGCCCACCCGGCGGCCTGCAGGGCGTGGCGTCTGCTGATCGTTGTTGACATGGTGGTTCTCCGATGGGTTCACGGCGCGGCGGGTGCGCGCCGGACTTCATCTTCGGCATGCGGGGATGCAGCGCTGTGTGGCCCATCCCAGTATTCGCACAAACGATCAACCCTGCACGAGTCGCTTCAACCGGTAACGGCGCCGCCGCGCGCCTGCGGCTTGAGCCGGATGTAGACCTGTTTGCGCACGCGCGCGATCACCACTCCGGAGGCGTCCAGGACGTCATTGCTGTACCAGCGCAGCTGCTTGCTGCCATCGGCGGCGGACGCGCGGATTTCCGCGAGCATCGCGTCATCGATGCGGAACGCCGCGCGCACCGTGCCGCGGCCGGGTTTCAGGAATTCGATTTCGCCGGCGCGATCCCACACGTAGTAATCGCGGCCCAGGTTGTTCATCAACCCCAGCATCCAGAACGGATCGGTCATCGCGAACAGGCTGCCGCCGAAATGGGTGCCGACGTAATTGCGGTTCCACGGGCGCATGCGCAGTTCGACGTCGATCTCCCGGTAATCCGGGGACACCCGGGTGACGTGGATGCCGGCAAACAGGAAAGGCGGCCACAGGTTGATGCCGTGGCGGAACAGGCTGGCTTTCATGGTGGACCGGCATCCAGGGGAGGGGATGCCAGTGTAACCATGCGGGTGCGTATGGAGAAGTCCAGCGGGCAGGATCAATGTCTTACGGCGACGCCTCCGGGATCGTCAGGGAAAAAGTACCGTTCTGCTGCGCGATGGCTTCACCGGTATCGGTGATCGCGTTCTGCACGAACAGGCCGCTGCCCTCGTCGGTCCCCGTGACGAAGGTCAGCTGATGGTAGGCGGTGCGATTGCCCCAGTCCGGCGATGGCAGCGATACGTAACGGATCGTGCTGCTCTGGTCCCCGACGTTGCCTTGGGCGACGTAGACGCCGTAATGATCCTCGCCTTCAGAGGTGATCCGATACACGCCGTTGGCGTAGTGCGTCAGAGTCGCATTTGGGAAAGGCTTGGCGTCGTAGAGCTTCCGATAGTGAAGGTGATAGGTCGCCACCTGTGCGGCAGGCTGGACGGTGATCGGGGCCGGTGCGCCGGCAACGGCGATGTTCGCCAGAAGGGCGGTCGCGGCGAGCGAGGTGAGGATGAAAAGGGCTGGGACGGAAGCCATGGCATCGCGCTCGAGGGATGGGCCATTCACATTGTTGGCTGCACTGACGCAGGGCAAGTGGCAGATCCGTCGGCTCAGCCTGCTTCCAGCACGTACCCATCGCCGCCATTCGCCCTGGCTTGGCGCAGTGCCACCTCGGCTCCGTGCAGGAATGCATCTGCGGGCACGCCCGGCCCCGGCACCCGGCAGTAGATCCCGATGCTGAGGGTGGGGCGGGCGTTGCCGGCGTCGGCCGTCCACGGCAGCCGACGCACGTCGGCGATCAGGTCTTCGACCACCTGGCGCGCGCCGCTGGGCGGCGTTTCGGGCAGGATCATCGTAAAACCGACGCCAAGGTGGCCGGCGGTATCGCGCGGTCGTCTGGCATGAGCGGCAATCAGTCGCGCGACCGCCACGTGCAGTGGGTCGCCTGCCTGTGGACCTGGTCGGTCATCGTGAACGCCGGCGTGGTCCAGCTCGACCCGAACCAGCGCCAACGGGCGACATTCGCCGCTTCCGATGCAGGTCTCCTGCTGCAGCGCCTGCTCGAAGCGCGGCCGGCTGACGAGCCCGGTGAGGGTGTCCGCGTCGGCCCGGCGTCGCCAGCTGGCGATCCGCCACGCGGCCCAGATGGCGGTGGCCAGCAGTGCTGTCCCCAGCGTGGCGCAGGGCGCCCACCACAGGTTGGCGCCGCGCAGCAGGGACCAGGAGAGCAACAGCGGCAGTGGCAGTCCCACGCTGATGGCCAGTATCGTGGCCGCCCGCCCACCGCACAGCCCTGAAACACACAGCATCACCAGCATCGCGCCCAGGGCGTGCTGCCACATCGGCGCCATCCCCCGCAGCGTGCGCGACTGCAGCAGCATCGAGGCGACGCTGGCGTGGTACTCGATGCCACTCATGGGGGCGTGGCGGGTGGTCGGCGTCAGCAGACGCGGGGCGATCCCCGTCGCGGTCATTCCCACCACCACGCGCTGGCCGCGCAGCACAGCGGGCACGATGCGGCCTTCAAGCACGTCGACATAGGAAACCCGCGGCACGGTGCCCGGGGGGCCTGCGTAGCGGAGTCGCACATAGTCATCGCGCACCCACGCATAGGGCGTTGTGCGGTCCTCCGCCACAGGCCGCCGGCCTGCCCGCTCGGGCAGATCGGCCAGGGCCAGTCCCAGCGCCGGCCAGTGCGCCGAGCCGATGCCGGCGTGCAGGTAGATGCCGCGCGCCACCCCGTCGGCATCCACCTCGAGGTCACTGTGGCCCAGCCCGGCCGCATTGGCGGTCATCACTGCAATGGGCAGCCGTTCTTCGGCCAACCGGCCGTCGCGGGCCGGTACCGCCAGCACCGGCAACACCACCTGGCCGTTGCGCGCGATCGCCGCCGCCAGGGCGGCGTCGGCGCCCGGATGACGGTCAGGTTCGGACAACGGCAGGTCCAGCAGCACCCGCTTGCTGCCGGCCCGGGTCAGCCGGTCCAACAGCCGCCCGTGCACGCTGCGGGGCCAGGGCCATTGCCCGATCTGCTGCAGGCTGGCGTCATCGATCGCAACGATCAGCAGGCTGGGGTCCGCCGCGTAGGTCCAATTGCCGGTGTAGCGGTCGAAGATCGCATCGTCCAATGCGCCCAGCCATCGGCCATGGCCGGCGGCGACGGCGACCAGCCCGGCAAGGAGCGCAAGCAGCAGCCGATATCGCCAGGCCAGCGGCGGCTGCTTCATCGCCGCCGCCAGCCGCATGAGGTTACCCCTTCATCATTCACGCGATCCTCCCCCGGGAAAGATCGGTGGAGCGATGCCCTCGGCCGGGTGGCCGGGTTTCATTCCCCCGAATGAACCGTGGCCTCGCACGACGCCACCGGCTCAGTATCGCGTGCCGGTCGCAGGCCGGTTCTGAACGTGTTTACCTTCAGAACAGCAGCGCGGCCATCTTCCGCCGGTACTGGCTGACCAGCGCCGGGTCGGTGATCACGTTGAAGGCGTCGATCAGCGCCTTGCGCGGCAGCCCGTCATCGAAACCGCGATCCCTCCGCAACATCTCCAGGAACTGCTCCAACGCCGCCGCGTCTTCGCCGGCCAGCAGCAACTGGACCCCGCGCAGGTGGCGGGCGGCCAGATCACCAGCATCGGCCGAGATGCGCGCTTCCAGGGTTTCCGGCGCCGGTGCGTCCTTCAGCGCCGAAGCGAACGAAAGGCGGGCGCGGGCGCGCACGGCGCGGTCGTCGGTGGCCAGGTTGGCCGGCAGCCCGTCGATCAGCGCACGGGCTTCGTCCACCCCGCCGATCTGCAGCAGGGCCACGGCCAGGTCCAGCCGCAGTTCGTCCTTGCCCGGTTCGGCGGCAATCTGCGCGCGCAGCACGTCGACCTGCGCCTGCGGATCGAGCGGTTCCGGCTCGGCTTCGGCCACCGGCTCGGCCGGGGCGATGCCGTGCTGGGCCAGGAACTCGCGCAGCTGGCCTTCGGTCACCGCGCCGGGGAAACCATCCACCAGCTGGCCGCCCTTGACCAGGAACACGGTCGGCACCGAGCGGATCTGGAAGGCCGCGGCGATCTGCTGCTCCTTGTCCACGTCCACCTTGGCCAGCTGGAAGGCACCGTTGTACTCGCCGGCCAGCTTTTCCAGCAGCGGGCCCAGGGTCTTGCAGGGCTCGCACCAGGTTGCCCAGAAATCGACCAGTACCGGTGTCTGCAGGGATTTCTGCAGCACCTCGGCTTCGAAGGTTTCGGTGACAGCGTCGAATACGTTCGGCAGTTCGCTCATGGCAACTCTGGATCTACGGCGGGAGACCGATTCTATGGTGGCGGACGCTTGTGGCTTCAACCCGCCGCCGGCTCGATGTTCCACAATAGGGCCTGCCATCGATCGAGTGCCGCACCATGCCGACCCTGCTTCCACGCCCTGTCGAAAACCTGCTCGGTCCCGCAGCGGCGGTCGTGTTCGTGCTGTCCGTAGCCGGTTTCGGCGTGGCGCTGGACGGCTTCGAGCAGGGGCACCATCCCGTGGCGTTGCTTGGGGCGGGCGGCATCGCCCATGCACTCGGCTTCAACCTGCTGGGCTGGGTGCTGCCGGGCCTGCTGGCCACGGCGATGGCGCTGTGCCTGCTGGCGCGCCTGCCGGCCGGCAGCAGCTGGTTGCTGCGGGTGGCCGGCCAGCTGCTGGTGCTGGCCGGGTTGGCCTTTGCCGGCATGGGGCTGTTCCCGCTGGACGTGCAGGATCTGGACGGCCCGGCCAGCCAGGCGCATGCCAGCGCATGGATGGTGTGGGCGTTGGCATTCATCGCCGGCACCGTGATGCTGGGCGTCGGCAGCTGGCGCAGATCGCCCCCGTTGGCGCGGCTGGCGCTGGGCTGCGGGCTGGTCGCGGCGGTCACCGCCTTTGCCCTGCAGGGGCTGCTGCCGGCCCCGCTGGCGCAGCGGCTGACCTTTGCTGCGTGGGCATTGTGGCTGGCCGTGGGCCTGGCGTGGGTGGCGCCGACCGAGCCTCGTCGCTGAGCCTTTGCCAGCGGGCCGCGGCCCGCCTGCCGGCCGGATTGGAGGCTTTTGCCGCACTGCGGTACCCTGTGCCGCTTTGCCGCCGCACTTGTGTGTTCCATGACCAGCGTCGAACCCAACGCCTACGACCCGCAGCAGGTTGAATCCGCCGCCCAGCAGTACTGGGACAGTACCCGTGCCTTCGAAGTCAACGAGACCTCGGACAAGCCGAAGTACTTCTGCCTGTCGATGCTTCCGTACCCGTCGGGCGCGCTGCACATGGGCCATGTGCGCAACTACACCATCGGTGACGTGATCAGCCGCTACAAGCGGATGACCGGGCACAACGTGCTGCAGCCGATGGGCTGGGACGCGTTCGGCCTGCCCGCCGAAAATGCCGCGATCAAGAACAAGACCGCGCCGGCCAAGTGGACCTACAAGAACATCGACCACATGCGCAGCCAGCTGAAGTCGCTGGGCTACGCCATCGACTGGTCGCGCGAGTTCGCCACCTGCAATCCGGACTACTACGTCCACGAGCAGCGCATGTTCACCCGCCTGATGCGCAAGGGCCTGGCCTACCGCCGCAACGCGGTGGTCAACTGGGACCCGATCGACCAGACCGTGCTGGCCAACGAGCAGGTCATCGATGGCCGCGGCTGGCGCTCCGGTGCGCTGGTGGAAAAGCGCGAGATCCCGCAATGGTTCCTGCGCATCACCGATTACGCCCAGGAACTGCTGGACGGACTGGACGAACTGGAGGGCTGGCCGGAATCGGTCAAGACCATGCAGCGCAACTGGATCGGCCGCTCGGAAGGGCTGGAGATCCAGTTCGCCGTACGTGATGCCGAGGGCAACACGCTGGATCCGCTGCGCGTGTTCACCACCCGTCCGGACACGGTGATGGGCGTGACCTTCGTTTCCATCGCCGGCGAACATCCGCTGGCGCTGCACGCGGCCAGGAACAACCCGCAGCTGGCTGAACTGCTGGCCGGTCTGAAGCAGGGCGGGGTGTCCGAAGCAGAACTGGAAACCCAGGAAAAGCGCGGCATGGATACCGGCCTGAAGGCCATCCATCCGGTGACCGGCGAGCAGGTGCCGGTGTGGGTGGCCAACTTCGTGCTGATGGGCTACGGCACCGGCGCGGTGATGGCCGTGCCGGGCCATGACCAGCGCGACAACGAATTCGCCAACAAGTATGGCCTGCCGATCCGCCAGGTCATCGCGCTGAAATCGCTGCGCAAGGACGAAACCGCGTACGACGCCAGCCGTTGGCAGGACTGGTACAGCGACAAGAGCCGCGAAAGCGAGCTGGTCAATTCCGGCGAGTTCGACGGCCTGGATTTCCAGGGCGCCTTCGAAGCCCTGGCCGAACGCTTCGAGCGCAAGGCCCAGGGCCAGCGCCGCGTGAACTACCGCCTGCGCGACTGGGGTGTCAGCCGCCAGCGTTACTGGGGCTGCCCGATTCCGGTGATCTACTGCGACAAGTGTGGCGCGGTGCCGGTGCCGGAAGAACAGCTGCCGGTGGTGCTGCCGGAAAACGTGGCCTTCTCGGGCACCGGTTCGCCGATCAAGACCGATCCGGAATGGCGCAGGACCACCTGCCCGGACTGCGGCGGCGCGGCCGAGCGCGAGACCGACACCTTCGATACCTTCATGGAGTCGAGCTGGTACTACGCCCGCTACACGTCCCCGGGCGCACGCGATGCGGTGGACAAGCGCGGCAACTACTGGCTGCCGGTGGACCAGTACATCGGTGGCATCGAACACGCGATCCTGCACCTGATGTATTTCCGCTTCTATCACAAGCTGCTGCGTGACGCGCGGATGGTGGACAGCAACGAGCCCGCCCGCAACCTGCTGTGCCAGGGCATGGTGATTGCTGAAACCTACTACCGCGCCAACCCGGACGGGTCCAAGGACTGGATCAACCCGGCCGACGTGGACGTGCAGCGCGACGAGCGTGGCCGCATCACCGGCGCCACCCTGGTGGCCGATGGCCAGCCGGTCGTGGTCGGCGGCACGGAGAAGATGTCCAAGTCCAAGAACAACGGCGTGGACCCGCAGACCATGGTCGGCAGGTACGGCGCCGACACCGTGCGCCTGTTCTCGATGTTCGCCGCACCGCCGGAACAGTCGCTGGAGTGGAACGAGGCCGGCGTGGACGGCATGGCGCGCTTCCTGCGCCGCTTGTGGGCGCAGGTGCACAAGCATGCCGCCGACGGTGCGGCCCCGGCACTGGAGGTGTCCGCGCTGGACGCAGGCCAGAAGGCGCTGCGCCGCAAGACCCATGAAACCATCGGCAAGGTCGGCGACGACTACGGCCGCCGCCACAGTTTCAACACCGCCATCGCTGCGGTGATGGAGCTGATGAATGCGCTGGCCAAGTTCGACGACGCCACGCCGCAAGGTCGCGCGGTGCGCCACGAAGCCCTGCAGGCCATCGTGCTGATGCTCAACCCGATCACCCCGCATGCCAGCCATGCGCTGTGGCAGGTGCTGGGCCATGGCCAGACGCTGCTGGAAGACCAGGCATTCCCGCAGGCCGATCCGAGCGCCCTGGTACGCGATGCGCTGACCCTGGCGGTACAGGTCAATGGCAAGCTGCGCGGCACGATCGAGGTCGCCGCCGACGCGGCGCGCGAGCAGATCGAAGCCCTGGCGGTGGCCGAACCGAACGCGGCCAAGTTCATGGAAGGCCTGGCGGTGCGCAAGATCATCATCGTGCCCGGCAAGATCGTGAACATCGTGGTCGGCTGATCCCGGCCGCTCCGGGGGACGACCCTTGCCGGTGGGTGACGACCATCGCTGGTGGGTGACGACCGTTGGTCGTCACCGCCTTCCCGGGCCCCGATGATCAACCCTCATTCACGCCTCATCGGGCAGGCTGTATTGCCGCAGCCGCCCGGCTACTACAGACTGTGTCCATGACCCGAATCCTGCTTGCCCTTCTCTTCGCCCTCGGCCTGGCCGGTTGCGGCTTCCATATGCGCAACAAGCTGATGCTGCCGGCCGATACGGCAGCAGTGAAGGTGGTCTCCACCGCGCCCTACAGCGAACTGGCCAAGCTGCTGCGACGCAGCCTGCGGGCGTCCGGGGCGACCCTGGCCGATGACGACGCGACGGCGCCGGCCGCGCAGCTGCAGGTGCTGTCCGAGCGCTGGGGTGACCTGCCGATCGCCATCGACGCACAGGGCCGTGCGCAGGAATACAGCCTGCGTTATGCGGTGATCTTCATCTTCCGCCGCGAAGACGGCAGTGAACTGGTGCCGCAGCAGGTGATCGAGCTGTCGCGTGATTACGTGTCCCCGCCGACCGACGCCACCGGTACCACCACCGAGCGTGAAATCCTGGCCGATGAGCTGCGCCGCGAGATGTCGGCCTCGATCATCCGCCGCATCGACAGCGTGGTGCGCAATGAACTGCGCGAAGGCCGCAGCATCTCGGCCCCGGGCGAGGCAGTCGACGGCCAGGTGATCCCGGCCGGTCCGGCGCCGGCCGGCGTGCCGGCCATCCGGACCACCATTCCGACCGCCAAGCCTGTCCCCGAACCGGCCAGCCCGCCGGTCCAGGACTGAGACGCTTCGCGGATGGAACTGCGCCCGGAGCAGTTGGCCAGCACCAGTGGCGGCCAGCCGCTGGCCCCTGTCTATCTGATCGCCGGGCCGGAAACCCTGCGCGTGCTGGAAGCGGCCGACGCGGTGCGGGCGAAAGCGCGCGCCGAGGGCATCAGCGAACGCGAAGTATTCGATGCCGATGGGCGCGATTTCGACTGGGGACGGCTGCAGGCGGGGTTCAACGCGCCCAGCCTGTTCAGTGCGCGCCGCCTGATCGAAGTGCGCCTGCCCAACGGCAAGCCGGGCAAGGAAGGCGCCGAAGTCATCAGTGACTTCTGCGCCTCGCCGCCGCCGGACGTGGTGCTGTTGATCACCGCCAACGAATGGAGCAAGTCGCACCAGGGCAAGTGGGCCGACGCCGTCGGTCGCGCCGGGGTGACGTCGGTGGCCTGGGCGATCAAGCCGCACGAGCTGCCTGAGTGGATCGAGCGCCGCCTGCGCGGCAAGGGCCTGCGTGCCGATCCGCAAGCGGTGCAGCGGCTGGCCGAGCGGGTCGAAGGCAACCTGCTGGCAGCCGCGCAGGAGATCGACAAACTGGCCCTGCTGGTCGAATCCGGGCAGGTGCTGGACGTGGAGAAGATGGACGCGCTGGTCGCCGATGCGGCCCGCTATGACGTGTTCCGGCTGGTGGAATCGACCTTCTCCGGCCAGCCCACCGCCGTGCTGCGGATGGTGGCCGGCCTGCGTGCCGAAGGCGAGGCGGTGGCTGCCCTGATGCCGATCGTCATCCGTGAACTGCTGGCCGGCGCTGCGCTGGCCCAGGTGCAGGCGCGCGGTGGCAACTTGGCCGCGGAAATGAAGTCCCGCGGTATCTGGGAAGCGCGCCAGGCGCCGTACAAGCGCGCGCTGCAGCGGCATCCTGAAACCAAGCGCTGGGAGCGCTTCGTGGCCGAAGCCGGGCTGGTGGACCGCATCGCGAAGGGACGCGCCGATGGCGACCCGTGGCTGGCGCTGGAACGCCTGCTGGTGGCGGTGTCCGAAGCACGTGCGGTACGCCTGCTGGCGCGTGCCTGAGCCCGGCCATGGGCCTTCGCATCTATTACGGCGGTACGTTCGATCCGGTGCATAACGGGCACCTTGCCATTGCGCGTGCGGCACGCGATGCCCTGGACGTGCCGATACGCTTGTTGCCTGCGGCCGATCCGCCGCACCGTCCCGCCCCCGGCGCCAGTGCCGCGCAGCGCTGCCAGATGCTGCGGCTGGCGCTGGCCGAGGAAGCCGACCTGCTGCTGGACCGCCACGAACTGGAGCGCGCCGCCCGCCATCCGCAGCGGCCGTCCTACACCGTGGAGACGCTGGCCGAACTGCGCCACGCGCTTGGCCCGGATACGCCGCTGGCGTGGCTGGTGGGGGCGGACAGCCTGCTTTCCCTGGCTGCCTGGCACCGGTGGCAGGACCTGTTCGGGCTGGCCCATTTCATCGTGGCCGAACGCCCGGGCAGCGTCTTGCCCGATGTCGTGGAGGGGGCGCTGGGTGAGGCGCTGCACGGGCGCTGGACCGACCAACCCCAGGCCCTGCACGTGGCTGCTGCCGGCCGGGTGCTGCGGCTGCGCCAACCGCTGCGCGGCGAGTCGGCCAGTGAGGTGCGCAGGCGCATCGCCGCCGGCGGGCCGTGGCAGCCGCTGGTACCGCCGGCGGTGGCTGGTTACATCGCCGAACATCGGCTTTACGGTGTGTGATCACGGGGCCTGGCGGCTGTCATCCGCCGGTCGGGGTGCAGGTCACCGACGCGGGAACCTCGCCGCCGAAGGTGGCGCGGGTATGCTCATACAGGGCGCGCAGGACAGCCTGTTTGTGGTCGGGTTCATTCACTGCCAAGGGTAGATGGATGCTTCCGCGCGTATCGCACCGCCAGGCGACGCAACCGGGGCAGGAATCCCCTTCAGGAAGTACTGGCGCCTGCACGGGCGCTGCAGTGCTGCCAAACGCGATGCCCGAGGCGACGACGAAGGTGGCAAGCAGGTTCATGGTGATGCTCCAGTCATGGGAAAGGGCGCGCAATCCGCGCGCCACCATCATCGGCTCGCCCACCTGGGGTCTGTTATCAGGCAGCGTAGGCGGCGCAGGTCAGGCCAGCGGCCTGTCCGCCTGGGGGCTGAACCCGGTGAATGCCTCAGGCGCCGGTCCCACGTATAATCCCCCCTACGTTTATCGAGTCGACCCGCTTTGAGCAACCAGCCCCAACCCCAGACCATCAAGGTCGAACTGCCCAACCCGCCGCCCTCCGTGGAGCAGCTGTTGGCCTGCGTGACCGACGCCACCGAAGAGCTGAAGGCCAAGGACGTGGTCACCATCGACGTACGTGGCAAGTCCAGCGTCGCCGATTACTTCGTGATCGCATCGGGTACTTCTTCGCGCCACGTGAAGTCCATCGCCGAGGAAGTGGTCCGCTTCGCCAAGAAGCTGGACATGATGCCGCTGGGCGTTGAAGGCGAGCGCGAAGCCGAATGGGTGCTGGTCGACCTGGGCGATGTCGTGGTCCATGTCATGCTGCCGCGCGTGCGCGAACTGTATGCGCTGGAGCGCCTGTGGACGGTGGGTGACCAGCGTCGCCAGCACGAAGAAGAAGAAGAAGGCCAGGACGACGAGGTCTGATCGTCCTGCTGCCTGTGCTGTACCCCCGACGGCGCCGATGGCGCCGTTGGACGTTATGAGGATGCCTGATGAAAGCACGACTGATCGCCACCGGTGAACGTGCCCCCAGCTGGGTGGCGCAGGGCTTTGCCGAATACCAGAAGCGGTTGTCGCACTGGCTGCCGTTCGAGCTGGTGGAGATCGAGCCGGGCCTGCGTGGCAAGGGCCGCGATGCGCGCCGTGCGACCGATGACGAAGGCAAGCGGGTGATCGCCGCGCTGCCGAAGAATGCCTGCGTGGTGGCGCTGGACGTGCCCGGGCGACAGCTCAGCTCGGAACAGTTGGCGCAGCGGTTGGAGCACTGGCGCGGGCAGGGCAGGGACCTGGCGTTCCTGATCGGCGGACCGGAAGGGCATTCGTCGGAGGTGTCGGCGCTGGCGGATGAAAAATGGTCGATCGGGCCGTTGACCCTGCCGCACATGCTGGTGCGCCTGGTCGTCGCCGAACAGCTGTATCGCGCCGCGGCGATGTTGGCCAACCACCCCTACCATCGGGCGTGAAGAGTCGTTATACTGGCCGTCTGCCCGAATAGCTCAGCCGGTTAGAGCACTTGACTGTTAATCAGGGGGTCGTTGGTTCGAGTCCAACTTCGGGCGCCATTTTGAAAACCCGCATCGCGAGATGCGGGTTTTTTTTGTGTGGCATGCTGCGCCCATCCTTGGCCGGAGCGTCACGATGGGTGAGATCATCACAGCGGGTATCGTCTTCGCCTGCCTGAGCGCGGCGTCGATCGGCATGATGTACCTGTACCCCCGCTTGTCGGCCCGGCACCGGGACGATGAAACCAATACGGTCCTGCGGTTGGTGGCCAATATCTTCGTGGTGATGACCTCGCTGGTGTTCGGCCTGCTGATCAATTCGTCGAAGAACACCTTCGAAACCATCGATTCGAACGTGCACGGTTTTTCGACCAGCCTGATCATGTTCGACCGCTCGCTGCGGACGTACGGGGTGGAAACCGAGGAGACCCGACGGCGGCTCAGGGAGTACATCGAGACCGCCATCGCCCACCCCGCGCGCAGCGACGATGCCCTCGTCCACCACCACGACCCGGCGGCCAACGCGCTGGACCAGGTCGGTGGCGCACTGGATCGTATCGCGCCCTCCGATCGTTTCCATGAAGGGCTGCTGGCCGATGCGCGACAGCAGTACCAGAACGTCGTGCTGCAACGATGGAGCATCGTCGAACAGTCCGAAGCCAGCGTACCGCGCCTGATCATCTGGATGCTGATGGCGTGGATGACGCTGATCTATGGAAGTTTCGGCTATCGCGCACCGCACAACCCGATGGTGGTCGGCATGTTCCTTGTATCGGCTGCTTTGATCGCGACTTCGGTGTACTTCGTGCTGGACATGAGCGTGCCGTTCCATGGGCCGATCCAGGTGTCCGCCGCACCGCTGCACCGCGCGCTGGCCGAGATCCAGCCCTGAAGCAATGCAGCGCGTAGCCCTGCCCCGGTAGCGCCGAGCCACGCCCGGCGGTAGGCTTCAGCAGCCAGCATCGGCATCAGGAGCGATAACTCATGGAGAAACAACAAGCCGCCGCTATAGCAGAGGCCGTGCTCGATCCCCACCTGCAGGCACAGCATCGCCGTTCCGCGATATTGAAGGCGGCCTCGCGGCAGCGGGCTGGAAATCGGGCTGCGGGCGTGTCCGCCGAGCATGGCTGGGCGCTACCGGTACACTCGCCTTCCCGCACAAAAAAGCCCGGGCACCAGGCCCGGGCTTTTCCACATCACGCGATGCAGCCGATCAGTTGAACGTGTACTTCGCGCCCACCGTGAAGTAGCGGCCGATCGCGCCGCTGAAGTGCAGCGGGTTGTAGTTGATGCCGCCGTAAGTAGCCGGATCCAGCGGTGCGGTGCGGTCGAACACGTTGGCCACCGAGCCGAAGATCTCCAGTCCGTCCATGGCCTTCCAGTTGGCCGACAGATCAAACGTGGTGAACGAGGCGACCTTGCAGTCGCCCGGTGCCGGGCTGCCATCGGCGCGGAAGTTCAGGCAGTCGTCTTCCTTGGTGCCGCCGGTTTCGGCCAGGTTGTCCATCGAACTGATGTAGTTGACGATGCCGCTGACCGACCAGTCGTGGTAGTTCCAGGTGGCACCGAAGTTGATGCGGTCCTTCGGCGTGCCGATGCAGTTGGTGACATCGCAGTTGCCGTGGGTGCCGGCGTATTCGTGGGTGGTGTCACCCTCGGTACGCTCGAACTTGCTGGTGTGGCTCCACTGCAGGTCCAACCGCAGGTCGCCGGCGGTGCCCAGCGGGATGTCCTGGCGGATATCGGTATCGATACCCTCGACTTTCGAAGCACTGGCATTCACGTAGTTCGTGTTGATGGCCAGGATCGAGCCGGTGCCCGGCACACCATTGAGCAGGTCGGTATCGCGCAGCACGTTGCCTGACGCGATGGCGTCAGCCGTTGAACCCTGCGCGATTTCATTGCTGCGCTTGATACGCCATGCGTCCACCGTGATCGACGTGGTGCGGGTCGGCTGCAGCACGATGCCCAGCGAATAGCTCTTGGACTCTTCGGGTTCCAGAAGCGGGTTGGGCCGGGTGATGATCGCCACCGGCTGCTGGCCGCAATCGTCCTGGGTGCCGCCCGGGGCGGGGGTGCCACCCGGGCAGCGGACCGGGTCGAGCGCATTGGAGAAGGCGGCCAGGCCGCCGTCGCCGTTCTCGGCCGGGTTCGGCGCGCGGAAGCCTTCGGCATACGTACCGCGTACGGCGATCCAGTCGATCGGCGTCCACTTGAAGCCGACCTTCGGGGTCACAGAATCATCGCCGCTTTCGTATTTGTCATAGCGCGCGGCGGCGGTGAGTTCCAACGATTCCAGCACCGGCGCGGCCAGTTCGGCATAGGCGGCGTAGACGTTCTGGGTACCGTCGTAGGACGAGAAGCCCAGCCCGATGATGTCGCCGGCATCGGTGTACGTCTGCGGCGACAGGCTGTTGGTGGTACGACGCCACTCGGTGCCCAGTGCCAGTCCCAGGGGACCGCCGGCCAGGTCCATCAGCGAGCGGTTCACCTTGAAGTCGAACATGTCCAGGCTGCTCTTGGCGGTGGCCTGAATGGTCGGGGAAATGTAGTCGTACAGGCTCTGCGGATTGCCTTCCGAGCCGGCGCCGATGTTCCATGTGCCGGCCGGGCAGGCCAGATCGCCCAGCACGCACTGCACCGCGCTGTAGCGCAGGAAGCCGTCACGCTTGTTGACCAGGTTGGTGGACGAATGCAGGTAGCCGGTGTCGTAGCTCCACTCGCCCCAGGTGCCCTTGACCCCGGCCAGGAAGCGGATGAACTCGTTGTCGTTGTTGGTCACGCGCGGGCCGACATCGAAGGCGTTGTAGCGCACCCGCACCGGTTCTCCGTACGGGTTGTCGGGATGCCCGACCGCCAGCACGGTGGCACCGGGGCCGCTGTTTGCGTTGACCGGCCCACCCGGATAACCCCACGCGCCGGAGACATTGGACGGGGTGTTGTTGAAGGTGGTTTCCTTCTTGGAGTAGCCCATTTCCACGTAGGCTTCGGCGCTGTCGTTGAAGGCGAAGGTCGCCCGTCCGAATACGTTGACGTACTTCTCTTCCGGGCTCAGGTCACGGTAGTCGGCCATGTCCCACAGGCAGCCACCGCCGGCATCCTGCGGCGTGACGCTGGAAAGCCCGGCGCAACCGGGCAGCGATTCCAGCAGGCCGGTGGTCGGGTTGAAGATGCTGCCGGCCGGCGAGTTGCCGCCGCCGCTGCCGTTGCCGGTGATCGCCCCGCCGAGGAACTGGCTGCCGCCGGCGCTGTAGCCCCAGCGACGCAGGTCGCCGGTACCGATCCAGTCGCGGTTGCGGCGGTCACTTACGCGGATGCCATCGGACTTGCCCACGTCGATGCTGGCGAAGGCATTCCAGCCATCTTCGGACAGGTTGCCGGTACCGGCGGTCAGGGTGGCCTTGCGCGCATCGCCGTCGCTGTCGCCGGACAGGCCATACGACCCGCGCAGGATCACGCCTTCGAAGTCACTGCGCAGGATGATGTTCACCACGCCGGCGATGGCGTCCGAACCATAGGTGGCCGACGCGCCGTCCTTCAGGACTTCCACGCGCTCCACGGCATCCAGCGGGATGGTGCTGAGGTCGGTGAAGACCTTCTGTCCGTCATCGGCCAAGCCATAGGTGGCCATGCGCCGTCCGTTCAGCAGCACCAGGGTGGAGCCGGCGCCCAGGCCGCGCAGCGAAATGCCGGCGCCGCCGCCGGCGAAGCCGTTGCCGAAGGTCTTGGGGATGGAGCCGGAGCCGTCCGAGGTCAGGGTCTGCAGGTATTCGGCCACCGTGGTCTTGCCGGTACGGTCGATTTCCTGGCGGGTGACTACCTGCACCGGGGAAGGGGTTTCGGTATTGGTGCGTGGGATGTTGGAGCCGGTGACGGTGATCCGGTCCAGGTTGGTGGCGGGGTCCTGCGCGAAGGCCGTGGTGGACCCGGCGGCGGCCAGCAGCAGCGCGCTGCCGGCAAGGACGTGGGTGATGGACGTGGCAAGCGACGTGCGGCGGCTGGCACGGGGAAGGGTCGGGTATTTCACAGCTCTCTCCTGACTGGGAATACGTAGTGGCATGTCCTACCGCAGGCCCCCTTGCCCCGCGATGTCGCCAATCTAGGTTTCTTTCAGGTGACGCAAGAGTGAAATTTTGCTTAATCGGGATCGCTTTGTGACGTCCGTCAGGAAGCTGGACAGGGGGTGATATCCGTCACCCCCTGTCGCGCCTTACTCTGGCAAGGAGAACTCGATCGGCACCAGGCCCACCGAGGACATGGCAACGCCGTCCTGCATGGACGGTTCGAAACGCCACTGGCGCAGTACCTGCTGGCGCGCAGCAAGGTCCAGCGCACGCGAACCGCTGCTGCGTTCGATGGAAACCGCAGTGGGGCGACCGTCGGCACTGACTTCCACCCGCAGCAGGACGGTGCCCTGCTCACGGCCACGCAGGGCGGCGATCGGGTACGTCGGCGGCGGGGCGGAGCGGTACCGCAGTTGTGCGCCAAGACCGCTGTGGGTGGGCGTAACGGTCTGCAGGGGCACGCCCGGAACGGGGGCGGGCTGCGGTTCGGCGGCGGGCACGGCGTAGGCCGGGACCTGTTCGGTGACGGTGGTGGGGGTCGGCAGGGGCGTCGGCTGTGGTTTCACCACGGTCTGCGGCGGTGCGACCTGCTGGACGACTTCCGGCGGGACCGGGGTGGGCGGCAGTGGCTTGTCCGGGGTGATCCAGCGGATCTGCGGGGCCTCAGGTGGCAGGGGGGCGGCCACGTAGGCGGCGGGGATCACCAGCAGCATGAAGGCCAGCACGTGCAGCGCGATCGCGGTGCTCCATGCGGCGATGCGGGCGGGGTCGAAGCGGAGCGGGACTACCGGGTACGTACGAACCATGGTTCACCTCCATGCAAGCCAGCAGGGGGACGTCATCGGGGCCGGTGGATGCCGGTGGATCAGCAATAGCGCGGCCAGCGCGGCGTGCCCAGCGGGGGGCGCGCGTTCGTTTGGTTACGAGTCAGGTAAGGGCGGTGGCGCCACGTAGTGACGACCTTGGTCGTCACCTGCAGGTCGGCACCCGGGCAGAGCGGTGACGACCAACGGTCGTCACCCACCAAGGGCGGTGGTCACCCACCAAGGGCGGTCGTCACCCACCAAGGGCGGCACTCACCCGCGATGGCCTCAGCGGCCGAGTTCGAACACCACGTCCAGGTTCACCGACACGGTGGTTTCACCGGCGGCCACCGGAGTGCTGGCCATGTCGGCGGCCATCGGCGCGGCCGCGGCGCGCATCATCACCGGGCGGAAGCCGCCGCCGCTGCTTTCGGAAATGCTGACGATGCGGCGCACCTGCAGGCCCAGCGACCTGGCGTAGGTCTGCGCACGGGCCTGGGCCTTCTTCAGCGCGGCCAGGCGGGCTTCGTCGTACACCGGTTCCGGCTGGTCGATCTCGAAGCTGGGGCCGTTGATCTGGTTGGCGCCCTGTGCGGCCAGCGCGTCCAGCACCTTGCCCAGCTTGGCGATGTCACGCACCTTCAGGCTGACCGTGTTGCTGGCCTGGTAGCCGGTGATCTTCGGTGCCTCGTTGTCAGCGTAGCGATACTGCGGGCTCAGGTTCACCCCGCTGGTCTGCACGTCGCGCTCGGCGATGCCGGCGGCCTTGATCGCGGCCAGCACGGTGTCCATCTTCTGCGCGTTCTCGCGCATCGCGGTGTTGCCGTCCACGGCCTGGGTGACCACGCCGGCGGACAGGGTGGCGATGTCCGGCACGCGGCTGGCTTCGGCGTTGGCCGATACGTTGAGCAGGGTGCCTTCCACCGGGGCGATGGCAGGGGCCGGTACGGCGGCTTGAGCGGTCACGGAAGCTCCCAGGGCGAGGGTCAGGGCGAGCAGCAGGGGCGAGAGGACAGGGCGACGCATGGAGATCTCCTTGAAGGCCATCGAGGTTGCTGGCGAAGGGATGAACGCGTTGTGAGCCGGAACGGGGTTGCGCATGGCCACGGCATGTTGCCTGCGATTCAGGCCGCGCGCGCAGGGTATGCTGTGTCGATGCTCTATCTTGCCTCCCGCTCCCCCCGCCGCAGTGAATTGCTTGCCCGCCTTGGCCGTCCGTTCCAGACCCTGGACCTGGACGTGGCCGAAGTGCGCGCGGCTGGCGAAACGCCGCGCGATTATGTGCAGCGGGTGGCCGCCGACAAGGCCCGCGCCGGCCTCGCACAGGTGCTGGCCCGCGACCCGGATGCGGTGGTGGTCGGGTCGGACACCGAAGTGGTGCTGGGCGAGCGCGTGTTCGGCAAACCGGCCGATGCCGAAGATGCCGCGGCCATGCTGGCCGCGCTGTCCGGCCGCACCCACCAGGTGATGACCGCCGTGGTGCTGGCTTCTGCCAGTGGCCTGGCGGTGGACATCGTGGTGTCCGAGGTCACCTTCGCGGTGCTGGACGAAGCCCGCATCGCCGCTTACGTGGCTACCGGCGAGCCGTTCGGCAAGGCCGGCGCGTATGCGATCCAGGGAGAAGCAGAACGCTTCATCACCCATCTGGCCGGGAGCTATTCCGGGGTCATGGGATTGCCGCTGTACCAGACCGACCGGCTGCTGGCCGGCGCGGGCTTGCCTTCCCACCCTGTTGCCGCCACGGAGGCTGCCGTACATGTCTGAAGAAATACTGGTCAACGTAACCCCCCGCGAAACCCGGGTGGCGGTGATCGAGAACGGCATGCTGCAGGAGCTGCACATCGAACGTGGCTGGCGGCGCGGCGTGGTCGGCAACATCTACAAGGGAAAGGTGCAGCGGGTGATGCCCGGCATGCAGGCCGCGTTCGTTGAAGTGGGCCTTGAGCGCGCCGCGTTCCTGCACGCCAACGACGTGGTGCGGCCGGCCCCGGTAGCCAGTCCGGACACCGACGGCACCACCTTGCCGCCGCCCTCCAGCGTGCCCATCGTGGAGCTGCTGCGTGACGGCCAGGACATCGTGGTGCAGGTGGTCAAGGACCCGATCGGCACCAAGGGTGCACGCCTCACCACCCAGATCAGCATCCCCTCGCGCTACATGGTGCTGCTGCCGCAGTCCAAGGTGGTCGGCGTTTCGGCGCGCATCGAAGACGAAGGCGAGCGCGCACGGCTGAAGGCGCTGGTGACCGAACTGTCGGCCCAGCACGGCGGCTACGGTTACATCGTGCGCACCAACGCCGAAGGCCAGCCGGCCGAAGCGATTGCCGAAGACGTGGCCTACCTGTCGCGGGTATGGAACGTGGTCGAGCGGCGTGGCCGCGAGGCCGCTTCGTGCAGCGTGATCTATGAGGACCTGAGCCTGCCGCTGCGTTCGGTGCGCGACCTGATCCGCAAGGACGTGGACAAGGTGAAGGTCGATTCCAAGGAAACCTTCGTGCAGCTGCAGGCCTTCGTGGCCAAGTACATGCCGGTGCTGGCCGAGAAGCTGGAGCTGTACGCCGGCGACCGCCCGATCTTCGACATGTTCGGCGTGGAGGACGAGATCGGTCGTGCGCTGGACAAGCAGGTGCCGCTGAAATCCGGCGGCTACCTGGTGATCGACCAGACCGAAGCGATGACCACCATCGACGTCAACACCGGTTCGTTCGTCGGCCAGCGCAACCTGGAAGAAACCGTCTACCGCACCAACCTGGAAGCGGCGCAGGCGGTGGCCCGGCAGCTGCGCCTGCGCAACCTGGGCGGCATCATCATCATCGACTTCATCGACATGGTGGACGCCGAGCACCGTCGCCAGGTGCTGCGCACGCTGGAAAAAGCACTGGCCCGCGACCATGCCAAGACCACCGTGTACGACTTCTCGCCGCTGGGCCTGGTGGAGATGACGCGCAAGCGCACCGTGGAAAGCCTGGAGCGCCAGCTGTCGGAAACCTGCCCGCAATGCAGTGGCCGTGGCAGCATCAAGACCACCGAAACGGTCACCTACGAAATCTTCCGCGAGATCACCCGCGCGGTGCGCCAGTTCGAAGCGGCGCGCCTGCTGGTGATTGCTTCGTCGAAGGTGGTGGCCCGCATCACCGACGAGGAATCCACCGCCGTTGCCGAGCTGGAGGAATTCCTCGGCAAGAGCATCCGCTTCCAGGCGGACGACCAGTACCTGCAGGAACAATTCGATGTGGTCCTGCTCTGATCTTTACCGGCCGGTTGCCGGCCAGGGCCGATGAGCGCGCCGCCGCGCCTGCGACTGCGAAGGATCCGCCGTCTTGCCCTGTACGCGTCCGCCATCACCCTGGTGGCGGTGGCCTTGCTGGTGGGCACCTTCAGCCAGCTGCTGCCGCTGGCTGAGCGGCACCCGGAACAGATCGCGGCATGGTTGACTGCACGTGCCGGCCAGCCGGTGCGCTTCGATGACCTGAAAGCGCAGTGGACCCGCCGTGGCCCACTCCTGCAGCTCGATGGCCTGCGCATCGGGGCCGGCGATGGCCTGCGCGTGGGCCAGGCCGAAGTGCAGGTGGCGATGTACGCCGGCCTGCTGCCGGGGCGCTCGCTGACCGAACTGCGCCTGCGCGGACTGGCGCTGACCCTGCAGCGGGCCGACGACGGGCGCTGGAGCGTGCGCGGCCTGCCGAGCCGGCCGGGTAGCGATCCGCTGGAGGCACTGCGGCGGCTCGGTGAACTGCAGGTCGAACGCGGTCGTTTGACCGTGGACGCGCCTTCGCTGGGGCTGCAGGCGACCCTGCCGCGGCTGGACGTGCGGCTGCGGGTCAACGGCGACCGCCTGCGCGTGGGGGTGCGGGCGTGGGCCAAGCAAGACGCGCTGCCGCTGTCGGCGGTGCTGGACGTGGACCGCCGCCGTGGTAACGGCGAGGCCTGGCTGGGCGGGGATCCGGTGGACCTGCAGGCGTGGTCGTCGCTGCTGTCCGGCGCGGGCGTGCAGGTGCTGCAGGGCCGCGGCGAACTCAATGCCTGGGTGGCCCTGCGTGACTTCCGCCCGGTGATGGTCACCACCGATTCCGACCTGACCGCGCTGCACCTGGCCGGCGCGCCCACGGCCCATGTGGCGCGGCCGACGCTGGACGTGGAGCGCCTGCAGATGCGCGCGCGCTGGCGTTACAGCGAAGGCGGCTGGCGTGCACAGGCGCCCCTGCTGCGGGTACGTGCCGAAGGCCGCGAACAGGTGCTGGACGGCCTGCTGGTCGGTGCCGGGCAGCACATGGCGCTGGTCGCCGACAACGTGGATGGCAACGTGCTGCTGCGCGGACTGGCACTGACCGATCGGGTCGATGCCGGGCTGCGCGACTGGCTGTACCGGGCCCACCCGCAGGTGCGCGTGCGTTCGCTGCAGGCCCGCGGCGAACGCAACGGTGCGCTGTGGGTGCAGGGTGATCTGGAAACACTGGCGTTTTCCAGCGTGGACGGCGGGCCGGGACTGGCCGGCGTGGGCGGCCGCTTCCAGGGCGACGCCGAAGGATTCTCGCTGCAGTTGCAGCCGCAGCAGCAACTGCAGTTCGACTGGCCGAAGGGCTTCGGCGTGCGCCACGACGTGCGCCTGGCCGGTGAAGTGGTGGGCTGGCACGACGAGGCCGGTGGCTGGCGCATCGGCACCCCGGCGCTGCGCGTGCAGGGCACCGATTATGCAGCCGACGTGCGCGGCGGACTGTGGTTCCAGGGCGACGGGACGCGGCCGTGGATGCAGCTGGCGGCGAAGATCGACGATGTGCCGATGACCGCCGCCAAGCGCTTCTGGATCCGTTCGAAGATGAGCGCCAACGCGCGCAACTGGCTGGATACCGCGCTGCAGTCCGGGCGCGTGCGCAACGGCATCGGGCTGGTCACTGGTGACCTGGACGACTGGCCGTTCGACCGCAACAACGGCCGTTTCGAGGCCACCGGGCATATCGAGGACGGCACCATCCGCTTCCAGAAGACCTGGCCGGACATGACCCAGGTGGATGCGGACATCGCCTTCATCGGCCCGGGCTTCTCGCTCAAGGGCCGCGGCGACCTGGCCGGCGTCAACGTGGATGCGATGGAAGCAGGGATCGAAGACTTCGGCCAGACGCCGCTGTACGTGCGTGCGCAGAGCCGCAGCGAAGCCAGCCGACTGTTGGCGATGCTGCGGCGGAGTCCGCTGCACGGACAGTACGGCGACACCCTGGATGCACTTAGCGCCAGCGGCCCGGCCAACGTGGATTTCGACCTGCTGCAGCCATTGCATCCCGGCCAGCCCGGGCACCTGCAGGGCAGCGTGGCGCTGGATGGCGTGAAGCTGTCCGACAAGCGCTATGCGCTGGACTTCGAGGACGTGCGCGGCAGCGCGAAGTACGCCGGTGGCGGCTTCGGTGCCGACAACCTCAGCGTCCGCCATCTTGGCGCGCCGGGCACGTTGAGCCTGCGCGCCGGTGGCTTCGTGCGTGATCCGCAGCTGGCCTTCGAATCGGAATTGAAAGCCAACCTGGACGCCGGCACGCTGCTGGACCGTGCCCCGGAACTGGCCTGGCTGAAGCCTTATATCGAAGGCCGTTCGGACTGGACGATCGGCGTGGACATGCCCAAGGTGGTGGCTGCGACCGCGACCGCGGCAGCAGGCGGCCAGGCAGGGCCGACCCCGCCGGCACGCCTGCATCTGCAGTCCGCCCTGGTGGGCACTACGCTGAGCCTGCCGGCACCGCTGGACAAGCCGGCCGCCGAGGCGCTGGATACCCGCGTGGCGGCGCAGCTGCCGATGGGCAATGGACGTATCGACGTGGCCTTCGGCGAGCGCCTGGCACTGGCCGCGCGCACCCAACAGGGCCATACCGGCGTGCAGGTCACGCTGGGCAGTGCCCGGGTGGACCGCGATCCGCCGGCCAGCGGACTGGCGGTCAATGGCCGAAGCGGCTCGCTGGATGCGCTCGAATGGATTTCCCTGGCGCGTGGTTCGGCCGGCGACGGCAACGACGACGGCACGCCCAGCGATCCGATGCCGCTGCGTTCGGTGGATGTGCAGGTGGCCCAGCTGCTGCTGATCGGCGGGGTGTTCGAACAGACCCGCCTGCAGCTGCGGCCGACCGCCCAGCACCTGGACGTGCGCCTGGACGGCCCCTCGCTGGCCGGCCAGCTGCAGGTGCCCAACGCCACTGGCGGCACCATCAGCGGCACCCTGCAGCGCGTGCACTGGAAGTCGCTGCCGGGCCCGGCGCAGCCGCGTCCACGCGATGGCGCACCGATCGTGATGCCCGATGGCGAGGTGATGGCCGCGCGCGTGCAGGCCAGCGCCAACGACACCGATCCAGCCGCCATTCCGCCGCTGTCACTGGATATCGCCGACCTGCAGTTCGGCAAGATCAACCTCGGCCAGGCGGTGGTGCGCACCCAGCCCGTTGCCAACGGGCTGCGCGTGCAGCAGCTGGATTTCCGTTCGCCGAAACAGGCCATCGATGTGCGTGGCAGCTGGTTGGGCAAGGGGCCTGCGGCACGTACCGACCTCACCGCGCAGGTGCGCAGCGAAGACCTGGGCGACCTGCTGCGCGACCTGGATTACGGCGGCCAGCTGCGTGGCGGGCAGGGCAGCATAGACCTGCAGGCCGGCTGGGCCGGTGGGCCGTCGGACTTCCAGCTGGGCAACCTGCAGGGCAGCATGAAGGTCGATGCACGCAACGGCCAGCTGCTGGAACTGGAGCCCGGTGCGGGGCGCGTGCTCGGCCTGCTGAGCATCACCCAGCTGCCGCGCCGGCTGATGCTGGACTTCCGCGACTTCTTCTCCAAGGGCTTTGCGTTCAACCAGATCGCCGGCACGCTGGCCTTTGCCGATGGATCGGCCACGACCGACAAGGTGATGATCGAAGGTCCAGCCGCCAACATCCGTATCCGCGGCCGTACCGACCTGCGCGCGCAGCAGTTCGACCAGACCATCGACGTCAACCCGCGCTCGGGCAACCTGCTGACCGTGGTCGGCGCAGTGGCCGGCGGCCCGGTGGGCGCCGCGCTGGGCGCGGCCACCAATGCGGTGCTGTCCAAGCCGCTGGGCGAAATCGGGGCCAAGACCTACCGCGTCACCGGCCCCTGGAAAGACCCGAAAGTGGAGGTGGTGGAGCGCGATGCGTCCGTGCCGCCGCCGCCCAAGCCGACCGCGCGCTGAGCGCCCGGCGCTCCCCTCTGCATGACGCGGCTTGCCATGGCCGCGTTCTGCCCCCAGATTGAACCTCATGACCGATAACGCCCTTACCCTCGCGACCGACCGCCTGCTGCAGCCCGCCGGGCTGGATGCAGGCACCCTGGAAAACACCTTCGGCCACCTGCTGGGCCCGGGCATCGACTTCGGTGACCTGTACTTCCAGCACGCCCACCGCGAAAGCTGGAGCGTGGAAGACGGCATCGTCAAGGACGGTGCGCATTCCATTGAACAGGGCGTCGGCGTGCGCGCGATTTCCGGTGAGAAGACCGGCTTCGCGTACTCCGATGACATCCACCGCGACGCGCTGTCCAACGCCGCGCACTCGGCCCGCGCGATTTCGCGCGAGGGTGGGGCGCAGACCGGCAAGTCCCTGCTGCGCGGTGATGCGCGCGCGCTGTACCCGGCGCTGGATCCGGTGGACAGCATGGGCAACGAAGCCAAGGTGGAAGTGCTCAAGCGCCTGGACGCCTACCTGCGTGCCGCCGACCCGCGCGTGAAGCAGGTGATGGTGAGCCTGTCCGGCGGCGTGGACACCATCCTGATCGCCCGCAGCGACGGCGTGCTGGGCGCGGACATCCGCCCGCTGGTGCGCTTGAACGTGCAGGTGATCGTGGAGCAGAACGGCCGTCGTGAATCCGGTTATTCCGGTGGCGGTGGTCGCTATGACTACACCGAACTGTTTGCCAGTGGCCGTCCGGAAGCCTTCGCCCGCGAAGCGCTGCGGCAGGCCCTGGTGAACCTGGACGCGGTACCCGCACCGGCCGGCGTGATGCCGGTGGTGCTCGGCCCGGGCTGGCCCGGCGTGCTGCTGCACGAAGCGGTCGGCCACGGTCTGGAAGGTGACTTCAACCGCAAGGGCACCAGCGTGTATGCCGGTCGCCTGGGCGAGCGCGTCGCCTCGCCGGGGGTGACCATCGTCGATGACGGCACGCTGGAAGGCCTGCGCGGTTCGCTCAACATCGATGACGAAGGCCAGCGCACCCAGTGCACCACGCTGATCGAGGACGGCATCCTGGTCGGCTACATGCAGGATTCACTCAACGCACGCCTGATGGGCATGGCGCCGACCGGCAACGGCCGCCGTGAGTCGTTCGCGCACCTGACCATGCCGCGCATGACCAATACCTACATGCGTGCCGGGCAGCATGATCCTGAAGAGATGATCCGCTCGGTCAAGAAGGGCCTGTACGCGGTGAACTTCGGCGGCGGCCAGGTCGACATCACCAGCGGCAAATACGTGTTTTCGGCCACCGAGGCCTACCTGATCGAAGACGGTCGCATCACCGCGCCGGTGAAGGGCGCCACCCTCATCGGCAACGGTCCGGAGACCATGCAGAAGGTGCGCATGATCGGCAATGACCTGGCGCTGGACCAGGGCGTCGGCATCTGCGGCAAGGACGGCCAGAGCGTACCGGTCGGCGTGGGCCAGCCGTCGCTGCTGATCGATGGACTCACCGTAGGTGGCACCCAGGCGTGATGCCGGCGGTGCCCCTGCCCGGTGGCGCCGCGCGCTTCCCGGCGGCATCCCTGCCCGGTAGCGCCGAGCCATGCTCGGCGGCTTTCCCGGCAGCGCAGGCCTCAATCCTGGCTGTCGTCCGCGTCGTCTTCCCCGGCGTCGGCGTCTTCGCCGCTGTCGGCCACGATCAGCCCCAGCGCGGCCGGCAGCATCAGCCCACGCAGCACCTGGAAGATTTCCCGGTAGGCGCGCGGCGGCTTGTTCTTGGCTTTCTCGGCCTGGGCGTTGCGCACCAGCGTGCGCAGCTCCTGGCGGTCGGCCTGCGGGTATTCGTCCAGCAGCTTGGACAACGCGGCGTCGCCATCGCTCATCAGCTTTTCGCGCCAGTCTTCGGCCCGGTGCATCATCGCCACTTCGCGGCGGCCGGTATCGCTGTTGGCGTCCAGCGCCTCGCGGATGGCATCCAGCGTGGACTCTTCTTCCCGGCGCATGTGCTTGGCCAGGAACGCCAGCTGCCGCTTGTGCGCGATGTGGGCGGTGATCCGCTTGCATTCGGCGATGTGCGGCAGCAGGTCTTCCGGCACCGGCAGGCGCGCCAGCTGCGCAGGAGTCAGCGAAACCAGCTTTTCGCCCAGCGCAAGCACGTCCAGCGCTTCATTGCGCTTCTGCTTGCGGCTTTTGTCGTGGAATTCACCGGTTTCTTCGTCGCGTCCGCGCATCGTCTTTCCTACTTTCGTAAATACGTCGCCCGGCGCAGTACCGGGCCCAACCTGTACAGGATAAAGCATTGAACGTCATCGCCCCTGAAGCGGCCGCTGCCGCTGGTCCCGAGGCCCGGCTGGAACAGCTGGCCGATATCTCCCGGCAGCTGCTGGACCACGCCCGCCGGCTGGGCGCCAGCCAGGCTGAAGTGTCCTGCAGCGAGGACCGCGGGCTGGATGTGAACGTGCGCCTGGGCGAGGTGGAGACAGTGGAATCCACCGCCGACCGGGGGATCGCGGTCACCGTCTACTTCGGCAAGCGCAAGGGCAGCGCGAGCACTGCCGACCTGCAGCCGTCCAGCCTGGTGGCCACGGTGGAGCAGGCCTGCGCGATCGCCCGGCATACCGAAGACGATGCCGCCGCCGGCCTGGCGGACGCCGCGCTGATGGCCCGCGAGTTCCCGGAACTGGACAGCTGGCACCCGTGGGCGCTGCAGGCCGACCAGGCCATCGACCTGGCATTGGCCTGTGAAGCGGCCGGCCGCGACAGCGACGCGCGCATCAGCAATTCCGATGGCGCCTCGGCATCGACCGGGCAGAGCCTGTCGGTGTATGCCAATTCGCACGGCTTCTTCGGCCGCGAGCGCGGCACCCACCATTCAATCAGCGTGGCGCTGATTGCCGGGCAGGGTGACGGCATGCAGCGCGATGGCTGGTATACCAGCGCGCTGGCGCGGGAGGACCTGGAGGACCCGGCCGCGGTGGGCCGCAAGGCCGCCGAGCGCACCATCGCCCGGCTGCAGCCGCGTTCGATGGCCACCAGCAGCATGCCGGTGCTGTTCGCCCCGGAAGTGGCGCGCAGCCTGGTCGGCCACCTGCTGTCGGCGATTTCGGGCGGCGCGCTGTACCGCCAGTCCAGCTTCCTGCTGGACAGCCTGGGCACTTCCCTGTTCCCGGCCTGGATGCAGATCGACGAGCTGCCGCACCTGCGTCGTGGCCGCCGTTCGGCCGCCTTCGATGGCGACGGCGTGGCGACCCGGACCTCGGCGATCGTGCGCGATGGCGTGCTGCAGCGCTACATCCTGGGCAGTTATTCGGCGCGCAAGCTGGGCCTGCAGACCACCGCCAACGCCGGTGGCGTGCACAACCTGCAGGTGGCCGCCAGCGCACCGGGGCTGGACCTGCATGCCATCGCCCGGCAGATGGGCAACGGCCTGCTGGTGACCGAGCTGATGGGGCAGGGCGTCAACGGCGTGACCGGCGATTACTCGCGTGGTGCCGGCGGCTTCCGCGTGGAGAACGGCGAAATCCTGTACCCGGTGGACGGCATCACCATTGCGGGCAATCTGCGCGACATGTTCCAGTCCATCGAGGCGATCGGCAGCGACGTGGACGTACGATCGCACATCGCCATCGGCTCGCTGCTGATCGGCAAAATGACGGTCGCCGGTAACGACTGACGTCGTTATTGGCGTACTCTTGCCGGGCTGCGACGGCCCACGGGGAGTGGGTCGCGCCGACCCTACACCTTAAAAGGAGTTTTCCGTGAGCGAATTCGACAACGTCACCGCCCCGCCGCCGCCGCCGTCCAGCGTGGAGCCGGCCCCGGCCGACCAGCGCACCATGGCACTGGCCGCGCACCTGCTGGGCATCTTCACCTGGTTCATCGGCGCACTGGTGATCTGGCTGATCAACAAGGACGACGCCAGCAAGGCCTTCGTCACCGACCAGGCCAAGGAAGCGCTGAACTTCCAGATCACCATCGCCATCGCCATGGCGATCTGCGTGGTGCTGATGATCGTCTTCATCGGCGCGCTGCTGATGCCGGTGGTCGGCGTGTTGAACGTGGTCTTCTGCATCATCGCCGCAGTGAAGTCCAACAACGGCGAAGCCTACCGCTACCCGTTCACCCTGCGCCTGATCAAGTAATCACGGTGGGTGACGACCGTTGGTCGTCACGCTCTGAACAAAATGCCCGGCAATGCCGGGCATTTTTTTGCGCAGCGCAGCGCAGCGCGCTCGCCGAGCATGGCTCGGCGCTACCGGTTCCCCGGATCGGATCGCGGGGTATCAACCCGCGCTCGGCGGCACCGGCGTGTTGAGCAGCTGCTGTTCCCACAGGTAGGCGATTCCGCTGCCGGTGGCGTGCTGCTTCAGCACTTCGGTCAGCTCGGCCGCGTGCTCGGTGCGCGCCCAGTCGCGCTGCCATTCGGCGGCCAGTGCCATCCAGGTCATCATGTTGGCGCCGGCCGCGATCATGCGCTGGATCGCCACCTGGTGGGCCTCGACTGAAACCGCGCCGGAGGCATCGGTGATCACGGTGACATCCCAGCCTTCGCCCAGCGCCTGGATCACCGGCATCGCCACGCAGATCTCGGTCCACAGGCCAGCGATGATCAGCTGCTTGCGGCCGGTAGCCTTTACCGCGTCGACCACTTTCGGGTCTTCCCAGGTATTGATGAAGGTGCGATCGATGACTTCCTGGCCGGGGAAAACATCGGTGATGTGCGGGAAGATCAGTCCACCGCGGTCGGCGATCACGCTGGTCAGGATGGTCGGCACCTTGAAGGCCTTGGCCGCCTTGGCCAGCGCCGTCGCGTTGTTCACCACGGCATGCGGGTCGTGGCTGTTGAGGTTCGCCAGCTGGTAGGGCTGGTGGTCGATGAGCACCAGCACGGAATCTTCAGGGCGGAGCAGCGAGGAAAGGCCATTGCGGAAGGTCATGGAGTCATCCTGTTGTCGAGGGGTGTGCAGCGAACCCGAACCTTGTCATCCCCCCGCCCGGGGCGGTAGAACCCTTTCCTGCCAAGCTGTGTCGCACAATGGGGAACGCGGGACGGGCCCGGTGTGTGTCAGGCTGGCGAGTGGATCCGGGAGGTCACGGTGGATATCGAAGAACTGCGCACGTTCGTGGAAGTGGCCAACGCAGGCGGCGTTTCGCCTGCTGCGCGCCGGTTGAATGTGTCCAAGTCGATCGTCAGCCGGCGGCTGGCCCGGCTGGAGGCGGAACTGGGCGTACAACTGCTGGCACGCACCACGCGCGGTGCGGCGCTGACCGAAGCCGGCGCGACGTTCCGCGATCACGCCGCCAAGGCCTGCGCGGAGATCGATGCGGCGCGCGATGCGATCCTGCCCAGCGGTGATCTGCGCGGGCGCCTGCGGGTTGCCGCTCCGCTGACCTTCGGACCGACCCACTTCGCTACGGTGTTCGCCGAGATGGCGCGGCGCCATCCGCAACTGCACGTGCACGCGGTCTACAGTGATCGCTTCGCCGACCTGGTGGCGGAGGGTTTCGACTGCGCGATCCGCGTGGGTTACCTGCCCGATTCCAACCTGGTCGCCCGCTGCGTGGGACCGCTGTACGGGAAGCTGGTTGCCAGTCCGGAGTATGTGGCGGCGCATGGCGCGCCGGAAACGCCGGACGAATTGTTGGCGCATGAGGCGCTGATGCAGGGCACCGAAGCCTGGCAGTTCAGCGATGGCGATGCCGTGGTGACCGTGCATCCGCGTGGGCGCTTCAAGGCCGACAACGGTACCGCGCTGATTGCCGCGGCGGTGGCCGGGCTGGGCATCGCCTGGCTGCCCGATGGACTCACCCGGCCCTATCTGGACGCCGGCACGCTGGTGCCGGTGATGCCGCGTTATCCGCCGCCGGCAGCCGGAATCTATGTGATCCGTCCGCCGGGCCCGCACCCCTCGCTGAAGGTGCGGGCGCTGACCGAACTGCTGATTTCCTGCTTCGACGAGGGTCCGCAGGAAGCGGCGTTTCGCCGCTAGCTGCTGCGCCAGCCGCAGGTCAGGATGAAATCGAGCACGCCGATGACCAGCAGCGACAGCCCCAGCAGCGGGAACAGGATGCCGCCGATGCACAGCAGCGCGAAAACGATGGCGATCGTGCGTTTCGCGTGCGGCAGGGGAGGGATGCCGATGCCACCGGCGGGACGGCGTTTCCACCACATCACCGCGCCGCTCACGCACAGCAGGATGATCGCCGCGCAGGCAACAAGCAGCACCAGCCGGTTGAAGGTGCCGTACTGCTGGCCGAGGTGCACGTTGATGCCCCACTCCAGTCCACGGCCCAGCGCGCCATAGTCGGCGTAGCCCATGTCCAGCAGGATGCGGCCACTGTACTGGTCCATGTGCACCACGCGTTGCAGGCTGACCTGCTCGGGATAGACCGACGCGGAGTACACCCCCATCGCGCCACGCGGTAGTGCCACGCTGTAACCGGGCGCCATGCCCAGCCCGTTGAAGCGCTCCAGCGCGGCATCGATGCCGATGGCCCCGGGCTGCGGCGCGAGATCCCCGGACACCCTGCCGCCGTGACCTCCATGGCCCTCGTGCGCCTGCTGCTGTGGCGGCGCGGCGTGCAGCGCAGGGGCGTGCTGCGAGGTCGGCAGCCTTGCCTGCTCCATCGACCAGCTGGTAGCGGTGGCATCGGCCAGGCGCTGGTCGGACATCGGTACATCCACCCGCACGCCAGCCGGGTATCCAACGTTGTGGCCGTTGGCCCAGACGTTGACCTGCTTGCCCCAGACCAGCGACCACGGCATGCCGGTCAGTGCCAGGAACAGCAGCACCGCACCCACCCAGACGCCGGTCACCGCATGCAGGTCACGCCAGAACAGGCGCTGTGCAGGTCGCCCCCGCACGCGGGTGACGCCTCCGCGCTGCCCGCGCGGCCACCACAGGTAAACCCCTGTGATCACCAGCAGGATCGCCCAGCCCGCGGCGATTTCAATCAACGCACTGGCCCGGTTTCCGATCAGGTCCAGGCTGTGCAGCCGGCGCACCACGCCGGAGAACGTGCCCTTGTCCGGCAGCGAGCCCAGCACCCGCGCGGTGCGGGGGTCGACGTAGTACACATCGCGCGCTCCATCAGGCTGCTGCACGCCGATTTCCACGCTGCCATCGGCGCGCTCCGGTAGGGTGTACCGGAACGTCTGTCCTGCTGCGACGGCTTCCACGGCGGCGATCTGGGCACTCGCCGCTGTGGGCGTACCGCGCGCGGGATCCACTACTTTCAGATCGTGGTGGATCCAGCGGTCGATCGGCTTCTGGTACAGGTACGCCGCGCCGGTCACCGCCAGCCATGCGATGAACGGCAGCACGAACAGGCCCGCATAGAAGTGCCACCGCCACACCGCGCGATGGAAGCGCCAGCGATCAGTGGGCCCTGGAGAAGGCGTGGTCTGCATGTCAGATATCCCGTGTCCAGCTCAGGTAGAGCGCGCGTCCATCACCGGGTGAGTAACCGGAGGATCCGCTGTCATACCAGGCATACACATGGAAACGGTCGGTCGCGTTCTTCAGTTGCAGGGCCACGCGGTTACGCGCGTCCACGTGGTAGGTCGCGCTCAGGTTCATCAGTACGTAGCCGCCATGCCGGCCCAGCGTATTGGTGCGTTCCACGAAGTAATCGCCTTGCCCGTTGCCCCATGCGCTGAAGCTCCAGTCCGCACGCGGCGCGTACTCCACGCCGGCATTGGCCAGCCAGTTCGGCACGTTCTCGATCTGCCGGCCACGGGTCTGCGGCGCGCTCGGGTCGGCCACGGTGATCACCGCTTTCTGGCGCGAATACGAACCCCAGGCCCGCCATTGTTCGTTGGCCTGCCAGCTCAGCTGGGCATCCCAACCGCGCCGTAGCGTCTGGCCGACATTGCCGACTTCATTGGCACCGATCGCGCCGTTGACGCCCAGGATGGTGGCCACTTCATCCGATGCGCGCTGCTCCCAATACGCCACGCGGGTCTGCAGCCCCGGCAGCGGCGTCCATTTGAGCCCGCTTTCCCAGCCTTCATTGCGCGAGGGCAGCACGTTGTTGGCCTGGATACGGTACGCACCGTTGCCACTGCCGATCTGGAACGTGCGGCCCCAGTTGGCATATGCCACGGTGCGCGCACCCACGTCGTAGGACACGCTCAGCTTGGGTTGTTTGATCAGCCCGTAGTTGTAAGCAGGCGCATGGCTGCCATCGGCGCGGTTGTGGAACCCGCCGTCGATGTGATCCACCCGGTAGGCCGGCACGATCTTGAGCGCTTCAACCGGCTTGACCACGACCTGCACATACGCGCCCTGGGTATCCAGGTCGAAGCTCCAGTCACGCAGGGTGGTCTGGCGCTCGCGCGCCACGGTGCGGTAACGGGCGGCGAGATTGTCCTGCCACTGCGCGTCCACGCCGGCATCCAGCACCAACTCCGCCAGCGATGTAGCAGGGCGCCAGGTGGTGTTGAGGATCACGCCGCGGTGCGTCTCGTCGTTGAAGCGCTCCTGCTGTGCGCCGCCGGCGGTGAAGGTCACCCAGCGCTGGTTGCGGTAGTCATTCTGGTAGGCCTTGGCATTCCAGCTCCAGCCGTTGACCAGCTGGCCATCGGCATGCAGTGCGGTCTGCACGGTCTGGCGCTCACTGCGGTCATCGCGCGCGTAATCGGGGGATTGCGTTGGATTGGCCTGCACTTCGGCGTAACTCAGGTAGCCGGCTTCCAGTGCGGTGTTCTTGTAGTAGCGGGTGCTCAGCCCCGCACGCCACTGGCCTTCTTCGTTGGTGTAGAACCACTTGCCGGCGAAGCTGCGCTGATTGGATTCGGCATGGTCGCGCTCACCATCGGCGCCGCGCCAGCCGACGAAATAGTTCTGCGCCCACGCGCCCTTTTCGAAGCCCTTGGCGATCTGGATATCGCGGGTGCCGAAGCTGCCGACGGTGAGGCTGGCCTGCCCGTCGTTACCGCCTTGGCGGGTCAACACGTTCACATCGCCGGCGATGGCATGCAGGCCATAGCGGGCATCGTTGGTGCCGCGGACGATTTCCAGTGCACTGATGTCCAACGGGAACACCGCATCCAGATACGGCATCCCACCCGCATTGTCATTGCTGGGAATACCGTCGATCAGCAGCTTGACCGCGTTGATGCGGCCTTCGCCGTTGAAGCCGCGGAAGGAGAAGCGGCCGGCATCGGTGCCCATCTTGAACTGGGTCACCTGCACGCCAGGGGCGTTCATCAGCAGCTCCCAGCTGTGGTCCACTTTCTGCTGCTGCAGCAGGTCACCGCCGATGACGTCCACCGAGGTGAATACCAGGCGTGCCGGCAGCTCCCGCTGCGCCGTCGCGCGGGCTTGTACGGTGCCCAGCGTCAGTGCGGTTCCATCCTGCGCGAATGCCAACGAGGGTAAGGCGGCCGCGCACGTTAGTGCCGCCAGGATCGCCGTTGGCAGCGGGTGCTTTGGTTGAAGTTTTTTCATTGTCCACGACATCGAAATGCCGCGACCGGGGGCGGTCGGGGCAGGCAGAAGATCCGGTGCGTCAGCCCGGTGGAAGGGAAGCAGGGGATCCAGTCGCGCGCCGAAACGCAGCGTGCAGCCGCGGGCCGGGGAACTGAATCAGCAGGCGATGGCGGGCGGACCGCGTGCGCCCAGCGTGCCCAGCGCAGGTGCGGGCCGGGTCGGGTGACGTGCCGTGATCGTGCGGAAGGCCGAGGGCCAGACGGTGAGCAACAGCAGCAGCGCGACCAGCAGGCTGATCATCCGCACGGCGATCAGGCAGTAGTCGCACTCCACGCCCATCTCATGCTTGGCATGGGGATCGGCGGAGGCGGGCGCTACGGTTTCGCTCGACGCGGCGTGGGACGGCGGCTGCGCTGCCGTCATGTCGTGGTGCAGGGCGTGCTGCATGCCATGGTGCATGTCGTGCGCGCTCCCCATGTGCGGGTTCGCGGCAGCTTCCATGGACGCCAGGGCAGCGCTCGGCGCGGGATGATCCGCCAGCGCCCGGCTGATCAGCGGCGCCACCATCACCAGGGCCATGGCCAGGCATGCCCAAGCGTGGAGCCAGCGGTGGAAGAGGGGCGAGCGCACGACTTGGATTCTAGGGGAAGCCAGCGGCATCAGCGCGTGAGATGGCCGTTCAACTGCCCGCTGCGACGCTTTGTCACACCTGGGCCCGGGGTCACCAACGCCGGGATGCTGCCAATTACGCCGCGGTTGAATATAGTGAGCCCGGGCGCGCCCTGCGCGGGCGCATGGATCGCAGGGCCAGCACCGAAACCTGTGTTTTCTGCCCGCCGGTGGCATGCTGGCCTGGGCCTTCATCCGACAGGAAAAACGCATGCACGCGGTGATCTACCACAACCCCAGGTGCGGAACCTCGCGCAATACCCTCGCGCTGATCCGTCACGCAGGCCTTGAGCCTGAAGTGATCGACTATCTGGCCGATCCGCCGGACAGGGGCCGGCTGGTTGAGTTGATCAGCGCCGCGGGCTTGCACGTGCGCGATGCGATTCGCCAGAAGGGTACGCCTTACCTGGAGCTCGGCCTGGACGATGCCACCCTCAGTGATGACATCTTGCTGGATGCGATGCTGGCGAACCCGATCCTGATCAACCGCCCCTTCGTGCAGACCGACATGGGAACGCGACTGTGCCGGCCTTCGGAAGTGGTGTTGGAGATACTGCCGCCGATCACCAGGCCATTCACCAAGGAAGACGGTGAAGTGATCGGCTGATCATTCCACTCCGCCGATGGTTTCCACCACGAAACACGCGCCGGATGAGCCAGTGGCCGGGTCAAGCCTGATCGTCCATCCATGCGACAGGCAGATTTCCAGGCAGATGGACAGGCCCAGTCCGGCCCCGCGACTTTCCCGCGCAGTGCCGCGCCAGAAGCGTTTGAACAGGTGTGGACGGTCCGCCTCAGCGATGCCCAATCCCTGGTCGCGCACGCTGAAGCCATCCGGTTGAAGTGCGATGGTGATCGTGCTGCCCGCCGGCGAATGATGCAGCGCGTTCTCCAGCAGGTTCTTGACCAGCACGAACACCGCCGAAGCGTCGGCTTCCACGGCAGGGGTGGGCACGCTGGCCTGCAGCACCGCCACGTGCACCGCGTGCTGCGCCGACAGCCGTGCCAGGTAGTCGACCGCGTCGGCGACCACCGCGCCCAGCTGGATGGGGGCGAAGGTGTAATTGTGGTCCTCGCTGACTTCGGCCAGGTGCAGCAGCTGGTGCACCTGGCGCGCCATCTGTTCGGTGTCACGCAACAGCAGCGGTGTGTTGGGCGCGCCGCCGAGTTCGATCTCGGCCTGCAACAATGCGAGGGGAGTTTTCAGTTCGTGGGCGGCGGCGGCAAGGAAGTCCTGCTGCACGCGGAAGCCTTGTTGAAGGCGTTCCAACGCGGCGTTGAACGCCTCGATCAACGGCACCACTTCGGAGGGCAGGCCGTCGCTGCGCAGGCGTGCGCCCAGGTTGCGTGGACCGACCCGCGCCGCCACGCGGGAGGCCTGCCGCAGCGGCCGCAGCATGCGGTTCACGGTGAGGGTGATCACCAGCGCGAAGGTCAGCAGGGCGAGGAGGACCACCGCCGCGCCGGCACGCAGGTACAGCTTGTCTGCGTGGTTTTTCAGGGTGATCACCAGCCGGTCGCTGCGTGCGATGTTTGCCACGTAGGAGGTTCCGGCATGATCGATCCGGCCGTGGATCACCTGCAGCGCGATGTCTCCCCCGGGGTTGGGCACGGTCATCCGCGTTGCGCCGGCAGCAACGCGTTTCAATGCGTCCAGCGCGGGACCGGGGCGGCTGCTGGCGACCGTGCGGCCCTGCGCGTCGGTGATCCAGTAGGCCGCATCACGGGGCATGGCGTCGTATACGTTGCCGGCCTGTGGCGGCAGCACCACGTGCAACCTGCCAGCCGCATCCAGCCGAAGGGCTGCCTGCACCTCATCGACCTCTTCCAGCAGTTCTTCGCGCACGGCGTCTTCCGGCGTGCTCATTCGTACCCAGGCCGTGACCGCAACCGCGGCGGCCGCTGCGGCCAGCAGCGCCAACAGCGTGGCCAGCATCAGGCGTGCGCTGAGGCTACGCGGAAGCATCGGCTACCCGCAGCGCAAAGCCCAGGTTGCGCACGTTCACCACACCCAGGCCCGATTCGATGGCCACCAGCTTGCGGCGCAGCCGGTGCAGCGCCACATCCAGCGCATTCGGGGTCACCGCTTCACCGACACCCCATGCGGCCGCTTCCAAGGTGCTGCGGCGGACCACCTGCCCAGCGGCGTGCACCAGCGAGAGGATGATCTGCAGCTCCGCCGGGGCCAGGTTGATCTGCTCGTCGCCGCAGCGCATGCAGCCTTCCGCAGCCTTCACGTACAGACCCTGGTGGGACACATCGAGCTCGCGCAGTTCCGATGGCCGTCGCATCAGCGCACGCACGCGTGCGGTCAGCTCCTCGATGGCGAATGGCTTGGGCAGGTAATCATCGGCGCCGGCATCCAGGCCATCGACGCGATCGTGCAGGGCGTCGCGGGCCGTCAACATGAGGCAGGGAATGCGGTTGCCGGCCGCACGCAGCCGGCGCACCAGGTCCAGGCCATCGCCATCCGGCAGGCCGCGATCGATCACCGCCGCTGCGTAACCGTGCCGTGCAATCGCATGCCACGCGGTTTCCACGCTGGGGTAGATATCCACCGCGATACCCGCCGCCCCCAGCCCGCGTTCGACCAGGTTGGCCAGGCGCGGATGGTCTTCGACCAGGGCGATCCGGTTGGGCAGGGCAGCGAGCGGGGGCGGTGGCATGCAGGGCGGGTACCGGGAAGCGGGAGGTCAGAAGCTGCGGGTGATGCCGAGCCGCAGGCCAGCCGAGCCATCCGTGTCGGGCTCGCTCAGTGGGCTGTCGGTGATTTCATTCGGCAGGAATCTGTAGTCCACCCCGCCCATCAGGCGCCACTTGTCGCCCAGCGGACGCGAGAAGCCGACGCTGAGCTGCGGCAGCAGTGCCGATCCCGGCTGGTAGCGCGCCACACCGCGTGCGACTTCCTCGTCCAGCGTGCCATGGTAATAGTTCACCACGTCGCTGGACATCCAGCGGACGCCGACGCCCGGGACAATGGTGGTACGCCCCCAGGTGAGGGCGTATGCATAGTCGGCGGCGATTTCGTAGCCGCCGCTGGTGTCAGTGACATCGGCCAGTGCGCTCAGCTTGAACTCGCCGGCACGGCTGCTCCAACTGGCGGCCAGGCCGGCATCCAAGCCGTCGTCGCGGTCCTCCAGCAGGTCCCGATCGACGCCATTTCGTGCCAGCTCGCGGCGTCCCAGGTCCTTGATGTCGAAGCCATCGAAGCGGCCGGCCAGCACCGCATCCAGGGTGAAGGACTCGCCCTGGAACAGGTGCACGCCGCCGCTCACGCCGCGCCAGAAGATCCGCTCGCCTTCGAAGGTCACCAGCGGCAGCGGCCGCACGCGGGTGCCTTCGCCGGCATACAGGCTCTGCCTGGCCGCGGCGGCCACGCCGATCGACCAGCGATCGTTCTCGGCCTTGGCGAGCAGATCGCCGGTGCTGGAGGTGTTCTGCGCGAGGGCCACGGCCGGCAGCAGGAAGGGAACGGACACTACGTACTTGAGCATCGGAAGGACTTCGCTGGGGAGAGTGCGGCGAGTTTTGCCAGGGCTGACTTACAGGCGACTTACCGGGGGGCGTCCAGGTGGCGGATGGTTCAGGCAGCGGCGTAGGCGAACGGTAGCGCCGAGCCATGCTCGGCGAGCGCAGCGGCTAAAGCGTGACGACCAACGGTCGTCACCCACCAAAGCAGGTCGTCACCCACCAAAGCAGGTCGTCACCCACCGAAGCAGGTCGTCACCCACCAAAGCAGGTCGTCACCCAGCGGGCCCTTGCGGCGGCCAGCCTAACGCTGTTAGATTCGCCCCCTAACAACGTTAGGTAGAATCGCTTGCGCAAACCCATCGCCCGCGAACAGATCGTCGGGGCGGTCTTCCGGATACTCGACGAGGCCGGCCTGGAAGGTGTCACCCTGCGCAAGGTTGCCTGCTCGTTGGGCATCCGTGCGCCGTCGCTGTACTGGCACTTCAAGAGCAAGCAGGCGCTGATCGACGCCATGGCCGACGCGATGATCGCCGACGTGGCGCAGGCCATCCCGGACGGCCAATCCTGGCGCCAGACCCTGCTGCAGATCGCGCGCGAGTTCCGCATCGCATTCAAGGCGCGGCGTGATGGCGCACGGGTCTATGCCGGGACCTTCCTGGCCACCGAGAACGTGCTGCGCGTGGGCGAGGCCAGCATCGCCGCATTGGTCGGCGCCGGGGCATCAGCCAGCTTCGCCGCCACCATGGCGATGGACCTTGTGTACTACACGATGGGCTATGTCATCGAAGAACAGTCCTGGCCCGGCGATGGCAGCATGGAAGCCTTGGGCGAGGCGTTCATGGCGCTGGCCGAGCAGCGCTTCCCGCACTGCTGGGAAGCGCGCGAGGTCTGGCGCGAAGTCGATTTCGATACCCGTTTTGAACAGGGCCTGGGGCTGATGCTGGACGGCATCGAACTGCGGCTTGGCCGCACCCCCTGACGCCCGATTTCTTTTTGAACCTGATGCCTCCACACGGAAAGCCACTCATGCGTGCACCCTTTTTGATCCTGCTGGTTTCCCTGCTCGCCGGTTGCGGTGGCAAGGACGAAGCGGCCGATGAAACCGCAGCCGACAGCTCCGCGCTGCCGGTGTCGTTGGCCCCTGCGCAGCAGCAGGCGATGGCGCGCACCGTGCTGGTCTCCGGCCCGGTCACCGCCTATGAAGAGATGCAGCTGGGCGTGGAAATCAGTGGGCAGCGGGTCACCGCGCTGCCGGTGGACGTGGGCCAGTGGGTGAAGAAAGGCCAGGTGCTGCTGCAGCTGGACCATCGCACGTTGGACAGCGAACTGGCACAGGCCGATGCCTCGCTGCGGCAGGCGCAGGCTTCGCAGGAGCTGGCACGGATGAACTACGAGCGCAGCGCCAAGCTGGCCGCCCAGCAGCTGATCAGCGCCAGCAGCCTGGACGAGCTGCGCGCCAACCGCATCAATGCCGAAGCACAGACCGCCACCGCTCGTGCCGCGCGCGATGCGGCCAAGTTGCGGCGTGACTTCGCCGACCTGCGCGCGCCGGCCGATGGCCTGATCTCCAAGCGGCTGGTGCAGCCCGGCCAGGTGGTATCGGCCGGCACCGAACTGCTGCGGCTGATCCGCGATGGTCGCCTGGAATGGCGCGCTGAACTGCCGGAAAACCAGCTGGCTGACGTCGCCGTGGGCAATACCATCGAACTTCGCTACGCAGGCCAGGTGGTCACCGGCAGCATCCGCGCGGTCACTCCCGGCGTGGACGCGCAGACCCGCACCGGCACCCTGTACGCGGATCTTCCCACGCCCGGTCCCCTCAAGCCCGGTGTCTACGTGGAAGGCCGCATCGTCACCGGTGACGGGCAGGTGTTGACGATCCCGACCGCGGCGATCGTGCAGCGCGACGGCCACAACTACGTGTTCACCGTCACCGACAAGCAACAGGCCAGCCGCCACCGCGTCAGCACCGGCCAGGCCGTGCAGGGCCGCACCGCCGTTCTGGAAGGCCTGAAGGCCGGCGACCAGGTAGTGGTGGAAGGGGCCGGCTTCCTGGGTGAGGGCGACCGCGTGCGCGTGGTCACTACGCCGAAGGCCAGCGATGCGAAGGCGGCTGCGCAATGAATTTTTCCGCCTGGGCGATCAAGCGCCCGCTCCCCGCGCTGCTGATCTTCTTCGTGCTGTGCGTGGCCGGACTCTGGGGCTTCTACCAGTTGCCGGTAGCGCGCTTCCCGGACATCGCCTTCCCGATGACCACCGTGACGGTGACCCAGCCCGGCGCCTCGCCGAGCCAGCTGGAAGCAGAGGTCACGCGCAAGGTCGAAGACTCCGTCGCCACCGTCAACAACGTAAAGCGCGTGATGTCCTCGGTCAGCGAGGGCGTCAGCACCACCACCATCGAATTCCAGCTGGAAGCCGACCTCGCCACGGCGCTGGATGACACCCGCGATGCGGTCACGCGCATCCGCACCGACCTGCCGCAGGACATCCAGGAACCGGTGATTTCCAAGGTCGATATCGGCGGCTCGCTGATGACCTACGCGCTGGTCGCGCCGCACATGAGCAGCGACGAAGCCAGCTGGTTCGTCGACCGCGATATCGCGCGCGCCATGTACGGCGTACTCGGCGTGGCCCAGGTCACCCGGGTGGGCGGCGTAGAGCGCCAGGTACGCGTGGACCTGGACCCCAACGCGCTGATCGCCATGGGCATCACCGCCGGCGATGTCTCCCAGCAACTGGCGCGCATCCAGGTGGAGCGCGCGGGCGGCAAGGCCGAGATCGAAGGCGCCCAGCAGACCATCCGCACGCTGGGCACGGTAGGCGATGCGCAGGCGCTGCGTGACTACTCCATCGCGCTGCCGGACGGCCGCGCGGTGCGTCTTTCCACGCTGGCCACGGTGACCGATGCGGCCGCCGACCCGACCGAAGCAGCGCTGCTGGATGGCAAGCAGGTCGTGGCGTTTTCCATGTCGCGCACGCGCGGCTCCAGCGAGGTCAAGGTGGAAGCCGGCGTGCATGCCGCGCTGGACAAGATCAAGGCGGACCATCCCGGCATTGATTTCCGGCTGGTCACCACCGCCATCGATGAAACCCACCGCTCCTACGATTCGTCGATGACGATGCTGTGGGAGGGCGCGCTGCTGGCCCTGCTGGTGGTGTGGCTGTTCCTGCGCGACTGGCGGGCCACCTGGGTGGCGGCGCTGGCGTTGCCGTTGTCGATCATTCCCACGTTCGCGGTGATGTACTTCTTCGGCTTCACGCTGAACATGATCACCCTGCTGGCGTTGTCGGTGGTGGTCGGCATCCTGGTCGACGATGCCATCGTGGAGATCGAGAACATCGTGCGCCACCTGCGCATGGGCAAGCCGCCACTGGAAGCCGCGCGCGAAGCCGCCGGTGAGATCGGCAATGCGGTCATCGCCACCTCGCTGACGCTGGCCGCGGTGTTCGTGCCGGTTGCGTTCATGCCCGGCATCGCCGGCAAGTTCTTCCGTGAGTTCGGCTGGACAGCGGCAACCGCCGTGCTGTTCTCGCTGCTGGTGGCGCGCCTGCTCACCCCCATGATGGCCGCCTACCTGCTCAAGCCACACGGCGAAGAGAAGCCGGATTCGCGTCTGATGGTCTGGTACCTGGGCTGGGTGGACGCAGCGCTGCGCCACCGTGGCCGCACGCTGTGGCTGGCCACCGGCCTGTTCGTGGCCTCGCTGGGGCTGGTGCCGTTCATCCCGGCCACCTTCATCCCGCAGTCCGACCTGGGCCGCAGCAACCTCAACCTGGAACTGCCGCCGGGCACGCGCCTGCAGGACACCGTGGCGGTGGCCGAGCGTGCCCGCGCGCTGCTCACCGACATGCCCGAACTGAAGCAGGTCTACACCGCCGTGGGCAGCGTGCTGGACCTGGGTGACCCCGGCGCCACCGGCGTGGGCGAACCGCGCAAGGCGACGCTGGTGCTGGACTGGGGATCGGCCGATGACCGCGACCGAGACCAGCGCGCACTCGAACGCGAGGCCCGGCACAAGCTGGCCAACCTGCCCGGCGTGCGTGTCAGCTACGTGAGTTCTGAACCCGGCAACCTGCTGCAGCTGGTGCTGTCCGGCGATGATCCGCAGCGCCTGCAGGAAGCCTCCACCGCGCTGGAGCGCGACCTGCGCGGCATCCAGGGGCTGGGCAGCGTGAGCTCCACCGCCTCGCTGCTGCGGCCGGAAGTGCAGATCGTCCCGGATTCGGCGCGCGCCGCTGATCTGGGCGTGGCAACGGCGGATATTGCCGAAGCCGCACGCATCGCCACCGCCGGTGACTACGAACAACGCCTGGCCAAGCTCAACCTGCCGGACCGCCAGGTGCCGATCCGCGTGGGCTTCGCCGAAGCGACGCTGGCCAACCCCGCGTTGATCAGCCAGCTGCGCGTACCCGGACGCGATGGTCCGGTGCCGCTGGCGGCCGTGGCCGATATCCAGCAGGGCAGTGGCCCGTCGCAGATATCGCGTTACCAGCGCCAGCGCAATGTCACCCTCACCGCCGAACTCAACGGCCGTCCGCTGGGTGAGGTGATGACCGAAGTGCAGGCATTGCCCGGGGTGAAACAGTTGCCGCCGGGCGTGAGCTTCCTCAACACCGGCGATGCCGAAGTGTTCGTGGAGCTGTTCATCGGCTTCATGCTGGCCATGGCGGCTGGTCTGGTCTGCATCTACATGGTGCTGTTGCTGCTGTTCAACCATGCGCTGATGCCGGTCACCATCTTGGCGGCGGTGCCGTTGTGCGCCGGTGGTGCGTTCGGTGCGCTGCTGATCACCCAGAACATGCTGTCGCTGCCGGCGTTGATCGGGCTGCTGATGCTGATCGGCATCGCCACCAAGAACTCGATCCTGCTGGTGGACTACGCGGTGATTGCCGAGGACGAGCACGGCATGAGCCAGCACGATGCACTGGTGGATGCCTGCCGCAAGCGTGCACAGCCAATCATCATGACCACCCTGGCGATGGGCGCGGGCATGATGCCCATCGCGCTGGGATTTGCGGGCGACTCCAGCTTCCGCGCGCCGATGGCGATCGCGGTGATCGGTGGGTTGATCACCTCCACGCTGCTCAGCCTGATCGTGATCCCGGCCGCGTTCACGGTGGTGGATGATCTGGGTGAGTGGATGTCGCGCAGGTTCAGGCGGAAGTCTTCGCATCCCACCACGTAGCCGGTAGCGCCGAGCCATGCTCGGCGGGAATCCGTCACCGTTCGGCCCGCTGCGCTCGCCGACCATGGGTCGGCGCTACCGATCTGCGTCCCATCGCATAAACCGTCACTGCGCTGCCGGCGCCTTGCTCTGCACCTGTTGCGGTGTCTGCAGCAGCGTCCGGGTAGTCGCACGCAGCACCAGCGTGGACGGTACGCTTACGCTGCTGGCAGGCGGGTCATTGCCCAGCATTTCCACGCACTGGCGGCCGAGCAGGGTCATGTCCTGGGCAAATGTGGTGAGACGGTTCTGCTGCCATGCCGCCATGGGAATGTCATCGCATCCCATGACCTGGATGTCCTCGGGCACGCGCAACCCGGGCACGGTCCTGATGGCGTCCAGTGCGCCGATGGCCACCAGGTCGTTCACGCAGAACAGCCCGTCGGGCCGAGCCCCGGATGCCAGCAGTTGCACCATTGCAGCGTAACCTTCTTCATAGGTGAATCCGGCCACAGCACGCTGCGGTGTGGGCAGTCCGCGGGCGACAACGCGCTTGTTGAAGCCGCTTTCGCGTTCGCGCTGTGATGGGTTATCGCGACCGGCCAGGTACGCCAGCAGCGTGCAGCCCCTGTCCACCAGCGCGTCCGCAGCATCCCGGCCGATGGTCCGGTTCGACGTGAATACCACCCGTAGCGTGCCGAACGGCCTGGAGTTCACCGCCACTACCGGAATGCCGAGCTGATCGAGCCGGGCGGCGACCTTGGCCGAACGCACCGCCAGTACGCTGATGGCCCCATCGATCCGGTAGCGCGACAGATCATCGACGCGATCCCCCAGGTTCTCGTCGCTGCCGGCATCGACCAGTACCGCTTCCAGCCGGCGTTCCTTCAGGGCGGTGGTGATGCCGTGGAGAATCCCTGCGTAAACGGGATTGTAGAAGCCGCCCATGACCACCGCGACCAGGCCTGAGCGGCCTGTCTGCAGGATCGCCGGCAGCGCGTTGGGCCGGTACTTGAGCTGGTCCGCGGCGGCCAGGACTTTCTCCCGTACCGCCAGGGACACGGACGCCCCGGGCGTGAAGACCCGGGAGACCGTGGACTGGGAAACGCCGGCCAACCGTGCCACGGACCAGGAAGAGACCTGCGGTCGCCGTTTTCCGTTCGATGTCGAGCCTGCAGGACACATGGATGCACCGTTTGATGATTTGGTTTTCACTTCTGCGGGCGTAGTCTTGCATAGCTATGCAAACAAAGTTTCATCCTCCGAAGCGGCCCGCTGCGCCCAATGCGACGCCCCGCCTGCTTACCCGGTCTCCCCCGGGGACCCGCCTGCACCGGTATCCAGGCGCCAGGCACGCGTCCCCCTCTCTCCCGGAACTGAAATGAACTCCTCGGAAAAACCCCTCGTTCGCGCAGGTCGGTGGCTGTTGTCACTGGTCCTGGCCGTGTTCGGCCTGTGCATGGTCGGCGGCGGTATCTGGCTCATCGCGTTGGGCGGCAACTGGTACTACGCCATCGCCGGGCTGCTCAGCCTTGGCAGTGGCGTGGGACTGGCGCGGCGACGGCCATCGGCCTCGTTCTGGTTCGGCGCCTTGTTCCTGCTCACACTGGCGTGGACCGTCTGGGAGGCCGGTTCACGCTACTGGGCCTGGGTGCCACGCTTTGCGTTGGTGCTGGTGCTTGCCATCGGCTTCTCGCTGCTGCTGCCTACGCTGCATGCCCGCATGACCCGGCGCAGGGCGGGGGCGGTCACCGGTGTGCTGGTCGCCGCGTTCCTGGTCGCAACCGGGCTGGCCTTCGTACCGCAGGGTGTGACCGAAGCAGAGAATGTACCCGCCGTCGCAGGAAATGCCTTCGAGGCCGCCACCGGGGCCGGCACGGACAGTGCTTTGCCGTCCACCGATTGGCCCGCCTACGGCGGCAACCAGGCCGCCATGCGCTATTCGATGGCGAGCCAGATCACGCCTGCAAACGTGAAGAGTCTCGCGGTGGCATGGACCGCGGAAGTCGGCGAGGTGCCGAGTGATTCGCGCTGGGGCGTGCAGAACACGCCGCTGAAAATCGGCGATTCTCTGTACGTATGCGGCTACCTCAATACGGTGACCGCACTGGATGCTGCCACGGGCAAAGCGAAATGGACCTTCGACCCGGGTGTGACCTCCAAGGCAGTGCCCTACACCCCGGCCTGCCGGTCGCTGGCGTACTTCGCCGAACCGGCCACCGACAGCGCGACTGCGGGTGCCACCTGCGCGACCCGCATCATCGTCGGCACGCTGGATGCGCGCATCATCGAACTCGACGCGCGTGACGGCAAGCGCTGCGATTCCTTCGGCAGCAACGGCGAAGTGAAGCTCACCGAAGGCATGGGCGAGGTGTACCAGGGATACGTGGCCATCACCTCCGCGCCTGCGGTGGTGCGCGATACGCTGATCGTCGGGCACACCACCATCGATGGGCAGCGCGCTTATGGTCCTTCCGGCGTCACCAAGGCCTACGATGTGCGCACCGGCAAGCTGAAGTGGGCATGGGATGCGGCAACCCCCATGGATACCGCGCCGCGCGTGGGCGAGGACGTGTACAAGCGCGGCTCGCCGGACGTGTGGACCTCCTTCACCGGCGACAACAAGCTGGGCCTTGTGTACCTGCCGGTCGCCAATGCATCGGGCGACTATTATTCCTCCGAGCGCACGCCGGAAGAACTGAAATACTCGCCTTCGTTGACCGCGCTCGACGTGGAAACCGGGCAGCCGCGCTGGACCTTCCAGAACACCCACGCCGATGTATGGGACAACGATCCGGGTTCACCGCCGACCCTGTTCGACTATCCGCAGGCAGACGGCACGCGCGTCCCGGCGGTGATCTTCCCGACCAAAAGTGGCGACGTCTACGTGTTGAACCGCGAGACCGGCAAGCCGCTGTTCCCGGTGGAAGAGCGGCCGGTGCCGCAGGGTGGCTTCGAGCCGGCGGCGCGTTCAAAGACGCAACCGTTCTCGTTGTTCAACAGCCTGGCCAAGGGAGACATGACGCCGGAGAAGACCTGGGGCCTGACTCCGCTGGACCAGCTGGCCTGCCGCATCCAGTACCACCAGGCGGATTATCGTGGGCAGTACACACCGCCCAGCGTGGACAAGCCGATCATCAACTATCCCGGCTATAACGGTGGATTGGACTGGGGTGGCGTGGCGCTTGATCCGGCACGCGGCCTGATCATCGCCAATTACAACGACATGCCCAACTACACCCGGCTGGTCAGCCGTGCAGAGGCGGACAAGCTGGGGTGGAAGGCTCCGCAGATCATCAACGATCCCGGCTACAAGGCGCATGGCGAAGGCGCAGGCGATCCGCAGGAAGGCCTGCCGGTTGCCGTGGACGTCAATGCGGGCTGGCAGATGAAGTTCACCGGCATGCTGTGCAAGGAGCCGCCGTACGGTGGTATCCGCGCGATCGATGTGCGCGACGGTCGTACCGTGTGGGATCGACCGTTGGGTACGGCCCGCAAGAACGGTCCCTTCGGCCTGCCCACGGGGCTGCCCATCGTCATCGGCACCCCGAACAACGGCGGCTCGGTGGTCACCCGGTCCGGCCTGGTCTTCATTGCGGCGGCAACCGATGACCTTATCCGTGCCATCGACATCACCACCGGCAAAACGGTCTGGTCTGCTCCGCTCCCGGCCGGTGGCCAGGCGATGCCGATGGTCTACCAGGCAGGGGGCAGGGAATACGTGGTGATCACGGCAACCGGCCACCACTTCATGCATACCCCGCGCGGCAACTTCGTGGTCGCCTACGCATTGCCGCAGTAACACCGCGTAGGCGTGACAACTGCCGGCGCCCGATCCTCCTTTCCTGATGGGAAAGGAGGTTCGGCGCCGCGCAGCGGGGGGAGGCATCGTGGATCACCTGGACGGCGCGCGCACACGAACGATGAGCTATGACGGCCTGGATCGCCTTGTGCAGGCGAACTCGGCGTCGTTCGGCGGCGATGGTGTGTTCCGTTACACCTACGATGCGGTGGACAACCTGCGTAGCGCGAAGTTGGGTGGGGTCAAGGACCACAACTACTGGTACGACGCCAAGAATCGCCTGGCCAACGTGCAGGACAGCGCCGGCGCAACAACCATAGCGCTGACCTACGATGTGCAGGGCAACGTCGCCAAGCGCAGCGGTATCACGCACACCTTTGACTTCGGCAATCGATTGCGCGCGGTGGCTGCCGCTGAGCGGTATCGTTACGATGCACAGGGGCGGCGCATCCTGTCGACCGCGACCAGCGGTGGCAGCACCATCCGCTCCCTGTATGGCAACGACGGCGTTCTACGCCGGCAGGACAACGCTCGCGAAGGCAAGAACACGGAGTACATCCAGCTCAACGGGAGCTTGGTCGCGCGCGCGATCCAGGTCGTTGCGCCGACCACGCCAGCGCTGACTGTTCCATCGTTCAGCAATAGCGGGACGTATGTGGTGAGCTGGACCGCTGTCAGCTATGCAACACGCTATGAACTGCGCGAGCAGCTCGGGACGGGTGCGTGGACCACTGTGCACAACGGCACAGCGCGAACCTGGAGTGCCTCTGCCAAAGCCGAAGGAAATTATGGCTACAGCATCCGTGCGTGCCAGCAGGATGCCTGTGGTAGCTGGAGTGCAACGGCCACGATCTCGGTGCAGAAGCCGCCCGCTGCCTCTGCAGTAGTCTCAGTTCCGACAGCCGCACTGAACGGCAATTATTCCGTCGCCTGGACGGCTGTAACGGGCGCTGCCACGTACCGCCTGCAGGAGCAGATCGGCAGCGGTGCATGGGCAACGGTGCAGGAGACTGCGGCGCGTAGCTGGGCGGTTTCGGGCAAGGCGACGGGCAGCTACGGGTATCGTGTCTACGCTTGCAACCCGGCAGGATGTGGAGCGGTGTCGGCTACCGCAAAGACGACGGTTCTTTACCCGCCGGCAAGCGCGCCGGGTATCTCCGCACCTGGCCAGAGCCTGGGTGGTGCCTACACCGTGAGCTGGAATGCGCTGGCTGCGACCACGCGCTACGGCCTGGAGGAAAGTGTGAATGGCGGCGGCTGGACGGTGGTGGCTTCCATTACCGGTACCAGTCAGGCGTTCAGCGGTAAGGGGACGGGTAGTTATGCATACCGCGTGCGTGGCGGCAACGATGCAGGGTGGGGTGCCTATTCGGGAACCGCGACCGTCTCGGTCATCCAGCCTCCGGGCGCGCCGGGGTTGAGCGGCCCGGCAAGCACTGGTAGTGGAAGCGCCACGATGAGCTGGAATGGCGTTGCGATGGCGGTGAACTACGTGCTTGAGGAGAGCGTGAATGGCGGCGGTTGGGGCGTGGTCCAGAACGATGGATCTACCCAGTCAACGCGCAATGGCCTTGGGTTTGCCACTTACAGGTATCGGGTGAAGGCGTGCAATGCCGCCGGCTGCAGCGGGTATTCCAACAACGTGACGGTAGTTTCCAGCCCGCCGCCTGGTACGCCTGCGATCACCAAGTCAGTGAAGGTGCAGTGGAAGGTCAATCGCGCAACGAAGATCCGCTGCGAGGTGGAGTGGACGGCAATGCAGGGCGCTTCTTCGTATGAGTTCCAGGCATACGGTGGCGTCACGCAGTACAACGGTCCATTGACCTCTATCAAGGCAGACGGTGCTGCCTACTGTGCTGCGAGCCACATCATTCGCGCCTGCAACGCGAACGGCTGCTCCGCATGGTCCAACCCTCCCACTACGCAAGGCCTGAATGACCTTGGCGATCTCACCAACCCGCTGTGACGAACGGATGCGAACCATGAACATTATCAAGCGACTGGTCACGGGCGTCGTGTTGCTGGCAGGCACATGGAGTGCCGCTGGTCAGGAGATCATCGAGTATATCCACACCGATGCGCTGGGCTCGCCGGTTGCGGTATCCGATGCGGCGGGGAACGTGACCGAGCGGACGGTCTATGAGCCGTACGGCGCGACCGTAGGAACCGGTCCGTCGGATGCGCCCGGCTTCACGGGGCATGTCGCTGACTCGGCGACCGGACTGACTTACATGCAACAGCGATACATGGATCCGGAGCTGGGCTTGTTCCTATCAGTTGATCCAGTTGCCGCGCATAGCGACCCTGTCGGAGCTTTCAATCGCTACTGGTATGCAGACAACAACCCATATCGGTTCCTTGATCCTGATGGCGAAGCGAGCAAGGTGGCTTGGCTGGTGAAGCTCACTGCGAATGGAATGCGCCGTATTGGCAGGGTGACTCAGGAACAAGCAGTAATTGCAAGGAGGTCCGGGGAGAACGTTGTAGCTGATAGAAAACAGATAGCAAGCCAAATCGAGACCTCCGCTACCGGCGGGAGATCGAACAGTTGAAGCACAGTGGGCATATGATGGACGATGGCGGCAAAGGCCTGCCGCACTACCAGACGGATGGGAAGTATGGACATTCGTTCTGGGGCAAGATCGGAGTCGCCGCGATGGCGGCCGCTGGATCTCTGGATCAAATGGCAGAGGCTGCAGAGTATGTTCCGGACCCGGCACCACGACCTGCCACTCAATCAGATGTTGCACGTTGGAACAACGTGATGAGTAAAGTTAGTGAGGCGACAGGCATGTCAATGCCGGGAGTTAGGATGGGGGCTGACGGAGGGTTTCAGGGGTATTTTCGTGTGCAGGGGCGCATTGATTCGAAGCAGCTCGCAACAAGTCTGGATAAGAAAAAATGAATGGTGAGTGATGTTGAAGTATTATAGAATTGTCATCGATGGTGTTTTCGTAAGGTCTCCGGAACTGGGCTCGGAGCTGGGCGGATTTTTTACAACCTTCTTTATTGAAGGGGTGAATATTGAAAATGCTATTTTCAAGATTCGTGGCCTGCTGGTAGCTAGGATGAGTGGGCATTCCGTAACTGTCGTAAAGGGTGGGGCGTTCAAGTCATACTTCTTAATCCACGAGATTGGAGAGGTCGAAGGAGAGCGGGTTGTCGAGAAAATAGGCGGGGACTCCGGATTCACATTCTACAGAGTAGGTTTCTTTGAGCGATTATCATTTTCTGCTCGCGGGGCCTGGGTGGCGCGAAATCGTCGCGTGTTTCTAGGGGTGGACTGAGCGGATTACTCGAAACGTTGGATTGGTGAGTCCGGTGAGGCCGCGCTCATCTGGTTCGGCGAAGCTTGGTATAAATCGCGTTTGAGAGGTCGTTGGGCATCCCCGGACGGATTTATCCTGGGCCGGCACGAACTGCCGGCGTGTAATGCACAGGATGGGCAAAGAGGACAGAGGCGTCTGCGCGCTGTTCTTGGCCAGCCGCTCTCAGGGGACAGGCCGGGAGGTCGTTGATGTTGCTGTTTTGCAGGGCGGATCAGGCAAGGGCGCTGTGCACCTGCATGTGGTGATCGAGGGTGAGGCCCAACGTGCAGATGCTGCCAGGGTCTTGGCGGGCTTTCGGCCATTTCGGCTGCGGATTTCCCGTCGCGAGACCCCGCAGTCTTGTCCGCGGGTGAGTAGCATCGGAGATGCGTATGGCTGCATGGCTGATGGCGAGCAAGGTCGATGGCGGCTGACCCGATCCTTGCGGGTTTGATTGAAGGAGTGGTGGATGTTCGATCTGGCTGGTATTGCCAAGGTTGTTGCTGGTGTCTGTCTCGCTGCGCTTTGGGTGGTCGTTCTGCTTACTCATCGATACCTCCGCAAGCTGCAGCGGGAAAGGCCGGAATTGATCGCTCAGGTGGGCATGGTCAGCGTTGACTGGTGGATTGGATGCCTTAGAGGCATGTTCCTGCTGGGCTTCACAGATACGGGCGAGGATCTGCCAACATCCAAAAGGTGGTTGGTGAGAACAGCGTCAGTGGGATATCCACTTTTCGTTATTGCCGGCGGCGCCTATATGCTGTTGGCATCCAACGGCCATGGGCCGTGAAAGGTCCGGCACTGGAGCCGGCCCAAACCTCACCCCGCCGTAGGCCACACCAGCGTCCGATGGATCTGCGCCCCCGCCCAGGCGCCATCCGCCACGGCCAGTGAAACCGAGTGCGGCATGCGCGCGACGTCGCCGCAGGCGAACACGCCTTCAACGCTGGTCTCCTTGGCATCACTGGTCTGCAGCTGGGTACCCATCGGCGTCTCCATCAGCGCACAGCCCAGGGTCTGCGCGATCGGCGTGGAAGGCGCGTTGAGCGAGGCGGTGAACAGCCCCGCAAAAGACAGCCGCCGTCCGTCCGCCAGCACCACATCGGCATGTTCTTCGATACGTGCGATGGGCGTTTCTTCGATGCGTACGCCACGCGCAACAAGGTCGTCGCGCGCCGCCGCATCCAGTTCGATGGCCCCGTTGAGCAGGAACGTAACGTTGCCCCATTCGGGCAGCAACTGCGCCTGGTGGATCGACATCGGCACCGCGGCAATCACCCCGATCTCCCCCTGGTCCAGCTCATAACCATGGCAGTAGGGGCAGTGGAATACGCTCTTTCCCCAGCGCTCGCGGATGCCGTCGATCGGCGGCAGCTCGTCCGACACGCCGGTGGCCAGCAGCAGGCGACGGGCGCTGAACACGCCCGATGCCGCAGTCGTCACGCTGAAGGCATCGCGCGTTCCCGATGCATCCAAGGCGACGTCCTCCACCCAGGTGAGGGTGGGGTAGGCCTGCAGTTGCTGGCGTGCGGTGCGGGCGATCTCGGCCGGGTCGGCGCCATCCTGGCTGAGGAAGCCGTGCGAATCGGCGGCCGCCTGGTTGCGTCGCTTGCCCGCGTCGATGATCAGCACGCGCCGCCTGGCACGTACCAGCTGCAGGGCCGCGGCCATGCCGGCGTAGCTGCCGCCGATGATGATGACGTCCTGGGTGTTCATGGATGCTTGCTCCGCAGATGGTGGGCGTGACGACGTTTGAAGTCGGCGGCGAGATCGGCCAGTGACACCGCCGCAAAACGCTCCATCAGCAGCGCTTCTGCCTGGACGAAGGCATCGTCCAGGGCGGCGTTGACGGCCTGTTCGACCAGGCACTCGGGGTTTTCGTGCCGATTGCCGATGGCGAACAAGGCCGGCTCGCCCAGCGCCTCGTGCAGTTGGCGCAGGCTCACTTTGCTCAGGTCCGCCTTGATGCGCCAGCCGCCGGCATGGCCGCGTACGGCGGCGACCAGTCCGGCCTCGCGCAGCAGGCCCATGGTGCGGCGTACCACCACCGGATGGGTGCCCAGGCAGGTCGCCAGCGCGTCGGAGGTCATCGGTCCGGGTTGCTCGGCCATGTGCAGCAGGGCATGCAGGACGGCGGAAAGTCGGCTGTCGCGTTTCATGTAACTAATGATGTTACCTTTGTCGCCACAGGTCAAATCGACGAGGCACGCGCGCATGTTTTCCGATCCCCACGCCATTGCAGGTTACGCAGAAGGTGCAATGCAGAAGGTGCCCGGCCTGCTGGACATGCAGCGGATGGCGCGCCTGTTGCTTGAAGAACGCGTGCCGGCAGACGGCACGGTGCTGGTGCTCGGTGCGGGCGGTGGGGTGGAGTTGCTGGCCTTCGCCGAGGCACAGCCCGGCTGGCATTTCCGCGGCATCGATCCGTCTGCACCGATGCTGGACATGGCACGCCAGAGGCTGGGGCCGTTGGCATCACGCGTAGCGTTCACCGAAGGCTACATCGACGACGCGCCCGAAGAACTGTTCGACGGCGCGGCCTGCCTGCTGACCCTGCATTTCCTGCCGGCCGAGCAGCGGCTGCACACGCTGAAGGAAGTGCGGCGCCGGCTGAAGCCGGGCGCGCCGCTGGTGGTGGCGCATCACAGCTATGTGCAGGATGACGCGCAGAAGCGCCGCTGGCTGCAGCGCTTTGCCGCGTTCTCGGCCTCGTCGGGGATCGCGCTGGACGCGGCGCACACCGTGGACAGCATGGCCCGCCTGCTGCCCGCGCTGTCACCGGAGCAGGACGTGGCGCTGCTGCACGAGGCTGGCTTCGGCACGGTGGAACTGTTCTACGCCGCCTTCAGTTTCAGGGGCTGGGTGGCCTACGCCGGGTAGGCCAGGCGTGCTGCCGGTCAGCCGCGTTCGCTGGTGATGGTGGCGCCTTCGCGCATCACCAGCGTCACCGGGGTGCGCTCCACCACGTCCAACAGGCGCGCCCACTGGGCGTCGGTCACGCTGGCCGATGCGCGCAGCGTGCGATGCACCAGCAGCTTGCCTGCCGCGTCCCGCGTGGAGGTCAGCTCGGCACTGAATTCGCCCAGCTCCCAGCCCTTCTTTTCGGCATACATGCGCAGGGTGATGGCGGTGCACGCGGCCAACGCGGAGAGGTACAGGTCGAACGGGGCCATGCCCTGGTCCTGGCCTCCGAGTGCCGCGGGCTCATCGGCAAGCAGCGTGTGCTGGCCGCTGCTGATGCGATGGGCGAAGTTGCTGCCGGTCGAGGTGACGTGGACGTGGGCCATGCGGGTGCTCTCTGTATGGAATGGCGAGCCTGCGATGGTAAGGCGGCGCGCGGTGCAGTACATCGCCCGGTGGGGGGACTGGTCGAATTGTAATGTTATTCTGTAACATTGCCCCGCTCACGACCTTGTCCCCTTCCGCATCAGGCGTTTCCACCCCATGAAGATCCAAGCTCTGGTCGCTGCCACGGCGGCCATCCTGTTCGCGCCCGAGTCGCGCGCGCAGTCCTCCAGCTCCGCCCTGACCCTGGGCAAGGTGGATGTGCACCAGCACACCGACGGCCAGCTCACCGCGCACCAGGTGCTGACCTCGGTGGACGTGCTGGGTGCGGACCAGATCGAGGACAAGAATGTGTCGCACAGCTGGGAGCTGCTGGGGCAGATGCCCGGCATCCAGCTGACCGAAACCCGGCAGGGTGCGGAATCGGGCAAGGTGAGCTTCCGCGCCTTCAGCGGCGAGGGCTACCTCAATGCCATCAAGACCCTGATCGACGGTGTGCCCAGCAACGTCAACAGTGGCAACCAGCGCTTCATCGACATGTTGTTCCCGCTGGAGATCAGCTTCATCGAGGTGGTGCGCGGTACCAACGATCCGCGTTACGGCCTGCACAACATCGGCGGCAACGTGAATTTCGGTACGCGGCAGGGGGGCAACTACACCGATGCCCGGCTCGGCCATGGCAGCTACAACACGCGCGATGCACAGCTGGCGGTCGGCCGCGAGCGCGATGGATTCGCGCAGAATTACTTCGTCGGCACCCAGGCATCCGATGGCTACCGTGACCACGACAGCTCCGAAAAATACGCGCTGGGTGGCAAGTGGTACCATGGGAATCTTGAAGACGGCATGCGCATCGGGCTGACCGCACGCGCCTATCACCACATCGCCGATGAACCCGGTTTCATGACTGCCGACGAGCTGCGAAGCGACCGGCGTGGTTCGCAGCGCCGCAACCTCAATGACCGCGATGTGCGCGACATGCAGCAGGTAGGCGTGCATCTGGACCTGAAGCTGGCCGACTCCCTGTTCCTGGGCAGCAAGCTGTACTACAACCGCTATGAAGACGACCGTCGGGTGACCTTCAGCGACCTGCCCACCGGCAATGCGCCGCGCCAGCGCCGGGTGTGGGACGAGAAGCAGACCGGCATGCTGACCACGCTCACCTGGCATGCCAGGGACAGCCTTACCGTGGAAGGTGGCGTGAACTACGAACACCAAGGCAACGGCTACCAGCGCCAACGCTTCAGCTACAGCGAGCCGACCGATTTCAGCAGTACACCGGCGCGCATCCAGAATGATGACCGGCATACGTTCGACAACTGGGGCGCCTACGTACAGGCGATCTACCAGCCGATCGAGCCGCTGAAGATCGTGCCGGCGTATCGCGTGGACCGCTTCGATGGCGATACCCGGCTGCCCGGCGGCGTCACCGGCCCGCTGCAGCGCTACGGCACCATCGAACAGCCGAAGCTGAGCGTGGTGTACGCGCTGGCGGAGGACACCAACGTGTATGCGAACTGGGGCCGCACCTTCCAGGTACTGACCGGCTCCACCGCGCCTGCGTACCTGACGCCAGGGCAGGCGGCGATGCGTCCGTCGACCAATACCGGCATGGAGCTGGGCCTGAAGTTCAGTCCGTTCGTGGGCAGCCAGGCACGCATCGCGGTGTGGCAGCAGGATGCGGCCAACGAAGTGTCGAACATGCCGGCCACGGGCACCACGGTGACGCTGGGCAAGACGCGCCGGCGCGGCGTGGATGCGCAGATCAGCACGCAGTGGGGCGACAACTGGACGCTGTGGGCATCGCATGCTTATCAGGAAGCAAAGATCACACGCGATGATCGGGATGCGGCCATTTCGCTGCAGGGCCGCGAAGTGGCCGCCACCCCGCGCTACATCAGCAACATCGGCGTGGATTACCAGGCCAGCGATGCGCTGCAGCTGGGCCTGCAGGCGCGTGCGCAGGGCGACTATTACCTGGAAGAACGCAACGTGGCGGGCAAGTTCGGTGGCTTCGCGGTGCTGGACCTGAGCGCGCGCTACCAGATCAACCCGGCGTGGAGCGTGGACCTGCAGGTGAAGAATGCCACCGGCCGGGAATACGCGTATGCGTGGTATGACAGCTTCTTCTGGGAGCAGGCGCAGCCGATGTTTTCGCCTGCTGCGGGGCGTTCGGTGTATGTGGGGTTGAACATGAAGTTGTGAGGGTCAGGAGCGTGACGACCAACGGTCGTCACCCACCGAAGGCTGTCACTACCGGTCAGGGCTTGGCCTGGCCGGTCCACGACTTGCTCATGATCATCCACTTGCCGTCGGTCTTCAGCAGCACCACGTAGTCGACCCCGTCCCAGCCGGGGTAGTCCAGCGTGACCCTTACCGCGGCCAGGTTCTGCGCCATGTCGACGATTTCGTAGCTGCGCTTGCGCTGTGCTTCGTTGGCGGCCGGTTTGCCGTTGAAGCCTTCGGCGAACTGTTCCCCGGTGCGCGTGGCCACGCCGCTGCCGCGGGCGGCCGAGTAGCCGATCATCACCCCGTCGCTGCGGAAGACCTGCCTGGCCAGCGCGTTGTCGGCAGTGGGGTAGGCGCGCATGAAGGTCTGCATGACCTGGTCGACGGCGTCACGGTCGCTCGCCTGTGCCATGACGTAGGTGGGGATCAGCAGGAGCAGGCTGCCTGCGAGTGCAACGGATCGGATCAGGGTCTTCATGAAGATTCTCGATGGTGGGTGTGTGGTGAAGTGCGTTGGTTGAAGCAATCAGGGTTTGACCTGGCCTGACCAGGACTTGGAGACGACCATCCAGTTGCCGTCGATGCGGGAAAGTGCCAGGTAGTCCTGGCCCTTCCAGCGGGGGTAATCGAGGGTCAGCTTCACCACGGCGGCGTTTTCGCTGACGTCCAGGATGTCGTAGCGGCGGTAACGCTGGTCTTCGTCCGCAGCCACGCCGGTAAAGCCGGTGGCCCATTCCTCGGCGCTCTGGGTGACCACGCGGCGCTGCCCCTCCGAGTAGCCGAGTACGACGCCGTCGCGTCGCAGGACCTCGAACATCCGGTTGGCGTCACCGGTTTCGAACGCCTGCATGACCTTCTGCATGACCTGCTCCACCTCGGCGCGCCCGCCGCGCAGCACCTCCACCACGGCCTTGGCCACCGGCGCGGCCGAGGCGTAGTTCTGGCCGGTGACCACCCGCCCATCGACCTGGATGTACGGCTGTTCGCTGTCGATCGCGCTGAAGGTGCCGCCGCGTGCGGTGACTGTCTGGCCGATCAGGAACGGGAACTGCTTGAAGTACGCCGCGTCCTGCTGTTCGTGCTGTTCCGGATAGCCGGTGATGCGTTTGCCGGCGAGCAGGCTCTTTCCGCCGCTGAGGGTCAGGTCGACGATGCCGGCGGTGCCGTGGCAGACGGCCGACACCACCCCACCGTTACGCTCGTAGACATGCACGGCGATGCCCTGCAGTTGCGGGTTTTCAGCCACGCCGTACATGGCGTTGCTGCCGCCGACGTAATACACGGCGCGATAGAGCGACGGATCAACCTGTGCGGGCGTGGTGGTGTTGCGCAGCCCCGACATGATGCGCGGGTCCTGCTGGCGGGCGGCCACATCGTCGCTGACGTAGGAATCCAGGATCGGCACGGCCCCGCCATCGGGCGAGACGAAGTCCACCGCAAACCCGGCTTCGTGGAAGACATCCCATGCGTCGACGACCTCGCCGAAGCTGACGCTGGCCGGCAGCGCGGAGCTGCCGTGGACCTTGCTGCTGGAGAGCACGAACAGGATGCGCTGCGGGGTGGCCGCCTGGACCGTGCTGACCTCGCCCAGGCAGGCGGCCAGCAGCAGCATCAGCAGGGGGCGGATGAAGCGGGATGTGTACATGGTGCGGACTCACGGGAAGGAGTCCGCACGTTAGGTGAGCCCTTTCAGATCAAGGTATTGCGTCGTGTTTCAGGAGTGCGGGAATGCGTTCCCGGAGTCGGTGGCGCGGCTGCGGAAGGCGGCGGGGGTGATGCCCTCGTGCTTCTTGAACGCGCTGTGGAAGGTCGACATCGACTGGAAGCCGGCTTCGGTTGCCACGATCTCCAGCGGCTTCACCGGCACCTGCAGCAGCAGTGACCTGGCTTCGGCCACCCGCAGCTGCGCCAGATACTGCTTGAACGTGGTCTGGTTGTCGGCGTTGAGGACCTGCGACAGCCGGGTCTGCGGCACGCCCATGCGACGCGCCAGGCGCGGCAGGGTCAGGCCGGGATCCAGGTGCAGGCGCTCGCGGGCCATCAGTTCGGCCAGCGCCGTAAGCTGGGTGGCTGCCTCGGCGGTCGGGATGCGGCGGTCCTGGTAGGGCTCGATGGCGGCCTGCCCGGAGCGCAGCCGCAGGTAGACCAGCACGCTGCACACCAGCACGAAGGTGAAGCACAGCGCGCCGACGATGTAGGAGGTGTAGCCGGCGGTGTAGTAGGCGGTCCAGATCAACCAGATGCCGGCCAGCGCGCCCAGCAGCAGCGGGCCGGACGGGCTTCGCGCCAGGCGCGAGCGGTGGCGTTGGACCTCGACGGTGGCCAGCAGCAGGTAGGCCAGCCAGGCGTAATTGATGCCGGGGGTGATGAGGTTGCGCCACAGCACATCGTTTCCTTTGTAGGGCAGGAACAGGTTCACCGCCAGGGTGATGATGACCAGCGCGGTGATATGCCAGCGGTCCACGCGGCTGGCGGCGGGCGTGTTGCCCTGGGTGGAGCGGATGAGAAAGTACAGGCAGGGGCCGATCAGGAAACAGGCGGTGAGGCCGAGCTGCAGGGCGATGCGCGGGATGTCCGGCCAGAAATGGAACACCACGGACTTGCCGGTGCGCACGCCGACCGCCAGTACCAGCAGGGATAGCCAGCGCTGGGTGGGTTCGCCCTTGGCGCGCCACCAGAGAACGCTGGCCAGGCCTAGCCCCATGAACGCGCCGAGCATGGCAAAGAAGAACAGGAAGTGCTGGCTCAGCATGGTCTAGGCGTCCTTTCGCTAGGGGGGTGCTGGCGGGGTGTCGGGCATTATGGACCGGGTGGTGAGGCGTGACGACCAACGGTCGTCACCCACCAGGGCGGGGCGTCACCCACCAATGCGTCGTCAGTGGTCGCGTTCTATGGCCAGGCGGCCGAGGGCGCGCAGGGCGTTGGCTTCTTCGCCGTAGGCGGCCAGGGCGTCGTCCATCACCGCGCTCAGTTCGGCCAGCTTGGCCTTGGCGCCATCCATGCCCAGCAGGGCCGGGAAGGTGGATTTGTCCTGCGCGACGTCCTTGCCGGCGGTCTTGCCGAGCTGTTCGGAGCTGGCTTCCACGTCCAGGATGTCATCGCGTACCTGGAAGGCCAGGCCCAGCGCATCGGCGAAGCGATCCAGGCGGGCAAGGTCCGCGGCCGGGGCGTGGCCGCACAACGCGCCCATGCGCACCGCGGCGCGGATCAGCGCACCGGTCTTCAGCGCATGCATGCGGGTCAACGCGTCCAGCGACTGCAGTTGGCCGGTGGCATCGATGTCCAACGCCTGGCCGCCGCACATGCCGGCCGCGCCGGCGGCGTGGGCCAGCGACTGCAGGCAGGCCACGCGCAGTTCCGCAGGCAGCGCCGCTTCGGCCAGCAGGCTGAAAGCGCGCGTCTGCAGGGCATCACCGGCGAGGATCGCGGTGGCTTCGTCGAAGGCGATGTGGGTGGTCGGCTTGCCGCGGCGCAGGGCGTCGTCGTCCATCGCCGGCAGGTCGTCGTGCACCAGCGAATAGGCATGGATCAGTTCCACCGCCATCGCCGGGGCGTCCAGCTGGTGCGGGTCGGTGCCGAACACTTCACCGGCCGCATGGACCAGCAGCGGACGCATGCGCTTGCCGCCGCCCAGCACCGAATGGCGCATGGCCTGGTGCAGCCGGCGCGGGGCGTCGGCGGGCGAGGGCAGGGCGGCGTCGAGCTGGCTTTCGATGCGATCGCGCAGGCGCGCGAAGCGCGCTTCAACCGTCATTGGAAGGCGGATCGAAGGGCTCTGCGTTTTCCGGCTGGGCCGGATCGGTGAGCAGGCGCACGCGCAGTTCGGCCTGTTCCAGCGCCTGCTGGCACTGGCGGTACAGGCCGACGCCGCGTTCGTAGGCGCTGAGCGAAGCTTCCAGGCTGAGCTCTCCGGTTTCCATCTGCTCTACGAGCTGCTCCAGCGACTCGAGCGACTGCTCGAACTGGGCTACCGGGGAGGCGTTTTCGGGGGTTTTCTTAGCCATGCGACAAGTGTGGACGGCCCGCGCGCAGGGGTCAATTCACCAGCCGCCCGGACGCCAGTGCAGCTGGGCATCGTGCTGCTGCAGCCAGGCCTGCAGCGGCGCGGACAGCACCACGTCGGCAGCGGCCTGCAGCTGGCCATCGGCGAACAGCAGCGGCAGCTGGCGGCGTCGCCACGGGGCCAGGTGTTCACGCTGCAGGCAGTCCTTCAGCGCGTGCTGGTGGCGGCGGCCGGGCAGCTGGATGCGTTCACCGCCTTGCCGGCCCGTCACCCGCATCGGTGCCTCGAATGCCGCCGCGCCGTGCAACCGGAGTTGGCCGCCATCGGGCAGCGCCAGCGGTGCGCGGCCATCCCACGTGGCCTGCCAACCGGCCGGCAGCTGCGGCAATTCGGCCGGCAACAGGTACCAGTGACCGCGCCACAGGCGGATGCTGTGCTGCTGCCAGCGCACCTGCGCATCGCGATCCGGCGCGGCGGGCAGCAGTTCGTGCTCCAGCTGCGATACCACCCGGGACGGCAGCGCGGGCACGCCGTGGGCAAGTGCCCAGCGGCGCAGCACACGGGCACGGCGTTGCGGTGATACCTGCCGCAGCAGCTCCACCGACAGCACGCGCGGTGCCACCTGCAGATGCTGCAGCAGCTCTTCGTCTTCTTCGTCCAGCATCAGCCGTGTGTCGCCACACAGCGCGGCGCTGGCCGCCAAGGCCTGGCCGGCATGCGGCCAGCGCTGGCGCAGCAGCGGCAGCACGTGCAGGCGCAGGAAATTGCGGTCCGGGCCGTCGTCGGCGTTGCTGGGGTCGTCGATCCACTGCAGTGCATGCTGCCGTGCGTAAGCCAGCAGCGCGCTGCGCGGAACCTCCAGCAGCGGCCGCCACAGCCGATGTGCGCCGAGTACTGAATCGGCCGCCATCGCCGCCAGTCCATCCACGCCGGACCCGCGCAGGGCACGCAGCAGGAAGGTTTCGGCCTGGTCATCCTGGTGCTGGGCCAGCGCCAGCGTCTCGCTGTCGCGCAGTTCGGCAGCGAATGCGGTACGCCGGGCCTGCCGTGCGGCGGCCTCCATGCCCGTGCCGGCGCGCAGATCCACGTTGACGCGGTGGATATGGAGCGGCACGCCCAGTGCGTCGCACTGTTGCTGGCAGTGCAGCGCCCAGTCATCGGCCACGGCCTGCAGCCCGTGGTGCACGTGCACGGCGCGCACGCCCACGCCCGCCACTGCGGCCGACCGCTGCAGCCAGTGCAGCAGCACGGTCGAATCCAGCCCACCGCTGTAGCCGACCAGCAGGGGGGTGTCGACAGCGGCGAGGGCAGGGAACAGGGGCATGGGCAGGTCGAAAAAAGGCGGCGACCAGTATGGTCGCCGCCTTCGTATTGCTCCAGCCCCGCTGCGCGCTCAGGGGGCGGGCGTGGTGCGCTCGAACTTGGCCGGCGCCGGCAGTTCCACCGGAACGCCGTTGCCATCACAGGTGCCGGCCTGGCACAGGCGCTCGCGCAGGCGCGGGGTGGCCTGCACGATCATGTGGTAGATCGCGTTCTGTTCCAGCGTGCCGCGGATCGCCTTGCTGCCCGGGCCGCGCGCCCAGATGCCCACGTCCTCGCCACCGTGCGATTCACTCTTGCCCGGTACCAGCGCTTCCTGCATGTAATCCGGGTGCTCGGTATCCACCGCGGTCAGGTCCGGACGGCCGGTGGCCGGGTCGAAGCTGGACGGGTTGTGCGGGTAGCGCTTGGCACCGGCCGGCTGCTGGTTGGTGGCGCCGGTGAAGCCGGGGCCGTTGGCGTAGGTCAGCGTGGTGTACGGCTGGCCGCCACCGTCGCGGGCCAGGTCCAGCGCGCCCAGGCCGTCTTCGCCGCCCTTGTCCTTCACCTTGCCCAGGATCGGGTTGCCACGCGCCGGGTAGCCGACGAAGTTGAGGGTGTGGGAGTGGTCGGCGGTGACGATGATCAGGGTGTCGTCGTCGCGGGTCATTTCGGTGGCCACGCGCACCGCATCGGACATCGCCACGGTATCGGTCAGCGCCCGGTAGGCGTTGCCGCTGTGGTTGGCGTGGTCGATGCGCGCCCCTTCGATCATCAGCACGTAGCCCTGCTTTTCCCGGGAAAGGTTGGCGATGGCGGTGCGGGTCAGTTCGGCCAGGCTCGGCTCACCGCCGGCGTCGTTGGCACGTTCGTATTCGTACTGCATGTGGTCCGGTTCGAACAGGCCGAAGATCGCCGGCGCGTTGGCCGCTGCCTTCAGCTGGTCGGCATTCCAGACGTAGGCACCCTGCGGGTTGGCCTGCTGCCATTCGCTGACCAGGCTGCGCCCATCCAGGCGCTGGCCGACCTTGTCGTCGTACTCGGGATCGCGCTCTTCCACCGTGGTGAACTCGCCGCGCCCGCCGCCCAGGATCACCTGCGGGCCGCGGCCGAAGCGCGAGGTGGTCAGCAGCTGCTGGGCGATGTCCTTGCAGCCGGCGGCCTTGGCCTCTTCGGTCAGGTCGGTATCGTTTTCCCAGTTGCGTTCCGGCGAATGCGCGTAGGTGGCCGCCGGGGTGGCGTGGGTCAGCCGCGCGGTGGTGACGATGCCGGTCGCCATGCCGGCGCTGTCGGCCAGCTGCAGCCAGCTCAGCAGGCCCTTCTGCAGGCTGTCGGCGCAGTCCGGACGCTTGCCCGCGCTGACCCCGATGGCGCCCATGTGGGTCTTCACCCCGGTGGTGATGGCGGTCATGGTGCCGGCCGAATCCGGGGTCTGCGAATCGACGTTGTAGGTCTTGCTGAACGCCGTGGCCGGGAAGTGCTCCCAGGACAGCAGGTTCTCTTCACCGGATGCGCCCTTGCGCTGGCCTTCGAAGATGCGCGCGGCGGCCACGGTGGTCAGGCTCATGCCATCGCCGAGGAACAGGATGACGTTCCTGGCTTTGCCGTTCATGGCGCCATTGCCGGCCGCCTGGGCCGCGCCACTGCGGTACCACCACTGCGGGGTCTCGCCATCCGGGTGGGCCACGGTGGGGACATTGATCGACAGGCCGGCCGGGCTGGATGCCTGCGGCGTGCTGGAACAGGCGCCCAGCAGCAGGGTGGCGGCGGCGGCGAGCAGGGAGGTGGTACGGATCATGGACAGCGCGTCCTCACGAAACGAAACAGGTCTTCATTATGACCGGGTGGACAAGGCATGCCGATGACACGCTGATTTGTCCGCAGGCTGGTCGTACGCCGGGCCCGCTTGGGCTAAGGTGCGAGCATTGTTCTCTCCCCCTGGAATTTCCATGAAGCTGGTCTCTGCCTGGCTGCGCATCCCGTTCTGGCAACGCGTGGTCGCAGGCTTCGTCCTTGGCGCCCTGGCCGGCTGGCTGATGGGGCCGGCGGCTGAAACCTGGTTCGGCCCGCTGGGCGACCTGTACGTGACCCTGATCAAGATGATCGCGGTGCCGCTGGTGTTCTTCGCGGTCATCAATGCGATCTCTTCGCTGCACGGGCAGAAATCGGTCGCCGCGCTCAGTGGCCGCACCTTCCTGTGGTTCGTCATCACCGCCGCGCTGGCGGTGGGCATCGGCCTGCTGGTGGGCACGGTGATGCAGCCCGGCACCGGTGGCCTGCAGCTGGCGATGGCCCACAACTACGTGCCGCGCGAAGTGCCCAGCGTGGTGCAGGTGCTGCTGGACGTGGTGCCGTCCAACGTGTTCTACGCGCTGAGTGGCATCGGTACGCGGGTCAATGCGGCCGGCGAAACCGTGTTGGCCGCAGGTCGCGGCTCGATCCTGCCGGTGATCTTCTTCGCCGGGCTGGTGGGCTTTGCCATCGTCAAGCTGGGCGAGAAGGTCGGCCAGGCCCGCCAGCTGGTCGGGCAGATGAGCGAGATCATGATCCAGGTGACCCGCTTCGTGCTGGAAGTCACTCCGATCGGGACCTTCGGCCTGATCGCCGGGCTGGTCGGCAGTTACGGCTTCGAGAAGCTGCTGCCGCTGGGCAACTTCGTGCTGGCCCTGTACATCGCCTGCGCGCTGCACATCGTGGTGGTGTACAGCGCGCTGCTGTTGTCGCATGGCTTGAATCCGCTGAAGTTCTTCCGCGGCGCCGCGCCGGGCATGCAGGTGGCCTTCGTCAGCTCGTCCAGCTTCGCGGCGATGCCGGTGGCGCTGCGTTCGATCACCCACAACCTGGGCGTCAACAAGGACTACGGTTCGTTCGCGGTGCCGCTGGGGGCCAGCATCAAGATGGATGGCTGCGGGGCGATCTACCCGGCGCTGTGCGCGGTGTTCATATCGCAGTACAGCGGCGTGCCGATGTCGCCGGAGCAGTACCTGATCGTGCTGATCGCTTCGGTGCTGGGCAGCTTTGGTACCGCCGGCGTACCGGGCACGGCGGTGGTGATGGCCACGGTGGTGCTGAGCGCGGCCGGTTTGCCGTTGGAGACCATCGGGTATCTGTATGCGATCGATCGCATCCTGGACATGATGCGCACGATGACCAACGTCACCGGGCAGATGCTGGTGCCGGTGCTGGTGGCCAAGGAGACCGGACTGCTGGACCAGAGCGTGTACGACAACCCGTCGACCAACGTGGGTATCGATGACCCGGACCCCGCGCCGCGGGCGTGAGGGTCGTGCATAGGGTAGTGACGGCCGCTGGCCGTCAATGGCCGGACGATCGGGTGGGTGACGACCTCCGGTGGGTGAGGCGTTCCGGGGGTTGCCGACGGTGGTTATTCACTGCTCCATGGCATTCGGGTGACCACCAAGGGTCGTCACCCACCCAAGCACCCACCCAAGCACCCACCCAACACGGGTTGACGGCCAGCGGCCGTCACTACCGAGGCATGGCCGGTACCTGAAGCGGGGGCGTGCCGGGTTGTGTCATGACCTGTAACAGGTCCGTTACACCCCCGCTTCGGGCAATCGCAGTGGGCCTCCGTGCGGATTCAGGCGCCCCCTGCGTTCAACCGGAGTGTAACGGTGGGCGTCCAGCGGGCCCCTTGTTTGCAGCCGGAATCCCTTTGTTTCAGGGCCCCGCGCACTTGGCACGAAAGCTGCGTTCCCCCTCCCCATACGTCACGGGAGAGCGGCATGGACAGCAGCACGAAGCGCGGGATATTCCTGGTAGCCAGCGTGGTCGCGCTGGCCGCATGCCCTGCGCTGGTGCATGCCTCCGGTGCCCGCCAGGGCGTCACGCCGAGGCCGGGTGAGATGGTGCTGCTGCGCGATGTGCACGCCCGCACCGCGTACAGGCCGGCGCCTCCGGGCATGGCGCTGATCGCCGACCCATCGCCGCAGCGCGAAATCGGCGCGGCGCTGGGGACATCAACCGGCATGGCCGAGCTCAGCGATGATGACTTCGCCGGGCTGGGTGCAAGCCAGGCCGCCGCGCCGGCCACCGCCGGCACCACCACCGTCGAACGGGTCACCAGCACCGCGCTGGGCGGGGCGGTCGGACGGCTCGGCAGTTCCAACGGCGGCATCATCTCCGGCAACCAGATCAGCGGGGCGATGAGCGGCCCGTTGGGCGCGGTCGGCAACACCACGCGCGGCATCGGCGATACGGTGCGCGGCGCGCTGGCGCAGTTCCCGATGGGTGCCCCGGCGGGTGGCAAGTGAAGACGCACGTGCTGCTGGTCGTCGGCCTGCTGCTGCCGGCGCTGGCCCAGGCCGACGACTACGCCGGCATGCTCGGCTACCTCAACCAGTCGCGCATCGACGGCCGCGCGCTGGCCGGCGCCAGTGGCGCCATCGCGGTCAACCAGGTGGCCGGTGATATCAACACCCAGGCCAATCTGGTCGGCATGGCGCAAGGCGACCAAGCCCGTGTGGACATCGATGCACGCAGCACCTCATCGCGCAACAGCGTGCTGCTGGATGGCCCATTGCATGCCAGCGCGCACATCGATGGCCAGGCCCTGCAGGGCGCCAGTGGCATCGCAACGATCAACCAGGCCAGCGGCATCGCCAACACCAGCATGAACGTGGTGCGCGCGACGCTGGCCCGGGAAGGAATACGCGAGTCCGACGATGAGGCCCTGGCCGAATCGCGCGTGACCGCGTCAGCAGGGGGGCAGGGCAGGGCCGGCAACGGCCTGGCCGCGGGCACCCGCAGCGTCGGCGTGGCAGCGTCGGCACTGCAGGGGTTCGACGGTGTCCTGCAACTCAATCAGATCGCGGGCGCAGGAAATGACACGGCCAACCTTCTCGGTATGTCCGTGCACGGCAACCCGTGAGTGGTACCCACCCGTTACACCACTGATGAGAGAGAAGGCACCATGAAAGCGATCGTGAAAGGGACTGTACTCGCCATGGCCATCGCAGGCGTGGTCGCCACCGCACACGCGGCGGATGACCAGAACGCAAGCGCCACCATCAACCACAACCACAACGTCAATGAAAACTGGACGTTGAACGACACCCGCAATGTCACCCGCAACAACGTGACCAGCAATACCGACACCGATACGGACACGGTGAACGACACCCGCAACGTGGTGCGCAACACCACCCGCAACACGAACACCACCAACAACACCAGCACCACCGACAACACCGCCAACACCACCTCGAACGTGCGTTATTCCAGCACCACGACCAACACCAGCCGTTCCAACGTCGACTACTCCGACGTCGACCACACCCGCGACGTATCGGTCAACGAGACCAGCAACATCTCGGCCGACGAGCGCAAGGAAAAGAACAACCACGGTGTGGACGTGAACCTGGAAAAGGACCTGCGCCTGAGCTCGGACATCAGCTTCTCGGGTGATCCGCAGATCACCGGCGACATCGATCTCGACTCCGCCGCCATCGCGGTCATCGACAACCGTCAGTCGATCAGCGCCAACGAAGCGTCCAACGAGATGCTGGACAACACCGCGTCGATTTCCGATGACGTGGCGTCCGGTGCATCGGGCAACCTGGGCTTCAACGTCGCCGCCGGTGACAACAACGCACAGGACAACGCCGCGTCGCTGTCTGCCGCCGATGCCTCCTTCAGCTTCGGCATGGCCGATGCGGAAGTGTTCGTCCACCAGGCGGTGGGCGGCAACACCACGCTCAACGAAGGCGTCACCAATGCCGCCGGCCTGGGTGGCAATGCGTTCTCCGGCGCCGCCGGCAACATCGGCGTGAACGTGGCTTCGGGCAACAACAACGCGCAGAAGAACGCGCTGGCGGCTTCGGTCGCCACCGCCGCCATGGCGCAGTCGAGCATCTCGTCCAACCAGGTGTCCAGCGGAAATTCGGTGTCCAACGCCGGTTACGTGCAGCGCTTCAGTGACACCACCGAAGTCACCCTGCGTGGCCGTGTGGCGGGTGCAACGCTGGCCTTCGGTGCAGGCACCTATGAAGGTACCGGCAACGCCTACCAGCAGGACAACTACTACCTCGATACCTGGGACGGCGCACTGCCGCACACCAGCGGTGACAGCACCGGCCACATCGACCTGGACAACGAGATCCAGAACGCTACCGACAACCCGTACCGCGACGGCGTGGGCGGCATCGCCTTCGACACGGACGAGGAAGGCACCAGCCAGTTCGTCGAACTGGGCGTGGCCGACCTCTATGCCAGCCTGAGTGGCACCGTGCGGACCTCGCGCTGGGTGGCGGTCAATGCGACCAACACTGCTGGCCTGTCCGGTAGTGCGTTCTCCAACGCGTCGGGCAACATCGGCGTGAACGTGGCCTCCGGTACCGGCAACCTGCAGGCCAACAGCCTGGCCCTGGCCGTGGCGCAGCCGTCGACCGGCGGCGGCACCCCGGGCGGCGGCGGCGAGTAATACGTGGCGTGACCGCTTTCGCAGGCTTGCTGCGTTGAGCGCAACAAACCCGGTCATCCGCCAATGACCGGGCTCCCGGGAGCCCCTGTCCCATCTCCCCCTTTGGGGCAGGGGCTCCTACCTCGGAAGGAGCCGTTGCAATGCGAGTTTCCTGGTCCACCGTGTTGTTGCCTTGGCTGATGCTGATGGCTGGCGCCGCGCCGTTGCGTGCCGGCGACGTGGCCTTCAGTGGCGTGCTGCCCAATGGCGGCCTGCTGCAGCAACGCGTGGAGAGCATGCAGGAGCGGCGCTTCCGCCACCTGGTCCGCCAGCACACCGACTACAGCTGCGGCGCCGCCGCGCTGGCCACCATCCTCAAGTACGCCTATCACCTGGAAGCCGACGAGGCCACGGTGATCGAAGGGATGATGAACGTGTCCGACCAGAGCCTGGTACGCGACCGTGGTTTTTCGTTGCTGGACATCAAGCGTTACGTTGAATCGATGGGCATGCGTGGACGCGGTTACCGCGTCGACGAAGCCCGCCTGCGCAACCTGCGTGTTCCCGGCCTGGTGCTGATGGACGTACGCGGGTTCCGCCATTTCGTGGTCATGAAACAAGTCCGCGGCGATTTCGTCGAAGTGGCCGATCCGATCCTCGGCAACCGCAGCGTGCCGCTGGCGGAGTTCCTGGAGGCCTGGCCGTCACGCGCGGTCTTCATCGTGATCGGCAGTGATTTCGATCGCAACACCGTGCTGCTGCAACCCAGCGAACGGCCCAGTGCACGCGCGCTGTATGCGCGGCAAGGCCCCATCACCGATGCCGAACTGGTCGACTTCGGCTTCAGCCACGCCGACCTGTTCTGAAGGAGTTCCACCATGAACATGCGCCTCATCGTCATTGCCAGCGCCCTGGCCGTCCTGTTGCCCACTGCGCTGCACGCGCAGGAAAAGCGCAGCGGCAAGGGCTTGACCGAAATCCCAGATCCCGAACTCAACCTGATGCGTGGGCGTTACACCGTAGGCGGCAACAACGTCGCCTGGTTCGGCGTGACCATGGCGTCGCAGTGGCAGGCCGCCAGCGGCGCTGCGATGGAAGGCGCGCTGCAGTTGGGCATGGACTTCCGCAACGGCGGTACGCCGAAGGTGAGTTTCACTCCGACCGTGAGCGTCACCGCGGCCGACGCGCCGCTGCCGCAGACGGCCGCCGACACCGCCAGCACGCCCATTGCCAGCGTGGACAGCAGCGGGCTGGCCAATGCATCCGGGCTGGTGCAGAGCGTGCAGGTGGCCGGGGATGACAACAGTGCGCGCAACGTGACCTCGCTGACCATCCGCGATGGCGAGGTGCCGGTTGTCGCCGACAGCGGCACACGCAGCGCGACCGCGCAGCAGGGTGGCGCCAGTGCCACCGCGTCCTTCGACAACAACCAGGCCCGCCTGGAACTGCAGCTGGAAGGCGTGGGCGCGGTGCAGCAATGGATCCGCAGCGGCAGCGTCGGGCAGACCATCGCGCTGGGCGGCAATGCACAGCAGGTCAGCAACCGCCTGCAGATCGAACTGGTCAGGCAGAGCATGGCGAGCAATACCCCGTTGACCCAGAACATCGCCCAGGCGATGGCGCTGACACGCGGGATCGGGCCGGGCCAGTAACAGCGGCGCGGCAAGGGGGATGGCACTCAACGGACGAAGGACATGCACACCAATCACCGCATCACCCCGCTGGCGCTGGTGGCGCTGGCCTGGATCGTGTTCGCCGACAATGCGCACGCCCAGCCGGCCCCGGCGACCGGCAACGAGCACGTCGATGTGCAGGCCTTGATGGCCCAGCTGGAAACGCTGAAGGCCAATTACGCGCAGGAAGTACGACGCCTGCGTGAGCTGGACATGCAGGTGCAGGCCATGCAGGCGCGGCTGTCCGGCAAGGCCGGCGGCGTGGCGCAGCAGGGGCCGCCGTTGCCACCCGAACCGGCACGCGCGCCGGCCACGGCGACCGCCGGGGCCGAAGGCGGCTACGCCAGCAGCGCAGCGGAAGCGCAGCAGGCCAAGCAGGCGGCGCGGCGCAGCGTGGACGATGTGAAACAGCAGCAGCAGGCGCTGTTCTCGCGGCGTTTCACCCTCGAAAACAGCCTCACCTACGCCCGCTATGACCGCAAGCAGCTGACCCTGAACGGCTTCCTCGCCCTGGATGCGATCTTCCTCGGCAACATCGGCATCGAGAACGTCGAATCCGATTCGCTGACCTACAACCTGGCCGCGCGCTGGGGTGTCAGCCCCAACCTGACCGTCAACATGGACGTGCCGTGGGTGGCGCGCAGGACGGTCTACCAGAAGGGCGGTGCGGGCGGATCAGCGGCGGCGGTGGCCGAAGAGGAGACCAGCGGCAACGGCATCGGTGACATCGGCCTGAGCGCCAACTATCGGCTGTTCGGCGAACGTGGCTGGAAGCCGGAGACGGTGCTGACCGCGGGCGTGACCGCGCCCACCGGGCGTGAGCCCTATGGCGTGGACTGGACCGTGCTGGAGCGCGATGACGATGACTACATCCGCTTCGCCGTGCCCAAGGAGCAGCCCACCGGTAACGGGGTGTGGCAGGCCAACGTGGGCCTGTCGATCGTCAAGACCGCCGACCCGGCGATCCTGTTCGCCAACGCCGGCTACATCCATTCCTTCGAAGCCAGCTTCGACGACCTCGATGGCAACCCGGATACGGTCAACCCCGGTGACGTGAAGCTCGGCTACTCCTACTACTTCGGTGCCGGCGTGGCGTTCGCGTTCAACGAGCGCACCAGCCTGAGCATTTCCTTCAGTGACAAGCTGAGCGCGCGCGCGTCCACCCGTTACCGCAACGGCCAGTGGATGAAGGTGATCGGCAGCGATGCCAATGCGGCGACGTTCAACCTGGGCGTCACCTATGCGCTGAACCAGAAGACCACGCTGGTGAGCCTGCTCGGCATCGGGCTGACCCCGGATGCGCCGGACTTCACCCTGGCCTTCAAGGTGCCGTACATGCTGTGAGCCTGGGCATGGCGTCGAGGCGACTCGACGCCTGCAGGGCTTCAGCGCAGCGCCGGCAGTTCCACCTGGTGCTTGCGGCACAGCCGGTACACGGTGACCCGCGAGACCTGCATGTGGCGTGCGCAGGCGGACACGTTGAACTCGTGTTCGCGCAGCGCCTGCAGCAGCAGCTCGCGTTCCACCTGTTCGCGGGCATCCTGCAGCAGGGCACGGGCGGCGGCCGGCAGGGTGGCCACCAGGTCCAGGTCGGCCGGTTCGATCAGCTCGCCGTCGGCGACGATCGCCGCGCGCTGCACGCGGTTGAGCAGCTCGCGCACGTTGCCCGGCCAGTCGAAGCGCTGCATCGCCTGGCGCGCGCAACTGCTGAAGCCACGCGCGCGGCCCGGGTGGCGGGCACGGAACTGGCGCAGGAAATGTTCGGCCAGTACCAGCACGTCGCCACTGCGTTCGCGCAGCGCCGGCATCGCCAGCCGCAGCACGTTGAGGCGATAGAACAGGTCGCGGCGGAAGCGCCCCTGCGCGACCGCCTGTTCCAGGTCCACGTGGGTAGCGGCCAGCACGCGCACGTCCACCCGCAGTGGCTGGCTGCTGCCAACGCGTTCGATGGTGCCTTCCTGGAGTACACGCAGCAGGCTGGTCTGCGCATCCAGCGGCAGGTCGCCGACCTCGTCCAGGAACACGGTGCCGCCGTTGGCACTTTCGAACAGGCCCAGGCGCCGTTGCGCGGCACCGGTGAAGGCGCCGCGCTCGTGTCCGAACAGTTCCGACTGGACCAGGTTGGCCGGGATCGCGCCGCAGTTGACCGCCATGAAGGGATGATCGGCGCGCGCGGACATCGCGTGCAGCGCATGCGCGGCCAGTTCCTTGCCGGTACCGGTTTCGCCGGTGACCAGCACGGGCAGGTCGACCGGGGCGAACTTGAACAGGGCCGCGCGGGTGGCCAACAGCGCCGGACTGTCACCGATCAGCCGCTGCGCCGGACTGTCCGCCACGCTGGCGGTATCCGGCTCGTCGCGCTGCAGGTGGTCCACCAGCCCGGCCAGGTCCTGTGGCATCACGTAACGATGCGGGCAGGCGTCCAGCAACGGCTGCCAGCTGGGCGGGGGGGCAGTGATGCCGCCCGGCAACGCGGCCAGCAGCGGCAGGTGGTCGTGCTGCTGGATCCACTCCTGCACCGCGCCGAGCGCATCGGCGGGGATCTGGCGCAGGTCTATCACGCCGACCAGCTGGTCGCGGGCACGCAGGCCGACGGCCTGGGCGTTGAGCGGATCCACGCTGCGCACCTGCCAACCGGCCGCTGCCAATGCCGCGCGTTCGGCCACCAGGGGATGGCCAAACCAGATCACACACCGTGACTGAATCTCCGAGACCGCCGCCATGCCTCACCTGTCCTTGTAGAGGGGCGGCTGACGACTCAGGAACACGTGCGTGCCGCCCCCACGCCGCCATCCCGGACGGACATGGCTGCCCGACCGCCGCCGGATCCATTCCGGGGATACCGATGCAAACGCGGTTGGCAGCCGGCAGCGGCCATGGCATCGCACAGTGGCCATGAAAAAAGCCGCTGCGGAGCAGCGGCTTTCAACATGCGGCGCGGTATGGCGGGCTTACAGCTCGACCCGGCGCGCCTGCATGAACTTGTTGCCCCAGTAGCCGGTCAGCAGGGTGTCCACGCGGACGTCCTTGCCGGTGCTCGGCGCGTGCAGGAAGCGGCCTTCGCCGACATAGATGCCGACGTGGTCCACGCGACCCTTGCGGCCGAAGAACACCAGGTCGCCTTCGGTCAGCGCGGTGCGGTCGGCGATCAGCTGGTTGTTGCGGTCGCTGGCCATGTCGCGGGAAACGCGCGGCAGCTCGACGCCCAGGGCGGTGCGGAACACGTAGCCGACCAGACCGCTGCAGTCGAAGCCGCTGTCCGGGGTGTTGCCGCCCCAGCGGTACGGCGTGCCCAGCAGGGTCATCGCGCGGCGCAGGACGGACTGGATCTTGCCGTTCTCTTCGGCGCCGCCGACCACGATCGAACCCGATGCGCTGGTGTCGTAGTTGGCGAGCAGGCGGCTGAGATCGCCGGCAACCATCGCCGAACGGTCCATCAGCGGAATGCTGTCATTGGCTGCAAGGTGCGGCAGCAGGGCAGCCAGGGTGGCGCTGGCGGCGGCATCGGCGCGGCTGCGCGTCGGTGCGGGTTCGGTCTTGGCTTTTACAACGGCGATGGCGGCTTCGGCAGTGGCCGGGGTGGCCGGTGCGTTCTGTGCCCAGGCCGGCGCGCTGGTGAGCACGAGGGCAAGGGAGAGCAGGGTGGCGCGCTTGATGCGCTGGGTCAGGCGGGGTGAATTCACGGCGCGCTGGCCTTCACACATCAGTTCGTCGGTCGTCACTCGGCGGTCACAGGGTTGGAAGCGATGGGCAATCATGCCCTGCCAAAGCGTGGAACAAGTACAAATTTCGTTAAAGTTTCGTTTGTTCCATTGTGATGTGCATCACGTTTTGGATCATTTCCCCTGTTCAGCTTAGTGCAGGACGCGTTTCGCTCCTGTGTAGTGGTCTTTCCAATAGTGCCCGCCAAGGGAATCCAACCTGACAGTTCCACCAGAACTTGGCGCATGCACGAAGCGGCCTTCCCCTACATAAATTCCGACGTGACTGACGTTGCCGCGGCTGCCGAAGAACACCAGGTCGCCGGTCGCCAGACGCTGCGGGTCGATCTTCGGGCCCTGCACGGCGGCCAGTTCGCGCGAGGTCCGCGGCAGCTTCAGGTCGACCATCTCGCGGTAGACATAGGTGACCAGGCCGCTGCAGTCGAAGCCCGATTCCGGCGTGTTGCCGCCATAGAGGTAAGGCGTGCCGACCAGTCCGATGGCGCGCATCAGCACGGCATTGGCGACCTGCGGATTGGCGGGGGAGGTGCTCGGCCAGACCTGGGTGGAGGGCGGCGGGGGGGCAGGGCGGCTGGTCTTTCCGCCACCGCAGGCGGCCAGGGCGGCGGTCGCCATCAGCAGCATCAGGGCGGCGGCGCGACGGCGCAGTCCGGTCGAAACTGGCGTCATGTGCGTGATCTCCGGATAATGCGCGACCTCAGATAGGCCGTCATGATGGCGGCGTACCCGTCGGGCGGCAACCCGCCCCCACCGCCTGCCCTTGGCAGTTACCAGACAGAGTTGCGCATGAAGATCGAAAAAGACCGCGTCGTCCGTTTCCACTACACCGTGTCCGAAGTCGGCCAGGAGCCGATCGAGTCATCCAAGGACCGTGAGCCGCTGGCGATCCTGGTCGGCCACGGCAACATCATCCCGGGCCTGGAAAAGGCCATGGAAGACAAGGAAGCCGGCGCCATCTTCGGCGTGGACGTCGCGTCGGCCGATGCCTACGGCGAGCGTCGCGAGGGCCTGACCCAGCGCGTGCCGAAGAAGCATTTCGGCAAGGAGAAGCTGGTGCCGGGTGCGCAGGTCGTGCTGCAGACCAACTTCGGTCCGCGCGCGGTGACGGTGCAGAAGGTCGGGATGAGCGTGGTCGACGTTGACCTGAACCACCCGATGGCGGGCAAGGACCTGCACTTCGACGTGGAGATCATCGACGTGCGCGAAGCCAGCGAAGAAGAGATCCAGCACGGCCACGTGCACGGCGATGGCGGCCACCAGCACTGAGTGCTGAGCGCATTTCAAGTCGTTCGAACGGCCCGCGCAAGCGGGTCGTTTTTTTTTGTCCGTCAACATCAACCGCAACAGCTGCGGGGCTGCTTGTTGGTGGGGCGGGGTGGGTTCGTGGGAATCGCCGCAAGTACGTCCCTGTAGGCTCGCCATCCGCATCCATGCGGATGAGCGTTCCCACGAACCCACCCCGCCCCACCTTCGACAGGTCCATGGTGGCCATGGACCTTCGGTAGCGCCGACCCATGGTCGGCGGAATGTTCCCGCCAACGGCCCGCTGCGCTCGCCGACCATGGGTATGCGCTACCGCTTTTCATTTTTCATTACGCGGCTGGCGGCCACCGGAACCTGTCGGAGGGCCGGGCGGGGAGGCTATGCGGGGCCTTGAGCGGCAGGAGCCGCGAAGAGCTACATGGATGTACTTGCGCGTGCCCCGCATAGC